>NZ_QLAE01000009.1 GCF_005876855.1 Stutzerimonas nosocomialis | reverse complement strand
GCTAGGCGTCGTGCTGGTCGGGGTAGGAGCGCTGCAGCGGCGGCTGTTCGACGCCATCGACCGACCACTGCAGCTCCGCGTCCAGATGCGCGCCGGGGCTGATGCCGAGCCGGTTGCGCAGCGGACACTGGGGCTGGTCCGACAGGGTCAGCTGGCCGCCCTGGCTGGTCTGGCTGGTACCGGCCAGACCCCTGGCCCTCACGGTCAGCCGATAGTCGACCCGCTGGCCGCTGCCGCGCAGGCACAGCGCCAGTTCCACCCGCTCCTGTTCGACCGGCTCGAGCTGCAGCTGCACCTCGACCCCGCCGGGCGCCGCGGCGATCAGCCAGCCGCCCAGGGCCATGCTCAACATCCGCACCGCCCGGCCCCAGGGAGCCGCGCTGGTGCGCCGCTGACGAAAATGACGGTGCTCATGGCGATGTCCTCGATGGTCGGGTTGGGCCTGCGTCAGGGTGACGGCTGGCCGTTACCGCGGCATGACCGCCGGGGCCGCGCCGGTCTCGCCGGTCTGGCGAGACCGCGGGCGGGCAGGCTCAGCGGTATTGGTTGATCTGGATGGTCTGGCCGTCGCCGAACTGGATGACCGAACTCTGCAGGCCATCGCCGTACTGGTTGATGCCCGCATTGTTGTAGGCACCGTGCTGGACGATCGCGGCCTCGTTGCCGTCGCCCGTCTGGTTGATGCTGGCGGCGTTGCCGTAGCCGGACTGCAGGATGCTGGCCACCGAGTTGGTGCCCTGCTGAAGAATGTAGGCTTCCTGGTCGCTGCCCTGCTGGACGATGTCGCCCAGCAGGCCCTGGCCGCTCTGCTCCAGGGTGGCGACGTTCTGCGTGCCCTGCTGCTGCACCAGGGCGCTCTGCCCGTCGGGCGGAGGCGTACCGAGGCCCGGGATGCTGCTGCCGACGGTGAAGCTGCTGCTGCCGAAGAGATCGCCATTGTCGACCAGGTCGTCGGAGGCCAGCAGCGTCGAACTCGACAGCAGTGCGGCGCCGAGCAGGCCGGCTCTGATCCAGAGACTGTTCATCGCATGGTCCCTCGAAACGCAAGGTGTTGATTGTGGCCGACGCGGCGTCGGGGCGCATCCGCCACACGGTGTAAAGCGGGCGGGCTGGCGGGCGTGCCGGGATTAATTCCTCGGCGACGCCTGGACCAGCGAGCTGCTCAGGTATTTGCTCAGCGAGGTGTTCTCCAGTACCTGGCCGTCGGCGACGCGCCAGAGGTTGCGCTCGATGCCCTGGGCCACCAGGTGCGCCACGGCGGCTTCGATGGCCGACAGCACGCACAGCTGCGCCGGTTCGTTGGTGGTGTAGCCGGCCTCGGCTTCGAGCAGTTCCCTGTACTCGATGAACTTGAACACGCTGGCCGAGCGGGCGATCGAGTAGATGGTCTTGGACGTCATCACGTTGGCCAGCACCTGGCTGCTGCGCACGTCCACCGCGCGCAGGTTCACCGTGACCTGGTCCACCCGGTATTCCTGCGAGGCGCCGACGCCCAGGTAGCGGGCGCCCAGGCCACCGGTGCGCACGTTGGTGTCGTAGCCGACGATGTTGCCTTCGAGAATGATGTTGGCCGCCTGCAGCGAGGGGAGATCGGCCTGGATGTTTTCCGGGATGTTCGGCTTGTTCTGCGAGGCGCGAATGATCTTGCGCTCGGTCAGCACGTTCTGCAGGCCCTCGCGCTCGAGCACGATGAACCAGCCGCTGGCCTGCATGGCATCGACCAGCATGCTCGCCGCGCCCTGGGTCACCGCGGTGGAAAAGGAGCTCGCCGGTCCCGGCTTGTATTGCCCGCTCTGGTCGCGGAAGCCATAGACCGCCGCGACCAGCCGGCCGCTCGGTCGCGGCAGTTGCAGCAGGTCCTCGTAGGTCGAGGTTCGGGGTGTGAGGGTCGGGGTCTCGCCCTGGTCGGCCGGCATCGGTTCGCGCAGCGCGCACCCGCCGAGCAGCGTCACGAGTAACGCTGCAGTGATCGTCCTGTTCATTTTGCTCGAACGCCTTCTGCGCGGGTTATGGGGCGACGCCGTTGATGATGATTTCCGACATTTCGCCGGTCAGCCGGTCGGTGATCTGCACCGTGAGCATGCCGTCCAGATCGACGATGTTGACGATGAAGTCGTTGGTGGTGAGGCTGCCGCCGCCCTTGCCGTCGCTGACGTCGGTGAGCAGCTGGGAGAGCAGGCGCGACTCCAGCTGGCTGGTGAAGCGGCTCAGCGCCGAGGTGGTGGTCGCCGAGCGCGACAGGGCGTCGGGGTTCTTGTTGTCGTCCTGGGACTGCGCGTTACCGAGCAGATAGGCGCCGTTGAGGGGGTTGCCGCCGAACGACGGGTTCACCGGCGTGTATACCAGCTCGGTGGCGGTGGCCTCGAAGGCCAGGGCGCCGAGCGCCATCAGGCAGGCCGGCAGGAGGGTGCGATGGGTGCTCATAGTTCATCCCTTTCCATGTCGAAGGTGTCTTGCAGCAGGCTTTGCAGTTTTGCGCGGTTGATTTCCTCGAGCACCAGGTCGGCGGCCTGGGTGGCGATCTCCTCGATCTGCGCCACGTTGGGTTGCAGGAAGCGTCGATAGAGAATGTTCCGGTTGTGTTCGACCCACACCAGGCTGCCCCAGCGGGCCGAAGGACGCTCGCGAACCACCAGGTCGAAGTCCATCGGGCTGGTGTCCTGCAGGCGGGCGCTCAAGTAGCGGTGGAAGTCGTGGCCGAAGCGGGTGATGGTGTTGTCGACCACCAGGCCATACACCTCGGCTTCCTCTTCCTGCGCGCCGGCGGACGGCGCCGCCAGCGCCAGCAGGAGCAGGCCGGCGCGAATCAGGCGCGACACGACTCGCTCCAGTCCAGGCGATCGCGCAGCAGGAAGGCCGCCTCGGCGCGATTGCTGGCGCCGAGCTTGCGCAACAGGTTGTGGATGTGACTCTTGATGGTGTGCGGGCTCAGGCACAGTTGCGCGGCGATCTCGGCGTTGGACAGGCCCTTGCCGGCCAGGCTCAGGATCTCGCGCTCGCGCAGGGTCAGTTCGGTCTTGCTTTCGGCCTGCTGCCGGGCGCGGCGCAGCTCGGCGAGCATGCGCTCCATGAGTGCGCGGGGCAGCCAGTCGCCGCCTTCGATCAGCGCCATGATGCCGCTCAGCAGCTGCTCGCGGGTGGCCTGGCTGTAGAACACCCCGCGGATGGTGGGGTGCCGGTCCACCAGCCACTCGGCCTGCGCGGGGGTGATGTTGACCAGGGCGAAGGGCGCGCCGTCATCGTGCTGTTCGATGAACTCGCCAAGCGCCTGGGGTTCGCATTGTCCGGCGTCGAGCAGCCAGAGATCCGTGCGCTGGCATTTGCCGCCGAACGCGGCGACGCACAACTGCACCTGGCTGTGCTCGCCGAGAAAGTGGCGAAAGAACAGGCCCAGCAGCTCGTTGCTGGTTACCAGGGTCACGGTCGAGGTCGGAATCGAAGCGGTTTTTACGGGAGCATCCATGGCTTGGCGCCTTTACCAGACATGCTGGCTGAATTATTAGAGTTCATAAGCGACAAACAGATTACGCCTAAGTTCAGACATCTTAGGCGGCTTGGGAACTGGCTCTAGGTCGAGTTCTGGCGAGCCGACGAAAGGTAATTTCCTCAATGGCTTCAATGGCTAAACGCCACCGTTGCCTGTCATGTCGACTATTTGGCGCACGTTTTGTGGGCTAGGGTTCACCGGACCAAGTTGATTGGAATGCATATGAGCGAGTCCCGTGAACTGACCGTTCGCGCCCTGGCCACCGGGCTGCTGCTCGGCGCGCTGCTGACCCCGTCGAACATCTATTCGGGACTCAAGATCGGCTGGTCGTTCAACATGTCGATCATCGCCCTGCTGGTCGGCTTCGCGTTCTGGCAGTTGCTGGCCGGCGCCTTGGGCCGACCGAAATGGGCGCTGCGCGAGAGCAACATCACCCAGACCACCGCCTCGTCGGCCGCTTCGATCATTTCCGGCGGGCTGGTGGCGCCGATCCCGGCCTACACGCTGCTCACCGGCCAGCAGCTCGACACGCTGCCGCTGATCGCCTGGGTGTTCTCGGTGAGCTTTCTCGGCATCTGGGTCGCCTGGTACTTGCGCCGCTCGCTGGTGGTCGACTCGGGGCTGCGCTTTCCCGAAGGCATGGCCACGCTGGAAACCATGCAGCAGATCTACAGCCACGGCCGCGAGGCGCTGCGGCGGCTGGCGGTGCTCGGCGGCGCGGCGCTGCTGGCCGGTCTGCTCAAGGCCATCGATGTGTTCGTGCTGAGCCTGCCGCGCTGGGCGCCGAACGCGGCGCTCGAACGCCTGACCTTCACCCTGGAACCGTCGCTGTTGCTGGTTGGGTTCGGCGGCATCATCGGCCTGCGGGTCGGCCTCTCGCTGCTGTTCGGTGCCGTGCTGGCCTGGGGGGTGATCGCTCCCGCGCTGCTCGGCCTGGGCGCGGTCGGCCTGCCGGCCGGTGCCGAGGGGCCGCAATTCGCCGTCCTGATCGAATGGCTGCTCTGGCCGGGGGTGAGCCTGATGGTCTGCGCCACCCTCACCTCGCTCGGGCTGCGCCTGCTGCGCGAGCGCCGCGAGCGGTCGCGGCGCGGCGCCTGGCGGCGTCCGGCCGGGCTGCCGGCGCTGGGCCTGCTCAGCGCCGCCGTGCTGGTGGTGGTGTTGCAGACCCGACTGTTCGACATCAATCCGGTGATGGCGGCGCTGTCGATTCCTCTGGCCGTGCTGCTGGCGATGGTCGCCGCCCGGGTGGTCGGGGCGACCGGGATTCCGCCGATCGGTGCCATCGGCCAGCTCTCGCAGCTGAGCTTCGGGGTGATGGCGCCAGGGCAGGTGGCGATCAACCTGATGAGCGCCAACACCGCCGGCGGCGCGGCGGGCCAGTGCACCGACCTGCTCAACGACTTCAAGGTCGGCCATGTGATCGGTGCGTCGCCGTCGCGCCAGGTGATCGCCCAGTGCCTGGGCATCCTCATGGGCAGCCTGGTGGGCGTGCTGGTGTACAAGGCGCTGATTCCCGATCCGCAAGGGATGCTGGTGACCAACGAATGGCCTGCGCCCGCGGTGGCGACCTGGCGTGCCGTGGCCGAGGCGCTGACCGGAGGGCTCGGCGCGCTGGCGATGGACATCCGCTGGGCGATGCTCGCCGGGGCCCTGTGCGGCATCGCCCTCGGTGCGCTCGAGGCGCTGCTGCCGGCGGATCGTCTGCGCTGGCTGCCCAGCTCCGCGGCGCTCGGGCTGGCGTTCATCATCCCGGCCTCGATCTCGCTGATGATGACCTTCGGCGCCGTGCTGGCCTGGCTGGTGGCGTCACGCTGGCGCAGCCTCGCCGAGCGCTTCGTGATCGCCGCGGCGGCGGGCCTGGTGGCCGGTGAAAGCATCACCGGCGTCGGCGCCTCGCTCTGGGCGTTGCTGCGTTGAGCCCGGCTCGCCTGAATTTCCGATACCCCGCCCGGTCGTAACTTCACACCCGTAATCGGCGAGCGCCCCTGGGCTCGCTCGCCAGGCAGAGGAGAACGGCATGGCGGCGCCCGAGGGGCAGCGACACGAAGGCAAGGCGGTAGCGACCCGAACCCTCATTCAGGCGTGCGTCCTGGCACTGGTGGTGGTGCTCTGCATCGTCGGCTGGCTGGCCTTCGATTTTCTCTTGATGCTGTTCGCCGCCGTGCTGTTCGGGGTGATGTTCCATGGCATCAGCTGCTGGATTCGCGACAAGACCGGCATGCCGCGCAAGGCGGCCCTGGCGACCTTCTTCGTGGCGCTGCTGGGGCTGACCGCACTCGCCGGCGTGCTGATCGCGCCGAGCATCGCCGAGCAGTTCGATGCGCTGTCCGACTCGTTGCCCCAGGCGATCGAGCGGCTGCAGACGCGTGCCGAGGATTCGCCCAGCTACCGCTGGCTGATGGAGCGCCGCGAGCAGATCGAGGCGGCCGTCTCGGGCGGAGGCGGCGGGGTGTTCGGCACGGTGGCGCAGGTCATGTCGTCCACCCTGGGGGCGCTGGCCGGCTTCGGTATCGCCCTGGTGCTCGGCATCTGCCTGAGCCTGACCCCTGGCGTGTATTTCAACGGCTTGCTGATGCTCGTTCCGCCGGGCTATCGGCCGCGGGCAGGGAAAGTGCTCAGGGAAACCGGTTCGACCCTGCAGTCCTGGCTGATCGCCAAGCTGTTCGAGATGCTCCTGATCGGCGTGCTGACCACCCTCGGCCTGTGGCTGCTCGGCATCGAGCTGGCGCTGGTGCTGGGGTTGATCGCCGGCCTGCTGTCGTTCATCCCCAACGTCGGGCCGGTGCTGGCGGTGGTCCCGGCGCTGCTGCTGGCGTCGCTCGAAGGGATGGATACCGTGCTCTGGGTGGTGGGCCTCTACCTGCTGGTGCAGGCCATCGAAAGCTACGGCCTGACGCCCTGGCTGCAGAAGCGCATCGTGTCGGTGCCGCCGGCGATCACCATCGGCATGCAGCTGTTGTTCGGGCTGCTGGCCGGCACCCTCGGGCTGCTGCTGGCGACGCCGCTGGCGGCGGTGGGCATGGTGATGATCCGGCGGTTCTACGTCGAGGATCTGCTCGGCGACCGCCCGCAGCGCACGGCCGAAGCCTGACCCGACCGGTGGCCATCGGGCCGGCCGCTCTGGCCCGTGGGTTGGGCCGAATCGACACGTTTTGCAAAGCTGAGGGGTGAAACCCTTTGCGCGGGCGGCTGCCGGAATTAGGGCATCCACTTGACGGAGAACGACCATGAAAATGACCAAGATCGCCGCCCTGACGTTTGCCGGCCTGATGTCCACCGCCGCCTTTGCCGGCGGCGCCGGTAGCGGTAGTCACGACTCGATGGAACACGGCAGCACCACCGGCACCGGCGCTGCCGGAACCCAGACCGGCGCGGGCAGCGCCACCGGAACCGGGCCCGCCGGGACCGGCGGTGTCGACGGCACCCAGACCGGCGCACCGGGCACCGGCTCGGGCGTTGGAACCGGCACCGGCACCATGGGAACCGAAACGGGTACCGGAACCGGCATGGGCGGTACTGGAACCGGGACCGGAACGGGCACCGGCACCAGCAACTGAGTGGCGTAACGCCCTCGAGCCCCGGCTTCGGCCGGGGCTTTCTTTTGCCTTCCTGATACAGGCAGGCCGGATCGCCGCTTTCTTGCCGACGATGGGCCCTGTACTTCCCATTCATGAGCTAGTTTGAAAGCACACCCCGCCGGGTGTGCGGCGCGTTGCCCCGGTGGGGCTGCAGTTGCGGCGCGCCTGCTGGATGACGCATCGAATAACAATAATGGAGCGTATTGCATGCGAGGTTTTTTCAAACCCCTGGCTGCCGCCCTCATCATGGCGGCCAGCCCCGCACTGACCCAGGCCAGCCCTTATTCCCAATTCGTGATCTTCGGCGATTCGCTCAGCGACAGCGGGCAGTTTCCCGATGTCGGCGGGCCGCTGCTGGGCGGCAACCCGCTCGGCGGCCTGCGTTTCACCAACCGTACCGGGCCGACCTACGAGGCTGGCAACGGCGAATACTACGATCAGGTCAGCACCCAGCTGCTGGCCTCGCGGCTCGGCCTTTCGGCATTGCCCTCCACGCCGCTGCTGCCGGCGCTGCTGACCGGCAACCCCGATGGCACCAACTATGCCGTCGGTGGCTACCGCACCGATCAGATCCTGGCCTCCATCGTTGACGCGGGCGGCTCGGTGGTCTCGGCCGGCCCGCTGAGCCGTTCGCGCAATGGCTATCTGGTGGACATGCCACGTGTCGATCCCGACACGCTGTTCTACGTGAACGGCGGCGGAAACGACATCTTCCAAGACCGCAACGTCGACCCGGCGAGTGCCGCGCTGGTCGCCGGCGACCTGGTCGCAGGGGTGGCCGCGCTGCAGGCGGCGGGCGCGCGTTACATCATGGTGTCCGACCTGCCGGACGTCGGCGCCACGCCTCTGGGCTTTGCCAGTGGCGCACGGCCGCTGTGGACCGCACGCACCGAATGGTTCAACGCCGCGCTCGACGAGCAGCTCGCCGCCCTGGGCGGCAATGTGATCCGCTTGAATTTCAACGCGCTGCTCGGCGAGGTGCGGGGCGATCTG
This sequence comes from Stutzerimonas nosocomialis, assembly GCF_005876855.1. GTDB lineage: Bacteria > Pseudomonadota > Gammaproteobacteria > Pseudomonadales > Pseudomonadaceae > Stutzerimonas > Stutzerimonas nosocomialis. The sequence continues at coordinate 147,221 of NZ_QLAE01000009.1, read as the reverse complement.
GCCACGTTCGGGTTCGACCCCACGGTTGTGCAGACCGACTACTGTTTCGTCGCCGACAACTGCCTCGAGCATCCCGTCTATGGCGTTGGCGGCACCGCGCCCGACCCGAGCCGGCTGATGTTCAACGACGGCGTCCACCCTACCGCCGCGGTGCAGGACCTCTCGGCCGATTACCTCTACGCGCTGCTGTCGGCGCCCTGGGAAGTGAGCCTGCTGCCGGAAATGGGGTTCTCCTCGCTGCGCGGCCACCTGCGCCAGCTGGACAACGAACTGGCGCTGCGCCGGGGCGACTGGCAGCCGGTAGGCGGCTGGTCGATGTCGGTACAGGGCGGCTATCGTCGGCCCAACTTCGACGCCGGTGGCGCCAACCCAAGCGGCGACGGGCGCAGCCTGACGCTGGACATCACCGCCAGCAATCGCATCACCGAACACTGGCTGGCCGGCATCAGCCTCGGGCTCGGCGACAACCGTCTGGAGCTCGGCAGCGACGATTCGCGCTACGACATGCGCAGCCTGCTGGCAACCGGCTTCGCCCGCTACGAGCGCGAACGCCTGTTCGCCCAGATCAGCCTGTCCGCCGGGCGGCTGGAATACGATGACCTCAAGCGCACCTTCGCCCTCGGCATCGCCCAGCGCAGCGAGAAGGGCGATACCGAGGGCTGGATCTGGGGCGCGGCGGCCCGGACCGGCTTCAACCTGTTCCAGCCGGACGAGCGCCTGGCCGCGGGCCCCTTCGTCGGGGTCGACTATCAGCGTGTCGAGGTTGACGGTTATGCCGAGAAGAGCGGCCGCTCGACGGCCATCGCCTTCGACGATCAGGTCGAGCGTTCGCTACGACTGTCGGCCGGGCTGTTTCTCGATTACCGGATCGGCGATGCCACCCGCCTGACCGGTGAAGTGGCGCGCGAGTCCGAGCGCAAGGACGATGCTCGTGACCTGCGCATGGGCCTGACCAGCGTGCCGGGCAACCGCTTCACCCTGGCGGGCTATGCGCCGCCGAGCGGGCAGACGCGCTTCGGTCTCGGGCTCGCCCATGCCCTGGCCGACAACCTGTCGCTGAGGATCAACTACGACTACCGCGGCAACGATGACTACGAGCAGGGCGTCGGGGTGGCGCTGAGCTGGGATCTGTAGTCGCGGAAACCAACCCGGACGGGTGTTGCCGAACGGATAACATCCGCCTGATACAGGAGCCGGTCATGCAAGCGCTGCGACTGTGGATCGCCTCGATCACCCTGCTGGCCAGTGCCGTGGCGCTCGCCAATACCGGCGCGACCCAGCCGGGCAAAGCCCGTTCCGGCCCGCTGGATACCACCGAGCCGCGCCAGGAGGTCATCGAGCGCAAGCAGGAGGGCGGCTCGGCACCGCCGCGCGAGGAGCGCGAACGGATCGGCGAGCCGAGCCCGGAGCGGAAGGTCGAGCCGCTGCCCGAGCCGCGCGACGGCAATCCGTCGGGGTCGGGCAGCGGTGCGGCGGCGCCCGGCGGCAGTGCGACGGGTACCTGAGGCGTCCGGGAGCGGAACGAAAAAGGGAGGCCCGAGGGCCTCCCTTTGTTGTCCAGCCGGTGTGCTTAGAACAGCACGCGGCTGCGAATGGTGCCGGTGACCTTCTGCAGCTTCTCCAGCGCCAGGTCCGAGTACTCGGCATCGACGTCGATGACCACGTAACCGACCCGCTCGTTGGTCTGCAGGAACTGACCGCAGATGTTGATGCCGTTGTCGGCGAACACCTTGTTGATCTCGCTCATCACGCCCGGCACGTTCTCGTGAATGTGCAGCAGGCGGTGCTTGCCCGGGTGCGACGGCAGCGCCACTTCCGGGAAGTTGACCGAGGACACGGAGGTGCCGTTGTCGCTGTACTTGACCAGCTTTTCCGCCACTTCCAGGCCGATGTTGGCCTGCGCCTCGGCGGTGGAACCACCGATGTGCGGGGTGAGGATCACGTTGTCCAGGCCACGCAGCGGGCTTTCGAACACGTCGTCGTTGGAGCGCGGCTCGACCGGGAACACGTCGATGGCGGCGCCGATCAGGTGCTTGTCCCTGATCGCGGCGGCCAGCGCCTCGAGGTCGACCACGGTGCCGCGGGCGGCGTTGATCAGGATGCCGCCCTTCTTCATCGCGCGGATTTCGCTCTCGCCGATCATCATCTGGGTGGCGGGCGTTTCCGGCACGTGCAGGGTCACGATGTCGGCCATGCCGAGCAGTTCGTGCAGCGAGCCGATCTGCTGGGCGTTGCCCAGCGGCAGCTTGGTGACCACGTCGTAGAAGTAGACCTGCATGCCCAGGCCCTCGGCCAGCACCGAGAGCTGCGTGCCGATCGAGCCGTAGCCGATGATGCCGAGCTTCTTGCCACGGATTTCGAAGGAGTTGGCCGCGCTCTTGATCCAGCCTCCGCGGTGGCAGGAGGCGTTCTTTTCCGGAATGCCGCGCAGCAGCAGGATGGCTTCGGCCAGCACCAGTTCGGCGACCGAGCGGGTGTTGGAGTAAGGGGCGTTGAACACCGCGATGCCGCGCTCGCGGGCGGCCTCGAGGTCGACCTGGTTGGTGCCGATGCAGAAGCAGCCCACGGCGATCAGCTTCTTGGCCGCGTCGAACACTTCCTCGGTGAGCTGGGTACGCGAACGGATGCCGATGAAGTGCGCGTCGGCGATCTTTTCCTTCAGGACCGCATCGGGAATCGAGCTGGTGAGGTATTCGATGTTCGTGTAGCCGGCGGCCTTGATGGTGTCCACGGCGGACTGGTGCACGCCTTCGAGAAGAAGGAATCTGATCTTGCTCTTGTCGAGGGAGGTCTTGCTCATCTGCATAAAACCTTAGGCCGGAGGGAGAGGGGCGAGTGGGCCGCGGGGCTGAGCCGGAGCCGGCGCGATGACGGCTCTGCAGGCCGTTCGAGGCACGTTGCAAAGGGGGCGTATGCTAGCATACGGACCCCGCGAAAGACCCCCACCCCTGAGGTGAAGCGTACTCAGGGTGACCATGAATCGTATGAGAGTTTCCGTCATGACCGACCCTGTCCTGATCGATGAGCTGAAAACCCTGGTCGAGCCCGGCAAAGTGCTCACCGACGCCGATTCGCTGGCTACGTACGGCAAGGATTGGACCAAGCAATACGCGCCAGCGCCCTCGGCGATCGTGTTCCCCAAGAGCGTCGAGCAGGTTCAGGCCATCGTGCGCTGGGCCAACGAGCGCAAGGTCGCGCTGGTGCCTTCGGGCGGGCGCACCGGCCTGTCGGCAGCGGCGGTGGCGCCGAACGGCGAGGTGGTGGTGTCTTTCGACTACATGAACCAGATCGTCGAGTTCAACGCGACCGATCGCACCGTGGTCTGCCAGCCGGGCGTGGTCACCGCGCAGCTGCAGAACTTCGCCGAAGAGAAGGGGCTGTACTACCCGGTCGATTTCGCCTCGGCCGGTTCCAGCCAGATCGGCGGCAACATCGGCACCAATGCGGGCGGGATCAAGGTGATCCGCTACGGCATGACCCGCAACTGGGTGGCGGGCCTGAAGGTCGTCACCGGCAAGGGCGACCTGCTGGAGCTGAACAAGGACCTGATCAAGAACGCCACCGGCTATGACCTGCGCCAGCTGTTCATCGGCGCCGAGGGCACCCTGGGCTTCGTCGTCGAGGCCACCATGCGCCTGGAGCGCCAGCCGACCAACCTCACCGCCATGGTGCTGGGCACGCCGGACTTCGACTCCATCATGCCGGTGCTGCACGCCTTCCAGGACAAGCTCGACCTGACTGCCTTCGAGTTCTTCTCCGACAGGTGCCTGGACAAGATCCTCGCCCGCGGCGACGTGCCTGCGCCCTTCGATACCCGCGCGCCGTTCTATGCGCTGCTGGAGTTCGAAGCCACCACCGACGAGCGTGCCGACCAGGCGCTGGCCACCTTCGAGCGCTGCGTCAACGAAGGCTGGGTGGTCGATGGCGTGATGAGCCAGAGCGAGCAGCAGCTGCAGAACCTCTGGAAACTGCGCGAGTACATCTCCGAAACCATCTCGCATTTCATCCCGTACAAGAACGACATTTCGGTCACCGTCTCGAAAGTCCCGGCCTTCCTCGCCGACATCGACGCGATCGTCAGCCAGAACTACCCCGATTTCGAAGTGCTCTGGTACGGCCACATCGGCGACGGCAACCTGCACCTGAACATCCTCAAGCCGCAGGCGCTGTCGAAGGAGGAGTTCTTCGAGAAGTGCGCGACGGTGAACAAGTGGGTGTTCGAGACCGTCGAGCGCTACAACGGGTCGATTTCCGCCGAGCACGGCGTGGGCATGACCAAGCGCGATTACCTGGCATATAGTCGCTCGCAGGCCGAGATCGACTACATGAAAGCGATCAAGGCGGTGTTCGATCCGAACGGGATCATGAACCCCGGCAAGATCTTCGCCTGACCCTGCACGGTGGCCGCGCCGAACGATGCGCCGGCCACCGTCGTTGCCTCTTCACCTCCGGAGTTGCCCTTGTGACCTACAAACACCAATACATCGACGGCACACCCATCCACTTCCCCCTGGGCAAGATCGTCTGCATCGGCCGTAACTACGCCGACCACGCCAAGGAGCTGAACAACCCGGTGCCGACCGAACCCCTGCTGTTCATCAAGCCGGGCAGCTGCACCGTGCCGCTCGAAGGCGGCTTCAGCATCCCCGACGACCGCGGCGAAGTGCACTTCGAGGCCGAGATCGCGGTGCTGATCGGCAAGCCCCTGTCGCGTCGGTCCAATGAAGAAGAAGTCCGCGACGCCATCTCCGGTTTCGCCCCGGCGTTGGACCTGACCCTGCGCGACGTGCAGTCGCGGCTGAAAGAGAAGGGCCATCCGTGGGAGCTGGCCAAGAGCTTCGACGGCGCCTGCGTGCTGGCGCCCTTCGTGCCGGGCGATGCGGTGGAGTCGCTGACCGACATCGGCATCCGCCTGACCATCAACGGCGAAGTCCGCCAGGACGGCACCAGCCGCGACATGGTCAACGCGATCCTGCCGCTGCTGCAGCACATCAGCGCCAACTTCAGCCTGCAACCGGGCGACGTGGTCCTCACCGGCACCCCGGCCGGCGTCGGCCCGCTCAAGCAGGGCGACAGCCTGGTGCTGGAGCTCGTGGGTCTGTCGCGTTTCGAGAGCCGGGTGCTCTAAGCGTCCCGATACCCGCGGCGGCGCGCTCGGTCGCGCCGCCCGCCGGGCCTCGTTCGGCCCGTCCGGTTTCCCGCGCTTTGGCGCAGGGTTCAGCATTCAGTTTCGATTCAGTCTCGTTGTGTTAATAATGCGGCCCCTTCAACGAGTCTCCGACAATGCCGCGTCGCCGTAACGTTCTTCTGATTCTTGTCGCTGCAGCCCTCCTGCTGGTGGTCGCCGCCGGTCAGCATTACCGCTTCTTCGAGCAGAGCTGGTTCGAATTCCGTCAATGGCAGCACGCCGCCCAGTGGAAAGACCGCTCGGTATGGTTGCGTGATTATCAGGTCGTGATTCAGGGCAAGGCCATCGAGGGTATCGACGACGACCTTTCGGCGCTGACCTTCAACCCGGACCGCAACACCCTCGTGGCCGTGACCAACGCCAATCCCCGCTGGTTGGAGCTGAGCCTCGACGGGGAGGTGCTGCGCGACATTCCCCTGGAGGGATTCGGCGATCCCGAGGCGATCGAATACGTGGAGTCCGGGCTCTACGTGATCAGCGACGAGCGCACGCAGCGCCTGCTGATGGTCCGGGTCGACGACGACACCCAGGTGGTCGATGCCGCCGGTGGACAGCAGCTGGCGCTGGCCATCGACCGTAACGGCAACAAGGGTTTCGAGGGCCTTGCGTACGATCGCAAGGGGCAGCGCCTGTTCGTCGCCAAGGAGCGTGATCCGGTGCGAATCTACGAGATCCAGGGCTTTCCGCAGACCGGTGCCGGCGAGGTGATGGATGTGAAGGTCAGCGAAGACGCCGAGCGTGATGCGCGATTGTTCGTGCGTGACCTCTCCAGCTTGCATTACAACGAGAAGTACGACCACATGCTGGTGCTCTCGGACGAATCCCGGATGGTGGTGGAACTCGATCGGGATGGTCGGCCTATCAGCCGGCTTTCGCTGCGTGGCGGCGACCATGGGCTCGATGACACCGTGCCCCAGGCCGAAGGCATGACCATGGGCCCCGACGGCACGGTGTACATCGTCAGCGAACCGAACCTCTTCTACACCTTCAGCAAAACTGCCCAGGCGAACTGACCGGCTCGCCACGATGGGCTTCGCCTGCAGGGCGGCCTCGTATCACGAGGCCGCCTTTTTATGCGCGTGCGGCGGTTCGCTCAGCGGGTGAGGGTCTGGATGCCCTGGCTGGTGCCGAGCAGCAGCAGGTCGGCCGGGCGGTTGGCGAACAGGCCGTTGGTGACCACGCCGACGATGTTGTTGATCTTCTGTTCGAGCTCGGGGGCGAAGCCGATCATCAGGTTGTGAACGTCCAGGATCACGTTGCCGTTGTCGGTCACCACGCCTTCGCGGTAGACCGGGTCGCCGCCCAGTTTCACCAGCTCGCGCGCCACGTGGCTGCGGGCCATGGGGATGACTTCCACCGGCAGGGGGAAGGCACCCAGGCGCTCGACGCGCTTGGAGCCGTCGGCGATGCAGATGAAGGTGCGCGCCACGGCCGCGACGATCTTCTCGCGAGTGAGCGCCGCGCCGCCGCCCTTGATCAGTTCGAGATGGTCGTTCGCCTCGTCGGCGCCGTCGACGTAGAACTCCAGGTCCGACACCGAATTCAGGTCATAGACCGGGATGCCGTGCTTCTTCAGGCGTTCGGCGGTGCCTTCGGAGCTCGCCACGGCGCCGTCGAAGAACCCCTTGTGCTGGGCCAGCAGGTCGATGAAGTAGTTGGCGGTCGAGCCGGTGCCGACGCCGATGATGCTCTTGTCGGTGAGCGAGGGGCGGATGTGGTCGATGGCGGCCTGGGCGACGGCCTGTTTGAGCTGGTCCTGATTCATGGCGGTTCCACGGGGGATGAAGGCGAATGGGCGATTATAGCCTTGCGCCGGTGGCCGGTCTGCACGGCGGGACGGACGACGGCCGATTCGCTGTGGTCGCGGCCTCGGCCGCTGGAGTAGACTCGATGACCCTCGAAACGCCGCCAAGAAAGCCCCGATGCTCGAACACTACGTCAAGATGATCCTCACCTCGCGCGTCTACGACGTCGCGGTGGAAACGCCCCTGCAACCGGCCCGCCAGCTTTCCGAGCGGCTTGGCAACCAGGTGCTGCTCAAGCGCGAAGACCTGCAGCCGGTGTTTTCCTTCAAGATTCGCGGCGCCTACAACAGGCTTGCCCAGCTTGCGCCCGAGGAGCGCGTCCGCGGCGTGGTCACCGCCTCGGCGGGCAACCACGCCCAGGGCCTGGCACTGGCCGCGAGGGAGCTGGGGATCAAGGCCACCATCGTCATGCCGCGTACCACGCCGGAGCTGAAGGTACAGGGCGTGCGGGCCCGCGGCGGCGAGGTCGTGCTGCACGGCGATGCCTTCCCCGAGGCGCTGGCCTATTCGCTCAAGCTGGTCGAGGAAAAGGGCTACGTCTACATCCATCCCTACGACGACCCCTACGTGATCGCCGGGCAGGGCACCGTGGCGATGGAGATCCTGCGCCAGCACCAGGGCCCGCTGCACGCGGTGTTCGTCCCGGTGGGCGGGGGCGGGCTGATCGCCGGGATCGCCGCCTACGTCAAATACCTCTATCCGCAGACCCGCGTGATCGGCGTCGAACCGGACGACTCCAACTGCCTGCAGCAGGCGCTGGCCGCCGGCGAGCGCGTGGTGTTGCCGCAGGTCGGGCTGTTCGCCGATGGCGTCGCGGTGGCGCAGATCGGCCAGCACACCTTCGACATCTGCAAGGATCACGTCGACGAGGTGATCACCGTCAGCACCGACGAAATCTGCGCGGCGATCAAGGACATCTACGACGACACCCGCTCGATCACCGAGCCGGCGGGAGCCCTGGCGGTGGCCGGCATGAAGAAGTACGTCGAGCGCGACGGGGTGAGCGGCCAGGTGCTGGTGGGCATCGACTCGGGCGCCAACGTCAATTTCGACCGCCTGCGCCATGTGGCCGAGCGCGCCGAGCTGGGCGAGCGGCGCGAGGCGATCATCGCGGTGACCATTCCGGAGCAGCCGGGCAGCTTCAAGGCGTTCTGCGAGGCCATCGGCAAGCGCCAGATCACCGAATTCAACTACCGCTACCACACCGACAAGGAAGCGCACATCTTCGTCGGCGTGCAGACGCACCCGGAAAACGATCCGCGCGTGGCGCTGGTGGAAAAGCTGCGCAGCCAGGGCTTCCCGGTGCAGGACCTGACCGACAACGAGCTGGCCAAGCTGCACATCCGCCATATGGTCGGTGGCCATGCGGCGCGGGTCAGCGAGGAGATGGTGCTGCGTTTCGAGTTTCCCGAGCGGCCGGGTGCGCTGTTCAACTTCCTCGACAAGCTCGGCGGGCGCTGGAACATTACCCTGTTCCACTACCGCAACCATGGCGCGGCCGATGGCCGCGTGGTGGCCGCCCTGCAGGTGCCGGACGACGAGCGCCACCTGGTGCCGGCCGCGCTGGACGCCATCGGCTACCCCTACTGGGACGAAAGCGACAACCCGGCCTACCGGCTGTTCCTGGGGTGATGCCCGGCTTGCCCCACGGCGCCGCGAGGGTCGGCGCCGGCGCGACATCCCGTGCGGCTCGCCTCTGGGGGCGCGCCGGCTGATGGCCCGGGCCGCGCAGCCGGACGGCTCATCCTCGATAGTCACCGTGGCGCTGGCCACGGCGCTGTGCCTGACCGGCGATTCGATGCTCTATATCGCCCTGCCGCTCTACTGGCGCGAGGCCGGGCTCGATGCGCTGTGGCAGGTGGGCGTGCTGCTGTCGATCAACCGGCTGATCCGCCTGCCGTTCAACCCGCTGGTCGGGTTGTTCTACCGGCATTTCTCGGTGCGCACCGGGCTTGTGCTGGCGGTGGTCATCGGGATCGTCTCCATGTTCGGCTATGCATTGGCCAGCAGCTTCCTGGCCTGGCTGCTGCTGCGCGCGCTCTGGGGCATCGGCTGGTCGTTCTTTCGCATCGGCGGCCTGTCGGCGGTGGTGCATTGCGCCGCGGACCACCAGCGCGGGCGGGCGATGGGCCTGTATAACGGCCTGTATCGACTGGGCAGTCTGGCCGGGATGCTGATCGGCGGCCTGCTCGTCCCGGTTTACGGACTGCAGGCGCTGGCGCTGGCATTCGCCGCGGTATCGCTGCTCGGCGTGCCGCTGTTGCTGATGTACTTCCGCCTGCCGGATCGCCCGGCGGCGGTTTCGGCCCACGCGCCGCTGGCGCCGGGACAGGTGTCGGCGCTGGCCTGGCGGCGCATCCAGCTGGGCGGATTCTGCATCGCGCTGCTGGTGCAGGGCGTGCTGGCCGCGACCCTGAGCGCGCTGATCGAGCACTACTACGGCAGTGAGATCGACCTTCTCGGGTTGCTGCTCAGCGCGGCGGCGCTGGCCGGCCTGCTGCAGGCCGCGCGCTGGAGCTGGGAAACCTGGCTCGGCGCGCGGCTCGGCGCCTGGAGCGACGGGCCACGCGGGCGCGTTCCGCTGCTGGTCGGCTCCCTGGGCGCCATGGCGGTGGTCTTCGCCTCGCTGGGGGTCGGCCTGCCGCTGCCGGTCTGGCTGCCGCTGTGCCTGCTGGCGATGCTCCTCTGCACCGCGCTCACCACGCTCAACGATGCGCTGGCCGCCGATCTCGCCCGGCGCGGCGACGTCTCGCGGATGATGACGCGCTATTCCATCGGCCAGGACCTGGGGGCCGCCCTGGGCCCGGCAATGGCCTTCCTGCTTGTGGGGCATGCGGCGGGTTTCGCCTGGCTGTATGGCGGCGGCGCGCTGCTGTTCGCCGTGCTGGCGGGGCTCTGGCTGGTCGGCAGGCGCTGAGCGGCCGCCGAGGTTGCAGCAAGCGGAGCGGGCGCTATCATGCGCCACTTTTTTGGAAGGCTCCCCCATGCGCCGTGCGACCCTTACCACGCTGATTGGCCTCGGCCTCTCGGTTCTCACCGTCCTGTTCATCGCAGAGAAGCCGGAGCCGCCGCGCACCTTCAACGAGGCCAAGCAGATCGCCCGGTCGATCTATGACGAGCAGCCCGTCACCTTCTACTGCGGTTGCCGCTACAGCGGCAGCACGGTGGACCTGGCCAGCTGCGGCTACACCCCGCGCAAGCAGCCGGTGCGCGCGCAGCAGCTCGAATGGGAGCACGTGGTGCCCGCCTGGGTGATCGGCCGACAGCGCCAGTGCTGGAAGGAGGGCGGCCGCAAGAGCTGCGCGGCGGGCGACCCGGTGTTCAGCGCCGCCGAGGCCGACCTGCACAACCTGGTGCCGAGCATCGGCGAGGTGAACGGCGACCGCTCCAACTTCGCCCTGGGCATGATTGACGCCAAACCCAGCCAGTACGGCGCCTGCCCGATGGTGGTGTCGTTCGGCGAGAAGGTCGCCATGCCGCCCGAGCAGGCGCGCGGGCCGGCGGCGCGCATCTACCTGTACATGGCCGACCAGTACGATCTGCGGCTGTCCTCGCGTGACCGGCGCACCTACGAAGCCTGGAACCGCCTGTATCCGGTGAGCGACTGGGAACGCTGGCGCAACCAGGAGGTGAGCTGCGTGATGGGGCGCGAGAATCCCTACGTCGGCCCCTACGATCCGTCCCGCTGCGCTGGCGCCAATGTCGTCGATCGGCTGCGCGAGCTGCTGCTCGACGCGTTGCGCCAGCTGCGCTGAGCCGTCAGTCGCGCAGGGTCAGGATTTCCCAGCCGCGCGACTGGGCGATTTCCCTGAGCACCGGGTCCGGATCGACCGCCACCGGATGGCTGACCCGCTCGAGCAGCGGCAGGTCGTTGCGCGAATCGCTATAGAAGTAGCTGCCGTCCAGGCTGTGGCCGGTCTCGCGCAGCCAGCGCTCCAGGCGCGTGACCTTGCCCTCCTGGAAGCAGGGCACGTCGGTCGAACGGCCGGTGTAGCGCCCGTCGGCCATCTCGCATTCGGTGGCCAGCAGGGTGTCGACGCCCAGGCGCGCGGCGATCGGCCCGGTGATGAAGCGGTTGGTGGCGGTGATGATCACCACCTGGTCGCCCGCGTCGTGGTGCTTGCGCAGCAGCGCTTCGCCCTTGGCCAGGACGATGGGTTCGACGTACTCGCGCATGAACGCCTGGTGCCATTGTTCCAGCTGCGCCATCTCGCTGCGTCCCAGCAGTTCCTGGCAGAAGTTCTGGTAGGCCAGCACGTCCAGCGTGCCCGCCAGGTAGTCCTGGTAGAAGGCATCGTTGCGCGCGCGGTAGGCCTGGGCGTCGACCAGGCCGCTGTTGCACAGGTACTCGCCCCAGGCGTGGTCGCTGTCCCCAGCCAGGAGGGTGTTGTCGAGATCGAAAAGAGCCAGGCGCACGGAGGATTCCTCGGGGGCAAAGTGGCTAAGCATAACGGCTCGGCCGGGGCGGCTGAAGACTCCTCCACCGGCTGCGTCGCGTCTGTCGACGCCAGGCTCCGGAGCGCGCGTCGGCACGCTCCGTCAGACGCTCGGCCGGGCGGCCATATCTGTGCTTCCGACTTCGCGCATTTTTGTGGAACAATGCCGGAACATGCGTTTTTCCGAGGTTGCAGCGGTGATCGATTCCGATGGTTTTCGCCCCAATGTCGGCATCATCCTGACCAATGATGTCGGTCAGGTGTTGTGGGCGCGGAGGATCAACCAGGACGCCTGGCAGTTCCCCCAGGGTGGCATCAACGACCGCGAGACGCCCGAAGAGGCGTTGTACCGCGAGCTCAACGAGGAAGTCGGGCTGGAGCGGCAGGATGTGAAAATACTCGCCTGCACCCGCGGCTGGTTGCGTTATCGTCTGCCGCAGCGGCTGGTGCGCACCCACAGCCAGCCCCTGTGCATCGGCCAGAAACAGAAGTGGTTCCTGCTGCGGCTGCTCTCCGACGAGCAGCGCGTGCGCATGGACGTCACCGGAAAGCCCGAGTTCGATGGTTGGCGCTGGGTCAGCTACTGGTACCCGCTGGGCCAGGTAGTCACCTTCAAGCGCGAGGTCTATCGGCGCGCCTTAAAAGAACTCGCTCCGCGCCTGCTGGCTCGGGACTGACGGGAGAATCGCCCTGAGCATGCTCGGCACGCTGCGCAAGATCGTCCAGGAAGTTAACGCCGCCAAGGACCTCAAGGCGGCGTTGGGCATCATCGTGCTGAGGGTCAAGGAGGCCATGGGCAGCCAGGTCTGCTCGGTCTACCTGCTGGATCCGGAAACCAACCGTTTCGTGCTGATGGCGACCGAGGGCCTGAACAAGAAGGCCATCGGCAAGGTCAGCATGGCGCCCAACGAAGGCCTGGTCGGCCTGGTGGGCTCGCGCGAGGAGCCGCTCAACCTCGAGCATGCCTCCGAACATCCCCGCTACCGCTATTTCTCCGAGACCGGCGAGGAGCGCTACGCCTCCTTCCTCGGCGCGCCGATCATCCACCACCGCCGCGTGATGGGCGTACTGGTCATCCAGCAGAAGGAGCGCCGTCAGTTCGACGAAGGCGAGGAAGCCTTCCTGGTGACCATGAGCGCGCAGCTCGCCGGGGTCATCGCCCATGCCGAGGCGACCGGTTCGATCCGCGGCCTGGGCCGCCAGGGCAAGGGCATCCAGGAAGCGCGCTTCGTCGGCGTGCCGGGTGCGCCAGGGGCCGCCGTGGGCACCGCCGTGGTGGTGCTGCCGCCCGCGGATCTGGAAGTGGTGCCGGACAAGACGGTCAGCGACATCGAGGCCGAGCTCGCCCTGTTCAATACCGCCCTCGAGGCGGTGCGCGCCGACATGCGCATCCTTTCCGACAAGCTCGCCACGCAGATGCGCAAGGAAGAGCGCGCGCTGTTCGACGTCTACCTGATGATGCTCGACGATTCCGCCCTGGGCGGCGAAGTGAGCAAGGTGATACGCACCGGCCAGTGGGCCCAGGGCGCGCTGCGCCAGGTGGTGACCGATCACGTCAAGCGCTTCGAGCTGATGGACGACGCCTACCTGCGCGAGCGCGCCGCCGACGTCAAGGACATCGGCCGCCGCCTGCTCGCCTACCTGCAGCAGGAGCGCCAGCAGAGCCTCACCTACCCGGACAAGACCATCCTGGTCAGCGAGGAGCTGTCGCCGACCATGCTCGGCGAGGTGCCCGAGGGCAAGCTCGTCGGCCTGGTCTCGGTACTCGGCTCGAGCAACTCCCACGTCGCCATCCTGGCCCGGGCGATGGGCGTGCCGACCGTCATGGGCGTGGTCGACCTGCCGTATTCGAAGGTCGACGGCATCAACCTGATCGTCGACGGCTACCGGGGCGAGATCATCACCAATCCCGGCGCGGTCCTGCGCGACCAGTACGCCGCGGTGGTGGAGCAGGAGCGGCAGATCTCCGAAGGGCTCGACGTGCTGCGGACCCTGCCGTGCGAGACGCCGGACGGCCACCGCATGCCGCTGTGGGTCAACACCGGGCTGATGGCCGACGTGGTGCGGGCCCAGGAGCGCGGCGCCGAGGGTGTCGGGCTGTACCGCACCGAAGTGCCCTTCATGATCAAGGAGCGCTTCCCCAGCGAGAAGGAACAGCTGGCGATCTACCGCGAGCAGCTCGCTGCCTTCCACCCGCTGCCAGTGACCATGCGCAGCCTGGACATCGGTGGCGACAAGTGCCTGTCCTATTTCCCGATCAACGAGCAGAACCCCTTCCTCGGCTGGCGGGGCATCCGGGTCACGCTCGATCATCCGGAAATCTTCCTGGTGCAGACCCGCGCCATGCTCAAGGCCAGCGAAGGGCTGAACAACCTGCGCATCCTGCTGCCGATGATTTCCGGCACCCACGAACTGGAAGAGGCGCTGCACCTGATCCACCGGGCCTGGGGCGAGGTACGCGACGAGGGCACCGACGTGCCGTTGCCGCCGATCGGCGTGATGATCGAGGTGCCGGCGGCGGTCTACCAGATCCGCGAGCTGGCGCAGCAGGTGGATTTCATCTCGGTGGGCTCCAACGACCTGACCCAGTACCTGCTGGCGGTCGATCGCAACAACCCGCGGGTCGCCGACCTCTACGACTTCCTGCATCCGGCGGTGCTGCAGGCGCTCAAGCTGGTGGTCGACGGCGCCCATGCCGAAGGCAAGCCGGTGAGCATTTGTGGCGAGATGGCCGGCGACCCGGCGGCGGCCGTGCTGCTGATGGCGATGGGGTTCGACAGCCTGTCGATGAACGCCACTAACCTGCCGAAGGTGAAGTGGCTGCTGCGCCAGGTCGACATGCCCACGGCCCATGCCCTGCTGGCCAAGGTCATGTGCATCGACAACCCTCAGGTCATCTACAGCACCCTGCAGCTGGCGCTGCGCAGCCTGGGCCTGAGCCGGCTGGTCAAGCCGTCCGTGGTGATCCAGAGCTAGACAGGGCCGTTGCCTCCGACCCCCATGCGCTGTCGAAGCCGACCTCACCGGTGACCCTGCCGCCACTGGCGAAGCTGCGTTCGATGATCTCGAAGCGATCCGCGCCATGGCGAATCAGCGCCGTGCTGGTGCGGGTGCCGTAGTCGGGGCTGTCGATGAACACGCTCGACAGCAGCCGCTCCATCTCCAGGCCGACGCCGGTCTGCGGCAATTGCGCATCGGCGATCTTGCGCGAGTCCGCCAGCAGCTCCAGCAGGTGTTCGAGGCGCGGTTCGGCCAGACACCTGTGCAGCGCCTCGCGGGCGTTCAGCAGCTTCGGCCAGGGGGTGTCCAGCGCGGCATTGGAAAGCCCGTACACCCCGGGCAGCAGCGCTCGCGGGATGCCTTCCTGGGCATTGAGGTAGCACAGCGTCCCGGCATCGCCGACCAGCAGGTTGAAGCCGGCGTACTGCTCCCGCTGGCTGGCGACTTCCTGCAGATAGGCCAGCGGAGCCTGGTCGCCCCGCAGGAAGCGCTCGGGCAGGTCGCCCCGCGACAGCGGGCCGCTTTGCCGGCCCGATCCGCGGATGTTGGTCAGTGCGGCGAAGCGGCCGCCCGGCGCGACGCCCATCCAGGTGCCGCCGGCCCGCAGGTCCCGCCCGGCGACGACCTGAGGGGCGTCGTCCCAGACCGCCAGCGGCTGCGTCGGGCGGGCACGGAACTCGTCGCGATTGCCCGCGACCACCAGTGGCAGCGGGTGGTCAGGGCGCCAGGCGAAAACGATCAGGCACATGGGCACGGCCATCGGAGGGAAAGCCCGAGGCTAGACGAAAACCGGCGGCACGCGCCAGCCCAGCGGCTGGCGAAGCGATCGGCAGCAGCCCCGGACGCCGGTTTCCGCTAACATGCCGCTTTGCTTTTTGGGGGCGCTCCATGGAGTTCGTGCTTTACCTGGTGCTGGGGGGCTTCGCCGGCGTACTGGCCGGGCTGTTCGGCGTCGGTGGCGGGCTCATCATCGTCCCTGTTCTGGTTTTCAGTTTCAGCGCCCACGGCTTCGCCCCCGCAGTGCTCACCCACCTGGCGGTCGGCACCTCACTGGCCACCATCGTCTTCACCTCGATCAACTCGATCCTCGCGCACCACCGCAAGGGCGCGGTGCGGTGGCCGCTGGTGCTCTGGATGAGCCTGGGCATCGTGGTCGGCGCCGCGCTCGGCAGCCTCACCGCGGCGGCCATCCAGGGCCCGATGCTGCAGAAGATCATCGGTGTGTTCGCCATCGCCATGGCCATCCAGATGGGGCTCGACTTCAAACCGCGCGGCACGCGGGACGTACCGGGCCGGCCGGCCCTGAGCGCCGCGGGCGTGGTGATCGGCTGGGCGTCGGCGATCTTCGGCATCGGTGGCGGCTCGCTGACCGTGCCGTTCCTGTCCTGGCGCAGCGTGCCGATGCAGCAGGCCGTGGCGACCTCCGCGGCCACAGGCCTGCCGATCGCGATCGCCGGTGCCTTGAGTTTCATGGTAGTAGGCTGGCAAGACCCGCGGTTGCCGTCCTGGAGCCTGGGCTTCGTCTACCTGCCGGCCGTGGTCGGCATCGCCTGTACCAGCATGTTTTTCGCCCGTATCGGCGCCAACCTGGCCCATCGCCTGTCGTCGCGGGTGCTCAAGCGTCTGTTCGCCCTGCTGCTGCTTGGCGTGGGCATCAATTTCTTGATCTGAGGAGAGCGGGATGCTGCCTTATCCCAATATCGACCCGGTTGCCGTATCCCTCGGCCCGTTGCAGATTCACTGGTACGGCCTGATGTACCTGATCGGTATCGGCGGTGCCTGGTGGCTGGCCTCGCGCCGGCTGGCGGCGTTCGATCCGACCTGGAGCAAGGAGAAACTCTCCGACCTGGTGTTCTGGGTGGCGCTGGGGGTGATCGCCGGCGGGCGCCTGGGCTACGTGCTGTTCTACGATCTGGCCGCCTACCTCAACGACCCGACGCTGATCCTGCAGATCTGGAAGGGCGGCATGTCGTTCCACGGCGGCCTGATCGGGGTGCTGCTGTGTACCTGGATCTTCGCCAGGCGCAACGGCAAGCGCTTCTTCGAACTGATGGACTTCATCGCACCGCTGGTGCCGATCGGCCTGGGGGCCGGCCGGATCGGCAACTTCATCAACGCCGAACTCTGGGGCAAGGCCACGGACCTGCCCTGGGCGATGGTATTCCCGCGCTTCAGCGATCCGGCCCAGCTGCCGCGGCACCCTTCGCAGCTCTATCAGTTCGCCCTCGAAGGCGTCGCCCTGTTCGTGATTCTCTGGATCTATTCGCGCAAGCCGCGACCGACCATGGCGGTTTCCGGCCTGTTCGCCATCTGCTACGGCATCTTTCGCTTCATCGTCGAGTTCGTCCGCGTCCCGGATGCCCAGCTCGGCTACCTCGCCTTCGGCTGGCTGACCATGGGCCAGGTACTCTGCGTGCCGATGATTCTGCTCGGCGCCGGGATGATGCTCTGGGGCTACCGCCACAACGCACCCAAGGCCATCGCCTGAGCCGCGCCGCCCGGCCCCTGCGCGCGACAACCGGGGCCGGGCGCCTTACTATTCGCCCAGCCCCTTTTCCCGAGTGCCCTCGATGAAACAGTACCTCGACCTGATGCGCCACGTGCGCGAGCACGGCACCTTCAAGAGCGACCGCACCGGCACCGGCACCTACAGCGTGTTCGGCTACCAGATGCGCTTCGACCTCGGCGAAGGCTTCCCGCTGGTCACCACCAAGAAATGCCACCTCAAGTCCATCATCCACGAGCTGTTGTGGTTCCTGCAGGGCTCGACCAACATTGCCTACCTCAAGGAGCACGGCGTGCGGATCTGGGACGAGTGGGCCGATGAGAACGGCGACCTGGGGCCGGTCTACGGGTACCAGTGGCGCAACTGGCCGGCGCCCAATGGCGAGTCCATCGACCAGATCGCCAAGCTCGTCGAGATGATCAGGAAGAACCCGGACTCGCGCCGCCTGATCGTCTCGGCGTGGAACCCGGCCCTGGTGGACGAGATGGCCCTGCCGCCGTGCCACGCGCTGTTCCAGTTCTACGTGGCCGACGGCAAGCTGTCCTGCCAGCTGTACCAGCGCTCGGCGGACATCTTCCTGGGCGTGCCCTTCAACATCGCCAGCTACGCGCTGCTGACCCTGATGCTCGCCCAGGTCTGCGACCTGCAGCCCGGCGACTTCATCTGGACCGGCGGCGACTGCCACCTGTACGCCAACCACCTGGAACAGGCCGACCTGCAACTGACCCGCGAGCCGCTGCCGCTGCCGGCCATGAAGCTCAACCCGGCAGTGAAGGACCTGTTCGCCTTCCGCTTCGAGGACTTCGAACTGGTCGGTTACGAGGCCCACCCGCACATCAAGGCGCCGGTCGCCGTCTGAGTCAGCGCCCGTCGAGCTGCTGCGCCAGGTAGTCGATCAGCGCGCGCAGGCTCGGCGGCAACTGCCGGTTCGGCCGCCACAGCAGCCAGGCCGCACCCTGGTAGGAGCCGGTGTAGCGCCACTCGGGGAGCACCTCGCGCAGTTCGCCGCATGCCAACGCCTCGGCCGCGGTGAAGTGCGGCAGGCAGGTGATGCCCAGGCCCTCGCGAGCCAGCAGCATCCGCGCCTCGCTGTGGTTGCAGGCGTACCGGCCACGCACCGCCACCACCTCCTGCTCGTCGCCGCGGCGGAAATGCCAGCGGTGGTCGTCCGCCGTTTCCGCGAGGAACAGGCAGCTGTGGCGCAACAGCTCCTGCGGGTGATGCGGCTCGCCGTGTGCGTCGAGATAGTCCGGGCTGGCGCAGAGCAGCTGGCGTACCTGGGTGATCGGGCGGCCGGCCAGCCCTTCCGGGGGCTGGTCGCCGACCCTCACCACCAGGTCGAAATGGTCGTCGATCAGATCCGGGCTGCGGTCGCTGAGCTGCACCTGCAGGTCGACGTCCGGGTAGCGGCGCAGGAATTGCGGCAGCAGCGGGTTGATCACGAAGCGCCCGAGCGCCTTCGGCACGCTCAGCCGAACCCGCCCGCGCGGGCTCTGCATCAGCCGCTCGCCGACGTCGGCCACCGCGCGGGCGGCGGCCATCAGTTCCAGCGCGTGGCCGTAGACCTCCTCGCCCGCGTCGGTCAGGCGCAGCTTGCGCGTGGTGCGTTCGAGCAGCCGCAGCGACAGGGCCTGCTCGAGGCGGGCGATCTGCCGGCTCACTGCCGAGGCGGTGCTGCCCTGCTGGCGGGCGACGGCCGAGAAGCTGCCCGTCTCGACCACCTGCACCAGGACCGCCAACCCCGGCAGCAGGGCGGCCAGTTCATCTGTGCTCACGGGGAATAAATCCTGTTCCGAAATGTCGGATTATCGCGCCCGCCTGGCTGGGGAACAATCGCGTTCCGTTCATGTGCGAGGGCGCGATGATGCGTATGGGGACTCGGCAGGCCGCTGAACTGGCGCTGCTGCTGGTGGCGGTGATCTGGGGCAGCAGCTACGCGGTGGCCAAGCAGGCGCTGCTGTTCTATCCGGTGCTCGGCTTCATCGCCGCGCGCTTCGGCCTGACCTGCCTGTTGCTGGCCCCGACACTGCGTGGTGCGGGTGCAGCGGCGCTGCGTCCGGGGTTGCCGCTGGGGCTGTTGCTGCTGGCGATCTTCCTGTGCGAGACCTACGGGGTGTTGCTGACCAGCGCGAGCAACGCGGCCTTGTTGATCAGCCTCTGCGTGCTGTTCACGCCCTTCGTCGAGTGGGCGCTGTTCGGCCGTCGTCCCCGGCCCCTGTTGCTGGCCGCCTGCGCGTTGGCGGTGGTCGGCGTCTGGCTGCTGACCGGCGGGGCGGCGATCCGCTTCGGGCTCGGCGATGGCCTGATGCTCGGCGCGGCGCTGCTGCGCGCGGGGTTCGTCTGCCTCACCCAGCGCCTGACCGCCGGCCGCGAGGTTCCGGCGCTGGCGCTGACGGCAGTGCAGAGCGCGGTGGTGGCGGTCGGCTGCCTGGCGCTCGCGTTCGTCCTGCCCGGCGGGCTGCCGGCGTTGCCGAGCAGTGGCGTGTTCTGGCTGGCGGTGGTTTACCTGGTGCTGTTCGCCACCTTGCTGGCGTTCTTCGTGCAGAACTTCGCGTTGCGCGCCTCCAGCCCGACCCGGGTGTCGATGCTGATGGGCACCGAGCCGCTGTTCGGCGCCCTGTTCGCCTCGCTGTGGCTGGACGAGCGGCTCGGCGCCAGTGGCTGGGCCGGCGGCGTGCTGCTGGTGCTGGCTTCGCTCTGGGCGGTGCGGCTCACCGCCGCGCCCGCGCATCCTGGCGAGCGGCTAAAGGACACCGGCGGGCGGAAGAAGAAAAGCATCAGGGCCCGGGCCGCGGTCTGAATCTTTCCACCCTTACGGAGGAAAGCCGATGAAAGCCATCAGCATCGAGGCGCCGGGCGGTCTTGACCGCCTGCGCCTGGTCGAGCATCCCGAGCCGGGTCAGCCCGGCCCTGGCGAGATTCGTGTTCGCCTACACGCCAGCTCGCTCAATTTCCACGATTACCTGGTCGTCTCCGGCAAGTCGCCGGCCGCCGACGGTCGGATTCCGATGGCCGACGGCGCCGGCGTGATCGAAGCCGTGGGCGAGGGCGTGAGCGAATTTTCCACCGGCGATTCGGTGGTGTCGTGCTTCTTCCCGCGCTGGCAGGACGGGCCACCGGCGGTAGGGGACTTCAGCCAGGTTCCGGGCGACGGCATCGACGGCTATGCGCGCGAGGCGGTGGTCTGCCCGGCCAGCTGGTTCACCCGTGCGCCTCAGGGTTTCAGCCATGCCGAGGCGGCGACGCTGACCACCGCAGGGCTCACCGCCTGGCGGGCGCTGGTGGTCGATGGCGCGCTAAAGGCCGGCGACACGGTGCTGGTGCTGGGCAGTGGCGGGGTCTCGGTGTTCGCCCTGCAGATCGCCAAGGCGATGGGCGCGCGGGTGATCGCCACCTCGTCTTCGGATGAAAAGCTCCAGCGCCTGCGCGAGCTGGGCGCCGACCACGGCATCAACTACAAGGCCGAGCCTGAATGGGGCAAGCGGGTGCGGGCGCTGACCGACGGGCGCGGCGTCGACCACGTGGTCGAGGTGGGCGGGCCGGGCACCCTGCCGCAGTCGATCGAAGCGGTGCGCATCGGTGGACACATTTCGCTGATCGGCGTGCTCACCGGGCGCGGCGGCGAGGTGCCCACGTCCCTGCTGATGGCCAGGCAGGCCCGTCTGCAGGGCCTGATCGTGGGCAGCCGCCGCGAGCAGCAGGACTTCGTCCGCGGCATCGATGCCATGGGGCTCAGGCCGGTGATCGACCGCCGCTTCGCCCTGGAGGAGATCGCCGAGGCGTTCCGCCACCAGGAGCAGGGCGCCCACTTCGGCAAGATCTGCCTGGAGTTCTGATCCGCGCCGCAGGCGACACCTAGTCGCCCGCGCGGCGCTCGAGCTTGCGGCCCAGCTTCGAGGCGTAGAACTCGCCGACGATGCCGCGCCGGAACACCAGCACGCAGAGCATGAAGATGATGCCGGTGACCAGCGTCACCGGCAGCTCCGAGGTCGCGAAGTAGTTGCCCAGGGTGGTCACCAGGGCGGCGCCGAACACCGGTCCGATCAGGGTGCCGATGCCGCCGAGCAGCGTCATCAGCACCACTTCGCCGGACATCTGCCAGCTCACGTCGGTCAGTGTCGCGAACTGGAAAACCAGCGCCTTCAGCCCGCCGGCAAGCCCGGCCAGGGCGGCGGAGATGACGAAGGCGCCGAGCTTGTAGCGATACACCGAATAGCCGAGGGAGATGGCGCGGTTCTCGTTCTCGCGGATCGACTTGAGGATCATCCCGTAGGGCGAATTGATGATGCGCCAGATCAGCAGCAGGCCGAGCAGGAACACCGCGAGCACGAAGAAGTACATGTTCAGCGGCTCGTTCAGGTCAATCAGCCCCAGCAGATGGCCCCGGGGCACGCCCTGGATGCCATCCTCGCCATGGGTGAACGGCGCCTGCAGGCAGAAGAAGAAAAACATCTGCGCCAGCGCCAGGGTGATCATCGTCGAATAGATGCCCTGCCTGCGTATCGCCAGGAAGCCGATCACCAGCCCCAGCAGCGCCGCGCCCGCGACGCCCACCAGAATCCCCAGCTCCGGCGAGAGCCCCCATTCCTTGACCGCATGGGCGGTGAAGTAGGCCGCGCCGCCGAAGAACGCCGCGTGGCCGAAGGAGAGGATGCCGGTGTAGCCCAGCAGCAGGTTGAAGGCGCAGGCGAAGAGCGCGAAGCACAGCACCTTCATCAGGAACACCGGGTAGAAATACAGCGGTGCGAGCACCAGGGCGACGATGCCCAGGGCGATCAGCACCGTTTCCGCGCGCAGGCGACGCCGTGGAGCGGTCATGACGGTATCCATCAGGCGTCCCTCCCCATGAGGCCCGCAGGCCTGACCAGCAGTACGATGGCCATGATCACGAAGATCACGATGTTCGAGGCTTCCGGATAGAACACCTTGGTCAGCCCCTCGAGAATGCCCAGCAGGTAGCCGGTGATGATCGCGCCGAGGATAGAGCCCATGCCGCCGACCACCACCACGGCGAACACCACGATGATCAGGTTCGAGCCCATCAGCGGGCTGACCTGGTAGATCGGTGCGGCCAGAATCCCGGCGAGGCCCGCCAGCCCGGCGCCCAGCCCGTAGGTGAAGGTCAGCAGCAGCGGCACGTTGATGCCGAAGGCGCGCACCAGCGTGGGGTTTTCCGTCGCCGCGCGCAGGGTGGCGCCCAGGCGGGTCTTCTCGATCAGCAGCCAGGTGCCCAGGCAGATCACCAGCGAGGCCAGCACGACCCAGGCGCGGTACTTGGGCAGGAACATGAAGCCCAGGTTGTAGCCGCCGGCGAGTTCCTTGGGGACGGCATAGGGCTGTCCGGAGGAGCCATAGAAGTAGCGCAGGGTGCCTTCCAGGGCGAGCGCGAGGCCGAAGGTGAAGAGCAGCCCGTAGAGGTGGTCGAGGTTGTACAGCCGCGACAGCGCGAAACGCTCGATCGCCGCGCTGGCGAGCCCCACCAGCAAGGGCGCCAGCAGCAGCGCCGGCCAGTAGCCGATGCCCAGCCAGGTCAGCAGCAGGTAGCCGGCGAAGGCGCCGAGCATGTACTGCGCCCCGTGGGCGAAGTTGATCACCTTGAGCAGGCCGAAAATGATCGCCAGGCCCAGGCTGAGCATGGCGTAGAAGGAGCCGTTGATCAGGCCGATCAGCAGCTGTCCAAGAAACGCCTGCAGCGGTACGCCGAAGATTGTCGTCATCAGACCCCCAGGGCTTCGTTGAGCATGGACATGCGGTCGGGCAATTGCTCGACGGCGAAGTGGTCGATCACCTGGCCGTGGTCGACGACGTAGAAGCGGTCGGCCACCTTGCTGGCGAAACGGAAGTTCTGCTCCACCAGGAGGATGGTCATGCCGCGCTGCTTGAGCGTGACCAGCACCTCGCCGATGCGCTGGACGATCACCGGCGCCAGGCCCTCGGTGGGTTCGTCGAGCAGGAGCAGCCGGGCCCCCGTGCGCAGGATGCGGGCGATGGCGAGCATCTGCTGTTCGCCGCCGGAGAGCTTGGTGCCCGCACTGTTGCGCCGCTCCTTGAGGTTGGGGAACAGCGTGTAGATCTCCTCCAGCGACATGCCGCCGGGGGCGACCACCGGTGGCAGGTTGAGGTTCTCGTCCACCGTGAGGGTGGCGAAGATGCCGCGCTCCTCGGGCACGTAGCCGATGCCGGCGTGGGCGGTGCGGTGCAGCGGCACGCGCATCATGTCCCGGCCGTCGAACTCGATGCTGCCGGTGCGGCTGCGGATGATGCCCATGATGGTGCGCAGGGCGGTGGTCTTGCCCACGCCGTTGCGGCCGAGCAGGGTCACGGTCTCGCCGGCCCGCACGTCCAGATCGATGCCCTGCAGGGCATGTCCTTCGCCGTACCAGGCGTTGAGCGCGCGGACCTTGAGCAGCGGGCTGGTCTCAGTCATCTTCGGTCCCCATGTAGGCGGTGCGGACGCGCTCGTCCTGGCTGACCGTGCGGTAGTCGCCGGACGTGAGGATTTCGCCGCGTTGCAGCACCGTCACCCGGTCGCACAGTTCGGCGACCACCTTCAGGTTGTGCTCCACCATCAGCACCGCCCGCTCGCGCGCCACCTCGCGGATGATCGCCGAGACCGTGTGCACGTCCTCGTGGCCCATCCCCGCCATCGGCTCGTCGAGCAGCAGCACCTTGGGTTCCAGCGCCAGGGTGGTGGCGATCTCCAGCACCCGCTTGCGGCCGTAGGAGAGGTCGGCCGCCGCGCGGTGACGCGCCTCCTGCAGGCCGACCGACTCGAGCAGCTGCAGGGCCCGCTCGTTCAGCCGGTCCAGCGCCCGCAGCGGCAGCCAGAACTGCGTGGCCAGCCCGTTCTGGCGCTGCAGGGCGACGCGTACGTTGTCCAGCACCGAGAGGTGCGGAAACACCGCCGAGATCTGGAACGAGCGCACCAGCCCCATCCGCGCGACCTTCGCCGGGTCGCTGCGGGTGATGTCCTGATCGAGCAGGCGGATGCTGCCGCTGGTGGGCTGGAGGAACTTGGTCAGCAGGTTGAACACCGTCGTCTTGCCGGCGCCGTTGGGGCCGATCAGGGCGTGGACGCGCGCGTGCTCGACGTCGATGTCGACGTTGTTCACCGCGACGAATCCGCCGAACTCCCGGCGCAGACCGCGCGCCGAGAGGACCACCCGGGAGGGCTGCGGCGAGGCGGTGTCCCGCGGCAGCACCGCCGCGTCGCTCACGCTGGCCAGGCTCATGGCGTGACCAGCGGGCAACCGCTGTCGGCCGGCTTGATGTAGGCCTGGTCGCCCGGCACGGTGGCGAGCACCTTGTAGTAGTCCCAGGGCTGCTTGCTTTCCTCGGGCGTCTTCACCTCCATCAGGTAGACGTCGCTGATCAGCCGGCCATTGGCGCCGACGCGACCGTTGCGGGCGAAGACGTCCTCGACCGGCATCTCGTGCATCGCCGCGGCGACCGCTTCGGTGGCGTCGGTTCCGGCCTTGTCGATGGCCTTGAGGTACTGCAGCACGCCCGAGTAGGTGCCGGCATGGACCATGTTCGGCATCCGGCCGGTGCGCTTGAAGAAGCGCTGGGAGAACTCGCGCGACTGCTCGTCGCGGTCCCAGTAGAAGCTCTCGGTGAGGGTCAGCCCCTGCGCCGCTTCCAGGCCCAGCCCGTGGACCTCGGCAAGGGTGAACAGCAGCGCCGCCAGGCGCTGGCCGCCGGCGACGATGCCGAACTCGGCGGCCTGCTTGATCGCGTTGGCGGTGTCCAGCCCGGCGTTGGCGAGGCCGATGACCTTGGCGCCGGACGACTGCGCCTGGAGCAGGAAGGACGAGTAGTCGGTGCTCGACAGGGGATGGCGCACCGAGCCCAGCACCTTGCCGCCGTTGGCGTTGACGAAGGTGGTGGTCTGCTCCTCCAGCGAATAGCCGAAGGCGTAGTCGGCGGTCAGGAAGTACCAGGTGTCGCCGCCCTGGGACACCAGCGCGCCGCCGGTGCCGACCGCCAGCGCATGGGTGTCGTAGGCCCAGTGGAAGCCGTAGGGCGAGCACTGCTTGCCGGTCAGCTCGGCGGTCGCGGCGCCGGTCACCACGTCGATCTTCTTCTTGTCCCTGGAGATGCCCTGCACGGCGAGGGCCACCGAGGAGGTGGTCAGCTCCATGATGGCGTCGACCTGCTCGCGGTCGTACCACTGGCGGGCGATGTTGGAGGCGATGTCGGGCTTGTTCTGATGGTCGGCGGTGACGATCTCGATCGGCGCGCCCTGCACCGAACCGCCGAAGTCCTCGGCGGCCATTCGCGCCGCCTCGACCGACCACTTGCCGCCGAAGTCGGCGTAGACCCCGGACTGGTCGTTGAGGATGCCGATCTTCACCTTGCCGTCGGAAATCTCGGCGGCCTGGGCGCTGACGCCGGTTGCCGCGATCACGCTTGCCGTTGCGATTGCCAGAAGCTTCATGGGTGTCTCCTTAGATGAACCGCACACACAGAGGGCGCGGCAGCCCGGTTCGTGGGGTTGCCGCGGGATGTTTCGGATGAACGTGGCCTGCGCGCCGCTCGTCGGAGCGGTTCGCGGGCAGGGCCGGGCCGCCGGGCGCAGGCGCGCAGGTGGCGGAGGGCGTTACGCATCGAGTGCGCATGCCGGAGGCGTCAGGTCTGGGGGCAGTGCGGAGGAAAGAGCGGGACGGAACGGCGGGGGCTTGGCGCCTTGGGGATGTAGCGCGGCTGTCGCCGGGGCTCGCGGGGCGTGATGGTCATGGGGTGTTCCCTATTATTGTTATTGGTCTGAATAAACGTAGCAGGGGTTTTGCCGGGTGCAACCGGGCGCATGGTCGTATCGCTGTCGTGTGGTGTGTATAGACTCCAGGAACGCAGACGAAGGGGAGATGACCATGCGCCGCGTGGTGTTCAATCAGAAAGGCGGTGTCGGCAAGTCCAGCATTGCCTGCAACCTGGCCGCGGTCAGCGCGTCCCAGGGTTACCGCACGCTGCTGGTGGACCTGGACGCCCAGGCCAATTCCAGCCACTACCTGACCGGCCTGACCGGGGACGACATCCCCACCGGCATCGCCGATTTCTTCAAGCTGACGCTGTCCTCCGGGCCTGCGGCCAAGAAGGCCCGTCCGGATATCTACGAGACGCCCTTCGACCTGCTGCACATCGTCACCGCCACCGCGGAGCTGGCCGACCTGCAGCCCAAGCTCGAGGCCAAGCACAAGATCAACAAGCTGCGAAAGCTGCTCGACGAACTCTCCGCCGACTACGAGCGGATCTACATCGACACGCCGCCAGCGCTCAATTTCTTCACCGTTTCGGCGCTGATAGCCGCCGATCGGTGCCTGGTGCCCTTCGACTGCGACAGCTTCTCCCGCCAGGCGCTGTACAGCCTGCTGGCCGAGATCGACGACCTCAAGGAAGACCACAACGAAGCGCTGGAGGTCGAGGGCATCGTGGTCAACCAGTTCCAGCCACGCGCCGCGCTGCCCCGGCAGATCATCGACGAGCTATTGGCCGAGGGGCTGCCCGTCCTGCCGGTGTACCTGATGAGCTCGGTGCGCATGCGCGAGTCGCACCAGGCCTGCCTGCCGCTGGTGCACCTGGACCCGGGGCACAAGCTGACCCGGCAGTTCGTCGAGCTGCACGACCTGCTGGAAAGCCACTAGGGCGCGATCAGCAGGTCGCACGGCGGCCGCTCCAGCATTTGCCGGACGAGGCTGCCGAGCAGGGCGCTGCTCAGCTCGCCGCGGCTGTGGCCGCCCAGGGCCAGCAGCTGCGGGCGCTGTTCGGCGAGGCTGGCGTCCAGGCAGTTGCTGCGCTCGCCCTGGCGGACCGCGTGGGTCAGGCGGCCCGGGGGGGCGTCCAGCTCGGCGGCCAGATCCTCGATCAGCTGGCCGAAGAGTTCGCGCTGCAGTGCCAGGCCGTCCTCGTCGGCGCCATGGACTTCCGCGACCTCGTGCACGTTGAGCGCATGCAGCACGCCGGTGGCCGGCAAAAGGCGCCAGGCGCAGCGCAAGGCGCGGCTGGCGCTACCGGAGAAGTCCAGCGCGGCGACGGCGCGCTGGTAGGGCGCGAGGTTGGGGCTGATGGCCAGCAGGACGGCGGCCGGACAGCGCAGCAGCACCCGTTCGAGGGTGGTGCCGGCAAACCCCTGGCTCGATTGCCGGTGGTGCGCGCCGAGCACCAGCAGGTCCGCCTCGAGCCCGGCGGTCTGGGCGAGGATTTCCTCCACCGGGCGCCCCTGGCGAATCCGCGGCTCCTCCTCGGGCAGGCCATAGTCACGCAGGCAACCGCGCAGATACGCCTGCGCCGAGGCGGGGTTCGTGGCCTCGTCCAGGACGTGCACCAGGCTCAGCCGGGCGCCGGCCTGGCGGGCCAGCTGGGCGGCGCGGCGCAGGGCGAGATCGGCTTCGGCGCTGAGGTCGTGGGCGACGAGAATGTGCTGAACCATGCAAGACCTCATGACGGACGGAGTGTCGGGCTTCGGCCAGGCCCTGAACGATGCGACCGTCTCAGGCGCGGGCGAGTTCGCCGGCCAGTTCCCCCAGCGCGGCCTGGCGTTCGGCCTGTTGCAGCGTGGCTCCGGGGTTGAGCGAGGACCAGCGTGGGTGCGCGCGGGCGCGCTGCAATGCGGCGGGCAGCTTGCCTTCGCGCCAGACCTTGTCCTGCGGCGCCTCCAGGCGCACGGCGTCGATCGCGGCATGGCCGCGGCGGGCCAGCGCCTGCAGCAGCTGGCGCTGGCGCAGGGCGAGCAGGCGCAGTACGGCGTCGTCCACGGTCAGCTCGCGCTGGCCCTTGAGCTTGCCCAGCAACCGGTTGCCGTAATGGCGCGCGGTCTGCGCGCCGCCGCCGACCACCGCGCCGAGCAGCGCCGCCGCGCCGAGGGTGATGCCGCCGACCAGCAGGTCGACCCCGGCGCCGGCCGCCGCGCCGGCCGCCACGCCGCCACCGATCCTGACGCCAAGCTGGCGCAGCGTTTCCGGGTTGAACAGGTCGTCCCCCCAGCGCCCGTCGAGCAGCGGCAGGTCGCTGGCCGAGGCGTCCTGCGGACGGAACCCATACAGCCGCAGCAGGGCCTCGACGCAGCGCTGTTCGCGGCCGCGTACCGCGTCGTGCAGCTCGCCGATGGCCTGGCGTTCCAGCTCGGGCTGGACGGCGACGCTGCGCCGGCAGGCCGCCGCGTCGATCAGAAGCTCGGCGATCAGGCGCTCGCCTTCGGCCTGGCGCGCGGCGGCCTGCGCCTCGTGGTCCTCGATCAGCCGCTGCAGCTGCGGGCGCGACGTCTCCAGCAGCAGCGCAAGGCTTTCGTACAGGCGGCGTTCGCCGTCGAGCGGCGGCGCCACGCTGTCGAAGCGCACCAGGGCATGCAGGCCCAGGCGCGCCAATGCCTCGCGCCACTGTTCTTCGCGATGGCCCGGCAGCGCGACGAAGTTGAGGATCGGCAACAGCGGCTTGCCGCAGGCGGCGAGCACGGCCAGCTCGTCGCGGTACTTGGCCAGCACCGGCTCGCGGGCATCGACCACATAGAGCCCGGCGTCGGAGGCCAGCAGCTGGCGCAGCACCTTGGCTTCCTGCTCGAAGCGCTGCCGAGCCTCGCTGCCTTCGAGGAAGCGGGCGACCCGTGCGGGGCCGTCGAGCCGCTCGCCCGGTCGCTCCAGCCGTTCCAGGTAATCGAGCAGGGCGATGGCATCTTCCAGGCCGGGCGTGTCGTAGAGTTCGAGCAGCGGCTCGCCGTCCACCGACAGCCGCGCACCTTCGACGTGGCGGGTGGTGCTGGGGCGATGCGAGACCTCGCCGAAGCCGACGTCCCGCGTCAGGGTGCGCAGCAGCGAGGTCTTGCCGGCATTGGTGTGGCCGACCAGGGCGAGTTTCAGCGGGCGGCTCATGGGCGTTCGCCTTCGACGGGTCTAGTCATGGCCGGTCTCCAGCCAGGTCAGGGGAGAGGTGCTCGCATGAGGCAGGCCCAGGGTGTCGAGCGCCTGGTGCCAGTCGCTCAGGCGGTCGCTGTCCAGCGCCTGTCCGGTGGGTGCCTGCAGCAGCCAGACCCGGGTGCTGCCGGCGCAGCGCGACAGCTCGCCGATCAGGGCCAGGGTGCCGCGATCCGGCGAGCGAAGCGGATCGCAGGCGATCACCAGGCGCGCCGGGACGAAGCGGCTCATCTGCTCCAGCAGGCGGCGCCGCTGCTCGCGGTCGTCGAGGATGCCGGCGTCAGCCACGCCCGCGGGCAGCGGGGGCGGCCAGGGCCGGCTGTCGTCCAGCTCGATCGCCACCAGCAGCGCGCCCGCCTCGCCGCCCAGGTGGCTGCCGGCGGTGGGCACGTGAAGCTGCGAGGGGGCCTCGTCGTTGATGCCCAGGCGCTCGCTCGGCGGCTGCAGGCGCTCGCGCAGCAGGCGGTAGGCCGGCAGCTGCAGATCGAGGTGCAGCGCCTTGCGGCCCCGCCGCCAGCGCCACAGGCACAGCAGCGCGAGCAGCAGGCGCGGCAGCAGGCCATAGATCAGCACCACGCCCACCAGCCAGCCGGCCCAGGCCTGGCGCGCGCTTTCCACCCCGCCGGTGCCGCCGCTGGCGCGGATCTGCCCGATGTCCGGCAGGCTGAAGCCGAGCAGGGCCGGGAGCGCACCGAGGGCCTGGGTCAGCGAGATGAAGGTGGCTTCGCCGAGGATGGTGGTTTCCCAGACGAAACCGTAGCGCCGCGTCGCCAGCAGGGCGAGCAGGGTGACCAGGGCGCTGCCCATCGCCAGGGTCCAGAGGCCGTGGACACCGAGGCCCAGCACCCAGCGCCCGAGGCGGCGCTGGTGCAGCACCGACAACAGTGCAGGGGCGAGCTGGGCGGCGCGGGCATCGCGCGCCAGCTTTTCGCTGAGCCACAGCCAGAGCCTGCCGAGGGCACCGCCGTCGCCGGCAAGGAACAGGCCCAGCGCCCAGCCGATCAGCGTCAGCAGGTTGAGCCCGAGCAGGCTGCCCAGCGCCCAGAACACGTTGACCGGCCGCTGGCCGTCTCCGAGCGCGGCAAGCCCGAGCCCGGCGCCGGTCATCAGGGCCAGCAGCACCAGGCCGAAGCCGGCCAGGCGGGCGCCCTGGCGCCAGTGCCGTAACGCCTCGACGAGGCCGTCGCGGCGTGCCAGCCAGAGCGCCCGGCTTTCGATCAGCGTGGGCAGGTCGCCACCCAGGGTGCGCGCCTGACGGTTGGCTTCGGCATCTTCCAGCGGACCGGCATGCTCCTCGCGCAGGCGCACGGCTTCGGTCAGCCAGAGACGATCAAGGGGAGTGAGCGGGGTATGGGGCACGCGTACTCTCGCAGGCTGTAGTCCGGTTGGACCGCCGTCGGGAGAAGGTGATCGTCCCGACACCGGTCAGCCGAAAGAGTACGTGGTACGCGCCGCGCTTGTCGCGCCCGGCGACAGGGCGTCAGGCGGGCCAGCGCTGCGCGGCCGTCCCTGGCCGCGACGGGACGGTCAAGGGTTCAGGCGTTGACGCAGCTGCACCGCGACGTCCGGCTGGTCGATGAACAGGCCATCGATGCCGGTATCGAGGAAGGCGCGGATTTCCGCTTCGATGTCGCCGCGATCCTGCGGCTCGGTGCCGTTGCGCAGGTTCGTCGGCAGGAAGGCGTTCTCGGCGCGGAAGGTGTACGGATGGACCTTCAGCCCGGCGGCATGGGCGTCGGCGACGAAGCGGGTAGGGGTGCCGAGGTTGCCGTTGGCATCGCGCGGGATGATGTAGCTCTTGTCCGGGCCGACGCCGGCGGCGTAGCGGGCGATTTCCCTGAGGCCGGCCGGGGTGGCCATCTGCGCGTAGGTCAGGCCGGTGCCGCGCACCTGCTGGTCATAGGGCTGTCCGGAACCGAACAGCTGCACCAGGCGGATCGAGGTCATGCGGCTCAGGGCCTTGAGGTTGTCGACTTCGAACGACTGGATGTACACCGGCGAGCGGGGGCTGTTGTAGCCGTTGCGCTGGAGAATGCGCACCAGCGGCTTTTCCATCGCCAGGCCCAGCTGCTGGAAGTGGGTCCCGTGCTTGAGTTCCGGGTACAGGCCGATGACGCGCTGCTGGCTCAGCTGCAGCGATTTGACCAGGTCGATGATCTCCTGGAGGGTCGGAATCTCCAGGCCGCCGTCCAGGCGGGCGTTACCGGGGCGGATCTGCGGGATACGTTCGATGGCGCGCAGGGTCTTGAGCTCGGCCAGGGTGAAATCCTCGCTGAACCAGCCGGTGAGGCTCACGCCGTCGACCGTCTGGGTGCGCTTGCGGTCGGCGAATTCCGGGCGCTGCGAGACGTCGGTGGTCAACCCCAGTTCGTTGTCGTGACGGGCGACGAGCTGGCCGTCCCGGGTCATGACCAGGTCCGGTTCCACGTAATCGGCACCCTGCATCACCGCCAGCGCGTAGGACGCCAGTGTGTGTTCGGGCACGTAGCCACTGGCTCCGCGGTGGGCGACGATCAGAGGTTCGGCGTCCGCGCGGTCCTTGTGCAGGGCCGCGGCGTTGTCGCCGGGCGCGGCGAAGGTGGCGAGCGGTAGCAGCAGGCCGAAGGCGGCCAGCCAGTTGCGGAGCACAGCGTTTTTCTTGTCGGCCATGGTGGCGTCTCCTGGGGTGGGAACCCAAAGGCTGCCTCAGCAAGATGACGAACCCTTGACGCTTTTACGAGCGTTCATTGCATTCTGACGAACGCGACGGCTTCCCGTCGCTTCGCCACCCGCTCTACTCTGCTATTCTCGCGCGATGAATACCACTCGTCTGCCTCTCGCCCTCATCGTTGCCGTGGCCCGTAACGGCGTCATCGGCGTTGACAACCGCCTGCCCTGGCACCTGCCCGCCGAGCTGAAGTACTTCAAGTCCGTCACCCTCGGCAAGCCCGTGCTCATGGGCCGCAAGACCTGGGAATCCCTCGGTCGCCCGCTGCCCGGCCGCCTCAACCTGGTGATCAGCCGCCAGACGGGCTATTCGCCGGAAGGCGCCGAAGCCTTCGCCAGCCTCGACGAGGCGCTGGCGCGTGGCGATGCCTGGGGGCGCGAGCAGGGCGCCAGCGAGCAGATGCTGATCGGCGGGGCGCAGCTCTATACGCAGGCGCTGCCGCAGGTGCAGCGTCTCTATCTGACGCGGGTGGACCTGGCGCCGGAGGGCGATGCCTTCTTTCCAGCCTGGGACGAGGCGCAGTGGCGCTGCGTCAGCCGCGACGAACACGCCGCCGAGGACGACCGTCCGGGCTACGCCTGCGAGGTGTGGGAGCGCCGCTGAGGCTCAGCCCAGCGTCAGCAGCTCGGGTTTCACGTCGCGGCCCTGGATATGCAGCAGCGCCAGGCTGATCGGCAGCTTGAAGCGCCGCGGTCCCGCGCTGCCGGGGTTGAGGTAGATCACCCCGTCGCGCTCTTCCACCGCCGGCTTGTGGGAATGGCCACTGATGACCACGCGAATCCCCTCGGCGGCGGGATCGATGTCCAGTTCCTTGAGGTCGTGCAGCAGGTAGAGCGAGACCCGGCCGAAGTGGATGACCAGACGCTCCGGAATCGCTTGTGCCCAGTCCTGCTGATCGTTGTTGCCGCGCACGACCGAGAGCGGCGCGAGGCGTTCGAGCGCCTGCAGGATTTCCGGCTTGCCGATGTCACCGGCATGGACGATGTGATCGCAGCCGCTCAGGCGTTCCAGGGCCTCGGGTCGCAGCAGGCCGTGGGTGTCGGCGATCAGTCCGATGCGCAGCGCTCGGTGGGTCGGAAGATCCATGGGAAGCTCCGTCTTGCCGGGGGAGAGGTAGCCAATGGCTATGCATGAAACGCCCTAAAGCGCAGCGATGCAAGCCCAACGACGCGTGCGGCTCGCAGCCAGGCGCGATACCCGGCGAACGACGCCCGGACGGCGTCCGGCAGGCTCGATTCGGACAGTTTCGATGGCCGATCGGAGGCGGGCGTCTCTGCGAGTCGGCTGGAAGGCGGGCGTCGCCTGTCACGGGCGACGCGCCGGCGGGCCGCTCCCGTGGGGGAAGCGGCCGGTGGGTCGTCAATCGTCCAGCATGGCCTTGTTGCGTACCGCGCCCTTGTCGGCGCTGGTGGCGAGCAGGGCGTAGGCCTTGAGCGCGGTGGTCACCTTGCGCGCGCGTGGCGCGGCCGGCTTCCAGCCCTTCTTGTCCTGCTCGATGCGGCGGTGGGACAGCTCTTCGTCGCTGACCAGCAGGTTGATGCTGCGGTTGGGGATGTCGATCAGCACCTTGTCGCCGTCCTGAACCAGGCCGATGGCGCCGCCGGCCGCCGCTTCAGGCGAGGCGTGGCCGATGGACAGGCCCGAGGTGCCGCCGGAGAAGCGGCCGTCGGTGAGCAGGGCGCACGCCTTGCCCAGGCCCTTGGACTTCAGGTAGCTGGTCGGATACAGCATTTCCTGCATGCCCGGGCCGCCCTTCGGGCCTTCGTAGCGGATGATGACGATGTCGCCGGCTTTCACCTCGTCGTTGAGGATGCCCTTCACCGCGCTGTCCTGGCTTTCGAAGATCTTGGCGTTGCCTTCGAAGACCAGGATGGATTCGTCCACCCCGGCGGTCTTCACCACGCAGCCGTCCAGCGCGATGTTGCCGTAGAGCACGGCCAGGCCGCCCTCCTGGGAGTAGGCATGCGCGACGCTGCGGATGCAGCCGTTCTGGCGGTCGTCGTCCAGGGTGTCCCAGCGGGTCGACTGGCTGAACGCCGTCTGGGTCGGGATGCCTGCCGGGCCGGCCTTGAAGAAGGTCTTCACGGCTTCGTCCTGGGTGACGGTGACGTCCCATTTCTCGATGGCTTCGCCCAGGGTGCGGCTGTGCACGGTGGGCAGGTCGGTGTTGAGCAGGCCGCCACGGGCCAGCTCGCCGAGGATGCCGATGATGCCGCCGGCGCGGTGCACGTCTTCCATGTGGTACTTCTGGATGTTCGGCGCGACCTTGCACAGCTGCGGCACCTTGCGCGACAGCGCGTCGATGGCGCGCAGGTCGAAGTCGACCTCGGCCTCCTGGGCGGCGGCGAGCAGGTGCAGGATGGTGTTGGTCGAGCCACCCATGGCGATGTCCAGCGTCATGGCGTTCTCGAACGCCTGGTAGCTGGCGATGTTGCGCGGCAGGACCGACTCGTCGCCCTCGCCGTAATAGCGCTTGCACAGCTCGACCGCGGTGCGGCCGGCCTGCAGGAACAGCTGTTCGCGGTCGGCATGGGTGGCGAGCAGCGAGCCGTTGCCCGGCAGCGCCAGGCCCAGGGCCTCGGTCAGGCAGTTCATCGAGTTGGCGGTGAACATCCCCGAGCAGCTGCCGCAGGTCGGGCAGGCGCTGCGCTCGTACTCGGCGACCGTCTCGTCGGAGGCGTTGCTGTCGGCCGCGATGACCATCGCGTCGACCAGGTCAAGGCCGTGGCTGGCGAGCTTGGTCTTGCCGGCTTCCATCGGGCCGCCGGAGACGAACACCACCGGGATGTTCAGGCGCAGGGCGGCCATCAGCATGCCGGGGGTGATCTTGTCGCAGTTGGAGATGCAGACGATGGCGTCGGCGCAGTGGGCGTTGACCATGTACTCCACCGAGTCGGCGATGATCTCGCGCGAAGGCAGCGAATAGAGCATGCCGTCGTGGCCCATGGCGATGCCGTCGTCGACCGCGATGGTGTTGAATTCCTTGGCGACGCCGCCGTGCTTCTCGATCTCGCGGGCGACCAGCTGGCCCAGGTCCTTCAGGTGCACGTGGCCGGGCACGAACTGGGTGAAGGAGTTGGCGATGGCGATGATCGGCTTCTTGAAGTCTTCGTCCTTCATCCCGGTGGCCCGCCACAGTGCGCGGGCACCGGCCATGTTGCGGCCATGGGTGGAGGTTTTCGAGCGATAGTCAGGCATGGCGGTTTCCTACGCGATCAGGCAGTCAGGTTATGTGCGTATCGTGAGCGTCGACCGGTGTGGATGCAAACGGCGATGGCCGTACGGTGCGGAAGTGGCCATTCGGCGAGGCGGGGTCACCGCTCGCAGGGGCCTGGGCTCACTGGCCCGCCGGGGGATGGTTGGCGAGGAATGGCGCGATTCTACGCCGCATGGCGCAGGGGCGAAAGACTGGCCCATGAAGTGCAATGGCGGGCGCCGGGCGCGGTCGGGGACGCCTGGTCTCGACCGCGATCCTCGCTCCAGGCGCCGTCAGACGGGATGCTCGACGCCGCGCAGGCGTTCGGACCGGCGGCGCAACAGTTCCAGCGTCACCAGCAGGGCGATCGACAGCAGGATCAGCAGGGTGGCGATGGCCAGGATGCTCGGGCTGATCTGCTCGCGCAGGCCGGAGAACATCTGTCGCGAGATGGTGCGTTGCTGCGGGCCGGCCATGAACAGGATCACCACCACTTCGTCGAACGAGGTGATGAAGGCGAACAGCGCGCCGGAGATCACGCCGGGGCGGATCAGCGGCATGATCACGTCGAAGAACACCCGCAGCGGGCTGGCGCCGAGGTTGAGCGCCGCGCGTACCAGCGAATAGTCGAAGCCGGCCAGGGTGGCGGTCACGGTGATGATCACGAACGGCGTGCCCAGCGCCGCATGGGCCAGGATCACGCCCAGGTAGCTGCCGGCCAGGCCCAGGTCCGAATAGAAGAAGAACATGCCGGCGGCGGTGATGATCAGCGGCACGATCATCGGCGACAGCAGCAGGGCGGTGATCAACCGGCGCAGCGGCATGTCGTCCCGCGCCAGGCCCACCGCCGCGCAGGTGCCCAGGGCGGTCGCGATCAGGGTCGCGCAGATGCCGATGAAGAAGCTGTTCCTGACCGCCAGCATCCACTTGGGATCGTTGAAGATCTCCCGGTACCAGCGCAGGGAATAGGCGTCGGGCTGGAACGTCAGCATGCCTTCGGTGAAGCTGAAGAACGGCTCGACGTTGAACGACAGCGGCACGATCACCAGGATCGGCAGCATCAGGAAGAGCAGTACCAGCCAGGAGCTGGCCTTGAGCAGCCAGGCGCCGAGGCGGTGCCAGAATCCGTAATAGGCGGTCGTCATCGGCTTACCCCAGCTTGATGTTGCTGACGCCGACGAAGCGGTCGTACAGCCAGTAGAGCAGCAGGATCACCGCGAGCAGCAGCGAGCCGAGCGCGGCGGCCAGCTCCCAGTTGTTCGAGCGCTGCATGTGGAAGGCGATGATGTTGCTGATCATCTGCCCATCGGTCCCGCCGACCAGCGCGGGGGTGATGTAGTAGCCCACCGAGATGATGAAGACCAGCAGCGCCCCGGCGCTCAGGCCCGGCAGCGTCATCGGGAAGTAGACCCTGGCGAAGGCCGGCAGCGGCTTGGCGCCAAGCGACATCGCCGCCCGCAGGTAGCTGGGGTCGATGCCGCGCATCACGCTGTAGAGCGGCAGCACCATGAACGGCAGCAGGATGTGGGTCATTGCCACCACGGTGGCGAACGAGGTGTAGAGCATCTCGAACGGCGTGCCGATCAGGCCGATACCGAGCAGCAGGGAGTTGATCACGCCGTTGGTCTGCAGCAGCGCGATCCAGGCGGTGGTGCGCACCAGCAACGAGGTCCAGAACGGCAGCAGCACCATCACCAGCAGCAGGTTGGCGCGGCGTTCCGGCAGGTTGGCCAGGTAATAGGCCAGGGGATAGCCGAGCAGGGCGCAGAGCAGGGTGATCACCAGCGCCATCTTCAGCGTCTTGCCGTACAGCTGCAGGTAGATCTGGGTGTCCTCGCGCACCTG
Source organism: Stutzerimonas nosocomialis (assembly GCF_005876855.1). Lineage (GTDB taxonomy): Bacteria > Pseudomonadota > Gammaproteobacteria > Pseudomonadales > Pseudomonadaceae > Stutzerimonas > Stutzerimonas nosocomialis. The sequence continues at coordinate 110,635 of NZ_QLAE01000009.1, read as the reverse complement.
CAGGCCCTGTTCGGGATGCAACTGCAGGTCCAGCGCCGTCAGGTAATAGTCATAGGTGTAGCGCTGCCCGGCGCGCTGGATCGCATGCCAGACGTCCGGACGGCTCCAGTTGCGATGGGCGTCGAGCAGGGTGTCGGCGCCCTTGGCCTGGAGCTGCCCGGCATCGAGCCGGCCGACCTGGCGCGCGCTGCTCTTCACCACGCTGGACATGCCGGCGTAGGCGCGGTTGAGCTCTTCGGCGAGCTTGCCGGAGAGGCGTTCGCCGGCGAGCCCGTGCAGCTCGCGGGCGAAGGTGTCGAGGGTGTCCCGGTCCGGGGTGGCCTGGCCATCCCAGCGCTGCAGCTGTCCGAGGGTCTGCGGAATCAGCTCGGCGACCGTCGGGTGGTGGACGCTGCGCCAGAGCATGCTGGCGATGGGGGCGACGAAGGTCACCAGGATGAACGCCAGCAGCGGCACGACGAACAGGAAAGCGGTCAGCCGTCTGCGGCGTCTGGCGCGTGTGGCCTGGCCGGCCTCGGTAGTGGTGAGGGATGACAAGCAGGGGCTCCTGCGCAGCGCTGACGGTCGAGGTGGATCGCGCCCGGCCGCTCGGCCGGGCGCGGGTCGGTTACTTCAACAGCCACTCGTTGAATCTCTCGCCGAGCGATTCGCCGTAGTCGGCCCAGAACTCGGAACCGGCCTGGATGCCCTTGTCCAGGTGGGCGGTGGGCAGGTGCGGCGCGGCGGTGGGGTCCATCATCGGCGTGGAGGACTTGCGAGTCGGGCCGTAGGCGACGTCCGACATTCCGGCCAGCGGCTTGGACTCGGTGGCGTAGGCGATGAACTTGAGCGCCAGGTCCTTTTTCTTCGAGCCCTTGAGGATGGCCCAGGCGTCGAGGTCGTAGACATGGCCGTCCCAGACGATCACGAAGGGTTTGTTTTCCTGGCGGATCGAATCGTAGAAGCGGCCGTTGGCCGACTGCACCAGCACGGCGCCGCCGTCGTTGAGCAGTTGCGGTGCCTGGGACCAGGAATCGAACCAGACGATGTCCTTCTTGATGGTGGCCAGCTTGTCGAAGGCGCGCTGCTGCCCTTCGGGCGTCGCCAGCACCTCGTAGACGTCTTCCGGCGGCACGCCATCGGCCATCAGCGCCCATTCCATGTTCACCTGCGGACGCTTGCGCATGGCACGTTTGCCCGGGATCTTGCCCAGGTCGAAGAAGTCGCCGATCGAGGCGGCCGCGGTACCGCCGATGGTGTCCTTGTTGTAGGCGAAGACCACCGACCAGACGATGTTGCCCACGGCGCATTCGCTGGCCAGGGCCTCGGGGATGAAGTCCTCGGCCGCCGGCGTGCCGTCGGCGCCGGCCGGCAGGATGTCGCGCGGGAGTTCTTCGAGCAGGCCTTCGGAGCAGGCGCGCTCCAGGTCGATCACCTCGACGTCGACCACGTCCCACTGGACGTTGCCGGATTCGACCTGGGCCTTCATTTCCGCCACGCCGCCGGTGTAGTCCTCGAACAGCACCTTGACCCCGGTGTCGTTCTGGAAGGGATCGATCATGTGCTTCTGCTGGGCCGCGCCATAGGCGCCGCCCCAGGAAACGACGGTCAGGCTTTCGGCCGCGTAGGCGGTCTGGGCGGCCAGGCCGATGGCCGCCGCCAGGGCCAGTGCGGGGAAGTGAAGTGTCAGTGGTTTCGCCATGGGTGATGCTCCGTCCGTTCAGTGGGTGTTCGCGCTTGCTCAGGGTCCGCTGTGCATCGTCGATTCACTGCCTGGCGATGCCTTGCCGCCTGCTCTCCACGCGGCCCGTTCGGGCCGACGCTTGCTGCCTGCTCTAGACGGGCGCGGGTGCCGGTGCGCCGTCGAGGGCCTGGCTGTCATGCGGCAGCCAGGCCAGGGACACTTCCTGCCGGGCGTTGAACTGCGGCGCCGAGCGGTCGTTCATGTTCTTGACCACCAGCTCGGTGCCGGTCGTCGTCTCGAAGTGGTAGCGGATGTATTCGCCGACGTAATGACGGGTCACGAAGCGCGCCTTGACCCGGTTGCCGGCGCTGCCCAGGTGGTCGCTGAAGGTGAGCTTTTCCGGACGGATCGAGACGGTGGTCGGCTGGCCGACTTCGCTGCAGTCGACTTTCAGGCTGCTGACCTGCTCGCCGTCGGCCAGCCGCACCGTGACGGTGTCCTCGCCGACCGCCTCGATCACGCCGCCGAGCTTGTTGCTCTCGCCGATGAAGTCGGCGACGAACAGGTTGGCCGGGCGCTCGTAGAGCACGTGGGGCGCGGCGCACTGCTGCACCACGCCGTGGTTGAAGACGGCGATGCGGTCGGACATGGTCAGCGCTTCGGTCTGGTCATGGGTGACGTAGATCACCGTGAAGCCCAGCTGCTCGTGCAGGCGCTTGATCTCGAACTGCATCTGCTCGCGCAGCTTCTTGTCCAGGGCCCCGAGCGGCTCGTCCATCAGCACGATGTCGGGGGAGAAGATCAGCGCGCGGGCCAGTGCCACGCGCTGGCGCTGGCCGCCGGAAAGCTGGGCGGGATATCGGTTGCCGAAGGCCTGCAGCTCGACCAGAGCGAGGTATTCGTCGACCTTGGCGCGGATCTCCTCCTTCGGTCTCTTGCGGACCTTCAGCGGGTAGGCGAGGTTTTCGCGCAGGGTCATGTGGGGAAACAGCGCGTATTGCTGGAACACCATGCCGATGTTGCGATGGTAGGGGGCGATGCTGGTGACCGGACGGCCGTCGATGAGGATCTCGCCGCTGGTCACGTCCTCGAAGCCTGCCAGCATCATCAGGCAGGTGGTCTTGCCCGAGCCGGACGGGCCGAGCAGGGTGATGAACTCGCCACGGGCGACGTCGAGGTTGAAATCCTTCACCACCAGGGTCTTGTGGTCGTAGGTCTTCTTGACGTGGGTGAATTGCAGGAAGGGTGTGCCACCGGCCTGTGCGTCCATATCCCCGCTAGGTCCTTTCCAGGGGCGCGGCGTCTGGCCTGGCCCGATTTGAGGCGTCTGCCTGCTTCATTTGGGAGCGGCAGTATCAGCGAGGTTGAAAAGCAATTAGCGGGCCATGGGTGCCTCATCCACGGTGCTGCGCTCTGCGGCGGGCTCTAGGCGGTCGGGAAGTCGCCCTGGTCATCATGGCGGTGTAGGGACGCGTAACACCCGCCCGGCGGGTGGGCGGCCGGCGCCATGCCTGCCGCTGGTGCGGCCTGGCGCCGGGCTGTGCCTTGGCGGTGCGCTCAGCTGTTGGGCAGCAGGCGGCAGGTGAGGCTCTTGATGTAGCGCGTCTCGGGAATCGCGGGGTGCACCGGGTGGTCCGGGCCCTGGGCACCGCGCTCGAGCAGCTGGATGTTGCGGTCCAGGTGGCGGGCGCTGGAGAGCAGGATGTTCTGCAGGTCGTCCTCGGGCAGGTGCATGGAGCACGACGCGCTCACCAGGACCCCGTCCTTGCTCAGCAGGCGCATGGCCTGCTCGTTGAGGCGACGATAGGCCGCTTCGCCGTTCTTCAGGTCCTTCTTGCGCTTGATGAAGGCGGGCGGGTCGGCGATGACCACGTCGAAGCGTTCTTCGGCCGCCTTGAGTTCCTTGATCGCCTCGAACACGTCGCCCTCGACGCTGACCAGACGCTCGGCGACGCCATTGAGGGTGGCGTTGCGCTCGACGCCATCGAGGGCGAAGGCCGAGGCGTCGACGCACATCACTTCGGTCGCGCCGAAGGCGGCCGCCTGCACGCCCCAGCCACCGATGTAGCTGAACAGGTCGAGCACGCGCTTGCCCTTGACGTAGGGCGCCAGGCGCGCGCGGTTCATGCGGTGGTCATAGAACCAGCCGGTCTTCTGGCCCTGCATCACCGGGGCCTCGAACTTCACGCCGTTCTCTTCCAGCGCGACCCACTCGGGGACCACGCCGAAGGCGGTGTCGACGTAGCGTTCGAGCCCTTCGGCGTCGCGCGCGCTGGAGTCGTTCTTCCACAGCACGCCGCGTGGCTTGAGTACCTGCACCAGGGCTTCGAGGACGGCCTCGCGGTGCTGCTCCATGGTGGCCGAGGCGAGCTGCACCACCAGGATGTCGTGGAAGCGATCGACCACCAGGCCGGGCAGCAGGTCGGAGTCGCCATAGACCAGGCGGTAGCAGGGCTGGTCGAACAGCCGTTCGCGCAACGACAGCGCCACCTTGATCCGGTGCACCAGCAGCGACTTGTCGAGGCTGTGCTTGAGGTCGCGCGACAGCAGGCGCGCGCAGATCAGATTGTTCGGCGACACGCCGACGATGCCCAGTGGTCGCCCGCCCGCGGCTTCGAGCACCGCCTGGGCCCCGGCCGGGAAGGCGTTGAGCGGGGTCACCGCGGTGTCGATCTCGTTGCTGTAGACCCACAGGTGGCCGGCGCGCAGGCGACGGTCGGCGTTGGCTTTGAGGCGCAGGCTGGGCAGTGTCATTAAGGCGCTCCGGCAAAAGGGGCGGGATTATAGGCTAAAGCCATAGGCACCAGGCACCGGCTGCGGGCGGCTTCTGAGGCCGCCTCGGCAGCACGGGCCGGAAGGAGTGGGTGGGGGCTCAGGCCGCTGCCAGTGCGTCGATCAGGGCCTGGCTGAAGGCGGGGATGTCGTCCGGTTTGCGGCTGCTGATCAGGTTGCCGTCGACCACCACCTGCTCGTCTACCCAGTTGGCGCCGGCGTTCTTCAGGTCGTCGGTCAGCGACGGCCAGCTGGTCATGCGCTTGCCCTTGACCAGGTCGGCGGAAATCAGCAGCCAGCCGCCATGGCAGATCACCGCGATGGTCTTGCCGGCGCGGGCCGCGTCGCGGACCAGCTCCTGGGCCATCTCGTCGGTGCGGATGGTGTCGGAATTGACCACGCCGCCGGGCAGCAGGATGGCGTCGTAGTCTTCGACGCGGATGCTGTCGAAGGTGTTGTCCACCGGAAACTCGTCCGCCGGCGTGGTGTGGTTCCAGCCGGTGACCTTGCCGCCCTTGGCGGAAATGATCTCGGCCTTGGCGCCGGCTTTCTCGAGCGCCTCCTTCGGCCCGGTCAGCTCGGCCTGTTCGAAGCCGTCGGTGACCAAGATGGCGACACGTTTACCCGCGATTTCATTGGCCATGTTATCTCCTCCTCGGTAACAAAAAAGGACACGCCTTTTGGCGCCGCTCTCTTGAAATCCGACCACCTTCTCGGCCAAAGTTTCGCTCCGGCCACAGGATGGCCTATTGCCTTCTCTCCCTCGAGTCGTTGCCATGGCCGTCGAATTAACCGCGGAGCAGATCCGCCACGTGTTGCAGGGAATCAGCGTGCCGCCTCAGCCGCAGATCCTGGTGGACCTGCAGATGGAACAGGTGATGCCGGTTCCGGACCTCAAGATCATCGCCCGCCTGATCAGCCAGGACCCGGGGCTTTCCGGGGCGCTGCTGAAGATCGTCAATTCGCGTTTCTTCGAGCTGTCCAACCGCATCGCCTCGATCCAGCAGGCGGTCAACCTGCTGGGCTGCGACTCGGTGATCAACCTGATCAACGCCCAGTCGATCAAGGGCGAGATGAGCGACGAGACCATCGTCACCCTCAACCGCTTCTGGGACACCGCCCAGGACGTGGCCATGACCAGCCTGACCCTGGCCAAGCGGATCGGCTACCAGGCCCCCGACGAGGCCTATACCCTCGGGCTGTTCCACGACTGCGGCATTCCGCTGATGCTCAAGCGCTTCCCCAACTACATGGGCGTGCTCGAAGAAGCCTATGCCAGCTGCTGCGCCGAACAGCGCATCGTCGATGTCGAGAACCGCGTGCTCAACACCAACCACGCGGTGGTCGGCTACTTCACCGCCAAGTCCTGGAACCTGCCGCTGCGGCTGTGCGACGCGATCGCCAATCACCACAACGCCTGGTCGCTGTTCGTCGACGATTCGGGGCGCGATGCCCAGCTCAAGACGCTGCTGGCGATCCTCAAGATGGCCGAGCACATCTGTGCCTGCCACCGCGTGCTCGGCGGGCAGGAAGAGGACCACGAGTGGGCGCACATTTCCCAGCTGGTGCTCGAATACGTGGGCCTGTCGGAATACGACTTCCTCAACCTCAAGGACAGCATCCGCGAACTCGGCGTGGCCTAGTGCCGCGCCTCGTCGGCCGGTGGCGTTCCTGCTAGGGTAGCCGCCCGCATTCCCCACGCTCCGTTTGCCATGCCTGAACTACCCGAAGTCGAAACCACCCGCCGCGGCATCGAGCCGCACCTGCTCGGCCACCGCGTCAGCCGCGTGATCGTGCGCGAGCGCCGCCTGCGCTGGGCGATTCCCGAGGACCTGGACGTGCGCCTCTCCGGCCAGCGCATCGAGTCGGTCGAGCGGCGCGCCAAGTACCTGTTGATCCACGCGGAGCAGGGCACCCTGATCGCCCATCTGGGGATGTCCGGCAGCCTGCGCCTGGTCGACCCGTCGCTCGCGGTCGGCAAGCACGACCATGTCGACGTGCTGCTCGATTCGGGCATGGCGCTGCGCTACACCGATCCGCGCCGCTTCGGTGCGCTGCTCTGGAGCGACGACCCCCACGCCCACGTCCTGATCGCCGGGCTCGGCCCGGAACCGCTCGGCGAGGCCTTCGACGGCGATCGCCTGTACCGGCTGTCGCGCGGGCGCAGCATGGCGGTCAAGCCGTTCATCATGGACAACGCGGTGGTGGTGGGCGTCGGCAACATCTACGCGAGCGAGGCGCTGTTCGCCGCCGGCATCGACCCGCGGCGGCCAGCCGGCAGCATCTCGAAGGCGCGCTACCTGAAGCTGGCCGTGGAGATCAAACGGATCTTGGCGATGGCCATCGAGCGCGGCGGCACCACGCTGCGCGATTTCGTCGGGGGCGACGGCAAGCCCGGCTACTTCCAGCAGGAGCTGTTCGTCTATGGACGAGGCGGGGAACTGTGCAAGACCTGCGGCGGGACGCTGCGCGAAATCCGCCTGGGACAACGCGCCAGCGTGTATTGCGCGCGTTGCCAGCGCTGAGGGGAAAGGCGATCGATGGCCGATTTTCCCGTCCGGTCGTTGACGGCGTTCACGTTGGTAAGCCGTGCGCCGCTGTTATAGTTGGCGGCACTACAACTCATCGCCACGCTCTGCACAGCTGAAGGACCACACCATGAAACTGTTCCGCTCGACCGCCGTTGTCTTGGCACTGACCACTGGCCTGATGGCACTGCCGGCCCAGGCGGCAGAAGTGGTGAACGCTCCCCAGAACGCCAGCGGCGATCCGATGTACACCGTCGAGGCGCCCAAGGCCTTCTCCATGATCGGCGACCTGCTGATCGCCCGTCCGCTGCTGATCGGCGCTACCGTCATCGGTGCCGGCGCGTTCCTGGTCAGCCTGCCGTTCACCGCGCTGGGCGGCAACGTCGGCGAAGCCGGCAAGGCACTGGTGGTCGAGCCGGGCAAGGCGGCGTTCGTGCGCTGCCTGGGCTGCACGGGCGAGGGTTACCAGAACTGATTTCCGAGCGCCTGCCGCAATCGATGCGCAGGCGCTTCTTTCCGCTCCAGGGTTCGGTCGAACCTGTCGCGATCCAGGCCTGAGCCTGCCTTCTCCAGCACCTTCGCGTGCTCCCGCTGTTTGCCTTCCAGACGCCGCTCCACCAGGCGTGCCCAGCGAGGCGCCCCCGCTAGAACAACTTCAGCGGTTCTTCGGCCAGTGCCGAGAGCTGTTCGCGCAGGATCAGCACCTGGTCGCCCCAGTAACGTTCGCTGCCGAACCAGGGAAAGCTCATCGGGAAGGCCGGATCGTCCCAGCGGCGCGCCAGCCAGGCGCTGTAGTGCAGCAGTCGCAGCGCCCGCAGCGCTTCGATCAGTGGCAGTTCGCGCGGCGAGAAGTCGTGAAACTCCTGATAGCCCTCAACCAGTTCCGCCAGCTGGCTCATGCGCTCGTGGCGCTCGCCGGCGAGCATCATCCAGAGGTCCTGCACCGCCGGGCCCATCCGGCAGTCGTCCATGTCGACGAGATAGAAGGCATCGTCCCGCCCGAGGATGTTGCCGGGATGCAGGTCGCCGTGCAGGCGGATCGGCGTGTACGGCGTGGCCGCGAAGACCTCGTCGATGCGGGCGAGCAGGTCCCGGGCGACCGACGCGTAGGCCGGGCGCAGGCTGGCGGGGACGAAGTTGCCGTCGAGCAGGGTGGCGAGCGAGTCATGGCCGAAATGGCGCGGCAGCAGGCTTTCGCGATGCTCGAAGGGCCGCGCGGAGCCCACCGCGTGCAACCGGCCCAGCAGCTGGCCGAGACGATAGAGCTGGTCCAGGTTGCCCGGCTCCGGTGCGCGGCCTCCGCGTCGGGGAAACAGCGTGAAGCGGAACCCGGCGTGCTCGAACAGTGATTGCCCATCGCGCATGAGCGGTGCGACCACCGGCACCTCGCGCTCGGCCAGCTCCAGGCTGAAGCGATGCTCCTCGAGGATGGCCTCGTCGCTCCAGCGCCCGGGGCGATAGAACTTGGCGATCAGCGGCGTTTCGTCCTCGATGCCGACCTGATAGACGCGGTTCTCGTAGCTGTTGAGCGCGAGTACCCGGGCATCGCTGAGGTAGCCGAGGCTCTCCACCGCGTCGAGTACCAGGTCGGGCGTGAGGGTATCGAAGGGATGGGACATGGGCGTCTCCGCGGGCGTGGCCGGTCAGTGTATTGCAACCAGATGTTTGCACAACCGCGGTGCATCCAGGCACTGCCGTTCAGGGGCGGCTCAGTCGCCCGGTTTCGGCGTGCGGGCCAGGCAGTAGACATCCACCCGGGCGGCGCCGGCGCGCTTGAGCAGCCGCGCCAGCGCCTCGGCGGTCGCGCCGGTGGTCAGCACGTCGTCGACCAGCGCGAGGTGGCGACCCCGTATCGTCCCGGCCGAACCCAGCGCGAAGGCCTGGCGAAGGTTGCGCCGGCGCGCCGCGGCGTCGAGCTGCTGTTGCGAGGCGGTGTCCTGGGTGCGTACCAGCGAGTGTTCGTCGACCTCGATGTCCAGCGAACGGCCCAGCCAGCCGGCCAGCATCTGCGCCTGGTTGAAGCCGCGCTCGCGCAGGCGCTTGTGCGACAGCGGGACCGGCAGCAGTGCATCCGGCCGCGCCAGCCCCTCGTCGAAGGCGTGGCTCAGGTGCAGTCCCAGGCGCTGCGCCAGCAGACGGCCGAGCGGCCAGCGTGCCTGGTGCTTGAAGCGGGTGATCAGCGCATCGACCGGAAAGGCGAAGCGCCATGGCACCTCGACGTGATCGAAAGCCGGCGGGCGCTTGAGGCAGGCGCCGCACGCCAGCCCACGGGTGGGCAAGGGCAGCGCGCAGATCGCACAGCGGCCGCCGAGCCAGGGGAGGTCGGCCTCGCAAGGACTGCACAGGGCCTGGCCGGCTTCGCTCGGTTCGTCGCACAGCAGGCAGAAGTGTTCATTATTTAGCCAGTTGTTCACCATGATTCCATTCCTGGTTGACAGCCTGTCGGGGTTGGCTAACCATTTCGCATCCGTGTCAGGCACCACTCTATTACAAGGACTGCCCATGAGCGCCACTTCCGCTTCCGCCCTGCGCCACGATTGGCGCCTCGATGAGGTCAAGGCGCTGTTCGAGCAGCCCTTCAACGATCTGCTGTTCCATGCGCAGACCGTCCATCGTCAGCACTTCGATGCCAACCGCGTGCAGGTGTCCACCCTGCTGTCGATCAAGACCGGCGCCTGTCCCGAAGACTGCAAGTACTGCCCGCAGTCCGGCCACTACAACACCGGCCTGGACAAGGAAAAGCTGATGGAGGTGGAGAAGGTGCTCAAGGCCGCGGCCGAAGCCAAGGCCATCGGCTCGACCCGCTTCTGCATGGGCGCGGCCTGGAAGCATCCGTCCGCCAAGGACATGCCCTACGTCCTGAAGATGGTCGAAGGCGTGAAGGCGCTGGGCCTGGAAACCTGCATGACCCTCGGCAAGCTCGACCAGGAGCAGACCAAGGCACTGGCCGCAGCGGGGCTGGACTACTACAACCACAACCTCGATACCTCGCCTGAGTTCTACGGCAACATCATCACCACCCGCACCTACGCCGATCGTCTGGAGACGCTGAGCTACGTGCGTGACGCGGGCATGAAGATCTGCTCCGGCGGCATCCTCGGCATGGGCGAGTCGCTGAACGATCGCGCCGGCCTCCTGATCCAGCTGGCCAACCTGCCCGAGCATCCCGAGTCGGTGCCGATCAACATGCTGGTGAAGGTCAAGGGCACGCCGCTGGCCGACGAGCAGGACGTCGACCCCTTCGATTTCATCCGCATGCTCGCCGTGGCGCGAATCATGATGCCGAAATCCCATGTGCGCCTGTCGGCCGGCCGCGAGCAGATGAACGAGCAGATGCAGGCGCTGGCCTTCTTCGCCGGTGCCAATTCGATCTTCTACGGCGAGAAGCTGCTGACCACCGGCAACCCGCAGGCCGACAAGGACATGCTGCTGTTCAAGCGCCTGGGCATCCAGCCCGAGGCCCGCGAGGAGCACGACGACGAAGTGCACCAGGCCGCCATCGAGCAGGCCCTGGTGGAGCAGCGCGATTCGAAGCTGTTCTACGACGCCACCGCCTGATGCCCATGGTGGATGAGCTGCGCGTCATCCACCCTACGCCCTGGAAGTTATAAGCCGGAAGCTTGAAGCGGTTCGGCGTGGCTTCCCGCTTCAGGCTTCCAGCTGAGAGCTTCGTATGCCCTTCGATCTCGCTTCCCGCCTCGCCGCCCGCCGGGCCGAACACCTCTACCGCCAGCGCCCGCTGCTCCAGGCCCCGCAAGGGCCCGAGGTCGTGGTCGATGGCGAGGCGGTGCTGGCGTTCAGTTCCAACGACTACCTGGGGCTGGCCAACCACCCCGAAGTGATCCGCGCCATGCAGCGGGGCGCCGAGCGCTGGGGCGTCGGCGGCGGTGCCTCGCATCTGGTCGTCGGCCACAGCACGCCGCACCACGAACTGGAGGAGGAGCTCGCCGACTTCACCGGGCGGCCACGGGCGTTGCTGTTCTCCACCGGCTACATGGCCAACCTCGCCGCCGTCACCGCGCTGGTGGGGCAGGGCGACACCGTGCTGGAGGACCGCCTCAACCACGCGTCGCTGCTCGATGCCGGCCTGCTGTCCGGCGCGCGTTTCTCGCGCTACCTGCACAACGACGCCCCGAGCCTGGCCAAGCGCCTGGAGAAGGCGACCGGCAACACGCTGGTGGTGACCGACGGGGTGTTCAGCATGGACGGCGATCTGGCCGACCTGCCCGCCCTGTGCGCCGCCGCGAAGGCCCGTGACGCCTGGGTGATGGTGGATGACGCCCACGGCTTCGGCCCGCTCGGCGCGACCGGCGGTGGCATCGTCGAACACTTCGGGCTGGGCATCGACGACGTGCCGGTGCTGGTCGGCACCCTGGGCAAGGCGTTCGGCACCGCGGGTGCCTTCGTGGCCGGCAGCGAAGAGCTGATCGAGACCCTGATCCAGTTCGCCCGGCCCTACATCTACACCACCAGCCAGCCACCGGCGGTGGCCTGCGCGACCCTGAAAAGCCTGGAGCTGCTGCGGGGCGAGAGCTGGCGACGGGCGCATCTGAACCGGCTGATCGCACGCTTTCGCCAGGGCGCGGCGGACATCGGCCTGACCCTGATGGACAGCCCGACGCCGATCCAGCCGATCCTGGTCGGCAGCAGCGAGCGCGCCCTGCGTCTTTCGGCGCTGTTGCGCGAACGCGGCATCCTGGTCGGTGCGATTCGCCCGCCGACGGTCCCGGCGGGCAGCGCCCGGTTGCGGGTGACCCTGACGGCCGCCCACAGCGAGGCGCAGGTGGAACGTCTGCTGGATATCCTGGCCGAATGCTGGAACCGACTGGCCCAGGAGGCCTTCGAGAATGCGTAACCGACTGATTCTGCTGCCTGGCTGGGCCTTTGGCGAGGCGGCGCTGGCCCCGCTTCGCGACGCGCTGCTCGAGCGCGACTCCCACCTGCAGGTCGATATCCTGCCGTTGCCCGACCGGGCAGAGCCTGCCGAGTGGCTCAAGTCGCTCGATCCGCAGATCCCCGATGGCGCCTGGCTCGCCGGCTGGTCGCTGGGCGGCATGCTGGCGGCGCGCCTGGCGGCCAGCCGTGCCGAGCGTTGCCGTGGGCTGATCGGCATCGCCAGCAACCTTCGTTTTCGCAGCAGCGAACAATGGCCGACGGCGATGCCGGCCGAGATCTTCGATACCTTCCACCAGGCCTTTGGTCTCGATCCCGAGCTGACCCTCAAGCGTTTCACCCTGCTGGTCAGTCGTGGCGCCTTCGATCCGAAGACCCTGGCCCGCCAGCTGCAGGTCTCCCACGCGGCCATGAGCCCGGCCGCCCTGGACGCCGGCCTGCAACTGCTCGCGCACCTGGACAACCGCGACGTGCTGGGTGCCTTTGCCGGGCCGCAGCTGCACCTGTTCGCCGGTCGCGATGCGCTGGTGCCGGTCGCCGCTGCCGACGCGCTGCAGGCCGAAGTGCCGGATGTGGACATCCGCATCGTGGATGACGCCAGCCATGGCCTGCCGCTGGAGCAGCCCGATACCGTCGCGCGGCTGATGGTTCGATTCATGCGCGAGGGCGAAGATGGCTGAGATGATCGCGGAGCGACCTGTGGTCAGCGCGCCCGGCTTGCCCGACAAGCGCGAGGTGGCCGCGTCGTTTTCCCGGGCGGCGGCCAGCTACGATGCCGTCGCCCAGCTGCAGCGCCAGGTGGGCGAGGCCTTGCTCGAATCCCTGCCCAAGGGCGGCATCGAGCGCTGGGTCGACCTGGGCTGCGGCACCGGTTACTTCAGTCGCCAGCTGGCGCAGCGTTTCCCCGCCGCCGAAGGGCTGGCGCTGGATATCGCCGAGGGCATGCTGCGGCACGCGCGCCTGCAGGGCGGGGCGCAGGATTTCGTCGCCGGCGATGCCGAGGCGCTGCCGCTGCGCGACGGCTCGGTCGATGTGCTGTTTTCCAGCCTGGCAGTGCAGTGGTGTCCGGATTTCGCCGCGGTGCTCGGCGAGGCCCGGCGGGTGCTGCGTCCGGGCGGGGTGTTCGCCTTCACCAGCCTTTGCGCCGGCACGCTGCAGGAGCTGCGTGACAGCTGGGAGCAGGTCGACGGTTTCGTCCACGTCAATCGCTTCCGCCGTTTCGAGCAGTACCAGGCGCTGTGCGGGGGCAGCGGCCTGCGGGCGGCGCAGCTCGAGCAGGTGCCCCACCGGCTGTTCTTCCCCGATCTGCGGCGGCTGACCCACGACCTCAAGGCGCTCGGCGCCCATAACCTCAACCCCGGGCGCCCGGGTGGACTGACCGGCCGGGCGCGCATGCGGGCGCTGATCGAGGCCTACGAACACCTGCGCCAGCCCCAGGGCCTGCCGGTGACCTATCAGGTCGTCCAGGGCCTCTTGCTGAAGGAGGCCTGAGCATGGCCGCGGCGTTTTTCGTCACCGGTACCGACACCGAGGTCGGCAAGACCACCATTGCCGCGGGGCTGCTCCATGCCGCGCGGCTTGCCGGGCTGAGCACGGCGGCCGCCAAGCCGGTCGCCTCGGGCTGCGAGCGCACCGCGGCCGGCCTGCGCAACGCCGATGCCCTGGCGCTGCTGGGCGAATGCACGCTGCCGATGGGCTATGAGCAGGTCAATCCGTTCGCCTTCGAGCCAGCCATCGCGCCGCATCTGGCCGCTCGGGAAGCCGGGGTCGAGCTGAGCGCCGGAGGGCTCGCAACGCCGGTGCGGGCGATGCTGGGGCTGGCGGCCGATTTCAGCCTGGTGGAGGGTGCCGGAGGCTGGCGGGTGCCACTGTCGGGGCGGCAGAACCTGTCCGATCTCGCCGTTCTGCTGGGCCTGCCGGTGATCCTGGTGGTGGGCGTGCGCCTGGGCTGCATCAACCACGCGCTGCTCACCGCCGAGGCGATAGCCCGTGACGGGCTGCCCCTGGCGGGCTGGGTCGCCAACATCGTCGATGCGCAGACCTCGCGTCTCGAAGAGAACCTCGGCACGCTGGCCGACCGTCTGGATGCGCCCTGTATCGGGCTCGTGCCGCAGCTTGCGGCGGCGACGCCATCGGTCGTCGCGCCACATCTGGATCTGGGGCAGTTGCGGGTCGGCTAGGCGCCGGCCCGGCCGGTTTCCATCAGTTCCTTGAACCGGCGCAGGTCCTGGCTGACCTCGAAGCCGGACAGGGTGCTGAAACCCTTGGCCAGCGCATAGCCGATCTGGCCGCCGGGCACTTCGTGGGCGATCACCGCCTGGATTTCGGTACCGCTGCCGTTGGGCGCATCGCGGAAGGTCACCCAGCCGAGGTTGCGGATCGGCGCGTCGGCCTCGGACATCCAGGCCAGGCGTTCGCCGGGCACGTCCTCGGTCACGTAGGTGTCCCATTCGAGGGTCTTGTCCGTCATCGGCAGTCGGGCGACCCAGTGCGCGTGGTGGTCGTCGCGAGCCTCGACCCGCTCGATGAACGCCATGAAGGTCGGCATGTGGCTGAAATCGCGCCAGTAGGCGTAGACCTCGTCGCGGGGGCGATTGACCGTGATGCTGCACGACAGCGCCTTGGCACTGCTCCAGCGGTTCTCCTCGGCCACCTGCTTCTCATAGTCGCTCGGCGACAGGGCGCGTTTGGCGGCGCAATGGCCCGAGCCACCCCGGGCGATCGCCATGCCGCCCAGCGCGATTCCCACCAGGCCGAACAGGCCGCCGCTGCGCAGGCCGCGCCCGACGAGCCAGCCGCCGATCAGCCCTGACGCCAGGCGTTCGAGGCCGTGGACGTTCGGCGCCTGGGCCATTTCCGCGTCGAGGCGCTGTGCGAGCAAAGGTGATTTCGATCGGTTCATGTCGTGCTCCGGGCAATGGATACTGCTAGAGAGGACTGCCGCCGAGGCGCTGGCGTTCCTGTGCAGCAGTGACTGAATGTGGCGCTGGGTATAAGGGAAGGCGGGTTGATTCCGTTATGTCTCTGGCGTCAACGGAACGACTCTGCTTCAATAATGGCCAGACGATTCCATCCCGGGTACCGCCATGCAGATCTCCAACAGCCTGTTCTCCTACGGAGTGACCGCCATCAACGCGGGCCAACAGCGCGTCGAGCAGGCCGCAGGGCGTATCGCCGGAGCATCGGTTCCGGACAACAGCGACGCTCCCAGCAGTGCGGAACTCGCCTTGCAGCTGGTCGAGCTGCAGCAGGGCCGCTACGACGCCCAGATCGGGGCCCGCCTGGTGCGCAGCGCCGACGAAGTGCTCGGTACGCTGATCGATACCCGCGCCTGACCTTTCAGCGCCTCTTTCTTCTTCTCCTTTCGAATCCAGGGCGCCCGGCCATCGCCGGGCGCCCTGTCATGCCTTGCATATCCTGATATCTGCCGATAAACGGAAAGGGGGTGCCTGCTTGACATCCCTCAGGCCTAAACGTATGTTTCAAACGCCTGTTTGACCCCTTCGGCCTGCTGCCGACCGGTCAATATCCGAACCTGAAGCGACCGGCCAGCCGGTCATCTGATCAAAAGAACTCACCGCTGAGGTTTACGCTATGCCTGATTACAAGGCCCCCTTGCGCGATATCCGCTTCGTACGTGACGAGCTGCTCGGCTACGAGGCGCACTATCAGAGCCTTCCGGGTTGTGAAGACGCGACGCCGGACATGGTCAATGCCATTCTCGATGAAGGCGCGAAGTTCTGTGAGCAGGTGATCGCTCCCCTCAACCGTGTCGGCGACATCGAGGGCTGCACCTGGAGCGAGTCGGGCGTGAAGACGCCGACCGGCTTCAAGGAAGCCTACAAGCAGTTCGTCGAAGGCGGCTGGCCGAGCCTGGCCCACGACGTCGAGCACGGCGGCCAGGGCCTGCCGGAGTCCCTCGGCATGGCCGTCAGCGAGATGGTCGGCGAAGCCAACTGGTCCTGGGGCATGTACCCCGGCCTGTCCCACGGTGCGATGAACACGCTGCACGCCCACGGCACGGCCGAGCAGCAGCAGACCTACCTGACCAAGCTGGTGTCCGGCGAGTGGACCGGCACCATGTGCCTGACCGAGCCGCACTGCGGCACCGACCTGGGCATGCTGCGTACCAAGGCCGAACCCCAGGCCGATGGCAGCTACAAGGTGACCGGCACCAAGATTTTCATTTCCGCCGGCGAACACGACATGGCCGACAACATCGTCCATATCGTACTGGCCCGCCTGCCCGATGCGCCGGAAGGCACCAAGGGCATCTCGCTGTTCATCGTGCCCAAGTTCCTGCCGAACGCCGAGGGCGGCGTGGGTGAGCGCAATGGCGTGTCCTGCGGCTCGCTCGAGCACAAGATGGGCATCCACGGCAACGCGACCTGCGTGATGAACTTCGACGGCGCCACCGGCTTCCTGATCGGCCCGCCGAACAAGGGCCTGAACTGCATGTTCACCTTCATGAACACCGCGCGCCTGGGCACTGCGCTGCAGGGCCTGGCCCATGCCGAGATCGGTTTCCAGGGCGGTATCCAGTACGCCCGCGAGCGCCTGCAGATGCGTTCGCTGACCGGTCCGAAAGCGCCGGACAAGGCCGCTGACCCGATCATCGTGCATCCGGACGTACGCCGCATGCTGCTGACCATGAAGGCCTTCGCCGAGGGCAACCGCGCGATGCTCTACTTCGCCGCCAAGCAGGTGGACATCGTCCAGCGCAGCGCGGACGAGGAGCAGCGCAAGGCCGCCGATTCCATGCTCGCCTTCCTGACCCCGATCGCCAAGGCGTTCATGACCGAAGTGGGCTTCGAGTCCGCCAACCACGGCGTGCAGATCTATGGCGGCCACGGCTTCATCGCCGAGTGGGGCATGGAGCAGAACGTGCGCGACAGCCGCATCTCCTGCCTGTACGAAGGCACCACCGGCATCCAGGCGCTCGACCTGCTCGGCCGCAAGGTGCTGATGACCCAGGGCGAGGCGCTCAAGGGCTTCACCAAGGTCGTGCACAAGTTCTGCCAGGCCAACGAAGGCAACGAGGCGGTGAAGGAATTCGTCGAGCCGCTGGCCAAGCTGAACAAGGAGTGGGGCGACATCACCATGAAGGTCGGCATGGCGGCCATGAAGAACCGCGAAGAAGTCGGTGCCGCCTCGGTGGACTACCTGATGTACTGCGGTTATGCCTGCCTGGCCTACTTCTGGGCCGACATGGCGCGGGTGGCCGCGGAGAAGCTGGCCGCCGGCACCGCCGAGGAAGGCTTCTACAAGGCCAAGCTGCAGACGGCGCGCTTCTACTACAAGCGCATCCTGCCGCGTACCCGCACCCACGTCGAAGCCATGCTGTCGGGCGCCGACAACCTGATGGACATGGACGAAGAACACTTCGCCCTGGCGTACTGAGTCCTTCGGACGCGTAAAAGAACCGCTGCGCAGGCAGCGGTTTTTTTTTCGCCTGTTTCACGCGCGGGACAAGAAAGGTGTACAGCTGAGCGAATGCAGGCAAAATGCCGCTTTCCTGGCCGTCCGCCGGAGTACCCGTGCCCCGTTCAGCCGCCGCGCGCTTCAGTCATGTCCTGCCGCCCTTGGGATTGCTGGCGGTCGGGCTGTTGACGGCACGTCGGCCCGTGCTCAACGAGTTTTTCGTTTCCCTGTTCAACGTGCTGCCGACCGTGCTGGTGCTGATGGGCGGCGCGTTGTGCCTGGGTTACGGGCGGCTGCGCGAGCTGTTTCTGCTGCTCGTGGTGTACATCGCCTATTTCCTGCTCGACACCCAGGCCGACCATTACCGGGCCACCGGCACGCTGCTGCCCGAGGCGGCGTTGACCTTCCATCTGTGCAGCCTGCTGCTGCCGCTGCTCTACGGCGTCTATGCCCTTTGGCACGAGCGCACCCATCTCCTGCAGGACGGCCTGGCGCGCGCCGCCGTGCTCCTGGTGGTGGTCAGCCTCGCGTTCGCGCTGGGGCGGCGCTTTCCCGAAGCCGTGCACGAATGGCTGGTGACGGTTCGCTGGCCCGCGCTGCAGGCCGACTGGCTGCAGCTGATCCAGCTGGCCTATCCGCCGTTCCTGCTCGGCTTCGTCGCGCTGGCGGTGCAGTACTGGCGAAGACCCCGTGCCCTGCACGCGGCGCAACTGGTGGCCTTGCCCGGGTTGCTGCTGATGCTGCCGCAGGTGTTCAGCCGGCCGGGCGCGCTGAACGTGCTGACCAGCCTGACGATGCTGATCCTGGTGGTCGCCATCGTGCAGGAAGCCTACCTGATGGCGTTTCGCGACGAGCTCACCGGCTTGCCGAATCGGCGGGCGCTCAACGAGCGGTTGCAGCGACTCGGCCGGCAGTATGTGATCGCCATGGCGGACGTCGACCATTTCAAGTCGTTCAACGACACCCACGGGCATGACGTGGGCGACCAGGTGCTGCGCCTGGTCGCCAGCCGGCTGCGCAGGATCGGCGGTGGCGGAAGGGCCTACCGCTATGGCGGCGAGGAATTCACCCTGGTCTTCCCCGGCCGCGACCTGCAGGCCTGCCTGCCCCATCTGGAAGACATCCGGCTGGCGGTGGAAGGCTATGCCCTGCAGCTGCGCGACACGGCCAGCCGGCCGAAGAGCGACGAGCAGGGTCGGCAGCGCCGCGCCGGCAAGACGGCGAGCCAGGTCTCGGTGACGATCAGCATCGGCGTGGCCGAGCGACAACCCTCGCAGCGCAACGCCGAAGAGGTCATCAAGGCCGCCGACAAGGCGCTCTACAGTGCCAAGAGCGCCGGGCGAAACTGCGTACGCGCCCATGGCGAGAACCGCCGCGGTGCGGTGCGCGCGCCGCGCGAGCCGGCCTGACGAACCGGTGGTTATGGCGGCGCATTCAGCGCCCATGATGTGATTGTTGACCCCGCTCCCCAGCAGTAGGTTGCCGGCTGGATAACTGCCCGGCGCTGCCTTCTGGAGAACAACAACATGCCCGAGTACAAGGCTCCCCTGCGCGACATGCGCTTTCTGATCGACGACGTGTTCGATTTCCACGCCAGCTATGCCGCCATCGGCGCCGAGGATGCGACCCCGGACATGGTCGGTGCGATCCTGGAGGAGGGCGCCAAGTTCTGCGAGCAGGTGCTGGCGCCGCTCAACCGCAGCGGCGACGAGGAAGGCTGCCATTTCGACAATGGCGTGGTGACCACGCCGAAGGGCTTCAAGGAAGCCTTCGCCCAGTACGCCGAGGGCGGCTGGATGGGGCTGGCCTCGACGCCCGAGTATGGCGGCCAGGGTCTGCCGCACTCGCTGGGCCTGGTGATCGGCGAAATGGTCGGCTCGGCCAACACCTCCTTCGGCATGTACCCGGGGCTGACCCACGGCGCCATGGCCGCCATCGGCGCCCACGGCAGCGAGGCGCAGAAGTCCACTTACCTCAGCCGCATGACCGAGGGCCGCTGGACCGGCACCATGTGCCTGACCGAGCCCCACTGCGGCACGGACCTGGGGATCATCAAGACCCGTGCGGTGCCCGAGGCCGACGGCAGCTACGCCATCAGCGGTACCAAGATCTTCATCTCCGCCGGCGAGCACGACCTGGCCGAGAACATCGTGCACCTGGTGCTGGCCAAGCTGCCCGACGCACCGGCCGGCACCAAGGGCATCTCGCTGTTCATCGTGCCCAAGTTCCTGCCCGATGCGGCCGGCAATGCCGGCGAGCGCAACGCGTTGGCCTGCGGCTCGATCGAGCACAAGATGGGCATCAAGGCCTCGGCCACCTGCGTGCTCAACTTCGACGGCGCCCGCGGTTTTCTCATCGGCGAACCGAACAAGGGCCTCAACTGCATGTTCACCATGATGAACCATGCGCGCCTCGGCACCGGCATGCAGGGGCTGTGCAACGGCGAGGCGAGCTACCAGGGCGCGGTGAAGTACGCCCAGGAGCGCCTGCAGATGCGCTCGCTGACCGGTGCGAAGTTTCCCGACAAGCCTGCCGATCCGATCATCGTCCACCCGGACGTGCGGCGCATGCTGCTGACCATGAAGGCTTTCAACGAGGGCAACCGCGCGCTGGCCTATTTCACCGCGCAGCTGCTCGATCAGCTGCACAGCCCCGAGGCGGGCAAGCGCGAGGAAGCCGAGGCGCTGCTGGCCTTCCTCACGCCCATCTGCAAGGCCTTCATGACCGATACCGGACTGGAGGTCACCAGCCTCGGCATGCAGGTGTTCGGCGGCCACGGCTACATTCGCGAGTGGGGCATGGAGCAATTGATGCGCGACTGCCGCATCGCCCCGATCTACGAAGGCACCAATGGCATCCAGGCGCTCGACCTGCTCGGCCGCAAGGTCCTGGGCAGCCAGGGCAAGCTGATGCTGGGCTTCACCAAGCTGGTCCACAGGTTCTGCCAGGCCAACGCCGAACATCCCGAACTCAAGGGACAGGTCCAGCGGCTCGCCGAGCTGAACCAGGACCTGGGGGCGATCACCGCCCGCATCGGCATGGCGGCGATGAAGAACGCCGACGAGGTCGGCGCGGCTTCGGTCGACTACCTGATGTACTGCGGCTACCTGGTCCTCGGCTATTTCTGGCTGCGCATGGCGGTGGTCGCCCAGGCCAAGCTCCAGGCCGGCGAGGGCGATGCGGCCTTCTACCAATCGAAGATCGTCACCGCCGAGTTCTATTTCAGCCGTCTGCTGCCGCGCACCGCGGCCCACCGGGCGTCGATCGAGGCCGGCGGCGAGACGCTGATGAAGCTTGCGGCCGACCAGTTCGTCTTCTGAGAAAAGGCAGCGCCACAAAGCCCGCTTCGGCGGGCTTTTTCATGGGTGACCGGCCTGGAAGAGGCGGAACCGATTGGTCACAACTAGACGCTTCGGGCGCCTGTCGGTGTCGGCTAGACTCGGGAAAACGCTGCGGCCAGCCGGCCCGGCGCCACGATCTGCGAGGCTCTCTCCATGGCTGATTACAAAGCACCGCTGCGCGACATGCGTTTCGTCCTCAACGAGGTTCTCGAGGCTCCGGCCCTGTGGCAGAGCCTGCCGGCACTGGCCGAGGTGGTCGATGCCGATACCGCCGAAGCCGTCCTTGAGGAGGCCGGCAAGATCACCGCCAATTCCATCGCCCCGCTCAACCGCTGCGGCGACGAAGAGGGCTGTCGCTGGAACGATGGTGTGGTCAGCACCCCGGCCGGCTATCCCGAGGCCTATCGCCTGTACGCCGAAGGCGGCTGGGTCGGCGTCGCCGGTGATCCGGCGTTCGGCGGCATGGGCATGCCCAAGGCGATCTCCGCCCAGGTCGAGGAAATGATCAACTCGGCCAGCCTGGCGTTCGGCCTGTATCCCATGCTGACCTCCGGCGCCTGCCTGTCGATCCACGCCCACGGCAGCGAGGCGCTGAAGGAAAAATACCTGCCCAACATGTACGCCGGCGTCTGGACCGGTTCGATGTGCCTCACCGAACCCCATGCCGGCACCGACCTGGGCCTGATCCGCACCAAGGCCGAGCCGCAGGCCGACGGCAGCTACAAGGTCAGCGGCACCAAGATCTTCATCACCGGCGGCGAGCACGACCTGGCCGAGAACATCATCCATCTGGTGCTGGCCAAGCTGCCGGACTCGCCGGCCGGCTCCAAGGGCATCTCGCTGTTTCTGGTGCCCAAGGTCCTGGTCAACGAAGACGGCTCGCTGGGCGAGCGCAACGCGCTGTCCTGCGGCTCGATCGAGCACAAGATGGGCATCCAGGCATCGGCCACCTGCGTGATGAACTTCGACGGCGCCACCGGCTGGCTCGTCGGCGAGCCGAACAAGGGCCTCGCCGCGATGTTCACCATGATGAACTACGAGCGCCTGGGCGTCGGCATCCAGGGCCTGGCTACCGGCGAGCGTTCCTACCAGAGCGCGGTTGAATATGCCCGTGAACGCCTCCAGAGCCGGGCGCCGACCGGAGCGGTGGCGCAGGACAAGGCGGCCGACCCGATCATCGTCCACCCCGACGTGCGCCGCATGCTGCTGACCATGAAGGCGCTCAACGAAGGCGGGCGGGCGTTCTCCAGCTACGTGGCCCTGCAGCTGGACATCGCCAAGTTCAGCGAAGACCCGGCAGCGCGCGAACGCGCCGAAGCCCAGGTGGCCCTGCTGACCCCCGTGGCCAAGGCGTTTCTCACCGACATGGGGCTCGAAACCACCATCCACGGCCAGCAGGTGTTCGGCGGCCATGGCTTCATCCGCGAATGGGGCCAGGAGCAGCTGGTGCGCGACTGCCGCATCACCCAGATCTACGAGGGCACCAACGGCATCCAGGCGCTGGACCTGATCGGCCGTAAGGTGGTCGGCAGCGGCGGGGCGCTTTACCGCCCGTTCTCCGAGGAGATTCGCAGCTTCATCGCCAACGCCCCGGCCGAGCAGCGCGAATTCACCGAACCCCTGCGCCTGGCGCTGGACAACCTGGACGAGCTGACCGCCTGGGTGCTGGACCGGGCCAAGGGCGATCCCAACGAGATCGGCGCCGCCTCGGTGGAGTACCTGCACGTGTTCGGCTATACCGCCTATGCCTACCTGTGGGCGCGGATGGCGGCGGCGGCGCTGGGCAGGACGGGCGACGATTTCTATGTCGCCAAGCTGGGCACCGCGCGTTTCTACTTCGCCCGATTACTCCCCAGGATCCATTCGCTCAGCGCCTCGGTGAAGGCGGGAAGCGAATCGCTCTACCTGCTGGAAGCCGCGCAGTTCTAAGGATATCGGCTTAATCTGAGGGCATATTGAAATTATTTGGCCATGTTTCGGAACGTTTCAGCCATCACCCCGGTCATAGATGTGCACGTTGAGTAAGCCATTACTTACAGGCCTGAGCCACGGAAGGTTCCCTGTAAGCAATCGCTTACAAAGACTGCCGCAGTTGGCTGCTATTCGTTCAATGAACGGGTCGTTAATCTTCTGCTCATGGACTTCGCGCAGGAAGCGCACCTATCAACAGGGACAAGCACTGGAGATGCGCCAGGACGGCGCAAGACTAAGGAATGTCAGGATACAGTCTGCAAAGCCCCGCTTCGGCGGGGTTTTTCTTTTTCTGCGGTCCGGAAACAGGGTTGGGATTAGTCCCCACGAATTAACCCTGCCTACAGCAGCTGCCTCAGGCTGCTGGGCACGAGGCCCGTCCAACGCTTGAACGAACGCCGGAAGTTGGTGGTGTCGTTGAAGCGCAGGTAGGCGGCCACTTCCTCGTTGGTATACCCCTTGGCCTGGTAGAGATGAATCGCCACGTGCGTGCGCACGAGGTCGAGCTGTTCCTGGAAGTGGGTGCCGTGCTTTTGCAGCCGCCGCTTGAACGACGACGGGCTCATGCCGAAGGCCAGCGCCACGCGCTCCAGGTTCAGCGCCGAGCGGATGTGCTCGCGCAGGTGATCGTGCAGCTGATCGATAAAGCTCGCCGACCAGCCCAGGGCATCGAGCTGGGCCTGTGCGCCCTGCTGCGCGACGCCGCCCGCGGTGCTCGAGGCATGAGGCCAGCGGCGATGCAGGTATTCGCGCGGCAGGCTCATCCGGTTCAGCGGCTGGTCGAACCTCAGCTGCTCGCCCAGATGCACCCAGTACTGCTCCACCTGGCGGGGCTGCGGATGGGCGAGATGGAAGCGCCACGGCAGGGGTTCCCCCGAAAGCCGGCGCGCCATCGACACCACGGCGGTCATTCCCGCCTCCAGCACGAAACGCTGCTGCGCACCGCTGCCGCAACTGTCCAGCCAGTAGAGATGCGCCTGTTGCTCGTCGCACAGCAGGTATGGCCGCAGCAGCGGGCTGAGCACGGCGCGAAAGCGGCACAGATGGTCCAGCGCCTGCTGCAGGTCCAGCGCATGCAGCAGCGCATGGCTGGCCTCGCCATAGTGCCCCGGCAGCAGACGCTGGCCGAACAGGAAGCTGCTGTCGGCCGCGCCCAGCAGGCGTTCGGCATTGCCGATCAGCGTGAGGAACTGCCGGGGGCTGACCCGTGCCTGGCCCCGCACGATGTCCTCGTGGAACAGCTCGCAACCGCGCAGCAGGCAATGGCTGTCGATCCCGCGCGACAGCGCCAGATCGATCAGCGTGGCGGGCTGATAATGCGCGGCGATGAAGCGACTGTCGCAGTCGTAGCCGGCGGCGATCGGCGTTTCAGGCACAGCGGGCCAGCCCCTGCTTGGCCCGGGCGATGCCCAGGTTCAGCCGTTCGAGCAGGCGCTCCGGGGTTTCGTCGAAGGCCATCACCGTCGCGACGCTGGCGCTCAGCTGCAGCCGCTCGCCGTGTTGCCGGCTGCGATGGGCCAGGCTCGCCACGGCCTGCCTGAGTTCCTCGGCGATCTGCCGGGCCTGGCTTTCGCCGGTGGCTGGCAACAGGGCGACGAAGCGATCGCCGGCCAGCCGGCAGAGCAGGTCCTGCTGGCGCAGGTTGAGCAGCAGCAACTGGGCGGTGGCCTGCAGCACCTCGTCCCCCTCGGCATGGCCGAAGCGGTGGTTGATCGCACTGAAGTCGTCGAGGTCGATGGCCACCAGCGACAATGGCTGTTGCAGCTGGCGGGCCTGCTGCAGGGCCAGCTGCACCTGCTGGCGCAGGTATTCGGCCGCGCCCAGCGGCGTCAGCTTGTCGAACAGGCGATGCTCGCGGAACAGTCGCTCGCGCTTGCTCATCTGCAGGTTGATCGCCTGCTGTTCGCGGTGCCAGTGAAAGACGCCGGCCGTGAGCAGCAGCAGGCCGATCGGCATCGGCGCGGTTTCCAGCCAGTTGGTCCAGGCGACCGAGTCGGGCAGGCGGATGAATTCGTCCAGCGTATCCATCCACCAGGACAGGAAGATGCAGCACAGCCCGAGGGCGAGCAGTCGGGTGACGCGTCCGGCCGGGCGGCTGTGCAGCAGCATCGTCAGCCACAACAAGGCGAGCAACGCCGAGCCACCTTCGCCGGCGACATCCATCCAGTCGATCTCGGCCCAGGTCTTGATGTCGCCGACGGCGAGGTAGATCTGCAGGCCGAGGTTGGCGGCCACGGTCAGTCCGATCAGCGTCAGCGAATGCAGTTTCAGGAAGGATCTCATCGGCTCTCCAGTAGGGCGCGCGTGCGCCAGCCGTCACGGAAGCACAGGGCCATGACGCTTCGGTGACAGCGCGGGGGGTCGAATCGGACCAGTGCTTTTTCACCCTCGTCGGCACCCGATGGGCCATGGGGGCGCCCGGGTGTTGCGGCAGTGGCCGTCGAGGAGCGCGCAAGGGGCCGCGCCGAGCGCTGCGACAGGTCGTTTCGGCTCAAAAAAGCCACTCCGCATGCCGCTGGAAGGCCGGAGCGGCGTTCATGGCCGGTTGCCGTCACCGAAGTGTCATCGGGCGTTCCTACCGTTCGCCTCCATTGCCGGCGCCGTGCCGGGGGACGCAAGGGAGGCTATGGCCATGAAGGTTCAGCGCAAGGCGGGTTTCAGGATCAGCATTCTGGCGGTGGCGATCGCCACGTCGATCAACAGCGGCTGGGCCGCCGAGGAGGTCGAGCACCTGGACGTGATCGGCCAGGCCGCGAGCATCGACGCGGCGCTCAAGGACCAGCGCAGCTCCGACAGCGTCAGGAGCGTGGTGCACGCCGACGCCATCGGCCAGCTGCCCGATGACAACGCCGCCGAGGCGCTGCAGCGCATCCCCGGGCTCTCGGTCGAGCGAGACCAGGGCGAAGGCCGCTTCGTCAGCGTGCGCGGGATCGGCCCCGACCTCAACAGCGTGACCATCAACGGCACCCTGGTGCCGGCGCCGGAAAGCGGCCGTCGCGCCGTGGCGCTGGACGTGCTGCCCGCCGAACTGGTGCAGTCGCTGTCGGTGGTCAAGACCCTGACCCCGGACATGGACGCCAACTCCCTCGGCGGCACGATCGAGGTTCAGAGCCTCTCGGCGTTCGACCATGACGGGCTGTTCTACACCTTCAGCGGCGAGGGCAGCTACGACGACAACACCGACCGGAGCAGCCCGAAGTTCTCCGGCGCCATCAGCGAGCGCTTCAGCCTGGGCGACGGGGTGGACAACTTCGGCGTGGCCGCCGCGCTGAGCTGGCAGAAGCGCGACTTCGGCTCCGACAACGTCGAGACCGGCGGTGCCTGGGACTTCGAGAACGGCGCCCGCCTCGAGGAGGTCGAACAGCGTGACTACCGCATCACCCGTGAGCGCACCGGGTTCGGCCTGAACTTCGACTACAAGCCCGACGACGTCTCCAGCTACTACCTGCGCACCCTCTACAGCCGCTTCAAGGACACCGAGACCCGCAACGCCGCCGGGGTGGAGTTCGACGATGCGCAGCTGCCCGGCGAACTGGGCGATGCCGAGGGCTGGCGCGAGCTGAAATCGCGCGAAGAGACCCAGGAGATCAAGTCCTACGTGTTCGGTGGCGAGCGGCAGATGGGGCTGTGGACGCTCAACGGCCAGGCCGGCTACAGCCGTTCGAGCGAGCGCAATCCCGGTGGCATCGCGGGCGCCACCTTCGTCGGCGACTTCACCGATGCCGGCTACAGCGGCACCCGCAAGCCGCGTCTGGTGGTCGACCCCTCGTTCTACGACCCGGCCAGCTTCACCCTCGACGAGGTCGAGTGGGAGAAGACCGATACCACCGACACCGAGAAGAACATCAAGCTCGACCTGGCCCGCGACTACCTGCTCGCCGGCTACGCCTCGCAGCTCAAGTTCGGCGGCAAGCTCAGCCGCCGCGACAAGGACAACGACACCGACGTCTGGGTCTACGACAACTTCAACACCATCGGCATGGACGGCTTCCAGCGCGGCCAGGTGGATTACGCGCTGGGCCGTTTCGGGCCGGGGCTGAGCGCGGGCGCCATCGAACGCCTGATCGGCGGGCTCGACCGCGACGCCTTCCACGACGCCGAGGAGTCGCGCTGGAACGACTTCCGGATGAGCGAAGACATCAACGCCGCCTACCTGATGAACACGATGGACATCGACGACTGGCGACTGATCGCGGGCCTGCGCTACGAGGGCACCCGTTTCGAAGCCAAGGGCACCGGCATCCGTGACGGCGCCTTCGAGGCGGCCCAGAGCAGCAAGCGCTACGACCACTGGCTGCCGGGCCTGCATGCGCGCTATCAGCTGGACCCCGACACCCAGCTCCGTGCGGCCTGGACCAACACGGTGGTGCGGCCGACGTTCGGCCAGCTGGCGCCGGGCTTCGTGATCGACGGCAACGACGCCGAGTTCGGCAACCCGAACCTCAAGCCGCTGGAGTCGATGAACGTCGACCTGGGCATCGAGCACTACATGGGACGCGCGGGCGTGGTCTCGGCCTTCGCCTTCTACAAGGACATCGACAATTTCGTCTACGACACCGACCTGGCCGGCACTGGCGACTGGGCCGGTTTCGACGAGGCGCTGAGCTACGCCAACGGCGACAAGGCCAGGCTCTACGGCATCGAGCTGGCCTACTCGCAGAAATTCAGCTGGCTGCCGGCGCCCTGGGACGGCCTGCTGCTCGGCGCCAACGCCACCTTCAGCCGCTCCGACGCCAAGGTCCGAGGCCAGGGCTTGAGCCGCAGCATCGACCTGCCGAACCAGTCCGACACGGTCGGCAACCTGATGCTCGGCTGG
This sequence comes from Stutzerimonas nosocomialis, assembly GCF_005876855.1. Classification (GTDB taxonomy): domain Bacteria; phylum Pseudomonadota; class Gammaproteobacteria; order Pseudomonadales; family Pseudomonadaceae; genus Stutzerimonas; species Stutzerimonas nosocomialis. The sequence goes on along the minus strand of NZ_QLAE01000009.1, from coordinate 83,230 downwards.
GAGAACGACCGGCTCAGCCTGCGCCTGTCGGCCAACTACAAGTCCGACTACCTGATGCAGGTCGCGGCGATCGACGATCCGGCCCACGACCTCTACGCCGACAAGCAGCTGTTCGTCGACTTCAGCGCCGGCTACTTCATCACCCCCGGGCTGCAGCTGACCTTCGAGGCGCAGAACCTCACCGACGAGTCCTACTACGTCTACACCGGCCGCCGCGCCTACAACGCCCAGTACGAAGAGTACGGCCCGACCTATCGGCTCGGCCTGACCTTCACCCACTTCTGATCCCGGAAGGCGCCCACCGCCGCGTGGGCGCCGCTCGTCAAAAGGATTTACCGCTCGATGAACCTTCCTTTTTCCCGCCAGCCGCTCGCGCGGGCACTGCTGGCCAGTTTCGCCCTGCTGGGCGCGCCGGCCGGCGCCGCTGTTGCGGCCCCGCTGAAGAGCGAACCCTGGCAGGCCGCCGAACCGATGCGCATCGAGGCCGCCCAGCTGTTGGCCGACGACCGCTTCTGGCCCGGCGCCGATCGGCTGGCGACCAGCAAGCGCCAGGGGCTGCGCCTGCTTGACGCCGCCGGCGCCACCCTGAGCGCGCTGCCCGGGACCTTCGGCGCGCTCGACCACCGCGCCTCCGCCGATGGGCTGCTGGTGGCGACCGTCGACGTCGACCGTCAGCAGCCGGTGCTGCTCGCGCTTTCGGCCCGCGACCGCAGCTGGAGCGATCCGGTGTACCTGCCGCGTCCCGACTTCAAGGTCGACGGGCTGTGCCTGTATCGCGACCAGGGCGACAACGCCTTCCTCTTTCTGGTCGGCGAGGAGGGCATCGGCGAGCAGTGGCTGGTGGCCACGGCGCAGACGCCCTTGCGCGAGCCGCTGCGGGTGCGGCGCCTGAGCCTGCCGCCGGCCAGCGAGTACTGCCAGGTCGACGACCGCGACGAGTTGCTCTACGTGAACGAGGAAGCGGTCGGCCTCTGGGCCTACGCGGCGCATCCAGAAGCCGATCTGGTCCGCCAGCCGGTCGCCCTGGTGCAGCCCTTCGGCGACATCGCCGAGGCCCTCGCCGGCGTCGCCGTTGTGCCGGGCGCGGTGCTGGCGCTCGACCCCGCCGCCGGCGCCCTGCATCGCTACCGCCGCGACGGCCAGCGCTGGCAGGCCGAACCGGCGCTGCAACTGGTGGGCCTGGCCGAGCCCGAACAGCTCAGCGCGCGTCTCTCCGGGCAGGGCCTGGCCCTGTCGATCGGCGATGACAACGGCCAGCACCGTGCGCTGCTCGACTGGCGGCCGGAGGCTCCCCGGGCCGCAGCGCCCCTGCCGGTGCTGCCGGCCCAGGTGCAGACCGAGCCGGTGCCGAGCCTGGGCGATGCGGCCGATGACCCGGCGATCTGGATTCACCCGAAGGACCCGGCCGCGAGCCGCGTGCTGGGCACCGACAAGCAGGGTGGGCTGCAGGTGTACGACCTGCAGGGCCGCGCGCTGCAGGATTTGCGGGTGGGTCGCCTGAACAACGTCGACGTGCGTCCGGGGTTTCGCCTGGGGCAGGCCACGGTGGACCTCGCCGTCGCCAGCCATCGCGATCACAACGGCCTGCAACTGTTCGCCATCGACCGCAGCAGCGGCGAGCTGAGCGACCTCGGCTGGCTGCCCACGCCGCTGGACGACATCTATGGGCTGTGCCTGTTCAAGGATGCCGCCGAGGCGATCCACGCCATCCCCAACGACAAGAGCGGACGCTTCCTGCAGTACCGCCTCGACGGTCGCAGCGGGAAGGTCGAGGCCGAGCTGATGCGCGAATTCGCCACCGCCAGCCAGCCCGAAGGGTGCGTCGCGGATGACCGCAACCAGCGCCTGTTCATTGGCGAGGAAGACGTCGCGGTCTGGACCCTCGATGCGCGCGGCGACGCGCCGGCGGTGCTGGAGAAGGTCATCGACGCCGGTGCCGAGGTGCAGGCCGACATCGAAGGGCTGGCCTTCTACCGGGGCGAGGGCGGCGACTATCTGGTGATTTCCAGCCAGGGCAACGACAGCTTCGTGGTGCTCGACGGGCAGGCGCCCTATGCGGTGCGCGGCGCCTTCCGCATCGGCCTGAACGCCGAGCGGGGCATCGATGGCGTCTCCGAGACCGACGGGCTGGAGGTCACCTCGGCCAACCTCGGCGGTATCTGGAGCCGGGGCATGCTGGTGGTCCAGGACGGGCGCAAGCGCATGCCCGAGGGTCGGCAGAACTACAAGTACCTGCCCTGGAGCGCCGTCGCCGAGGCGCTGAAGCTGCCCTAGGCCGCGCCGGCTGTCATCAAAGCGCAATTGCAACCTCATCCAATAACAGCCGCCCGGTCAGGGCGGCAGAGGAGACAAACCATGCACAGCAGCCTCGAACACATGAGCGCCTGGGGTCTGGTTCGCGACGCAAGCCCCGTGGTCCAGGCGGTGATGCTCATCCTGGTGCTGGCCTCGCTGATCAGCTGGTACCTCATCATCCAGCGCGGCAGCCTGCTGCGGCGCAGCGAACGTCTGCTCAACGGCTTCCAGCGTCAGTTCCGCGAGACCGGCGACCTCGCCCGGCTGCACCGCGAGAACCAGGCGGCGCACGCCGATGCCGGCCTGCAGCGCATCTTCCTGGCCGGCTACGGCGAGTTTTCCCAGTTGCAGCACCAGCCGGGCATCTCACCGGAGGCGGTGATCGAAGGGGTCGAACGCAGCCTCTACGTGGCCATCGCCGAGCAGGAGGAACGGCTCGAGAAGGGCCTGCCGTTCCTCGCTACGGTGGGTTCGGTGAGCCCCTACATCGGCCTGTTCGGCACCGTCTGGGGGATCATGAATTCCTTCCTCGGCCTGTCCCAGGTGCAGCAGGCGACCCTCTCCACCGTGGCGCCGGGCATCGCCGAGGCGCTGATCGCCACCGCCATCGGCCTGTTCGCGGCGATTCCCGCGGTGATGGCCTACAACCGCTTCGCAACGCGCAGCCAACGGCTGATCGCCCGCTACTACAGCTTCGGCAACGAGCTGCAGGCGCGTCTGCACCGGCGTCTGCATGGTGTCCCGGTGGTCGCCGCGGCGGCTTGAGGAGAACGTCATGCTGGTTCGTCCCCCGCACAAGCACGGCCCGAAAGCCGAAATGAACGTGGTGCCCTACATCGACGTGATGCTGGTGCTGCTGGTGATCTTCATGGTCACCGCGCCAATGCTGACCCAGGGCGTGAAGCTGGAACTGCCCAAGGTGGCCGCCGAGGCGATGCCCGCCGACAGCCGGCAGCAGGTCCTCACGCTCTCGGTGAAGGCCGACGGCAGCTACTACTGGAACCTGGGCAACGAGCTGAACGTCGAGCAGCAGACCGACAGCGCCGTGGACCTGGCCGAGATGAGTGCCAAGGTCTCGGCGGTGGTCGCCGCGCGCAGCGATACCCAGGTCTACATCCGCGCCGACCAGGGGGCCGACTATGGCGTGGTGGTCGCCGGCATCGCCGCGTTGCAGCGCGGCGGGGTGTCCCAGATCGGCCTGATCACCGAGGCGCCCTGAGATGAGCAGCCTGTCCCTGCGCGGCGTGGCGCTGCCGGCCGTCGATGGCGCCTGGCGCAGCCATGCCGCCGCGCTGAGCCTGACCCTCGGCCTGCACCTGGGTCTGTTCGCCCTGTTGTTGCACGGCGGCTCCTTCGAGTCGCCCGCGCCGGCGGCGCCCCCGTTGCTCAAGACCCAGCTGGTCAGCCTGCCCAGGCCGTTGCCCGAGGCCGCGCCCGAGCCGGTGCCAGCGACGCCCGTGGTGGCCGAAGCCGAAGCCGAACCCGTGCCCGAGCCACGGGTGCAGGCACCGCCGGAACCGGACGTGCCGAAGGTCGACCCCCAGCGCGAGCAGCGTCGCCTGGAAGAGGCGGCCCTGGCGCGAAAGCGTGCCGAGCAGCAGCGCCAGGCAGCGCGCGAGCGCGAACGGCAGGCCGAGGCCGAACGTGAACGTCAGGCGCAAGAACGTCTCGCCCAGGCCGAGCGACAGCGCCTGCAGGCCGAGCGCCAGGCTCAAGCCCGGGCCGAGGCGGCCGCCGAACAGGCGCGTCAGGCTGCGGCCGCCGCCAGCCGCCAGTACGAGCCGCTGGTCAAGCAGGCGCCGGCCTATCCGCAGCGCGCGCTGGACAAGGGCATCGAGGGCGAATGCACGGTGATTTACACGGTCAACACGCAGGGCCGGGTGGAAGACCCGCAGGTACTGGGCGAGTGTCATCCGCTGTTCGTGCGCCCCTCGCTCAACGCCGCCAAGGGGTTTCGCTACCAGCCCCGGGTCGTCGACGGCCGCAGCGTGGCGGTGGCCGGCGTGAAGAATACCTTTCGCTACCGCATCGAGTGAGGCGGGCGCGCAGCCGCCGGCCCCACCGCCCATTCACTACACGCGAGTCGACATGAAGCAGGATCTCGAAGCCTTTCACGCCCGCCTGGCCGCCCACGACGACCAGGCGATCAACCCCAGCCGCAACCCGAGCCTCGAGCAGATGATCGACAGCGGCCGGCGCAACCTGCTCAAGGGCAGCCTGACGCTCGCCGCGCTCGGCTTCATGGGGGGCGGGCTGGCCGCCTGCCGTGGCAGCCTGGCCGCCAGCCCGCTGCTTGGCTTCCAGGGCGTGGCGGTGCAGCAGGCCGATGATTTCGACCAGGTGCTGGTACCCGAAGGCTATCGGGCGCGGCCGTTCTTTTCCTGGGGCGATGCGGTGTTGCCCGATGCGCCGGCCTGGCGTCCGGACGCCCGCGACGACTGGCAGGCGCAGCTCGGACAGGCCGGCGACAACCACGACGGCATGCACTTCTTCCCGTTCCCCGAGGCGCCGGACAGCCACGGCCTGCTGGTCATCAACCACGAGTACGTCAATCCGACGCTGCACCCCAACGGCATGACGCTCAGTGACGGCAGGCGTCCGCTCGAGGAGGTCAAGAAGGAACAGGCCGCCCACGGTGCCAGCGTCATCGAGGTGAGGAAGGATGCCGACGGGCAATGGCAGCGGGTCATGCCGTCGCGCTACAACCGCCGCATCTCGGGTTTCACGCCGATGCGCATCAGCGGCCCGCTGGCCGGACACGAGGCGATGAAGACCGTCGCCGATCCGTCCGGACGGGAGGTGCTGGGCACCTTCAACAACTGCTCCAGCGGCTTCACGCCCTGGGGCACCTACCTGATCTGCGAAGAGAACTGGCACAACTACTTCGTCAACCACGATCAGGCCGACTTCGCCCGCCGCGTCTCGCACAAGCGCTACGGGCTGGCCAACGAGGGGATGAGCAAGCTCTACGGCTGGGAGACCGCCGATGCGCGCTTCGATGCCACCCCGGACGCCAGCCAGCCCCACGGCGCTTACGTCAACGAACCCCACCGTTTCGGCTGGGTGGTCGAGCTCGACCCCTTCGATCCGGACAGCCAGCCGGTCAAGCGCACCGCGTTCGGCCGCTACTGCCGCGAGTGTTCGGTGCTCTCGCTGGGCGAGGACGGGCGCATGGCGTTCTATTCGGGCGACGACACCAAGGGCGAATACATCTACAAGTTCGTCCCGAGCGGACGCTTCGACGCGGCCAACCCCAGGGCCAGCCGCGACCTGCTCGACGAGGGCACGCTCTATGTCGCCCGGTTCGACGCCGAGGGCCGTGGCCGCTGGCTGCCCCTGGTGCATGGCCAAGGCGGGCTGACCGCCGAGAACGGCTTCGCCAGCCAGGCCGAGGTGCTGCTCAACGCCCGGGCCGCGGCCGACCTGCTGGGGGCGACGCCGATGGACCGGCCGGAGTGGGTCGCGGTCCACCCGACCACCCGCGAGGTCTACGTGACCCTGACCAACAACGACGGGCGCGGCACCCGGCAGCCGGCCAACGAGGCCAACCGGCGTCCGGCCAACCTGCACGGGCACATCATCCGCTGGAACGAGGAGGGCGCCGACCCGACCGCCACCGAGTTCAGCTGGGAGTTCTTCCTCCTCGCCGGCGAGCCGGAAGGCGCGAAAACCGCCACGGGCGAAGCGGTGCCGGCCAACCTGATCGGCACCATCAATGGCGACCTGTTCTCCTCGCCCGATGGGCTGGCGTTCGATGGGGCCGGACGCCTGTGGATCGAGACCGACTACGAGGACCGCGACCCGGCGATGCAGGCGATGGGCTGCAACCAGCTGCTCTGCGCCGACCCGCAAAGCCGCGAGGTGCGGCGTTTTCTGGTCGGCCCGCGGGGCTGCGAGATCACCGGGATCACCTGGAGCCCCGACTACCGCGCCCTATGGATCAACATCCAGCACCCGTCGTTGAGCTACCCGGCCAGCGACGGCAGCACCCGGCCGCGCTCGACCACGGTGCTGATCACCAAGGACGACGGCGGCGTGATCGGGACCTGATCGCCGCGTCCCGATCGCAGTGTTCCATCGGGCGCGCGGTTGCCCGCCAGGCCTTGGCGTGGCCATCGCAAGCCCCGCCCGGGGCGTCCGGCAATATTCTGCAAAAACGGGCTCATCAGGCGCCGATGCGGCCCAGGCGCCGTCATCTCTGGGCTGGGCGCTTTGCTCGCGGGTCCTGGGCCGCTCGCCGGCGCCGAACCGTGGAACGGCACCGATGCACCTTCGTCAGATCATTACCCCACCTGCAATCAGCATCGACGGAGAGCATTGATGAGGCTCGAGAACAAAGTGGCGCTGGTCACCGGCAGCACCCAGGGCATCGGCCGCGGCATCGCCGTGCGTCTGGCGCAGGAAGGCGCGGATATCGTCGTCACCGGGCGCAGCGAGGACGAAGGCCGGGAAACCGCCGAAGAGGTCCGTGCACTGGGACGGCGCGCCTGCGTCATTCCGGCGGATCTGGCCGAGGTGTCCGCCTGCCGCCGGCTGGTCGAGGAGGCGATCCGACAGATGGGGCGCCTCGACATCCTGGTCAACAACGCCGGGATGCAGAAGAACGCGGCCTTCCTCGATGCCGAGCCGCAGGACTACGACCAGATACTGAACGTCAACCTGCGCGCCCCGTTCTTCATCACCCAGGCGTTCGCCCGTCACCTGGTCGAAACCGGTCGTGGCGGACGCATCGTCAACAACAGCTCGGTCCACGAGGAGCTGCCGATGCCGAACTTCACCGACTATTGCGCCAGCAAGGGCGGGCTGAAGATGATGATGCGCAACCTGGCCATCGAGCTCGCCCCGCTGGGCATCACCATCAACAACGTCGCGCCCGGTGCCATCGAGACGCCGATCAACCGCGACCTGATGAACCGGCCCGACAAGCTCGCCAACCTGCTGGGCAACATTCCCGCCAACCGGCTCGGCCAGCCCCGCGATGTGGCCGGCGCGGTGGCCTTCCTGGTGTCGGATGACGCCGACTACATTACCGGCACCACGCTTTTCGTCGATGGAGGTCTGCTGTGGAACTACAGCGAACAGTGAATAGCGAGAATCATCTGGTCGACCCGTTCGAGAAGGCCCTGCGCAAGGTCGCCGGCGCGGACACCCTGAGCCCGGCGGACCGCTACCAGGAGTTCTTCGTCGAAGTGCAGATGAAGCGCATCTTCGAAGACAGCAAGACCTTCGCCGACTGCGCGCCCAAGCGCTATCCCGAGCAGATCCTCGACGCCTACCGTTCCCAGCGCTCGCGCCCGGATTTCGACCTGGCGGCCTTCGTGCACGAGCACTTCAGCGTGTTCGAGTTCGAGCCGCGCGAGTTTGTCGCCGACCCGGACAACACCCTGGAGGAGCACATCGACCGGCTCTGGCCGGTGCTGACGCGCTCGCCCACCGAGCATCCGCCGCGTTCCTCGCTGCTGCCGCTGCCCTATGAGTACGTGGTGCCGGGAGGCCGCTTCACCGAGATGTACTACTGGGATTCCTACTTCACCATGCTCGGCCTGGACGAAAGCGGGCAGTGCGAGCTGATGCAGGCGATGGCCGACAACTTCGCCTACCTGATCGACACCTACGGCCACGTGCCCAACGGCAACCGCTCCTACTACCTGAGCCGTTCGCAGCCGCCGGTGTTCGCGCTGATGACCGACCTGTTCGAGGAACACGGCATCCGCCGCGCCAGCGATTACCTGCCGCAGCTGCGCAAGGAACACGCGTTCTGGATGGACGGCTCCGAGGTGCTGCGCCCGGGCGAAAGCCACCGGCGTTGCGTGTGCATGGCCGACGGCGTGCTGCTCAACCGCTACTGGGATGACCGCGATACCCCGCGCGACGAATCCTACTGGGAAGACGTGGAAACCGCCGCGCGCTCCGGCCGGCCACCGCACCACGTGTACCTTGACCTGCGGGCCGGCGCCGAGTCCGGCTGGGACTTCAGCTCACGCTGGCTGGACGATCCCTCCGACCTGTCCACCATTCGCACCACCCGCCTGCTGCCGGTGGACCTCAACGCCTTCCTGTACAAGCTCGAGCAGCAGATCGCGCGCCTGAGCGAGATCAAGGGCGACCATGAGTCGGCGGCGCATTTTCGCGAACGGGCCGATCGCCGCCGCGAAGGCATCGACCGTTACCTGTGGAACGAGGAGGTGGGCGCCTACTTCGACTACGACTGGCAGCGCGACGTGCGGCGCGAGAACCTCACCGCCGCGACCGTGGTGCCGCTGTTCGTCCACCTGGCCACCGCCGAGCAGGCGGCGAAGGTCGAGCGGATCGTGCGCGAGCGGCTGCTGGCGCCGGGCGGGCTCTCCACCACCGAAGTCAGCGGCAGCGGCGAGCAATGGGACCGTCCCAATGGCTGGGCGCCGTTGCAGTGGATGGGCATCCGCGGCCTGCAGCACTACGGGCACCACGACCTGGCCATCGAGATCGAGAAGCGCTGGCTGATGATCGTCTCGGACCTGTTCGAGCGCGAAAGCAAGCTGGTCGAGAAATACGTGCTGCGGCCCACCGCCGAGCACGCCGGCGGCGGCGAGTATCCGCTGCAGGACGGCTTCGGCTGGACCAACGGCGTCACCCGCAAGCTCCTGCAGGAAGACCCCAAGCACGAGGCCCATCGCTGCCGGGCCGGGCGCTGCCGCACGGAGGACTGAGGCGCCCGCCCGAGCGTTCGTAGCCGTCTGTTCGATCGCCACCGCCCGCTGCGCAAAGCCGCGCAGCAGGACGGCCGGCGTCTGGGTGAACCGCCCGTTTCCGCCTGTTCCGGCCGTCTCGCTGCACGCCCGGCCTGCGACGACAGGTCGCAGGCCGTCTCATGTTTCGTCCCGCTCTGCCGATCTCCTGATAGGACCCGAATGCCGCCGCATCCTGCCGGCATGGACGGACGACACCCCCTGTGCTCCCGAAAGGAAGGCCGCCATGCGCCTCGACTCTCTGACTCTGAAAAGCCGGCTGATCATCGCCGTGGCCATTCCCTGCATCGCCCTGATCCTGGTGGCGGTGACCAGCCTCAACAGCATGTCCACCATGCAGCGCGAGGCCAGCGCGCTCTACCTCAATACCGCGGCGCCGATGCGTGCGATGGCCGAAGCCGCGTCGCGCATTCCGCGCATGCGCGTGGGCATCGACATGATGCTGTTGCAGGAGACCGGCCTGCGCGACGAGCGCGGGGTCAAGACCCGTGTCCAGGAGGCCCTCAACGAGGACATCCCCGAGATGCGCGAGGCCATGCGCCGCGCGGTCGAAGCCCAGGCCAACCCGGAGCGCAAGGCACAGGCGCAGCGCCTGTTCGACCAGTTCGAAAGCATGGTGAGCGCCGAACTGACGCCCATGCTGCGCGCCCTCGACAGCGGTGACATGGCCCGTGCCCAACTCATCTACCGTGACCAGTACGCCAAGAGCTACGGGGTGATGCGCCAGGGCGCCAACGAGCTGCTCGACAGCCTGCTGCTGCAGGCCGAACAGCAGAACCAGCGCAGCCACGAAAGCTATGCCAGCGGCCGCAGCCGCCAGCTGGCGATCATCGCCCTGGGCCTGCTGGTGTCGGCCATCACCGCCTGGCTGATCGTCGCCAACCTGCGCCGCCGGGTTTCCATTCTCCAGGACAAACTCGGCAACGCCGCCGAGCACCTGGCGCTGAACACCCGCATCGAGCTGCCCGGCCAGGACGAGCTGAGCGACATCGCCAGCAGCTTCAACCGCTTCATCGACAAGATCCACCGCACCATGGAACAGCTCGCCGGTAACTCGCGCCAGCTGTCGGTCATGGCCCGCGAAGTGGCCGAACGGGCCCGCCTGACCCAGAGCAACTGCGCCGCGCAGAGCGATCGCACGGTGCAGGTCGCCACCGCGATCAACGAGCTCGGCTCGACCGTCAACGAAATCGCCGGCAACGCGGAAAACGCCGCCCACGTGGCGCGCGAAGCCAGCGGCCACGCCAGCGATGGACGCCAGGTGGTGGTCCAGGCCCACCAGCAGATCGACACCTTGAGCGGCGAGCTGCAGCAGGCCTCCCAGGTGGTCGAGACGCTGGCCGGGCAGATCAACGCCATCAGTTCGACCCTCAACACCATCCGCAGCATTTCCGAACAGACCAACCTGCTGGCGCTCAACGCCGCCATCGAGGCCGCGCGTGCCGGCGAGCAGGGCCGCGGATTCGCGGTGGTGGCCGATGAGGTGCGCACCCTGGCCAGCCGCTCGGGCGCCTCGACCGAGGAGATCCAGCAGGTGATCGACCGCCTGCAGAACGAATCCCGTGCCGCGGTGGAAGTCATGGCCAGGGGCCGTCAGCAGAGCGAGCGGGTGGTGGAATTCGCCGGCAAGGCCTCCGCCGCCCTGGAGCAGATCAACGACCACATCAGCCAGATCAGCGACCAGAACATCCAGGTCGCCACCGCGACCGAGGAGCAGTCCTGCGTGGTCGAGGAGATCAACCGCAACGTCGAGGGGATCAACCACTTCACCCAGGAAACCGCGCAGATCGCCGATCAGCTCAACCAGGCCAGTACCAGCCTGCAGAGCCTGTCGACCCAGCTCGACGAGCTGGTCGGGCATTTCAAGCTGTAAGGCGCCGCACGGGCGTCAGGGAGCCGGCGGCGCGCTAGGGCGCCTCGGCGAAACGCTCTGCATAGAGGTCGACCACCCAGTCGACGAACACCTTCACGCGGTGCGAGCGCTCACGGTGGTAGGGGTAGAGCACGGACACCGGAAGGCCCGGGCTCGGCCAGTCGGCCAGCACCTCCACCAGCTCGCCGGCCTGCAGATGGGGCGCCACCCTGAAGCGCGGCACCTGGATCAGGCCGCAGCCGTTGAGCGCGCAGGTCGTGTAGCACTCCGCGTCGTTCACGCTGATCCAGCTTTGCGGTTCGAAATCCGTGGGTTCATCGTCGACCAGCAGGGTCAGCGGGTAGCGGATGTCATGGTTGCTGCTGAAGAAGCCGACGACCTGGTGTTCGCTCAGCTCGTCCGGGTGGCGGGGGGTACCGAAGCGGGCGAGGTAGGCGGGACTCGCGCAGATCACTTCCGGCATCACGGCCAGGCGTCTGGCGACCAGGGAGGAGTCACGCGGGTTGCCCGCCCGCACCACGCAGTCGATCCCTTCGCCCACCAGGTCGACCAGGCGGTCGCCACTGCTGATGGCCAGGTCGATCCCGGGGTAGCGCTCCCGGAAGGCCTGGATGTTGGGCAGGATGATGCGCGTGGCGTGGGAGCCGTGCAGGTCCAGGCGCAGGGTGCCCCTCGGGTTGCCGGCCAGGGTGCTGAGCGAGGATTCGGCGTCGTCCAGTTCGCTGAGAATCCGCTTGCAGCGCTCGTAGTAGGCCTGCCCGTCCCGGGTGGGCTTGACCTGCCGCGTGGTGCGCTCCAGCAGCCGCGCGCCGAGGCGGGCCTCGAGGCTCTTGATCGCCTGGGTGGCGGTGGCCCGGGGCAGGTTCAGCTCGCCGGCGGCCCGGGTGAAGCTGCCGAGCTCGACGATGCGGATGAAGAGGTTGAGCGTGTCCAGCCGGTCCATGCGCCTTATCCATTGTTCAGGGTGCCGGAATAGTCTTAACAACCCGGCGACGATTATCCAACCGTCTTCGCCTTCCACAATCGACCTGCCCACGTCTCGGGTAAGTCCTTATGGAGGTGAAGCATGACCCTGACCATCCCCGACCATTTCAAGTTGACCCTTGGTGAATCCGCCGTCGCCGCGCTTGCCGCAAGTTTCTGTGCGCTGATCGTCGAGCTGCCCATCTGGGCGATGTTCATCGGCTGGATTTCCTTTTTCACCCGAGCGCCGGGGGTGCGCCAGGGCGCGATCAACCTGGCCTGCACCCTGGCCGGCCTGGCGCTGGGCATGGCGGCCGGCGCCGCAACCGCGGCGTTGTCGCCGACCCTGGGGCCGCTGACCGTGATGCCGGTGGTCTTCGTGGTCGCGGTCCTGGTGCTGTCGACGCGGCGCCTGGCGGTCTTCAACAATCTGCTCGCGTTCTTCCTCGGGCTGGTCAGTTATTTCGCCTCGCATCTGCCCCCGACCCTCCTGACCTTCGGCGAGCTGGGCGGCGCCGCCACGCTCGGCGCGGTGGCGGGGCTGCTGGCGTCCAGGCTGCACGTCCTCTGGGGCGCACATTCCCAGGCCGTATCGGAGGGGCGCCCATGAAACTGCTCAGTCTGTTCGCTGCCCTGGCGACACCCGGCGCGGCGCGGGGTGAGGCGATCGCCTACGCGCTGCTGCGTGCGACCTACGGAGCGATCATGGTGACCCACGGGCTGCCCAAGCTGCTCGGCCAGGCGCACGGCTCGATGGGGGACCCGATGGCCGCCTCGACGCGGCTGATCGACGAGGTGCTCCGTCTGCCCTTTCCGGGCACCTTCGCCCTGATGGTCGCGCTGCTGGAGGGCCTCGGCGGCCTGATGCTCGCCGTCGGCCTGGCGACCCGGGTGGTCGCGGCGCTGATGGCGATCCAGATGCTGGCCATCGTCTACATCCTGGCGCCGACCTGGGCCTGGATCGATCGAGGCATCGAGTATCCGCTGCTGATGCTGGTGCTTTCGCTCTACCTCGTGCTGCGCGGTCCGGGCGTCCACTCGCTGGATAGTCGCCTGGCGACCCCTTCCCTCAAGGCGCAGAGCGTTTCTGTCACGCAATCTTCTAACGGTGTCTCTCCATGAACAAGCGTGCCCCCTTCATCCTGTTCGTACTGCCACTGCTGGCGCTCGCAGGTCCTTCACAGGCGGCCGAGGGCGGCGAATCCGAGTCGTATCGCTACGGCGACCGCCTGGATATCGCCCGTGTGTTGCGCATCGAACAGCCCGCCACCGAGCTGTGCGAAGTGGTGGACGAGGCCATGGTCTACCTCGACAGCAACGGAACCGAGCGGCGCTCGGTGCACCGCACGCTTTCCCAGGCGTGTCAGCATCACTGAACGGAACAAGGCCCCTCGAGCAGGGGCCTTTTTTGCGCGTGGCCGGCTCAGGCGAACCCGCCGTTCGCCCGGATGACCTGGCTGTTGACCCAGCTGCCGTCCGGGCCGGCCAGGAAGGACACCGCGGCGGCGATTTCCTCCGGCGTGCCGAGGCGTTCGAGCGGCGCGAGCTGGCGGATCTGCTCGATCTGCTGGTCGGTCTTGCCGTTGAGAAACAGTTCGGTCGGGACCGGACCCGGCGCGACGGCGTTGACCGTGATGGCGCGCCCCCGCAGTTCGTTCGCCAGCACGTGCACCAGCCCCTCGACGCCGGCCTTCGACGCGATGTAGGGCCCATAGGCGGGAAACGCCTTGGCGATCACGCTGGTCGACAGGGCAATGATCCGCCCGCCCTGGGCCACGTGCTGCGCGGCCAGGCCCAGCACCACGAAGGCCCCGCGCAGGTTGGTGCGCACGACCTCGTCGAACCCCTGCAGGTCCAGTTCGGCGATCTTCAGGTAGGGCATGGTGCCCGCATTGTTGACCACCACGTCCACCCGGCCGAACCGGCGCGTGGTGTCCTCGAACAGCCGCTGCATGTCCGCCAGTTCGGCGACATCGCCCTGCACGGCGAAGGCCTTGCCGCCCTGTTCGGCGATCAGGCCGACCACTTCCTCGGCCGCGCTTCTGTTTCCGGCGTAGTTGACCACCACCGCGAAACCGTCGGCGGCGAGCCGCAGGGCGATCGCGCGGCCGATACCACGCGACGCCCCTGTGACAATGGCAATCTTCTGGTCAGTGTTCATCGGGTTCTCCTGTCTCAGGCAGCGGACGCCGCCTCCAGAGTTCAGTCTGTTGTGACCGTTGGCCGGGATAAAGTGCGTGGCGCTGGATGCACCGTTTCCCGTGCATGAACAATCCGCCGCGCCTTGCGCATCCGTGCCGGGATTTATCGCCGGCGGCCGCGCTCTCATGTACGGCGACGGCCGTTTCGATAGGGGATTGCCTGTGGACAGTCGAGGGTTTGTCTGGGCGCATTTCAAGCTCAATGCCGAGCAGCGCCTGCGCGGGTTCAACTTCTTCGTGCTGCTGGCGATCTTCGCCGACGGAGGCGTGCTGACCGCCCTGGAGCGGGGCTTCTCGCCGGGCCTGCTGATACTGCTGGGCCTCTTTACCGTCCTGCTGGCCGCCGTGTTCTGGCTGGTCGATGCCCGCAGCCGGCAACTGCTGAGCATCACCATCCTGGCCTTGCGGGAAATCGAGGCCGACTATCCGGAAAGCTACCGCCTGTTCGCCCTGGATGCGCAGGGCAACAATCCGGTGGTCAGTTACACCTTCGCCATCCGGGCGCTGCTCACGGCCCAGATGGGCTTCGGGCTCGGGGTGGTGGGCTACGGCCTCATGCTGTGGTGAGACGCCGCTATGACGCTGGCTGGACGGGCGCTCAGCGGTAGATCCCGCCCGTCGCGGCGGACAGGTCGAAGGTGCCCTTCTCGGTGAAACGCACTGTCCCGAGCAGCCCGCCGGCGAGCTTGCCGCGCAGCACGTAGGGCACCTCCTGCATGCCGCCGGCCTCGGCGACGCCCAAGGCCTGGCGGGCCGCCGAGAACGCCGAGATGGTCACCGGCACGGTCAGCACCGTCTCGCCGAAGCGCGTGACGCGCCCGCTCTGGTCGCTGACACCGCTGGCCAGGCGGCGGCCGTTGACTTCCAGGTCCAGCGCCACGCCGTTGTAGTCGATCTCCGAATCGTTGGGGTTCTGCAGGCGCAGCTTCACCGCCAGGCGCAGCTCGAGCCCCTCGCCGGGCAGCGGTTCGATTCCCGCGACCTGGATGTTCAGCGGGTCGCGCTGGGTGAAGGCGGCGCAGCCGCTGAGCAGGGTCAGGGCGAGCAGCGCGCCGAGCAGGCCGCGGGCGAGCGAGAGGGGCAGTACGAGGGAGCGGTGGGTCATGGCTTGTCCGTGTCGGGAGTGGTCTTGATGGTTTTCGACGTCAGCGCCGAAAGCCCTTGCAGCAGCTCGATCGGCAGCGGGAAGACGATGGTGGAGTTCTTGTCCGCGGCGATGTTGCTCAGGGTCTGCATGTAGCGCAGCTGCATGGCGCCGGATTGCCGGCCGAGCATCTCGGCGGCCTGCATCAGCTTTTCCGAGGCCTGCAGCTCGCCCTCGGCATGAATGACCTTGGCGCGGCGTTCGCGTTCGGCCTCGGCCTGGCGGGCGATGGCGCGCACCATGGATTCGTCGAGGTCGACGTGCTTGATCTCCACGTTGGCCACCTTGATGCCCCAGGCGTCGGTCTGCGCATCGAGCACCGACTGGATGTCGTTGTTGAGCTGTTCGCGCTCGGCCAGCATGTCGTCCAGGTCATGCTTGCCGAGCACCGCGCGCAGGGTGGTCTGGGCCAGCTGGCTGGTCGCCGAGTGGTAATCCTCGACCTGGATGATCGCCTTCTGCGCATCGACCACCCGGTAGTAGACCACCGCGTTGACCTTGACCGAGACGTTGTCGCGGGAGATCACGTCCTGGGTCGGCACGTCGAGCACCAGGGTGCGCAGCTCGACCCGCACCATCTGCTGCAGCCCGGGGATGACCATGATCAGCCCGGGGCCCTTGACCTTCCAGAAGCGCCCGAGCTGGAACACCACGCCGCGCTCGTACTCGCGCAGGATGCGGAAGGTCGAGGCGAGCAATCCGATCACCAGGAACGCCAGCACCAAGAAACTCATTTCGAAACCCATCAGTTGCCTCCTCTGGGCGGCTGTTGGTCAGCCGCGGTTACGTCCAGCTTCAGACCGTTGCGCGCCGTCACCCGGACCTGCTGGCCCGGCAGCAACGGCGCCTGGCTGTGGACCTGCCATTGTTCGCCGCGCAGCATCACCCAGCCCTGGCGCGGATCGTCCTCGCGCACCCCGGTGACGGGGGTCAGGTGGCCGATGAGCTCGGCATCGCCGCCCAGCGGCGCGCGCTGCCGGGCACGCACGGCCATGAACAGGATGGCGAAGATGGTCACCGCGCTGACCACCGCGAGGGTCAGGATCAGCCCCAGCGGGATGCCGAAGCCCGGCGCGTCGGTGTCCATCAGCATCACGGCACCCGCGACGAAGGCGGCCGCGCCGCCAATGCCGAGCACGCCGAAACTGGGCAGCAACGCCTCGGCGGCCATGAAACCGATGCCGAGCAGGATCAGCGCGAGCCCGGCATAGCTCACCGGCAGCATCTGCAGGGCATAGAACGCGAGGATCAGGCAGATGCTGCCCAGCACGCCGCCGACGCCCACGCCCGGGCTGGAGAACTCGAAGATCAGCCCGTAGATGCCGATCATCATCAGGATCAGCGCGATGCTGGGGTTGGTGATCACGGCGAGCAGCTTCACCCGCCAGTCCGGGTCGTGGTGGATGAGCGTGGCGTCGGCCGTGCGCAGGGTGACCGGGCCGGCGGCCAGGGTCAGGGTGGTGCCGTCGAGCTGCTGGAGCAGGTGGTCGACGTCGCGGGCCACGTGGTCGATGACCTTCAGTTCCAGCGCTTCGCTGGCCGACAGGCTCACCGCCTCGCGCACCGCCTGTTCGGCCCAGTCGGCGTTGCGCCCGCGCAGTTGCGCCAGGCCGCGGATATAGGCCGAGGCGTCGTTGACCTGTTTCCTGCCCATGGCGTCGGGTTCGGCGGGCTTGTCGGCGGGTTCGCCGCCGGCGGGCGAGCCGGGCCCGCCAATGGCCACCGGTGTCGCCGCGCCGAGGTTGGTCCCCGGCGCCATGGCGGCGATGTGGCTGGCGTAGAGCATGTAGGTGCCGGCGCTGGCGGCACGGGCGCCGCTGGGGGTGACGTAGGTGGCGACCGGAACCGGGCTCGCCAGGATCGCCTGGTTGATGCTGCGCATGGCGCTGTCCAGGCCGCCGGGGGTGTCGAGCTGCAGGACCACCAGCTGCGCGCCTTCGTCCGCCGCGTGCTCCAGGCCGCGTTCGATGTAGCCGGCGCTGGCCGGCCCGATCGCTCCTTCGACGTCCAGCAGGACGACCGGCGCGGCGGCCAGCGCGGCGGCCAGCAGCGGCGCGTTGAGCCCCAGCAGCAGGCCCAGGCAGCAGAGCATCCGGTAGACCAGGCGGGGCATCGGTTCCTCCGTTCGCAGGCAAGGCGACGTTCGGCGGGCTCGCTGAACTTCCCTTCGCCGGGATTTCTCTCATGACTATGAGGCCGCGGGCCGGGCCGAGGTTCGATTTATAACAGCCGGGGGGAAGCCTTCCATGCGCGTTCATCATCTGAACTGTGGCTGCATGTGTCCCGTGGGCGGGGCCCTGTTCGATGGTTTCAGCAAAGGGCTGACCGCCAGCCTGGTCTGCCACTGCCTGCTGATCGAAACCGATCATCACGGCCTGGTGCTGGTGGACACCGGCTTCGGCAGCTGCGACGTGGCCACGCCACGCAAGCGCCTGAGCCCGTTCTTCATCCTATTCAACAACATCCGGTTCGAGCGGCGCTACACGGCGCTGGAGCAGGTGAAGCAGCTCGGCTTCGCGCCGGAGGACGTGCGCCACATCGTCCTGACCCATCTGGATTTCGATCACGCCGGCGGGCTCGAGGATTTCCCCCAGGCGAAGGTGCACGTGCTGCAGCGCGAGATGGATGCGGCCCGGACGGCGCGCAGCATCATCGGCCGCAACCGCTACCGGGAAAAACAGTGGGACGAGGTGCGCGACTGGCAGTTCTACCAGCCGGGCGGCGACACCTGGTTCGGCTTCCAGGCGGTGCGCGAGCTGGCGGGGTTGCCGCCGGAAATCCTGCTGATTCCGCTGACCGGCCATACCCACGGGCATGCGGGCGTGGCGTTGCAGACCACGGAGGGCTGGCTGCTGCATGCGGGCGATGCGTATTTCTATCGCGAGGAAGTCGGCCAGGTCGACCGCCACTGCACGCCGGGGCTGGCGTTCTACCAGCGGATGATGGAGGTCGACCGCAGCGCGCGGCTGGCCAATCAGCACCGCCTGTGGATGCTCTCGCTCGAGCACAAGGACGAAGTGAGCCTGTTCTGCAGCCACGACGCCCGGGAGCTGGAGCGCATGCGGGCCGGTCAGCCGCCAAGGGCAGCCGCCACGGCGGCGGCTGCCGGTCGGATGCCTCAGTAGGCCGCGGCGGCCTCGTCCAGTTGCAGGCTCATGCTCAGCAGCCCGCCGCCCGAGAGATACCACAGGGCGGGAGTCAGGTAGACGATGCGGCCCTCACGTCCGGCGCTGGTGCGGCTCAGCGGCGAGGCGCGCAGGGCTTCGCTGCTCAGCGGCTCGGCGCCGATGGCCGCGCTGCGGTCGATGATGAAGATCACCTGCGGGTCGGCCGCCAGGACTTGTTCGAGGTCCACCGGTTGCGGACGCTGACGCGGCTCGCCGGGCTTGGGGGCTGGCGGAGCCGGCAAGGCGCGCGGCGCCTGCAGGACCGAGTAGATCAGCGGCTGTTCGGTGGGCGAGAAGTTGCCGGCGTTGTGGGTCAGCACCAGCGTCCGCCGTCCGGAATTCGCGACGCGGGAATGGGCCTGGCCTATCTTGGCGGCCATCACCCGCAGCTGCTGCTGGGCTTCGGGCAGCTTGTCGAACATCGAGCCTAGGGTCAGGACGTTGTGCTCGAAGCCGCTCAGGTAGTCCCGTGCATTGATGCTCATGTCCAGCGTCGGGGCGATCTTGGCCAGCGCCTGGCCTTCCTCGCCCTGGCGCCCGGTGATCATGATCACGTCCGGATTCAGCCGGCGCAGGGCCGCGTGGTCCGGCTCCTTCATGCTGCCGGCATCGGCCCGGGCGGGCAGGCTGCTCTGCAGGTAGGCCGGAACGCCCGACGGGGTGGCCGCGATGCGATCGCCCAGGCCGAGGGCGACCAGCGTATCGACGCTACCAAAGTCGAAACTCACGACCTTGCGCGGGTTGCGAGGCACGACGATCTGGGTGCCGTCGGGCTGGCCGACGCTCAGACCGGCGCTGGTCGCAGGCGGCGTGGGCGCGTCGGGCGAGCTGCTGCAGGCGGTGAGCGCCAGCAGCATCGAAGCGGACAGGGCGAGCTTTTTCACGGGTGGGAATCTCCTCGGTCGTTTGCAAGTGAGAAACCATATCATTACAGCGAGGCGCGGCGCGCTGCGCAGGGTCCGTGCAGGTGTAAAGAATGCAAGCGCAACGGTCGGTGCCAACCCTGGCGCCGGGTGGTCCAACCCTCACCAGGGCAGAGGAGCGGGACATGAATTTCATCAGTTGGCTGGGCCTGACCGTCTGCGCGGTGGCGGCGCTCGGCTACCTCGGACGCGGCAGCTACGACATGGCGGGGCTGATGATCGCGCTGGCCGTGGTGTCGCTGATCAACATCCGCCGCAAGCGGGGCCGGGACGAACCGCCGCCCGGCCCGTGATGCGGTCAGCCGGCGCTGCGGTGGCGCAGCAGCCAGGCATAGATGCGCCGGTCGGCGAACGCCAGCCGTGCCGAGTTGACGTGGTCCGCGCCTTCGTCGAGGTACAGGCGCTCGCCGCTGGGCTCTTCCTCGGTGACCGGCTGCAGGTGCAGCGTCTGGATGAAGCGCGCCTGCAGCCGGCGGGTGACCTGCCCGATCGACACCCACAGCGGATGGGGCAGCGGCACCTGGGGCGCGCGCGTCGGGTCGACGGTCCACAGCGCGGCCCATTGGCCCGGCTGGCTCAGCGCGATGTCGAACACGCCGTTGCCGCCGAAGCTGAAGCCGCACAGGTAGCAGCGCGACGGGTCGCCCTGCTGTTCGAGCAGGGCGCGGCGCACCAGGACCTCGACGTCGCCGGCCACCAGTTTCCAGTAGTCGCCGGCCTGGGGCAGCTGCGGCGCGATGATGATGAAGCGCTGGTGGATCTCCCCGGGGACGGCTTCGTGCCAGGGGCCGTGGCGGGTCAGGCCCTGTTCGATCGGGAGCGGTGCGGCTTCGCCATAGCCGTGCAGGAAGCAGAGCAGGGGCCATCCGCTGGGCGGAGGGGTGCCTTCGGGCACCGTCATGAGGCAGGGCAGGGTTGCAGTGTCAATCCGTTGAAATCGAATGTCGGGCATATCCACCTCCGGGAAGCCATGTCTAACAGATTCGACCCGTTGGCAGCAGAAGGTGCTGCACGGCGAGCAGATTTAGTCCGGCAGGCGGCCGGTATCGGTCGAGCGATGCATCCTTCAGGCCAGGACCCTGACGCGCCCGCGGGGAGCGCCGGTAATGGCGCTCCCGGTCACGTTCTGCGATATTGCACCCGTCTGGCCTGAGCCAGGCTGCCGTATTGCCCACAAGGCAGCTCGGCCGGTGACGCCCCTCGAACACGCGCTGTCGATCCATCCTTCAGCCCCCGCGTCCCTTCTCCCGCGCCTATCCGGCGCCGCCCGGCGACTATCCTGTTGCCACGGATCGCCACTGCCGACCACGGCCGTGGCTGCTCGCATAAAAAAGACAACAGACCCACGATCCTAGGACGCCATCATGAAACTGTCCCGCTATTTCACTGCGCTGGCCGCTGCCGCCGCGCTGTCCGCCACTTTCGTCGCGCAGGCCCGCGAGTATTCGGTGTCCACCGTCCTGTCGGACGCCTTCCCCTGGGGCCAGGCGGCGCAGAAGTGGGCCGACCTGGTCAACGAACGCTCCGAGGGCCGCATCACCCTGCGCGTCTACCCCAACGCCCAGCTGGTGGCCGGGGACCAGACCAAGGAGTTCTCCGCGATGCGCTCGGGCCTGATCGACATGGCGGTCGGCTCGACCATCAACTGGTCGCCCCAGGTGCAGGAACTCAATCTGTTCTCGCTGCCGTTCCTGATGAACGACAGCGCCGACCTGGACGCCATCACCGGCGGCAAGGCCGGTGTGCTCGCCTTCGAGGCCATCGAGAAGCGCGGCATCGTCCCGCTGGCCTGGGGCGAGAACGGCTTCCGGCAGATCTCCAACTCGGCCCGTGCGCTGCGCGCGCCGGCCGATCTCAAGGGCCTGAAGATTCGCGTGGTCGGCTCGCCGCTGTTCCAGGACACCTTCAACGCGCTGGGCGCCAACCCGACGCAGATGAGCTGGGCCGACGCCAAGCCGGCGCTGACCACCGGCGCGGTGGACGGGCAGGAGAACCCGCTGTCGGTATTCGACGTCGCGCGTATCGATCAGGTCGGCCAGAAGCACCTGACCCTCTGGGACTACATGGCCGACCCGCTGATCTTCGCCGTCAACCAGCGCATCTGGAAGGAGCTGCCCGAGGCGGACCGCGAGCTGCTGCGCCAGGCGGCCATCGATGCCGGCAAGTGGGAGATCGAGCTGTCCCGCTCCCTCGAAGCCCAGCGTCTGGAGGATATCCGCGCCCGGGGCGTCGAGGTGATCGAACTCAGCGAGGCCGAACGCCAGGCCTTTGCCGAGGCCACTGCCAGCGTGCGCGACAAGTGGTCCTCGCGCATCGGCCAGGCCTTGATGGACGCGGCGGGCGAGGCGGTCGCCAAGCCCTGATCGAATGCATCCCCGGCGCGTGAGCGCCGGGATTCGAGGTTTACGAGATGAACAACCAACCGGACGCGCCCCTGGAGCGCGTGCTGGCCACGCTGGCCCTGGCGCTCGTCGGGGTGATCAGCCTGGCCAACGTCGTGGTGCGCTATTTCACCGACGCTTCCTTCGCCTTCACCGAGGAGATTTCCGTCTTCCTGCTGGTGGTGCTGACCTTTGGCGGTGCGTCGGTCGCGCTGCGGCGCAACCGACACATCCGCATCGGGCTGCTGGAGCGGATGTTTCCGCGGCTGCGCACGCCGCTGATCCTCCTGCAATGGCTGGCCGGCGTGCTGGTGCTGGGGCTGGTGCTCTGGTTCGGCGGGCAGTTCGCGCTGGAGGAATACCAGTGGGAGTCCGAGTCCCCCGGGCTCGGCCTGCCGAACTGGTGGTACGTGGTCTGGCTGCCCCTGCTGGCATTGCTGATGCTGGTGCGGCTGACCCAGATGACCCTCGACCGCCTGCGCGGGAGGCTGTCCGATGAGCCCTGATCTCTGGCTGATCCTGAGCTTCCTGGCGCTCCTGCTGCTCGGCGTGCCGGTCGCCTTCTCCCTGGGGCTGGCCGGCGCCATCGGCATCGTCGCCGGCCTCTCCCCGGAGATGCTGGCGACGCTCGGCACCAACACCTACAACAGCGTCGCCAAGTATCCGCTGATCGCCATCCCGCTGTTCATCCTCACAGGCCTGGTGTTCGAGAAGGCCGGCGTGGCGCTGCGCCTGGTGCGCTTCGCCCAGGCGCTGATCGGCCCGCGCCATGGCGGGCTGGCCCTGGTCGCGGTGCTGGTGTGCCTGATCATGGGCGGCATGAGCGGCTCCGGCCCGGCGGATGCCGCGGCGGTGGCGATGGTGATGCTTCCGAGCATGACCCGCGCGGGCTATCCCAAGCCCTTCTCGGCAACGCTGATCGCCGCGTCGGCGTCCACCGCGATCCTGATTCCGCCGTCGATCGCGCTGATCCTCTATTCGATCGTGGTGCCCGGTGTCGACCTGCGCGCGCTGTTCGCCGCGGGGCTGTTCCCCGGCATCCTCGCCGGGCTGGTGCTGCTGATCCCGGCCTGGCTGCTGTCGCGCCGCTATGGCTGGGAGTCGCCTGAAGAGGGCGAGCGTCCGCCGATCGGCGAGAGCTTCAGGCAGGCGCTGCCCGCGCTGTTCGCCCCGGTGCTGATCCTCGGCGGACTGCGCAGCGGCCTGTTCACGCCCACCGAGGCGGCGGTCGCCGGGGTCGCCTACGGCGTGGCAATCGGCCTGTTCGTGACCCGCGAGCTGGACTGGCGCAGCCTCTGGCGGCTGGTCGGCGAGGCGGCGGTGGTGTCCGGCGTGGTGATGCTGATCATCGCCCTGGCCGGCATCTTCGCCTGGGCCGGAACGATGCTCGGGACCTTCCGCCATCTGGCCGAATGGCTGATCTCGCTGTCGGACAACGGCGCGGTGTTGCTGCTGCTGGTGATGGTCGCGGTGCTGCTCGCCGGGATGCTGCTCGATGCCATCTCGATCTACCTGATCCTGATGCCGATCCTCATCCCGGTGATGCAGCACTTCGGCTGGAACCCGGTGTGGTTCGGCATCCTGCTGGCGATGAACATCGCCATCGGCCAGTTCACCCCGCCCGTGGCGATCAACCTGATGGTGACCGCCGAGGTGGCGCGCATCCGCCTGGAACAGACCATCGGCTGGGCGCTGCTGTTCGTCTGCGCCATGGGCGGCGCGCTGCTGCTGGTGGCGCTGTTCCCCGAGATCGCCCTGTGGCTGCCACGGGTGCTGGGCTACGCGGTGTAGCGCCGGCCTGGGTCAGGCTCGCCGAAAGACAATCGCGGTCTTGACCGCGAAGCTTTCCCAGGCCCTTCCCGCGCGCCCAAGGGTGCAGTGAACCCCTCCGCTGACGTCGGGTCGATTGAAGCGTAGGCCGCACACGGCCCTTTTGTCCTTCTGGAGAGCTTCATGGACCTGATTCGCATCATCGTCGCCATTCTGTTGCCGCCGCTGGGCGTGTTCCTGCAGGTCGGCTTTGCCGGTGCGTTCTGGCTGAACATCCTGCTGACGCTGCTGGGCTACATTCCCGGCATCATCCATGCGGTATGGATCATCGCTCGCCGCTGAGCCGTCCTCCATCGCTCTGGCCCGGCCCATGCCGGGCTTTTTTGTGCTGCGTCCCCTTGCCGTGTAAAGTCCGGTTCCCGTAAAGGGGGGCGAGGGAACCTATCCCGCGCCCCGCACTCAAGAGATGCCGGGAAACGGAACGCTACGGCCACGGGCCGGAATGTCGTTTCACCGCTCTTCCAAACAGGGCCCGCCAGCTAGGCGAACCGGATAAGGAAACCCGATGAGCGATTCCTTCATCGACCAGCACAGCTTCAAGCGCATTCTCAACCGCAACATCGGTCTGCCGCTGGGCTTCGGCCTGCTCAGTGCGGTGTTCTTCTGTGCCATCGTCTATTACCTCCTCGAGGTCGGCCACTACGTCGAGCGCTCGGTCAAGCTCGTCGGGACCGCCACCGAAACGCTCAAGCAGCAGGTGGACCTGGAAACCGGCATGCGCGGCTACCTGATCGCCGGCGACGAGACGTTCCTCGAGCCATACGTGCGCGGCCTGCCCAAGCTCAGGCTGAGCCTCGACCAGCTGCGCAGCGAGTCCGACGGCGACCCGTCGCAACTGCGCCGCGTCGAGCAGCTGGAGTCGCTGCACCAGCAGTGGTACGCCTTCAGCCAGGCGGCCATCGAGCGCCGCCGCCAGGGCCTGTCGTACGAGGACTATGTGAAGTCCGGCCGCGGCAAGCTGCTGATGGAGCAGTTCCGCACCGAAATCGATGACTACATCACCGCCGAGCGGCAGAAGCGCAACGGCCGCACGGCCACCGCCGAGACCGTCAGCGCGGCGCTGGTCAGCGGCTTCCTGCTGTTCAGCCTGGTGTTCAGCGGCGTGCTGGTGCTGCTGGGGCGGCGCGATCTGATGTCGCTCTCGACCAGCTATGGCGAATCGCTGAACAAGCAGCAGCTCCATGCCCAGGCCCTGGAAAAGCAGGCCTGGTACCGCACCGGGCAGATGCAGCTGAGCGAGGCGATCATTGGCGAGCTGACCCTGCCGGCGCTGGGCCAGAGCGTGCTCAGCTTCCTGTCCCGCTACATCGACGTGGCGGCCGGCGCGCTCTACGTGATGCAGGAGGGTCGCCTGCACCGCGTCGCCGAGTTCGGCTACGACAAGGAACAGCTCGCCCAGCACCGCACCCTGGATCTGGGCGAAGGGCTGGTCGGCCAGGTGGCCCTCGAGCGGCGGCCGATGGCGCTGAGCGACCTGCCGCAGGACTACCTGAAGGTCAGCTCGGCGCTGGGCGATACCGCCTCGCGCTCGGTCCTGATCGCACCGATCGAGGACAGCGGCACGCTCAACGCCGTGCTCGAGCTCGGCTTCCTGCGGCCGCTCGAGGAAGAGGATGGCGAGCTGCTCAAGCGCATCGCCGACAACGTCGGCTCGGCCATCGAGGCGGCGCGTTACCGCCAGCGGCTGCAGCAGATCCTCTCCGAGACCCAGCAGCTCAACGAGGAGCTGCAGGTGCAGCAGGAAGAGCTGCGCGCGGCCAACGAGGAGCTCGAAGAGCAATCCAACGCGCTGCGCGAATCCCAGGCTCACCTGGAAGAGCAGCAGGCCGAGCTGGAGCAGACCAACGAACAGCTGGCCGAACAGGCCGACACGCTGGCCCGCCAGCGTGACGAGATGGACGAGAAGAACAGCCGCCTGAACGACGCCCAGCTGATGCTGGAAGAGCGTGCCGACGAGCTGCAGCGTGCCAGCCGCTACAAGTCCGAATTCCTCGCCAACATGTCCCACGAGCTGCGCACGCCGCTGAACAGCTCGCTGATCCTGGCCAAGCTGCTGGCCGACAACCCCCACGGCAACCTCAGTGACGACCAGGTCCAGTTCGCCCGTTCGATCTACTCGGCCGGCAACGACCTGCTGAGCCTGATCAACGACATTCTCGACATTTCCAAGGTCGAAGCCGGCAAGCTCGACGTGCTGCCGGAAGTGACCGTGCTGCCGCGCCTGCTCGACGGCATCAAGAGCCTGTTCCTGGCCCAGGCCATCGACAAGTCGCTGCAGTTCGAGGTCGAGGCCGAGGAGGGCCTGCCGCCGAGCATCTTCACCGACCGCCAGCGGCTGGAGCAGATCCTCAAGAACCTGCTGTCCAATGCCTTCAAGTTCACCGAGAAGGGCTCGGTCACGCTCAGGGTGCGGCGCCACGGCATGGGCCAGCTGGCGTTCGCGGTGAGCGATTCGGGGATCGGTATCCCGAAAGACCAGCAGTCGGTGATCTTCGAGGCGTTCCGCCAGGCCGACGGCACCACCAACCGCCGCTATGGCGGCACCGGGCTGGGCCTGTCGATCTCCCGCGAGCTGGCGCAGCTGCTCGGTGGCCATATCGAAGTCGAAAGCGAGCCGGGCTCGGGCAGCACCTTCACGCTGGTCCTTCCGGAAAACTATGTCGCCCCCGTGACCGGGTCCGATGCGGTCGAGGAGCCGGCCCGCGCGGCGCAGCCGGCATTGCCCGCGGCGGTCGAGCCTTCGCGGCCGGCACCGGCGAGCCTCGCCAGGCCGACGGCACGCCCGGCGGCCGAGTCGGCCGGGGAGGAACCTATCGAGCGGGTTCCGGACGATCGCGATACTTATCCGTTCAAGAATCGCTGCGTGCTCATCATCGAGGACGAGCCGCAGTTCGCCCGCATCCTCTGCGACCTCGCCCACGAGCTCAACTACAGCTGCCTGATCGCCCACAACGCCGACGGCGGCTACGACACCGCGCTCGAATACCGGCCCGACGCGATCCTGCTGGACATGCGTCTGCCCGACCATTCGGGCCTGACGGTGCTCGAGCGGCTCAAGGAGAACCCTGTCACGCGGCACATCCCGGTCCACATCGTGTCGGTCGAGGACCGCCGCGAGGCCGCGCTGCACATGGGCGCGGTGGGGTACGCGCAGAAGCCCGCCACCCGCGAGGAACTCAGGTCCGTGTTCGAGCGCCTGGAAGCCAAGCTCGCGCAGAAGGTCAAGCGCATCCTGCTGGTGGAGGACGACGTGCGTCAGCGCGAGAGCGTGTCGCGGCTGATCGAGGACACAGACGTCGAGATCGCCGCGGTCGGCTACGGCGAAGAGGCGCTGGAGCTGCTGCGCAACACCGTCTTCGACTGCGTGATCATCGACCTCAAGCTGCCCGACATGGACGGCCACGAGCTGCTCGAGCGCATGGCCCACGAGGAAATCTGCTCCTTCCCGCCGGTGATCGTCTACACCGGGCGCAACCTGACGCGCGACGAGGAAGCCTCGCTGATGAAGTACTCGCGCTCGATCATCATCAAGGGCGCCCGCTCGCCGGAGCGCCTGCTCGACGAGGTGACGCTGTTCCTGCACAAGGTCGAGTCGGAAATGCCGCCCGAGCGGCAGAAGATGCTCAAGAGCGCGCGCAGCCGCGAGAAGGCCTTCGAGGGCCGCAAGATCCTGGTCGTCGACGACGACGTGCGCAACGTGTTCGCCCTGACCAGCGCGCTGGAGCAGAAGGGCGCCTTGGTGGAAATCGCCCGCAACGGCCATGAGTCGATCGCCAAGCTGCAGCAGGTCAGCGACATCGACCTGGTGCTGATGGACATCATGATGCCGGAGATGGACGGCTTCACCGCGATGCAGGAGATCCGCAAGGACCCGAAGTTCGCCAAGCTGCCGATCATCGCGGTGACCGCCAAGGCCATGAAGAACGACCAGGAACGCTGCCTGAAGGCCGGCGCCAACGACTACCTGGCCAAACCCATCGACCTGGACCGACTGTTCTCGCTGATTCGTGTCTGGTTACCGAAAGTGGAGTTGCTCTGAATGCCGCACCGGATCGTCGATATCGAACTCAGACTGCTGATCGAGGCGATTTTCCTCCAGTACAGTTATGACTTTCGCGGCTACTCCGGTGCCTCGCTCAAACGTCGTGTCCTGCTCTCGCTCAAGCACATGCGGTGCGAGACGATCTCGGCGTTGCAGGAAAAGGTCCTGCGCGAGCCCCATGCGTTCATGGAGCTGATGCAGTTCCTCACCATCCCGGTCAGCGACATGTTCCGCGACCCCAGCTACTACCGGGCGCTGCGCGAGCAGGTGGTGCCGGTGCTGCGCACCTACCCGTCGCTGAAGATCTGGATCGCCGGCTGCAGCACCGGCGAAGAGGTCTACTCGCTGGCCATCCTGCTGCGCGAAGAGGGCTTGCTGGAGCGCTCCCTGATCTACGCCACCGACATCAACCCGCGTTCGCTCGAACAGGCCCAGCGCGGCATCTTCGCCATCAGCCACGTGCGCAAGTACACCGAGAACTACCAGCAGGCCGGCGGCAAGACGAGCTTCTCCAACTATTACACCGCCGCCTACGACTCGGTGATCATGGACAAGTCGTTGCGCGAGAACGTGACCTTTGCCGACCACAGCCTGGCGACCGACAGTGTATTCTCCGAAACGCACCTGATTTCCTGCCGAAACGTGCTGATCTATTTCAACCGGCCGCTGCAGGATCGTGCGTTCGGCTTGTTCCACGAGTCCCTGTGTCATCGGGGCTTCCTGGGGCTGGGCAGCAAGGAGTCGGTGGAGTTTTCCGGCTACGCGGACAGCTTCGAGCCGTTCGTCAAACCGGAACGGATCTTCCGCAAGCTATGAGCGGTTACCTGCGCGGCTCGCTCCGGGCACGCCGGCCCGCCATCGAGGCGGTGGTCATCGGCACCTCGGCGGGAGGCCTCGAAGCCCTGTCGGCGCTGGTCAGCGGGCTGCCGGAGAAGTACCGGGTGCCGTTGCTGGTGGTGCAGCACGTTCCGGACAGCGGACCGACGCAACTGGCCGAGATCTTCCAGCGCAAGACCCGGTTACACGTCAAGGAAGTGGACGAAAAGGAACAGGTGGCCGCCGGTACGTTATATTTCGCGGCGCCTGGGTATCATCTGCTGGTCGAGGACGACCTCACACTGTCGCTCAGCCAGGATGACCCGGTACACCATTCGCGGCCTTCGATCGATGTCCTGTTCGAATCCGCGGCCGACGTCTGGGGCCCGAGGGTCGCCGGCGTCCTGCTCACCGGCGCCAACGAGGATGGCGCCGCTGGCCTTGAGGCAATACACGAGGCAGGAGGGCTGACCATCGTTCAGGACCCTTGCGAGGCGGCTGTCGACACCATGCCGCGCGCCGCGATCGGGCGCTTCGTCCCGGATCACGTACTGCCCTTGCATGCTATTCACCAGCTGTTGCGCGAATTGGAGTGACACAGATGCAGGATCATACCGATGAGGCGAAGCTGCTGATCGTCGATGATTTGCCGGAAAACCTCTTGGCTCTCGACGCCCTGCTGCGGGCGCCGGGACTCGCCGTGCATCAGGCCCTATCAGGTGAAGAGGCGCTCGAACAGCTGCTTCAGCATGAATTCGCCCTGGCCATTCTCGATGTGCAGATGCCGGGCATGGACGGCTTCCAGCTGGCCGAGCTGATGCGCAGCACCGAACGCACCAAGCACATCCCCATCGTCTTCGTCAGCGCCGCCGGGCGCGAACTCAATTATGCCTTCAAGGGGTACGAGACCGGCGCCGTGGACTTCATGCACAAGCCGCTCGACCCCCATGCGGTGCGCAGCAAGGTCAGCGTATTCGTCGACCTGTACCGCAACCGCAAGCACATGCGCCGCCAGCTGGACGAGCTCGAGCGCAGCCGCCGCGAGCAGGAGCTGCTGCTCGACGAGCTGCGCAGCACCCAGGTCGAACTGGAAAACGCCATCCGCATGCGCGACGACTTCATGTCGATCGTTTCCCACGAGCTCAAGACCCCGCTCAACACCCTGATTCTCGAAGTGCAGCTGCGCAAGCTTCAGCTGGGCCGCAGCAACTTCGCAGCGTTCTCCGAAGACCGCCTGAGGCAGATGGTGGAAAAGGACGAGCGCCAGGTGCAGAGCCTGATCCGCCTGATCGACGACATGCTCGACGTTTCGCGCATCCGCACCGGCAAGCTCTCGATTCGCCCGTCGCGCTTCGACCTCGGCCGCATGGTCGAGAACGTCGCCCAGAGCTTCGCGCCGCAGATGGCCGCCCAGGGCTGCGAACTGCGCATCGAACGCTGCGAGCCGGTGGTCGGGGTCTGGGACGAGTTCCGCATCGAACAGGTGCTGGCCAACCTGCTGACCAACGCCATGCGCTACGGCGCCGGCAAGCCGGTCACGGTACGCGCCTGCGCCACCGAGGAAGGCGCGCGCATCGAGGTCCAGGACCAGGGCATCGGCATCAGCCCGCGTAGCCTGGAGCGCATCTTCTGCCAGTTCGAACGTGCCGAAGGCAGCGAAAGCAGCGCGGGCCTCGGGCTCGGCCTGTTCATCGCCGAACAGATCGTCAAGGCCCACAACGGGCGCATCCATGTCTGGAGCCGGGAGGGCGAGGGCGCCTTGTTCAGCGTGGTGCTGCCGCTCGATGCGGTCGCGGAAAACAACAACCTCAACGCGCCCCTGCTGCGGACCTCTTCGGCGCGCGGCTGACCGGCCGCCGCACGCCAGGAGCGAATGCCCCGGGCAACGGTCGAAACCGCGAGGGCGCCGTCGCCCTAGCCGGTGGAGACTGTCCGTGCCCCGAACCCTGATCTGGTCTTTCCTGCTGCTGGCCGCGCTCTACGCCGGGATCTGTCTGCTGCTGTTCGTCTACCAGCGCGGGTTGATCTACTTCCCCCAGCCACGCCAGCTCGATGCGCCGAGCCTCGTGTTGCAACAGCCCGACGCCTCGGTTCAGGTCTCGCTGCGGCGCCATGACGGGCCCAATGCGCTGATCTACTTCGGTGGCAATGCCGAGGACGTCTCGCTCAACCTGCCGGATTTCACCCGCGCCTTTCCCGACCACGCGCTGTACCTGATGCATTACCGCGGCTACGGCGACAGTGGCGGCTCACCCTCGGAAGAGGCGCTGGCCGCCGATGCCCTGGCGCTGTACGACCGGGTTGCCACCGCGCACCGCTGCATCGTGGTGGTGGGCCGCAGCCTCGGCAGTGGCGTGGCGATCCGCCTGGCCAGCCAGCGCCCGGTGTCCAGGCTGATCCTGGTCACGCCCTACAACAGCCTGGCCGAACTCGCTGCCCGCCAGTTCCCCGTCTTCCCGGTGGGCTGGCTGCTCAAGGACCGCTTCGAATCCTGGCGTCATGCCGGCGCGATCACCGTCCCCACCCGGCTGATCGTCGCCGAACGGGACGACATCATCCCGCGTGCGAGCAGCGCACGCCTGCTGAGCCACTTCCCGCCCGGCGTCGCGTCGCTGCACCCGGTCCCGTCGCGGGGCCACAACGACCTGTCCCTCAGCCCCGCGTACCTGCCGCTGCTTCAGGCCGGCGTGTGCCCGCCGGCCTCCGCACCCCTCAGCGCACCACCCAGCGCTGGCTGACCGTCGCGCTGTTGCCCGAGCCGGTCTGGCTCACCGATGCCCGGGAGCCGGACAGATAGCTGGTGATATCGGCCTGGTTGGCCGTTCCGTGCTGCAGCAGCTGCACCTCGGTCACGCCGCCGTCCTGGGCGACGGACGCGAGATTGGCCTCGCCGATCTGCTCCAGGGTGAGTTCGTTGAAGCGGCTGGCATGGCGGATGTGGGCCTCGTTGTCATCGCCGGTCTGGGCGAGCTCGATCTCGCTCCAGCCGAGCTGGCCGATGGTCACGAGGTTGCCGTCGCCGTCCTGGCTCAGCTGCAGCTCGTTATGGTTGGAGGCCTGGCGCATATCCACCGAGTTGCCGTTACCGGTGGAGGCGCCGGTAATGGTGTTCTCCGAGCCGCCCTGGTCGGCCTTGAAGACGTTGCCCGAGCCGTTCTGGGTGAAGGTCAGGTCGTTGTTCGGCGTTTGCCGCACCACCATCTCGTTGCCCGTGCCGGTCTGCGCCAGCGTTGCGTGGGCGTTGCTGTCCTGTTCGACGTCGATGGCGTTACCCGAGCCCGTCTGAGTCGCCACCAGGTCGGTTCCCCGCCAGTACTCGTCGAGGCGCTGGGTCGCGGCTATTCGGTTGTCGTCGCCGGTCTGATCCAGTTGGGCGGACATGACCCATCCTTCCTGCGACACCTCTATCCGATTGCGGTCGCCCACGACATGCGAGCGCACCGTGCCGTAGTTCCCGCTCTGGACGATGTGATGGACGTTTTCCTGGCCGCTCTGATCGATGGTTATGAAGAAGTCGTCTCCTTGCAGCTGCTCGATGAGGACCCGGTTATCCGCTCCGTTCTGATAGAGCTTCGTATCGCCCATGAACGTTTGCGTCACGTCAGCCTCGTTACGCTCGCCGTCCTGGACGATCAGAACCGTGTTGTAGTGCTCCCCGGCTAGCTCCAACAGGCCGATGTGGTTGTCGTCACCGCGCTGGATCAGCTCGGCGCCGGCGTAACGGCCATCCTGTGTGGCTTCGATGCTGTTGCGGTTACCGATTTGATCGATGACGGCATTGCTGTGGGTGACATTGTTCTGGGTGACGCCGGCCCGATTCGCCATGCCTTCCTGCCGAACCACCACTTCGCTCTCGGAACCATCCTGTGCAACCGCTGCCCAGTGCCCCTCTCCACGCTGCTCGATCAGTGCCACCATCGCACCGCCCGTTTGGTTCTGTTCTGCAGCGGCCGCCAAGGCGGACGTTGCGCAAAACATCAAAGAAAGGGCCGCCACAGGGAAACGTTTCATGATGAAGCCTCGCACATTGTTAGCGTTATGAACGGGTACGACAGACGGATCATCCCGGTTGGATGGTGCTCTTGGAGGGGCGTCGGGGGAAATCAATCGAATGGTGTAAAGGCAGGAGGAATATGGCGCTAGAGGGATTAGCCTGCGCTTTCCAGGATTCGCAGATCGAAAGCAGACGCGTCGAGAGCCTGCCGGGCCCACCCTCCGAAGCCTGAAAACCGCTCGCGCCCAGGTCACCGAATCGTCACGGACACTTCACGCGATCGACATCCGCGCTCCCTAAGGTCTGTCCAAAGCCACCGGCATCCATTCGCCGGCAGACAGAGGACAGCCCGATGACCGCCGCGATTTGTATAGACAAGTTGAACAAGACGTTCGGCGCCAAGCATGCCCTGCATGGCCTGAGCCTGACCGTCGAGCCGGGTGAGATGGTCGCGCTGATCGGCGCCTCCGGCTCCGGCAAGTCCACGCTGCTGCGGCACGTCGCCGGGCTGGCCCGGGGCGATCGCCAGGGCGGTGGGCGCATCGAGGTGCTCGGCCGGCCAATGCAGGCCGACGGCCGCCTCGACGGCCGGGTACGCCGGCTGCGCGCCGACATCGGCTACATCTTCCAGCAGTTCAACCTGGTCGGTCGCCTGAGCGTGATGGACAACGTGCTGCTCGGCTTTCTCGGGCGCATGCCGCGCTGGCGCGGTTCGCTCGGTCTGTTCACCCAGGCGCAGCGCCGGGAAGCGCAGGAGGCGCTGGGCCGCGTCGGCCTCGCCGACTTCGGCGCGCAGCGCGCCTCGACGCTCTCCGGCGGCCAGCAGCAGCGGGTGGCGATCGCCCGCGCGCTGACCCAGCGCGCCGAGGTGATCCTCGCCGACGAACCCATCGCCTCGCTCGACCCGGAATCGGCGCGCAAGGTGATGGACATCCTCGCCGACATCAATCGCCAGGACGGCAAGACCGTGGTGGTCACCCTGCATCAGGTCGACTACGCGCTGCGCTACTGCCGCCGCGCGGTGGCGCTCAAGGGTGGCCACATCCATTACGACGGGTCCTGCGACGCGCTCGACGGGGCCTTTCTCAACGAGTTGTACGGGGCGGATCTCGACACCCGCCTGCTGTTCTCCGACCGTGCCCGGACCACCGGTGAGGGGCCTCGTGCCCTGTCGTTCGCCAGGGCCTGAGCCTTCACTCGCGTTCAACCCACAGGAGCGTCTTCCATGTTCAACCGTATCGGTCGTGTCCTGGCCGCCTCCGCGCTGCTCACCGGCTCCCTGCTCGGCGGCGCGCAGGCCGACGAACCCAAGGAACTGAACTTCGGCATCATCTCCACCGAGTCCTCGCAGAACCTGCGCAGCGTCTGGGAACCCTTCCTCTCCGCGATGGGCGAGCAGACCGGGATGAAGATCAACGCCTTCTTCGCCCCCGACTACGCCGGGATCATCCAGGGCATGCGCTTCGGCAAGGTGGATCTCGCCTGGTATGGCAACAAGTCGGCGATGGAAGCGGTCGACCGCGCCGGTGGCGAGGTCTTCGCCCAGACGGTTGCCGCCAACGGCGCACCGGGCTACTACAGCCTGATCGTCGCGCACAAGGACAGCGACATCGACTCGGTCGAGCAGATGCTCGCCCGGGCCAAGGACCTGACCTTCGCCAACGGCGACCCGAACTCCACCTCCGGTTACCTGGTGCCCGGCTACTACGTGTTCGCGCAGAACGGCGTCGACCCGAGCAAGGCCTTCAAGCGCGCGCTCAACGGCAGCCACGAGGTCAACGCGCTGTCGGTGGCCAACCGCCAGGTCGACGTCGGCACCTTCAACAACGAGGGCATGGAGCGCCTGCAGCTCACCGCGCCGGACAAGGCCGCGCAGCTCAAGGTGATCTGGCAGTCGCCGCTGATTCCGGCCGACCCCATCGTCTGGCGCAAGAATCTGCCGGAAACCGTCAAGGGCAAGATTCGCGACTTCTTCATGAACTACGGCGCCAGCGACGCCGAGAAGCAGGTGCTTGCCGGCCTGCAGTGGTCGCCGTTCCGCGCCTCGGACGACGACCAGCTGCTGCCGATCCGCCAGCTCGAGCTGTTCAAGAAGCGCACCGAGGTCGCTGCCGACAGTCGCCTGGACGAAACCGACAAGCAGGCCCGCCTGGCCGAAATCGACGCCCAGCTGGACGCGCTCAAGGTGCGCATGGCCGAGCGCGAGAAGAGCCTGGCCAAGGCCGGCTGATCGTCCGGGCCGCCCGCTGCGGTGGGCGGCCCGCCATTTGCGAGGTTGACGATGACTGCACTGACCACCACTCCCTCCGCCGAGGCGGCCGGCAAGCGCTCCTGGGGCCGCCTGATCGGCTGGGGCCTGTTCCTCGCAGTGCTGGGCTGGTCCTGGCAGGGCGCCGAGATGAACCCGCTGGCGCTGTTCCGCGACGCCGGCAACATGGCGGTGTTCGCCGCCGATTTCTTCCCGCCGGATTTCTCCAACTGGCGGATGTACCTCCAGGAGATGATCGTCACCGTGCAGATCGCCCTCTGGGGCACGGTGCTGGCGATCCTCTGCGCCATCCCGCTGAGCATTCTCTGCGCCGAGAACATCATGCCCTGGTGGGTCTACCAGCCGGTGCGCCGCCTGATGGACGCCTGCCGTTCGATCAACGAGATGGTGTTCGCCATGCTGTTCGTGGTCGCTGTCGGCCTCGGGCCGTTCGCCGGCGTGCTGGCCTTGTTCGTCAGCACCACCGGGGTGCTCGCCAAGCTCTTCGCCGAGGCGGTCGAGGCGATCGATCCGGGCCCGGTCGAGGGCGTGCGCGCCACCGGCGCCAGCGCGCTGCAGGAAGTGATCTTCGGGGTCATCCCGCAGGTGCTGCCGCTGTGGATCTCCTACGCGCTGTACCGCTTCGAGTCCAACGTGCGCTCGGCCACGGTGGTCGGCATGGTCGGCGCCGGCGGCATCGGCGTGATCCTCTGGGAGGCCATCCGCGGCTTCCAGTTCGCCCAGACCGGCGCGCTGCTGATCGTGATCATCCTGGTGGTGAGCCTGATCGACATCCTCTCCCAGCGCCTGCGCAAATCCTTCATCTGAGCCAGGAGGCCTTTTTCATCCATGGACCTGTCTAGACAAGAGCAACCGCTTTACCGGGCGCTGGCCGAGCGCCTGCGCGGCGAACTGCACCGCTTCGCCCCCGGCGACTACCTGCCCGGCGAACTCAGCCTGGCGGCGCGCTTCTCGGTCAACCGACACACCCTGCGTCGCGCGGTCGACGAGCTGGTGCGCGAAGGGCGCCTGCTGCGGCAGAAGGGCAAGGGCACCCAGGTGTTGGCGCAGCCGATGATCTACCCGATGCAGGCCGGCAGCGCCTACACCGCCTCGCTCTCGGCGCAGGGACACGGCGTCGAGGCCGTGCTGCTGGGTCGCCGGATACGTCCGGCCAGCGACGCCGAGGCCAGGCACCTGCAGCTCGAGCCCGGCAGCGAGCTGCTCGAACTCGACACCCTGCGCCTGATCGACGAGCAGCCGGTCAGCCTGATACGCCACCGCTATTGCGCCAGCCGCGAGCCGCTGCTGGCCGACTACCGCGGCGGTTCGCTGCGCAGCCACCTGGCCGCGCATGGCCTGACCCTGAGCCGCGCCTACAGCCTGATCGGCGCGCGGCTGCCCGAGGCGGAAGAGGCCAAGCGGCTGCTGATGCCGCGCCACGCGCCGTTGCTGACGGTGCTCACCCTGTCCCAGGACCTGGCCGGGCGGCCGGTCGAGCTGTCGTACTCGACCAGCCGCGCCGACTGCTTCGAATACCAGGTCGCCCCCTGATGGAGAACGCCATGAACGCAATCGATACCGCCGCCAGGCAGCGCTGGATGGGCGTGCTCGCCCGCGCCGGTGCGGCGCTGGGCGCCCACGAGGCGCGCCTGAAGGACACCGCCTACCAGCTGATCCGCGCCCCGGAGATCGGCATGACCCTGGTGCGCGGGCGCATGGGGGGCACCGGCGCGGTCTTCAACCTCGGCGAGATGACCGTCACCCGTTGCGTGGTGCGCCTGGCCGACGGGCGCACCGGCTACAGCTACGTCGCCGGGCGCGACAAGCGCCACGCCGAGCTCGCGGCGCTGGCCGACGCCCACCTGCAGGGCCGCGACCAGCGGCACTGGCAGGCAACCCTGATCGAGCCGCTGGCCCGCGAGCAGGCGGCCCGCCGCGCCGCGCAGGCCGCGGAAACCGCTTCCACCCGCGTGGAGTTCGTCACCCTGGTCCGAGGAGAGAGCTGATGAGCGATGCCCAATACCTGCAACCGGCCTTCGAGCGCCCCGCCGAAGCCGCCCAGCAGACCTTCCGCGCGGCGCTCAGGGCGCTCGCCGAACCGGGTCTGGCGCGGCCGCTGCCGTCGACCCCGACGCTCGAGCGCATGGCCCCGGCCACCTACGCGCTGTGCCTGAGCCTGCTCGACGCCGACACCCCGGTGTGGCTGGCCCCGGCCTTCGATACCCCGGTGGTGCGCGCCAACCTGAGCTTCCATTGCGGCTGCCCGGTGGTGGAGCACCGCGAGCAGGCGGCTTTCGCCGTGCTCGACGCCAGCGATCTGGCCGACCTGTCCGGCTTCCCGTTGGGCAGCGAGCGCTATCCGGACCAGTCCTGCACGCTGCTGGTCCAGCTCGAGCGCCTGGACGGCGGCGAGGCGCTGGCCTGGCAGGGGCCGGGCATCGCCGGGCAGCGTCAGGTCGACCTGCCGCTGCCGTGGCCGTTCTGGCAACAGCGCGACCTGCACGGCGACTTCCCGCGCGGGCTCGATCTGTTCTTCACCGCCGGGCAGGCGCTGCTCGGCCTGCCGCGCAGCACCCGCTGCCGGGCACCGGTCAGGGAGGCCAGCTGATGTACGTAGCCGTCAAGGGTGGCGAACAGGCCATCGACAACGCACACCGGCTGCTGGCGAAAAAGCGCCGCGGCGACACAGCTCGACCGGCCCTGGAGGTCGCGCAGATCCGCCAGCAGTTGCCGCTGGCGGTGGCACGAGTGATGAGCGAGGGCTCGCTGTACGACGAGGAACTGGCGGCGCTGGCGATCAAGCAGGCGGCCGGCGACCTGCTGGAGGCGATCTTCCTGCTGCGCGCCTACCGCACCACGCTGCCGCGCTTCGCCGCCAGCGTGCCGCTGGACACCGGGCGCATGCAGCTGTCGCGGCGCATCTCGGCGACCTACAAGGACCTGCCCGGCGGGCAGCTGCTCGGGCCGACCTTCGACTACACCCACCGTCTGCTGGACTTCGCCCTGCTGGCCGAGGGCGAGCCGGCCGCCGCGCCGGCCGAGAGCCAGGCGCCAGCGAGCCTCGAACCCTGCCCGCGGGTGCTGGAGATGCTCGGCCGCGAGGGGCTGATGACCCCGGAGCGCGACGAGGGCGCGCCGGTGCCGGACATGACCCGCGAGCCGCTTGAGTTCCCCTCCAGCCGCGCCCAGCGGTTGCAGGCGCTGGCCCGCGGCGACGAGGGCTTTCTCCTCGCGCTCGGCTACTCGACCCAGCGCGGCTACGGGCGCAACCACCCGTTCGCCGGCGAGATCCGCATCGGCGAGGTGGAGGTCTGGCTGGAAACGCCGGAGCTGGATTTCCCGGTGCCGCTCGGCGACATCGAGGTTACCGAGTGCGAAATGATCAACCAGTTCGTCGGCCACACCCCCGAGCAGGCGCAGTTCACCCGCGGCTACGGGCTGGCCTTCGGCTACGCCGAGCGCAAGGCGATGGGCATGGCGCTGGTCGACCGCGCACTGCGCGCCGGCGAATACGGCGAGGAAGTGCAGGGGCCGGCGCAGCAGGAAGAGTTCGTGCTGGCGCACTGCGACAACGTCGAGGCGGGCGGCTTCGTCTCGCACCTGAAGCTGCCGCACTACGTCGACTTCCAGGCCGAGCTGGAGCTGATCCGCAAGATGCGCCAGCCGGCGCAGACCGGACAGGCCCAACCCGCCCCGCTCGAGGAGAACCGCGCATGACCGTCCTTCACAGCCAAGCCCCGGCCAGCGAGACCGGCGACGCGTACGCCTTCGCCTACCTGGATGAGCAGACCAAGCGGATGATCCGCCGCGGGCTGCTCAAGGCGGTGGCCATCCCCGGCTACCAGGTGCCGTTCGGCGGCCGCGAGATGCCGCTGCCCTACGGCTGGGGCACCGGCGGCATGCAGGTGACCGCCGCCATCCTCGGCACGGACGACGTGCTCAAGGTGATCGACCAGGGCGCCGACGACACCACCAACGCGGTGTCTATCCGGCGCTTCTTCTCCCGTACCGCCGGGGTCGCCACCACCACCCGCACACCCGAGGCGACGGTGATCCAGACCCGCCACCGGATTCCGGAGACGCCGCTGTCGAACGACCAGATCCTGGTGTTCCAGGTGCCGAATCCCGAGCCGTTGCGCTTCATCGAGCCGGCCGAGACGGAGACGCGCACCATGCACGCATTGCGTGACTACGGCGTCATGCACGTCAAGCTCTACGAGGACATCGCTACCTTCGGCCACATCGCCACGGCCTACGCCTACCCGGTGACGGTGGACGAGCGCTACGTGATGGACCCCTCGCCGATCCCCAAATTCGACAACCCCAAGCTGGACATGAGCCCGGCGCTGATGCTGTTCGGCGCCGGCCGCGAAAAGCGCCTGTACGCGGTGCCGCCCTACACCCGGGTGGTGAGTCTGGACTTCGAGGACCACCCCTTCGCCGTGCAGCGCTGGGACGAGTGCTGCGCCATCTGCGGCAGCCGCGACTCCTTCCTCGACGAGCTGATCGTCGACGACGCCGGGACCAGGCGCTTCGTCTGCTCCGACACCGATTACTGCCGTCAGCACCAACAGGAGACCGGCCAATGAACGCCGCTCAGCCCCTTTCCCAGGCGGACGTCGGAGCCGACGCGCCGCTGCTGCAGGTCAGTGGCCTGACCCGCCTGTACGGGCCGGACACCGGCTGCCAGGACGTCAGCTTCGAACTCTATCCCGGCGAAGTGCTGGGCATCGTCGGCGAGTCCGGCTCGGGCAAGTCGACCCTGCTCGGCCTGCTTTCCGGACGCTGCCCGCCGGACCGCGGCAGCGTCGCCTACCGCGACCGTCACGGCCAGTGGCTGG
The DNA here is from genome assembly GCF_005876855.1 of Stutzerimonas nosocomialis. Taxonomy (GTDB): domain Bacteria; phylum Pseudomonadota; class Gammaproteobacteria; order Pseudomonadales; family Pseudomonadaceae; genus Stutzerimonas; species Stutzerimonas nosocomialis. The sequence goes on along the minus strand of NZ_QLAE01000009.1, from coordinate 43,781 downwards.
ACCTCTACAGCGCCAGCGAGGCCGAGCGGCGCACGCTGCTGCGCACCGAGTGGGGCTTCGTCGAGCAGCATGCGCGCGACGGCCTGCGCATGGGCGTGTCGGCCGGCGCCAACATCGGCGAGCGGCTGATGGCCCAGGGCGTGCGCCACTACGGGCGGCTGCGCGAGGCCGGGCTCGAATGGCTGCGGCAGGTGGAAATCGACCCGGCGCGCATCGACGACGTGCCCGGCACCTTCTCCGGCGGCATGCAGCAGCGCCTGCAGATCGCCCGCAACCTGGTCTCCGGCCCGCGCCTGGTGTTCATGGACGAGCCCACCGGCGGGCTCGACGTGTCGGTCCAGGCGCGCCTGCTCGACCTGCTGCGCGGCCTGGTGCGCGAGCTGAACCTTTCGGTGGTGATCGTCACCCACGACCTCGCCGTGGCGCGCCTCTTGGCCGACCGGCTGATGGTGATGCGTCGCTCGCGAGTGGTGGAGACCGGCCTCACCGACCAGGTGCTGGACGACCCGCAGCATGCCTACACGCAGCTGCTGGTGTCCTCGGTGCTGCAGCCATGAGGGGCCTGGTACGAATCAGCCGGCCCATGGCCAGGACTTCGCCCCGAACCCGTCCTGCGGCCTTCACCTTCCTCCTTCCGTTGCGAGGTAACCCATGAACAACCCGATCGAAGTCCGCGACCTGCACAAGCGCTTCACCCTGCACCAGCAGCAAGGCGTGGTGCTGCGGGTGCTCGAGGGGCTGAGCTTCGAAGTGCGCGCCGGCGAATGCCTGGTGCTGCACGGCCGTTCCGGCGCCGGCAAGTCGACCCTGCTGCGCAGCCTGTACGGCAACTACCTGGCCGATGGCAGCATCCGCATCCTGCACCGCGGCGCGCCGCTGGAGCTGATCGGCGCCGCGCCGCGCCAGGTGCTCGCGGTGCGTCGCGAAACGCTCGGCTACGTCAGCCAGTTCCTGCGGGTGATCCCGCGGGTGTCCTGCCTCGACGTGGTGACCGAGCCGGCGCTGGCGCGGGGCTGGTCGCGCGAGCGGGCCGAGGCCCGCGCCCGCCAGTTGTTGACCCGGCTGAACATTCCCGAGCGCCTCTGGGCGCTGGCGCCCGGCACCTTCTCCGGCGGCGAGCAGCAGCGCGTCAACCTGGCGCGCGGCTTCATGGTCGAGTGGCCGGTGCTGTTGCTCGACGAGCCCACCGCTTCGCTGGACGAGGCCAATCGTCAGGTGGTGCTGCAGCTGATCGCCGAGGCCAAGGCCGCCGGCACCGCGGTGATTGGCATCTTCCACGACCGCGCTGCCCGCGAGGCGGTCGCCGACCGTTACCTGGACATGACCGGCGAGGACTACGCCAATGCCAGCTGAAATCATCCTGAGCAACGCCCGCCTGGTCACCGCCGAGCGGGTCATCGACGGCTGCCTGGTGGTGCGCGACGGGCTCATCGCCGCCATCGACGAAGGGCGCAGCGGCCTGCCGCAGGCGCTCGACCTGGGTGGCGACTACCTGCTGCCGGGGCTGGTCGAGCTGCACACCGACAACCTGGAAAAGCACATGACCCCGCGCCCGGGCGTCGACTGGCCGTCGGCCTCGGCGGTACTCAGCCATGACGCGCAGATCATCGCCGCCGGCATCACCACGGTGTTCGACGCGCTGTCGATCGGCGACGTCAACCCCAAGGGCAAGCGCATGCAGCAGCTGCCGATCATGCTCGAGGCGATCGCCAATGCCGCGATGCAGGGGCACAGCCGCGCCGAGCACCGCCTGCACCTGCGCTGCGAGGTCTGCCACCCCGACACCCTGGGCGTGTTCCGCGACCTGGTCGGCCACCCGCTGGTGCAGCTGGTCTCGGTGATGGACCACTCGCCGGGACAGCGCCAGTTCGTCCAGGAGGACAAGTACCGCGAGTACTACATGGGCAAGTACCAGTTCGACGCCGAGCAGATGGCCGACTTCAGCTGCCGGCAGAAGGCCAATTCGCTGGAGCACAGCGACCGCCAGCGGCGCGCCATCGTCGAGGAATGCCGGGCGCGCGGGCTGTCGGTCGCCAGCCACGACGACGCCACCCTCGAACACGTCGCCGAGTCGGCAGGCTTCGGCATGTCCATCGCCGAGTTCCCGACCACCCTGGAGGCCGCGCAGGCCAGCCACCGGGCCGGGCTCAAGGTGCTGATGGGCGCGCCGAACGTGGTCCGCGGCGGCTCGCACTCGGGCAATATCGCCGCCGCCGAACTGGCGCGTTGGGGTGTGCTCGATATCCTCTCCAGCGACTATTATCCGGCGAGCCTGCTGCCGGCCGCGCTGATGCTGGCCGAGCAGGACAACGACTACGACCTGCCGCGGGCGGTGAGCACCGTCACCCGCGCACCGGCGGTGGCCGCCGGGCTGGTCGATCGCGGCGAACTTCAGGTCGGCCTGCGCGCCGACCTGCTGCAGGCGCGGGTGGCTGGTACGCAGGCGGTGGTGAGGCAGGTCTGGCGCAAAGGGGAACGGGTGTTCTGATGAACGGACGGTTGATCTATCTGATGGGACCCTCGGGCTCCGGCAAGGACAGCCTGCTGGACGCGGTGCGCGAGCCCGTGCTGGCGGCTGGCGGGCGAATCGCGCGGCGCGTCATCACCCGCTCGCCGGAAGCGGTCGGCGAGGATGCGCTCGGCGTGTCCCCGCAGCGCTTCGAGCAGATGCTGGCCGAGGGCGCCTTCGCCCTGCACTGGCGCGCCAACGGGCTGGCCTACGGCATTCCGCGGCAGATCGACGAATGGCTGGCCGAGGGCCGCGACGTGCTGGTCAACGGCTCGCGCGGGCATCTGGCCGAGGCTCGGCAGCGCTATCCGGACCTCTGCGCGGTGCTGCTCAGCGTCGAGCCGCAGGTACTGCGCCAGCGCCTGCTGGCGCGCGGCCGTGAAAGCGCCGATGAGATCGAGGCGCGGCTGGCGCGCAACGAGCAATTGCAGGGGGAGGGCGAGGACTGCCTGCGCCTGGACAACTCCGGCAGCCTGGCGCAGGCCGCCGAGACGCTGTTGCAGCTGATCCGGGGACGCGCATGCGCCTGACCCTGCTCGGCAGCGGCAATGCCCGACAGGTGCCGGTCTACGGCTGCGACTGCGTCGCCTGCGAGCGTGCGCGCCGTGATCCGGCACACCGGCGCGGGCCGTGCAGCGCGCTGGTCGAATGCGGCGAGCAGCGCTGGCTGCTGGACGCGGGCCTGACCGACCTCACCGAGCGTTTCCCCCCGCATGCGCTGAGCGGCATCCTGCTCACCCACTACCACGCCGACCACGCCCAGGGGCTGCTGCATCTGCGCTGGGGGCTCGGCCTGACGATCCCGGTGCACGGTCCGGCGGACGCCGAGGGCCTGGCAGACCTCTACAAGCACCCGGGCATCCTCGACTTTTCGCGGCCGCTCGCTGCCTTCGAGCGCCGCGAGCTGGGCGCGCTGACGGTGACCGCCGTGCCCCTGGAGCACTCCAAGCCGACCCTGGGCTACCTGCTCGAAGGGCAGGGGCGGCGCATCGCCTACCTCACCGACACCCTCGGGCTCGCTGAACCGAGCGCCGCGGTGCTCGCGGCGCAGCCGCTGGATATTCTGGTGCTGGACTGCTCGGCGCCGCCGCAGCCGGAGCCGCGCAACCACAACGACCTGCCGCGCGCCCTGGCGATCGTCGAACGGCTGCGCCCGACCGAGACGGTGCTGACCCATATCGGCCATACCCTCGATGCCTGGCTGCTGGAACATCCTGCGGCCCTGCCGGCAGGGGTGAGCCTGGCCCACGACGGGCGGCTGCTATAGGCGTCTATCCAGGAGCGTGGGGACCGCTCCCACGGACCGCGTCGCCTGTCGTTTCTCCTGCCGGCAGTGCTGGAGTGGGCGAGCGATCAGATGAATAGGCTGTGATGCTGAGCCGGCGATTTCCAGGATATCCCAGCGAACCAGGGAGGCACGCTGACTAGTGCGCTCCGGCCAGCGCGATCGCGTCGGCGCCGGCGGGAAAACGCAGCCGCTGCGTTGAATCGTTGGCTGCACGCCAAACGACTTCTGCCACATCGGTTTCCCTCGTCACCTCGCCGGCTTGCGTGAATGTCGTGAATATCGCCTGCGCGAATGAAGCGTACGGCTCCGGAACCAGCCCCTGCATGCGAGCCTGCCCGTTGTAGGCGAAGCGGGTGGTGGGGCCGTAGCCGGGTTCCACCAGCTTCGTGCTGATGCCGAAATGCCTCAGCTCGTGCTCCAGGGATGCCGTGAAGCCTTCGATGGCCATCTTGCTGGCGGTGTAGGCCGCCACCAGGGGCATCGGCGCCAGCGCCACGCTCGAGGTCACATTGACGATAGTGCCTGCTCGGCGGTTGCGGAACTGCGGGATGACCGCCTGACACATCGCCATCACCCCGAAGGTATTGGTCTCGAAAATCTCACGCACGGTTGCCATGGGCGTTGCTTCGAAGGCTCCGAACAAACCGATGCCAGCGTTGTTCACCAGCACATCGATCGGCCCGCTGCCCTCCAGGGCAAGCGCGATGCTGTCGGGCCGGGTTACGTCCAGGGGCAGCACGTGAATACGGTCGTCGTCGGGCAGCAGTTCGTGTCGGGGTGTACGCATCGTGGCTATGACGTTCCAGCCCTGGGCGTGAAAGTGGCGCGCGATTTCCAGGCCGTAGCCGGACGAGCAGCCGGTGATCAGTGCAGTTTTCATTTCAGTCTCCAGTGCGATTTGATTCGAAGACACGATAGGCAGTCGGCTCTGGATGATCTAAGGTGAAAATCCTGATTTATCTACCGATCGTCCAAGATATGAATGATCCCCTTTCTGAGGTCGTCAGGTTCCTGCGTCCACGAGCGGTCTTCGCCAACGTCGTCAGTGGCAAGGGAAACTGGGCGGTGCGTTATTCGCGGTATGGGCTGCCGAGCTTCTGCATCGTGCTGGAGGGGAGCGCGCTGCTGGCGGTCGATGGACACGAGCCCATCCGCATCAGTGCGGGCGATTTCATTCTGCTGCCCGCCACGCCGGGCTTCATGCTGTCCAGTTTCGCGCCGGTGCCGCCGGTCTACCTGAACCCTCACGACGTTGCCGGAGGGCGTGACGAGGTGCGCTATGGCGAGCGGGAAGGCACGCCCGACATGAGGTCGCTCGGCGGCACCTTCCTGTTCGATTGCGTGGATCCTGGCCTGTTGCTGTCCTTGCTGCCGGAGGTGGTGCATGTGCAAGGCTCGACACGGCTGCAGCAACTCGTGAACCTGGTGGGCGAGGAGTCCGCGGCCCGGGAGCCGGGAAGCGATTTCATGCTGTCGCGGCTCGTCGACCTGTTGCTGGTCGAGGCGATGCGCTCGAAAACGGCCCCGGGTGCCCCTCCAGGCTTACTGCGAGGCCTGGGCGATGAGCGCCTGGCTCCGGCGCTTCGGCAAATGCATGCGCGGGTGGGGCATCCGTGGACGGTCGACCAATTGGCCAAGGTGGCCGCGCTTTCCCGCTCCGCGTTCTTCGAGCGCTTCACGCGGACCCTGGGCGTGGCGCCGATGGAATACCTGCTGGCCTGGCGCATGAGGATCGCGAAGGAACTGCTTCGTGGGGGCGGCCTCTCGGTCTCCGATGTCGCCGAGCGGGTGGGCTATGGGTCCGCCAGCGCTTTCGGCTTCGCATTCGCCCGGCATGTCGGCGAGTCACCCAGCCGATACGCCCGCAGGCAGGGGGCTGGCCAGTAGCCGGCGTCAGGGAAGGTTCCGGTTACGCCGAATGGTGTTCCTCGTCCCTGTATCGGCGTGCGCCGGTGCCCCCTTGGCGCGTCACCGATGTAGACGGCTGCAACGGGGGCGCTTATGGTGGCGGCGCGGCGAGCGCCGTTCTGAGTAACCACCGCTTTAATCTGACCGAGCTGCGCCTGATGAAACTGGCCCGCCGACAACGTTCGCTGATCATTTGGGGGCTGTACCTCAGCGTCTTCATCGCCGGGCTGGCTTGTGCGTATTGCCACGGACAGATGGCAGGCCTGCAGCTTGTCGGTTCCAGTGCCCATCATCACTCCGCCTCGCACATGGACAGTCATGCGGGCAGCCACGACCACTACCACGGGGGCCACGGCGTCCAGGCGAGCCACGACAGCTCGTCGATGAACGCGCTCATGGGGAGTGGCTGCGCCGTGACGAGCCTGTTTGGCGCGGTGATGGTTGCCGCCCTTTTTGGTCTGATCGGTCGGTTGCCGCTGAATCCCATCCGGCCGCCGCCTGCGCCCGGCCTTCCGACAACGCCTCGTTATCACTGGCCTGCCGCCAACCCTCGCGCCTCCCCAGCACTGCTTCCTGCTACCTGAGTTCGCCTTCACGACTCCGGCTTTTTTCACGCCGGCGGCGGGCTTTGTCGAATCCAAAACCACAGGAAGCTCTTCATGTTTCGAGCCACGACCCTTGTGCTGCTTGTTGGCAGCGCACCGTTTGCTTGGGCGCAAAAAAACGACGCCCTGACGCTACCCGCAGATACCGTCACCGCTGTCGCGGCAGAGCCCGACGAGGCCACCGGTATCAACCTGGACAGAACCATCGAGAGCGGCTCGCGCCTCACTATGAGCGCTCGCGAAAATCCGGCATCGGTCAGCGTGGCTGACCGAGCGACCATGGAGCGCATCGGGGCGCGCAACTTTCAGGACGCCGCCAATGCCTTGCCTGGCGTGAATGCCTCGGCTCCGCCCGGTTGGGGCGGTTATGTGGCCTACCGTGGTTTCAATGGCGCGCAGATCGGCCAGTTATTTAACGGCATCAACCTGCAATACGGCGGCTCGGCCCGCCCCGTTGGCGCCTGGATCTATGATCGTGTGGAGCTGCTGGGCGGCCCGTCGTCCTTTCTTAACGGTAGCGGTGCAGTCGGCGGTAGCCTCAACTTCATTACCAAGCTGGCCAGCCGAGACGAGGACAGTATTGAGGGCCGGCTAAGCTATTCGCGCTACGACACATGGGAAACCGCCATCGGTCTCAACCAGGCACTCAACGAGGGCGACGGGCCGCGCCACTATGCGCGTCTGGATTACAGCCGTACCAATACCAATGGCTACATCGACCGCCAGGAAAACGGTGCCGGCAACCTGGCGTTCTCCCTGCTCACCGACCTCAACGACCGGCTCTCCCATACGCTGGCCATCGAGTACCTTGAAGAGAAGGAAGACAGCCCGTACTGGGGCTCGCCGGTGTTGCAGCCGCTGAGCGGAACGCTGCATATCGACAAGCACAACCGCTTCGACAACTACAACGTCGAGGATGGCCGCTACGAGCAACGTACCCGCTGGCTGCGTTCGATCACGGACTACCGTTTCGACGACGCGACTCAAATGCGCAATACCTTCTACCACTACAAGGGCAACCGCGATTACCGCAACCTCGAGCGCTACCGTTACAACGCAGACAACACGGGGGTGACGCGCTCCGCGGCCTATCGGCAACGGCATGATCAGGAGGTGAATGGCAACCGTCTCGAACTGATTCATGCCGGCGAGCTGCTCGGCCTGGCCAGCGACTGGGCCTTTGGCCTGGAATACAGCAGCAACCGGCAGACCAACTACCCGCTGTCGATATCGGCGAACTTCGATACGGTCGATCCGAATGGCTTCGACCCAGGCGGATTCCTCGACATCCCCGGCATGGATGCGCCGCGTACCAAGGGCCGCAGCACCTGGACCGACACCACCTCGGCGTTCGTCGAGAACCGCACCCGGCTGACGGAGCGCCTCGCGCTCGTCACCGCGTTGCGCTACGACCATATCGATTTCGACATAGTCGACCACGCGGCCGGCGCCGAACTTGATCGGCGCTGGGATGCCTTCACCGGGCGGGTCGGGCTGGTCTATGACCTGACCGATACCGTTAGCCTCTACACCCAGTACAGCACCTCCGCCGAACCACCAGGCGGCACCCTGACCAGTGCGAGCATCGGTCAGGTTGGCGATTTCGACCTGAGCACCGGTCGGCAGGTTGAAGTCGGTACCAAGTTCGATTTCCTCGATGGGCGTGGTTCGGCCACGGCAGCGGCATATCGCATCGTGCGCAAGAACATCTCGGTGCCGTCCTCCACCGTGCCGAACACCACCGAGCAGGCCGGTCAGCAGACCTCCACCGGTATCGAGCTGGCGGCTGCGTTCAGGATTACCCCGCAGTTGCTGGCCGCCGGCAATGTCGCCTGGGTGCGCGCCGAATATGACGAGTTCAACGAAACCGACAACGGCGCGGTGGTTTCACGCAAGGGCAAAAACCCGGTGAACATTCCCGACCGTGTCGCCAACCTCTGGTTGACCTACGACCTGGCGCCAGATTGGCAGGTCGGGGCCGATGCGCGCTACGTCTCTTCGGTCTACGCCAATACCGCCAACACCATGTGGGTGCCGTCCTACACGGTCTACGGGATGTTCATCAAGCATGACCTGAACGCACATACCGAGCTGAGCGCGCGCCTGCGCAACGTTACCGACGAGGTCTATGCCCGTTTCATCCACCAGAGCAACACCCAGTACTACCTGGGCGAGCCACGCAGCCTGGAAATGGCAGTGCAATGGCGTTACTGACGATGCTGAAGCGCCAGTTCTACCTCTGGCATCGCTGGCTGGGCATCGCACTGTGCCTGCTGATGGCGCTGTGGTTCGTGTCCGGCGTAGTGATGCTCTATGTCGGTTATCCCAAACTGACGCCGGGCGAGCGCCTTGGGCACCTGCCTGCGCTGCCTGCCGCGTGCTGCGCCGAGGTGCCGGCGCAGTGGGCGCGGACTCCGCTGCAGCGGTTGCGCCTGACCAGCCTGGGCGGGCGGCCGTTCTACCTGCTCGACCTGGCCGACGGACGTCGCGTGGCCCTCGATGCCCGCAGCGGCGAACCTCTCGAGCGCGCCGACGAGGGCTGGGCGTTGGCCGGCGCCCGGCAGTATGCCGGCGACGTGCCACTGATCTATCGCGGCCAGTTCGACGAAGACGTCTGGACGCATTCGCGCGCCCTCGATGCTGATCGCCCGTTGCACCTTGTCGAGTTGGGAGATGCCGAGACAACCTGGCTCTACCTTTCAGGAAGAACCGGTGAGGTGGTGCGTGATGCCAGTCTGGGGGAACGGCGCTGGAATTGGTTGGGGGCCTGGCTGCACTGGTTGTACCCGTTGCGCGGTGGGTTCGGCTTCGACAACGGCTGGCGTGTGTTGGTGATCGCCTTATCCCTGCTCGGCACGGCCGTGGCCGTGCTGGGCATGGTGGTCGGTGTGATGCGCTGGCGGTTGCGCAAACCCTATCGCAACGGCTCGCGTAGCCCTTACCCGGGTGGTTGGTTGCGTTGGCACCATATCGGCGGATTGCTGTTCGGGGGCGTGCTGGTGGCATGGATCTTCAGTGGTTTGATGTCCATGCGCCCGTGGAGCGTGACCGACAGCCGATCGCGTCTCGACGCTGCGGCCATGCAGGGCGGCACGCTTCGCGCTTCGGATCTTTCGATCTCCGTCACGCAGGCGCTGCAGTTGCTACGCGCGGAGCTGGAAGTGGTCGAGCTGGAATGGCGCCGCCTGGATGGCGATACCTATCTAGTGGCGCGCGATTCAGCCGGCAACAGCCGCATCCTGCAAGGCGAGACACTCATTCGGGAGCTTCCTCGTGAGCGGCTGCTCGCTGCAGCTCGAACCATGGCATCTGCATCTGTATCGGCGGATACCGACTGGATCGAACGCTTCGATTCCTATTACTTCGCCCGCGACGTGCAGAGCATGTATGGCCACCTGAGCCGGCCGCTTCCGGTGCTGCGGGTGCGTTTCGGCGATCCCGAGCAGACCTGGATATACCTTGATCCTGCCAGCGGAGAGATGGTCGCGCGTCACGATCAGCGGCAACGAATCGGACGCTGGCTGTTCAATCTGCTGCACAGCTGGGATTGGCAACCGCTGCTGGTGCGCCCACGTCTGCGAGAAGCTCTGATCATCGCCTTCAGTCTCGGAGGTTTTGTCATTTGCGTCAGTGGCACCGTTTTGGGCTGGCGGCGTTTGCAGCGCCAGCGCAGACGTCGACGCGACGTGCCACGGACCCCGATGGAAACAGGCCCCAAAGCCAAGGCGTCTCCCAAATAACTGGAGCGGCAGGTCGGCAGGAGACCGAACCAGTTGGATCACCGCGGCGCTTCAGGTGGTGTACATGCTTGCGCTGGGTGGTGAGAGCCGGGGCGCGGCGGGACAAGCGGTTCGGCTTGCCAGGTGAGGTGCGGCCAGCCGGGCTGTTGCCAGATCCAGAAGGGGATTCATGGATTTGCTCGCCTGTGAGCCGATCAGCGACTCTATTCGGCTCACTGCCGAGCTCCACTCCAGGGGGCGCTCGGGACAAGGAAGGTTTGTTCAGGGCACGAAAAAGCCGCGCAGTGCGCGGCTTTGAAGATGGTGGGCCCACACGGACTCGAACCGTGGACCAAAGGATTATGAGTCCTCTGCTCTAACCAACTGAGCTATAGGCCCCCAGAAGGCCGGCGGATTATACCGGCGGGCTTTCCCGGGCGCCAAGGTTTGTGCCGTTGCGCGTGCAGGGCTGGATGGGCGTGCCGGCGTGACGCGTAATGTCGATCGCGCAGAAACAAGAACCCCGGCCTGGGCCGGGGTTCTTGTCATCACTCGTCGAGGAAGGAGCGCAGGTGCTCGCTTCTCGTCGGGTGGCGCAGCTTGCGCAGCGCCTTGGCTTCGATCTGGCGGATGCGCTCGCGGGTGACATCGAACTGCTTGCCGACTTCCTCGAGGGTGTGGTCGGTGTTCATGTCGATGCCGAAGCGCATGCGCAGCACCTTGGCTTCCCGGGCGGTCAGGCCGGCGAGGACTTCGCGGGTGGCTTCCTTGAGGCTTTCCACGGTCGCCACGTCGATCGGCGACTGCATGGCGGAGTCTTCGATGAAGTCACCCAGGTGCGAGTCTTCGTCGTCACCGATCGGGGTTTCCATGGAGATCGGTTCCTTGGCGATCTTCAACACCTTGCGGATCTTGTCCTCGGGCATTTCCATGCGCTCGCCCAGCTCTTCCGGCGTCGGTTCGCGACCCATTTCCTGCAGCATCTGGCGGGAAATGCGGTTGAGCTTGTTGATCGTCTCGATCATGTGGACCGGGATGCGGATGGTCCGCGCCTGGTCGGCGATGGAGCGAGTGATCGCCTGGCGAATCCACCAGGTGGCGTAGGTGGAGAACTTGTAGCCGCGGCGGTATTCGAACTTGTCCACCGCCTTCATCAGGCCGATGTTGCCTTCCTGGATCAGGTCGAGGAACTGCAGACCGCGGTTGGTGTACTTCTTGGCGATCGAGATGACCAGACGCAGGTTGGCCTCGACCATTTCCTTCTTGGCGCGGCGAGCCTTGGCTTCGCCGATGGACATGCGACGGTTGATGTCCTTGATGTCGGCGATCGCGAGGTGGCATTCCTGCTCGAGGTCGATCAGCTTCTGCTGGGCGCTGCGGATGTCGTCCTTGATGTTGCCGATGGCTTCCGCGTACTTGGCTTTGCCGCTGGCAAGCTGCTCGGCCCAGTCGAGGTTGGTCTCGTTGTTCGGGAACTGGCGCAGGAAGTCGGCGCGCGGCATGCGTGCGTCACGAACGCAGAGCTGCATGATGGCGCGTTCCTGGGCGCGGACCTGCTGCAGGGCGCTGCGCACGCGCTCGACCAGGGCGTCGTACTGCTTGGGTACGAGCTTGATCGGCATGAACAGCTCGGCCAGGGCCTGAAGCTCTTCGGTCGACTGCTTGTGGTCGCGGCCGTGCTTCTTGAGGGCCTTGTTGGCCTTCTCGAGCTGCTCGGCGACGGCACCGAAGCGCTGACGGGCCACTTCCGGGTCCGGGCCGCCATCGCCTTCTTCTTCCTCGCTGTCGGCGTCGCTTTCCTCGTCTTCGTCGTCCTTGTCGTCATCGGCGGCCGGCTTGGCAGCGGTCTGCGGGGCGACGGGCTCCACTTCGACGCCCGAGGCGCCATCGTCGTCAGGGTCGATGTAGCCGCTGAGGATGTCGGAAAGCCGGCCACCTTCAGTGGTGACGCGCTCGTAGTCGGCGAGGATGCTGTCCACGGTGCCGGGGAAGTGAGCGATGGCGCTCATGACTTCGCGAATGCCTTCCTCGATGCGTTTGGCGATTTCGATCTCGCCTTCGCGGGTCAGCAATTCGACCGTGCCCATTTCGCGCATGTACATGCGCACCGGGTCGGTGGTACGACCGATGTCGGTTTCGACGGCGGCCAGCGCCGCGGCGGCTTCTTCAGCTGCCGCTTCGTCGGTATCGGCCTCGGCCAACAACAGAGCATCCGCATCGGGGGCAGCCTCGAATACGTTGATGCCCATGTCGTTGATCATGCGAATGATGTCTTCTACCTGTTCCGGATCGGAAATATCCTCCGGCAGGTGGTCGTTGACCTCTGCGTAAGTCAGGTAACCCTGCTCACGGCCACGCTGGATCAACTCTTTGAGGCGGGACTGCTGTTGCGCTTTTCCGGACATAAAACCCTATCCACTGACGGTTCTGGCGGGCTGAAAACAAGCTGAGCATTATAGCTGAGCAGGGACCTCACGCGCCAGTTGAGGTCGATGTAGCGGCAGATGATGAGCGGTTCAACAGGTTGCGCAGTTGATCTTTTTCCTCTGCGCTAAGTTCACCCTGACGTGCCTTGCGAAGCAGCAGCTCCAGGCTGCGCTCGCGTTGTCTTGCGGCCAGGGTAGTTATAGTGTCGAAAAACTGTTGTTCAAGGTTATCGGCCGAAATCAGCCATTCTTTCTCCGCCAGGGCGCGTAAAAGCCGCCCTTGATCGGTTCCATGCCAGCGGGCGATGAGTTGCAGCGTCCGTAGCTTCGGATTCTTCTGCAGCGTGCCGAGCAGGGCGACCAGTAGCTGCGCGTACGTGTCGTCTTCGGCGGCGAAATGGCTGGCATCCTCGACCTTCTGGGCCAGTTCAGGATGATGGAGCAGGGTGCGCAGGGTGGTCAGCGCCGGCGGTTCGACGGTGGCTGGCGTGCGCGGGCCGCGCGGTGCGGCGTCGTCCTTGCGCCCGGACGTCTTCCAGTCCTTCTTGCCGCCTTTCTTCCAATCGCCCTTGCCGTCCTTCTTCCACTCCTTCTTGCCGCCGCGTCCGGGGCTTTCGCCCGGGGTGTGAGGCTCGTAATAGGCGGGCTCGGGCTCGCTGGTGTCGAAGTAGTAGCCGTCGTCCTGGCTGGCCGACTCCTGTCGCGGGCTGCCCTGACTCATCTCCTGAAGCGCCTGGCCGTTGAGGCCGGTGAGTTCGCTCAACCGCTGGCGCATCAGGGTGCGCAGGTTGGCGCCCGGAATCTTTTCGATCAGCGGTGCGGCGAGCGTCGCCAGATGCGCCTTGCCTTCGAGCGAGCGCGGGTCGGCCTCTTCGCTCAGTTGCTGGAAAAAGTAGTCGGCCAGCGGCTGTGCCTGCTGGTTGATGCGGGCGCGAAACGCGTCGGTTCCTTCGGCACGCACCAGGCTGTCCGGGTCTTCGCCGTCGGGCAGGAACAGGAAGCGCGCGCGGCGGCCGTCCTGCAGGTTCGGCAGCGTCGCCTCCAGCGCGCGCCAGGCCGCCTTGCGCCCGGCCATGTCACCGTCGAAGCAGAACAGCACGTGCGGCACGATGCGAAACAGCCGCTTGAGGTGCTCTTCGCTGGTCGCGGTGCCGAGGGTGGCGACGGCGTTGCGCAGGCCCTGTTGCGCCAGTGCGATCACGTCCATGTAGCCTTCGACCACCATGATCTCGTCGAGATCGCGGTTGGCCTTGCGCGCCTCGTAGAGCCCGTAGAGTTCCTGGCCCTTGTGGAAGACCGGGGTCTCCGGCGAGTTGAGGTACTTGGGCTTGTCGTCGCCGAGCACGCGTCCGCCGAAGGCGATCACCCGGCCGCGGCTGTCTCTGATCGGGAACATCACGCGGTCGCGGAAGCGGTCGTAGCGCTTGCCGGTGTCGGCGTTCTCGATCAGCAGGCCGGCGTCGATCATCGCCTTCTGCTGCAGCGCATCGCCGCCCAGGTGCTTCATCAGGTTGTCCCAGCCCGGCGGCGCGAAGCCGAGGCCGAAATCGCGGGCGATCACGCCGGAGAGCCCGCGGCCCTTGAGGTACTCCACCGCGGCCTTGCGAGTGGGGTGGCTCTTGAGTGCCTGGCGGTAGTACTCGGCTGCGGCGTCCAGCAGCGGGTAGAGCGGGGAGTCCACCGGCTGGCGCTTCTGGGCGCGGCCACCTTCCTCGCGCGGGACTTCCATGCCGGCGCGTCGGGCCAGGTCCTCGACTGCCTGGGGGAAGTCCAGGTTGTCATGGTCCATGACGAAGCCCAGGGCGTTGCCGCCCGCGCCGCAGCCGAAGCAGTAGTAGAACTGCTTGTCGGGGCTGACGCTGAAGGAGGGGGTCTTTTCGTTATGGAAGGGGCAGCGCGCGGTGTAGTTCTTGCCGGCTTTTTTCAGCTGGATGCGCGAGCCGACCACCTCGACGATGTCGGAGCGGTTGAGCAGGTCGTCGATGAACGATTGAGGGATCAGGCCGGCCATGAGTCTCTGGATACGCGCGTGTGGAAGCAGGCCAACGGCACGGGCCGCAAGGCCCGAGTAACCACGCTCATCTTCCGGTCATCCTGTCGGCACGATCTTCGATCGCTGATCGAGGCGTGACTGGAAATGAAAAAACTCCGGCCATTCGCCGGTTGGCGAAGCGGAGTCTTGTGCAAAGCCCGGCATGGCCGGGCTTTATGCGGCGTCAGCTGTACTGGATCAGTACAGGCGCACGCTGCGGCGCTGTTCGCGCTGCACTTTCTTGGCGTGACGCTTGACCGCTGCGGCGGCTTTGCGCTTGCGCTCGGAAGTCGGCTTTTCGTAGAACTCGCGGCTACGAACTTCGGCCAGAACACCGGCCTTTTCGCACGAACGCTTGAAGCGACGCAGAGCTACGTCGAAGGGTTCGTTCTCTTTAACTTTGACATTGGGCATCCAGCACGTACCTTCACTTGTTTACCGGTTACAACGCGCTTCGGCAAATGACTCGCAAGCACGCTGGTTTTAAGGGTTGCGGATGTTACCCCTTCGCCGGGGGGATTGCAAAGCCTCCGATCGAAAAGCGCTGGTCGGTCGCTTGCCGGGCCGATTAATATGCACGGCTTCTTTTTCAGCTGCCTCGAAGGTCTCCACGCATGCTTGTGCTGGGTCTGGAAACGTCCTGCGACGAAACCGGCGTCGCGCTCTACGACAGCGAGCAGGGCCTTTTGGCCGACGCGCTGTTCAGCCAGATCGACCTGCACCGGGTGTTCGGCGGCGTGGTGCCGGAGCTGGCTTCGCGCGACCACGTCAAGCGCATGCTGCCGCTCATCCGGCAGGTGCTCGACGAATCCGGCCGACAGGCGGTCGATATCGATGCGGTCGCCTATACCGCCGGGCCCGGACTGGTCGGCGCGCTGCTGGTGGGAGCGTCCTGTGCCCAGGCGCTGGCGCTGGCCTGGGGCGTCCCGGCGCTCGGTGTGCACCATATGGAAGGTCATCTGCTGGCGCCGATGCTCGAAGAGCAGCCGCCGGCCTTTCCGTTCGTCGCCTTGCTGGTGTCCGGCGGCCATACCCAGCTGGTTCGGGTCGATGGCATCGGCCGCTACGAGCTCTTGGGCGAGTCGGTGGACGACGCCGCTGGCGAAGCCTTCGACAAGACCGCCAAGCTGATGGGCCTGCCGTATCCGGGCGGCCCGGAGATCGCGCGCCTGGCCGAGCAGGGTAGCGCCGGGCGTTTCGTCTTCCCGCGGCCGATGACCGATCGTCCCGGGCTCGACTTCAGCTTCAGCGGCCTCAAGACCTTCACCCTCAACACCTGGCAACAGTGCCGTGACGCCGGCGACGACAGCGAGCAGACCCGTTGCGACATCGCCCTGGCATTCCAGCAGGCGGTGGTCGAGACCCTGACCATCAAGTGCCGGCGGGCACTGAAGCAGACCGGCTTGAAGAGCCTGGTGATCGCCGGCGGCGTGAGCGCCAACCGCTCGCTGCGCCAGGCGCTCGAAACGATGCTCGGTGAATTCAAGGGGCAGGTGTTCTATGCGCGCCCCCGCTTTTGTACCGACAACGGTGCGATGATCGCCTATGCCGGGTGCCAGCGGTTGCTGGCCGGACAGCACGAGGGGCCGCAGATCCAGGTGCAGGCGCGCTGGCCGATGGAGCAGTTGCAGCCGGTCTGATCGGCAGGCTCAGAAATGGCGCTCGCGTCCGGCCATCAGGTCGCGCAGATTGCCCCGGTGTCGCCAGACCACCAGGCAGGCCAGTACCGCCATCGGCAGGAGGGCGGCGGGCTTCTGCCAGGCGAGCAGCGGAAGGGCCAGGGGCAGCGCGCTCAGGGCCGCCACGGAACTGGTACGGGTGAGGCTGAACACGAGCAGCCAGCAGCCCAGCGCGAGCAGCGCGGCGGGCGGATAGAGCCCGAGCAGGGCGCCGGCGGCCGTGGCCACGCCCTTGCCGCCACGGAATCGGAAGTACAGCGGATAGAGGTGGCCGCAGACCGCGGCCAGGCCGATCCAGGCTTGCTGCTGGGTCGTCTGGCCCAGGTGGGCGGCGAGCAGGACCGGCAGCAGGCCCTTGCACAGGTCGCCGAGCAGCGTGGCGATGGCCAGGCGCTTGCCGGCCAGGCGCAGTACGTTGGTCGCGCCGGGATTGCCGGAGCCGCCGACACGCGGGTCGGGCACGCCTGCCAGGCGGCTGAGCATAATGGCGAACGACAGCGAGCCGAGCAGGTAGGCGAGCGAGGTCAGCAGCCAGAACATGAATTCCATCCGGGGCAGGGAGCCCTGAGTCTAGCGGCGCCCCGAGGGGTTTGTCGTGTGTAGGAGAGCGATGCGTGGATAGGGTTTTCATCGAGGGGCTCGAAGTCGACACCCTGATCGGTGCGTACGACTGGGAGCGTGGGATCCGCCAGTGCCTGCGGCTCGATCTGACCCTGGGCTGGGATATTCGCCCGGCGGCACAGAACGATGAGCTGGACAAGGCACTGGATTACGCCCGGGTTGTCGAATCCATCGACCGCTTCGCCGCCCAGGCGCGTTTCGAGCTGGTGGAAACCTTCGCCGAACGGCTGGCCGCCAGCCTGATGAGCGAATTCGGTATCGTCTGGCTGCGGTTGCGGGTGACCAAGCCGGGCGTCAACCCACGCGCGGCCGCGCTGGGCGTGGAGATCGAACGCGGATGTCGCTGACACCGGTATTGCTGGGCCTGGGAAGCAACATCGCCCGGGAAAGCCATCTGCTCGCAGGGCTCGAAGCCCTGAGCGAGGTGCTGAGCGGGATGCGTTGCTCGCCGGTGTTCGAGAGCCTGGCGGTAGGCATCAGGAGCGACAACTTCTACAACCTGGTCGTCCACGGCTTCACGGCGCTGCCGCTGCTGGAGTTGGATCGCCGGCTCAAGTTCATCGAGGCGGACAACGGCCGCTATGCACCCGACCGCAAAGGCCTGCCGTTGGATATCGACGTGCTGACCTACGCCGACCTGGCCGGGCAGTTCGACGGCCTGCTGCTGCCTCGCCCGGAAATCCTGAAAAACGCCTTCGTCCTGTGGCCGCTGGCCCTGCTGGCGCCGGATACGCGCCATCCCGGCGCCGGTCGCACCTTTGCCGAGCTCTGGGCGGCGGCCTCCATCGATCAGCAGCTCTGGCCGGTGCCGTTCCAGTGGCGCGGTCTGGAGCTGACGCCTAACGCGCTGACAGAGGCCTATCCCCGGCCGGACTGCCGCGCCTGAGCCTGCGCTGAGCAGGCGGCGTCAGGGCGCCGCCGCTTCGGACCTTTGCCGGTACGCCCTGAGCGCTTCTAGCCGCTCACGCTTGATCGCCTCTCCCAGTGCCGCGCCTTGAAAGCCACGTTCGATCAGCTGATCGACCCGCACCGCCCGGGCGACCTCGGCGGCCTGACGCAGGTAGTCGGTCTGGCGGTGCATCGACTCGAGGCCATCGGCGGTGCGCGCCGAGGCATCCATTTCGCACACGGCGAGAAACAGCTCGAATCGCTCGGGGCGGCGGTAGATGTCGAAGTGCTGCAGCAAGGCGAGCAGGGTGTCGGGTTCGAGCGCCGTGGACTGGCGGGCCTGGGCGAGAAATTCGCCGCTGAGCCGGGCCAGTTCCTGGCAGTCGCGCGGCACCTTAAAACGTTGGCTGATCGCATCGAGCTGCCGGGCATCGGCGCGCTCGGGGCCGGTTGCCGTCGTCCCACGGGGAACGAGGTCGAGCAGCAGGCAGGCCCAGCGCACCGGTAGGGGCTGCGCGTGTTGCGCGCAGTGGCGCAGGACGCGCAGCAGAGGCTCGTCGGCCTGCTCTGCGAACAGGGCGTCGAGCTCGGGCAGCAGTCGGGCGAGCGCGCCGCAATCGCGCAGGACCTGGACGAACACATCGGGGCGAGGCTCCATCAGTGCGCGGGAGATTTCCTTCCAGCTGCGTTCCGGGGTCAGCGCCTCCAGCTCGCCGGATTCGGCCAGCTGGCGCATCAGCTCGAGCGTCTCGTCGGCGACCCTGAAGCCCAGCTCGTGATAGCGGGCAGCGAAGCGCGCGACGCGCAGGACGCGCAGCGGGTCTTCGGCAAAGGCAGGAGAGACGTGACGCAGCAGGCGGTCGGCGAGGTCGCGCTGCCCGCCGTAGGGGTCCACCAGCGTGCCGTGATCGTCTTCGGCGATGGCATTGATGGTCAGGTCGCGGCGAACGAGGTCGTCCTCGAGGGTGACGTCCGGGCTGGCGTAGAAGGTGAAGCCGCCGTAGCCGCGCCCGCTCTTGCGCTCGGTGCGGGCCAGGGCGTACTCCTCGCCGGTCTCGGGATGCAGGAACACCGGAAAATCCGCCCCGACCGGCCGGTATCCCCTGGCCTGCATCTCTTCGGCCGTCGCACCGACCACGACCCAGTCCACCTCGGTGACCGGTCTGCCCAACAGGCGATCACGTACCGCGCCGCCCACCTTGTATATCTGCATGCTCACCTCCGTAGCGCTGCAGGATAAGGCACCGGCGCGGCGATGCCGAGGGGCGGTTGCGTGCGCTGCTAGATCGGCGGAATGGCCAGATCAAGGCGAGGGAAGTGACTCTCGGGTTCGCCCTCGGTGCGCGGCGGCATGTGCTGGGTGGTGATCAGCCGATCGTCCTGGCGCGACTCCAGGTGTACGTCGAACCCCCAGAGCCGATGCAGGTGCTTGAGCACGTCTTCGGTGGACTTGCCCAGCGGCTTGCGATCGTGCTGCTGATGACGCAGCGTCAGCGAGCGGTCGCCGCGCCGGTCGACGTTCCACACCTGCACGTTGGGTTCTCGGTTGCCGAGGTTGTACTGCGCCGCCAGCAGTTCGCGGATGGTGCGGTAGCCGCTGTCGTCGTGGATGGCCGGGACCAGGAGATCCTCGCGGCTGTCGTCGTCCAGGATGCTGAACAGCTTCAGATCGCGGATCACCTTGGGCGAGAGGAACTGCAGGATGAAGCTTTCATCCTTGAAGTTGGTCATGGCGAACTTGATCGTGGTCAGCCAGTCGCTGCTGGCGATGTCGGGGAACCAGCGCTGGTCTTCCTCGGTGGGGTTCTCGCAGATGCGGCGGATGTCCTGGTACATGGCGAACCCCAGGGTGTAGGGGTTGATGCCGCTGTAGTAGGGGCTGTCGAAGCCGGGCTGGTAGATGACGCTGGTGTGGGAGGCGAGGAATTCCAGCATGAAGCCGTCGGTCACCAGCCCTTCGTCGTACAGGTCGTTCATCAGGGTGTAGTGCCAGAAGGTCGCCCAGCCCTCGTTCATCACCTGGGTCTGGCGCTGGGGATAGAAGTACTGGGCGATCTTGCGGACGATGCGCACCACTTCCCGCTGCCAGGGCTCCAACAGGGGCGCGTGCTTCTCGATGAAGTAGAGGATGTTCTCCTGCGGTTCGGCGGGGAAGCGCTTGTCGTCCTTCTCGCGATCCTTGTCCGCGCCCTTGGGGATGGTGCGCCAGAGATCGTTGATCTGCCGTTGGAGGTGTTCTTCCCGATCCTTCTGGCGCCGACGTTCCTCCTCGGCCGAGATCGGATAGGGGCGCTTGTAACGGTCAACGCCGTAGTTCATCAGCGCGTGGCAGGAGTCGAGCAGGTCCTCGACCGCATCGATGCCGTGGCGCTCCTCGCACTGCATGATGTACTGCTTGGCGAACACCAGGTAATCGATGATCGAGCGGGCGTCGGTCCAGGTGCGGAACAGGTAGTTGCCCTTGAAGAAGCTGTTGTGGCCATAGCAGGCGTGGGCGATCACCAGGGCCTGCATGGTCATGGTGTTTTCTTCCATGAGGTAGGCGATGCATGGATCGGAGTTGATCACGATCTCGTAGGCCAGGCCCATCTGGCCCCGGGTGTAGTGCTTTTCGGTATGCAGGAACTGCTTGCCGTAGGACCAGTGGTGATAGCCCAGCGGCATGCCCACCGAGGCGTAGGCGTCCATCATCTGCTCGGCGGTGATGACTTCGATCTGGTTGGGGTAGGTATCGAGCGCGTACCGCTCGGCGATCCGTCCGATTTCCCGGTCGTAGGCCTTGATCAGGTCGAAGGTCCATTCCGAACCGGTGGAAATGGGCTGACGTTTCATACTGCGCACCTCGCTTCATGCGCCCGCTGGATCAAGCCAGCCGGCGCTGGAACAGCTCGCGGAATACCGGGTAGATATCGCCGGCCGACACCAACTGCTGTTGGGCGAAGGAGTCGCCGAACGCCTCGCACACCTGGTTATATTCGTACCACAACGCCTGATGTTCGCGAGGCGTGATTTCCACATAGGTGTAGTACTGGACGAACGGCATGATCTGGTTGATCAGAATGTCCCGGCAGATGGGGGAGTCATCGTTCCAGTTGTCCCCGTCCGAGGCCTGGGCACCGTAGATGTTCCATTCGCCGACCGGGTAGCGCTCGGCCATGATTTCCTGCATCAGCTTCAGGGCGCTGGAGACGATGGTGCCGCCGGTTTCGCGGCTGTAGAAGAACTCTTCCTCGTCGACTTCCTTGGCACTGGTGTGGTGGCGGATGAACACCACGTCGATCTTGTCGTAGTTCCGTTTGAGGAACAGGTACAGCAGGATGAAGAAGCGCTTGGCGATGTCCTTGGTCGCCTGGGTCATCGAGCCCGACACGTCCATCAGGCAGAACATCACGGCTTTCGAACTGGGGTTGGGCTGTTTGCTCAGCAGGTTGTATTTGAGGTCGAAGGTGTCGAGGAACGGGACGCGTTTGACCCGCGCCTGCAGCCGCTCGATCTCCGCTTCGGTGGCCTGGATATCGGTGAAGTTGTCCGGCTCCTCGAGCTTCAGACGTTCGAGTTCGGCCTTGAGTTCGCGCAGCCGGGCGCGACTGCTGCCCGAGAGGGCGATGCGCCGGGCATGGGCCGAACGCAGGGTGCGGACGATGTTGATGCGCGAGGGGTTGCCGTCGCTGCTGATGCCGGCGCGCACGGTCTTGAAGGTTTCGGCGCCGGTCAGGTGCCGCTTGACCAGGTTGGGCAGTTCCAGGTCCTCGAACATGAAGTCGAGAAACTCTTCCTGGGTGATCTGAAAGACGAACTCGTCCAGGCCTTCGCCGCTGTTGCTGGCCTGGCCCGCGCCCTGGCCACCGCCACCACCGCCCTGGGGGCGCGGAATGCGTTCGCCCGCGGTGAACTCTTTGTTGCCGGGATGGACGATGGTCTGGCGTCCGCCGCGGCCGTGGTGCAGCACCGGCTCGTCGATGTCGCGGCCGGGAATGCTGATCTGTTCGCCATGCTCCATATCGGTGATCGAGCGGCGGCTGACCGCCTCCTCGACCGCCTTCTTGATATGGCCACGGTAACGCCTGAGGAAGCGCTGGCGGTTAACCGTACTCTTGTTCTTGCCATTGAGGCGTCGGTCGATCACGTAGCTCATATGAGCCCTCCGGGCTGAGCTGGAAGTCATGAGCCCGAAGCTGGAGGGACTGCTTCATGCCTCCGGCTTCAGGCTTCCAGCTGCTTTTACTGCGATTTACGGACCCGCAGGTACCACTCGGAGAGCAGGCGAACCTGCTTCTCGGTGTAGCCGCGCTCGACCATGCGGACGACGAAGTCGTTGTGTTTCTGCTGATCCTCCTTGCTGGCCTTGGCGTTGAAACTGATGACTGGGAGCAGGTCCTCGGTGTTGGAGAACATCTTCTTCTCGATGACCACCCGCAGTTTCTCGTAGCTGAGCCAGGTGGGGTTCTTGCCGTTGTTGTTGGCCCGGGCACGCAGCACGAAGTTGACGATCTCGTTGCGGAAGTCCTTCGGGTTGCTGATGCCGGCGGGTTTCTCGATCTTCTCCAGTTCCTCGTTCAGCGCCACGCGGTTGAGGATCTCCCCGGTCTCCGGGTCGCGGTATTCCTGGTCCTGGATCCAGAAATCGGCGTACAGCACGTAGCGGTCGAAGATGTTCTGCCCGTATTCGCTGTAGGACTCCAGGTACGCGGTCTGGATCTCCTTGCCGATGAACTCTATGTAGCGCGGTGCCAGGTATTCCTTGATGTAGCGCAGGTAGCGCTCGCGGACCTCGGCGGGGAACTGCTCCTGCTCGATCTGCTGTTCGAGCACATAGAGCAGGTGGACCGGGTTGGCGGCGATCTCGTGGGGATCGAAGTTGAACACCTTGGACAGGATCTTGAAGGCGAAGCGTGTCGACAGGCCGTTCATGCCCTCGTCGACGCCAGCCGAGTCGCGGTATTCCTGGATCGACTTCGCCTTGGGGTCGGTGTCCTTGAGGTTCTCGCCGTCGTAGACGCGCATCTTCGAGTAGATGTTGGAGTTTTCCGGCTCCTTCAGGCGCGACAGCACCGAGAACTGGGCGAGCATCTTCAGCGTGTCGGGCGCGCAATGGGCGCGGGAGAGCGAGCTGTTGACCAGCAGCTTGTCGTAGATCTTCACCTCGTCCGACACGCGCAGGCAGTAGGGCACCTTGACGATGTAGATCCGGTCGATGAAGGCCTCGTTGTTCTTGTTGTTGCGGAAGCTGTGCCATTCCGACTCGTTGGAGTGCGCCAGCAGAATGCCGTTGAAAGGGATCGCGCCGAGGCCTTCGGTGCTGTTGTAGTTACCTTCCTGGGTAGCGGTCAGCAACGGATGCAGCACCTTGATCGGCGCCTTGAACATCTCGACGAACTCCATCAGGCCCTGGTTGGCCCGGCACAGAGCGCCCGAGTAGCTGTAGGCATCGGCATCGTTCTGCGGGAATTCCTCCAGCTTGCGGATATCCACCTTGCCCACCAGGGCGGAGATGTCCTGGTTGTTCTCGTCGCCCGGCTCGGTCTTGGCCACGGCGATCTGGTTGAGGATCGAGGGGTAGAGCTTGACCACGCGGAACTGGCTAATGTCGCCGCCGAACTCCTGCAGGCGCTTGGTCGCCCAGGGGGACATGATCGAATTGAGGTAGCGCTGCGGAATGCCGTAGTCCTCTTCGAGGATCTGCGCGTCTTCGGCCGGGTTGAACAGCCCCAGCGGCGATTCGAACACCGGGGAGCCCTTGATGGCGTAGAAGGGCACCTTCTCCATCAACTGCTTGAGCTTCTCGGCCAGCGAGGACTTGCCACCGCCCACAGGGCCCAGGAGGTAGAGGATCTGTTTCTTCTCTTCCAGGCCCTGAGCGGCATGGCGGAAGTAGGAGACGATCTGCTCGATGCAGTCTTCCATCCCGTGGAAGTCGGCGAAGGCGGGGTAGCGGCGGATCACCTTGTTGGAAAAGATGCGCGACATCCGCGGGTCGGTGGAGGTATCGAGGAGTTCGGGTTCGCCGATCGCCATGAGCAGCCGCTCGGCCGCCGAGGCGTAAGTGCTGGGCTCCTGTTTGCACAGATCGAGATACTCCTGCAGCGAATACTCCTCCTGGCGTGTCGATTCGAAGCGTTGCTGGAAGTGGCTGAAAATGCTCATGACTTCACCTCGGTCGATGCTCGGGCCGGGTGCGATCATGCAGTTTTCAGGAGGCGACCGACGGAGCCGGCCAAATGGAGTTCCCCCGAACACCCTCATGGTCGAACCAAAGGCCCAAAAAGCCGGTACGGGCTTTCCAGTATGGATGGCCTGCAGTTAAGGATAGTTCGGTTTCGGTGAATACAAGGGCGAGGATGTAAATCTGTGTCACCGGACACCTTGCCCGGTGGGCGAGCCCGCGGGGTGCGCGGGCTGCGGAGGAGAGACGAAATTTACGCGTCGGACTGCGCGACGTCGCCGGGGAAGGTGCTGCGCCAGAGCTCGAAGCCGCCGTCGAGGCTGTAGACGTCGGAAAACCCCTGGTGGGCCAGGTAGGCGGCGGCGCTCTGACTTGAGTGGCCGTGATAGCAGGTCACGATCAGCGGCTGGTCGAAATCGGCGCCGGCGATGAAGTCGGGCAGCGAGTGGTTGTCCAGGTGCGTGGCGCCGGCGATGTGCCCGTTGGCGAAGCTCTGCGGGTCGCGGATGTCGACCACCACCGCGCCATGGCTGCGCAGGGCCTGTGCCTGTTCGGGGGCGATGCGTTTGAATTCTGTCATGTCGAAACCTCGTTGCAGTCGCAGTGATGCAGTTCGCCACTGTCGACGTTCATCAGCGTCATCTCGTTACCCCAGACGCATCCGGTATCGAGTGCGTAGACGTTGGGTTCATCGCACTTGCCTTCCAGCGCGGCCCAGTGGCCGAAGATCAGCTTCTGTCCGCGCATCTTGCGATTCGGGTGGCTGAACCAGGGAGCGTAGCCGGGCGGCGCCGAATCGGTACCTTCCTTGGCGGCGAATTCGAGGGTGCCGTCGGCAGTGCAGAAGCGCATGCGGGTGAAATAGTTGGTGATCACGCGCAGGCGCGTCACGCCGTGCAGATCCTTGCTCCACTTGGCCGGCTGGTTGCCGTACATGCCGTCGAGGTAGGGCATCAGTGTCTCGTCGTTCTGCAGAGCCTGTTCCACCTCGGCCGCGCGCCGCAGTGCCTTGGTCAGCGTCCACTGGGGGGGAATGCCCGCATGCACCATGGTCACCTCACGGTCGGCATCGTGGTGCACGAGTTTCTGCCGGCGCAGCCAGTCGATCAGGTCCGCCCGGTCGTCGGCCATGAGGATCGGCTTGAGGGTGTCGTTCTTCTTCATCCGCTCGACGTTATGCGCCACGGCCAGCAGGTGAAGGTCATGGTTGCCGAGCACGGTGACGGCCGAGCCGCCCAGTTCGCGTACGTAGCGAAGCGCTTCGAGGGACTGCGGGCCACGGTTGACCAGGTCCCCGGCGAGCCACAGGCAATCGCGCGAGGGGCTGAAGTCGACCTGCCTGAGCAGGCAGAGCAGCGGATCCAGGCAACCCTGCAGGTCGCCGACAGCGTAGGTGGTCAATGCAATGCTCCGGGTACGGCCAGCCGGAACGGCGCGATCACGGCTTCGAATTCACACCCGTCCTCGGCCAGCATGGCGTAGCTGCCCTGCATGCTGCCTACCCGGGTCTCCATCAGTGTGCCGCTGGTGTAGACGTGTCGCTGTCCGGGGGCGATGAGCGGCTGCTCGCCGACCACACCGTCGCCGCGGACTTCCTGAACCTGGCCGTCGCCATTGGTGATGATCCAGTGGCGCGAAAGCAGCTGGGCAGGGAGCTGGCCTTTGTTTTCGATGGTTACGGTGTAGGCAAAGGCAAAGCGGTTTTGTTCCGGCTGCGATTGCGCCGGCAGGTACTGGGTCGCGACGCTGACGTCTATCCGGTAGCGGGGATCGGTCATGGCATTCTCTCGAAAGGCGGGTTAGGCGCGGTCGGAAAGCTGGTTCGCCAGCCGAACGAAGGCGGCGAGGTCGAGCTGTTCGGGTCGCAGACTGCCGTCGACGCCGGCGGCCTCGATGGCATCGGCATCGAGAAGTCCCTTGAGGGTGTTGCGCAGGGTCTTGCGGCGCTGGTTGAAGGCTTCGCGCACCACCCGTTCCAGTTGCCGGGGGTCGCGTGCCGGATGAGGCAGTGTCTCGTGCGGGACCAGGCGGACGATGGCCGAGTCGACCTTCGGCGCCGGATTGAACGCGCCCGGGCCGACATTGAACAGGTGTTCGACGCGGCAGTGGTACTGCACCATCAGCGACAGACGACCCCAGTCGCCGCCACCGGGCTGCGCGGCCAGGCGTTCGACCACCTCCTTCTGCAGCATGAAATGCATGTCGCGGATCAGGTGGGCGTGTTCGAGCAGATGGAAAATCAGCGGCGTGGAGATGTTGTAGGGCAGGTTGCCGACGATGCGCAGGCTGCCCGGCTCGCCGCCCAGGCGCGCGAAGTCGAACTTCAGCGCGTCGCCCTGATGCAGCGTGAAGTTGGCGCGATCGGCGAACTTGCTCTGCAGGATCGGAATCAGGTCGAGGTCCAGTTCCACCACGTCCAGCTGTGCGCCGCTGCCCAGCAGGCCTTCGGTCAAGGCGCCCTGGCCGGGGCCGATCTCCACCAGGCGCTCGCCTTCGCGGGGATGAATGGCGCGCAGGATGCGATGGATCACGCCGGCGTCGTGCAGGAAGTTCTGGCCGAAACGCTTGCGCGCACGGTGCTGATAGGTTTCCGCCATGCAAAGCTCCCGATGGCCCGAGCGGTGCTTGGGCCGATGCAAAAGGAGAGATTATAACGCTGATGCCGGTAGCGCGGCGCGCACTGTGCCGCTGCGATGGCTATCGGCCGGTCATCTGGTAGGCGGTTTCCAGCGCGACCTGCAGGCTGCCGGTGTCGATACGGCCGGTGCCTGCCAGGTCCAGCGCCGTGCCGTGGTCGACCGAGGTGCGCACGATGGGCAGCCCGAGGGTAACGTTGACCGCGGCGCCGAAACCCTTGTACTTGAGCACCGGAAGGCCCTGGTCGTGATACATCGCGAGCACCGCGTCGCAGCGCTCGAGGTTCTTCGGGCTGAACAGGGTGTCGGCCGGCAGGGGGCCGACCAGATCCATGCCCTCGTCCCGCAGGCGCTGCAGCGTGGGCTCGATGATCTCGATCTCCTCGCGCCCCAGGTGCCCACCTTCGCCGGCGTGGGGGTTGAGCCCGCAGACCAGGATGCGAGGGGAGCCGATGCCGAACTTGTCCCGAAGGTCGGCATACAGGATCCGGGTGACCTCTTCCAGGCGCTGGGGCGTGATCGACGCCGCGACATCCTTGAGCGGCAGGTGCGTCGTCACCAGTGCGACTCGGAGCCCGTGGGTGGCGAGCATCATCACCACCTGCGGTGTGCCGGTCAGTTGCGCCAGGAATTCGGTATGGCCCGAAAAGGCGATACCGGCATCGTTGATCACGCCCTTGTGCACCGGGGCGGTGATCATGCCGGCAAAGCTGCCGTCCAGGCAGCCCTGCGCGGCCCGCGTCAGGGTCTCGAGCACATAGGGTGCGTTGGCGGCCTGGAGGTGTCCGGGCTCGGCGGGCTGGGCGAGGGGCGTGTCCCAGACGTACAGCGTGCCGGCAGGTGCCGGCTCGCTGGGCCAGGCGTCGGGCGTGACGCACTGCGGGCGGGTGGCGAGCCCGAGGGCGGCTGCCCTGTCACTCAGAAGGGCGTGGCTGGCGATGGCGATGAGGACATGGGGATGTGCCGAGCCGGCCAGCAGCAGGCACAGGTCCGGACCTATGCCTGCCGGTTCGCCAGGGGTGAGGGCGAAGCGTCTGACGATCATCGGCGGGCGCCTCAGATCTTGATTTCCACGTAGGCTTCGTCGCGAATCTGACGCAGCCAGGCCTGCAGCTCTTCGTCGTACTTGCGGTTGCGCAGGATGGTCATGGCCTGCTGTTCGCGGAACTCTTCGCTGGCGTCGGTGGCGCGGCGGCCCAGGACTTCCAGGATGTGCCAGCCATAGGGGCTTTGGAACGGTGCGGAGAGTTGCCCGGAAGCGGTGTTGGCCATGACCTCGCGGAATTCGGGGACCAGCGAGTTGGGGTCGACCCAGTTGAGGTCGCCGCCGTTGAGCGCCGAGCCCGGGTCTTCGGAGAAGCTGCGGGCCAGTTCGGCGAAGTCTTCGCCGGCGCTGATACGGTCATGCAGGCGCTGGACGAGCCGGCGGCTCTCCTCGTTGCTGCGGATCTCGCTGGGCTTGATCAGGATATGGCGTACGTGGACTTCGTCCCGGACCTGGGTCTCGCCGCCGCGCTTTTCCAGCAGCTTGACCAGGATGAAGCCGGGCGGCGTGCGGATCGGTTCGGTGACCTGGCCGACCTGCATGCCCTGTACCAGGGAGTCGAACGGCGGTGGCAGCTGCGCCGCCTTGCGCCAGCCCATCTCGCCGCCTTCGAGGGCGTTCTCGCTGGCGGAGCGGGATACGGCGAGCTGGCCGAAGTCGGCGCCCTGCTGCAGCTGCTGGTAGGTTTCGTTGGCGCTGCGCTCGGCGGCCTGCACGGTTGCCGAGTCTGCCGACTCGGGCACCGGGATCAAGATGTTGGCCAGGCGGTACTCTTCGGACAGCTGCATCTTGCCCAGGTCCGACCTGAGGAAGTTCTGCACCTCCTGGTTGGAGACCTGCACCCGCTCGGCAATCCGGCGCTGGCGCACGCGGCTGATCACCATTTCGCGACGGATCTGCTCACGGGCGTCTTCCAGGGTCAGGCCGTCCCCCGCCAGCGCTGTCCGGAACTGTTCGAGGGTCATGTTGTTGCGCTGGGCGATGGTGCCCATGGCCTGGTTGAGTTCCTCGTCGGAGATGCGGATGCCGGAGCGCTCGCCCATCTGCAACTGCAGGTTCTCGGTGATCAGGCGTTCGAGCACCTGGGTGCGCAGGACGTCGTCGGAGGGCAGCTCGGCGCCGCGCCTGCCGATCGTCTGCTGGACTTCACGGACACGCTGGTCGAGCTGGCTTTGCATGATGACGTCGTTGTCGACGATGGCCACGACACGGTCCAGCGGTTGCACCTGGGCGGTGGCGGCGGTCGCGCCGCTCAGGAGCAGGGCGCCCAGCATCAGCGGGCGCAGGAGATCAGAAAGCTTGGTCTTCACGTTCACGGTAACCTTGAATGCCTTGGTCCAGGAAAGACTCGGTCGAAGCGCCGAATACGCCGCCGAGCCCCTTGAGGACGATCTGGAGGAAAATGCCACGGTCCGGCTCGTCGTTGAGGCGTGGGTTGAGGCTGGTCTCGTCGTTGTCGATCCAGTAGCGATTGATCAGACGAAGCTTCCAGCAGCAGGTGTCGTACTCGAAGCCGCCGAACGCCTCCAGCGTACGGTTGCGGCCGTAGTCGTACTGCCAGCGCGCGATCGCGCTCCACTGCGGCACGATTGGCCAGATGGTGGAGAAGTCGTGCTGGTTGATCTTGTAGTAGTCCTTGATGTAGTCGGCATCGCCCGGGTTGCCGAAATCGTCGTTGTATTTCCAGGTACCGGTCGCCTGGTCGAAACGGATGGTGTCGTTGCGATAGCGATAGCCGATGTTGACGATCTTGTTCGGGTTGTCCGCCGCCTGGTAGTGGAACATGGCGCTACCCGACCGTGTGGTGTGGGTGTCCGGGTCCCAGTTGAAGGTGGAGGTGAAGCGCCAGTCCTGGTTGTAGCGGTACTGGTATTCCAGGGCGTAGGGCGAAACCGACGACTGGGCCTGGTCGAAGTCGCGGTAGTCGATGCCCGGCATCTGCACGCGGCGGTCTTCGAAGTAGAACGCCTGGCCGACGCTGATGCGCTGGCGCTCGACGCCGTTGGCCTCGATCCAGCGGCTGGTGACGCCCAGCGAGACCTGGTTGGCGTCGCCGATGCGGTCGTTGCCATTGAAGCGGTTGTCGCGCCACAGCGAGGCGTAGCTGAACGGAGTTTCGCTGGTGTCGAAGACCGGAATGTCGTCCTGGTCCTCGTTCGGCACATAGAGGTAGAACATCCGCGGTTCGAGGGTCTGACGGTAGCCCTGGCCGAACCACTGGGTGTCGCGGTCGAAGTACAGGCCGCTGTCGACGCTCAGGATCGGCACGCTGCGGTCGGGCGATGAATTGAACTCGCCCGGGAGACCGGCGCGGCCCTGGGCGTCGATATCGAGGTCGTATTGGGTATAGGCGTACTTGACCGATGGCGTCAGGAAGCCCCAGGCCCAGTTAAGCGGCAGGCTGACGCCCGGTTCCACGTGGATGCGCTCGCCCTCCGCTCGGTTCAGGCCCTGCAGGCGCTCGTCATACCATTCTTCGGGGGCGCCGTTGTCGTTGATGAAGTTGCCGCTGCGCAGGCTGCGCTGGAACTTGACGAACTCGGTCTCGTAGCCGAACTGCAGGCCGCCCGGCTGGAAGGGAAGGCCACCGTTCAGGGTGATCTGCGGCAGGCGATCGTAAGGGGTGATGTCGGTGACCGTCGCGCGTTCGTAGGCGTGGGCATTGATCTGCGCGACGTAGCTGTCGCCGCGGTAGGTCAGCATGCCGCGCTGGTTGAGGTGCGAGGGACGATCGATGCCGAGGCCGGTGCTGAGATCCTGGAAGTAGTAAGGGTCGCTGATGTCGGTGTAGTCGACCTCCGCGAGCCAGCGCGAGTCGAGGCCGGTGCGGTGCTGCAGGCTGTACATCCAGCGCTGGTCTTCGTACTCGGACTGCAGCTTGCGCTCGTCTTCGCGGTCGTTCAGGTAGGCGGCGCCGAACTGGCCTTCGCTGCTGCGCGTGAGGTAGCGGAACTCGCCTTCCATCAGCAGGCCGCGCTCGCTCATGTACTGCGGGTAGAGCGTGGCGTCGAAGTTGGGCGCGAGGTTGAAGTAATAAGGCGTCTGCAGGGTGACGCCGTTGCTGCTCGACGAGCTGATGCTCGGGGTCAGGAAACCTGACTGGCGGCGGTCGTCGATCGGGAAATAGATGTACGGCGTGTAGAACACCGGCACGTTCTTGACCCGCAGGGTGACGTTGGTCGCGGTGCCGCGGCCGGTGTTGGGATCCAGGGTGACGTTGTTGCCGGCCAGGTGCCAGGCGTTGTCGCCCGGCTCGCAGCGGGTGTAGGTACCGTCCTTGAGGCGGACGATCGCGGTCTCCTCGCGCTTGGCGTAGAGTGCGCTGCCGCGGACCTTGCCGGCATGTACCACGTATTCGGCGTTCTCGATCTTGGCCTCGCCATTGTCGAGAAAGAGTTCGGCGCGGTCGCCGACCACCAGGGTGCCGGCGTCGCGAAAACGAACGTTGCCGGTCAGCTCGCCGCGGTTTTCCAGCTGGTAGAGGTTCGCCTCGTCCGCTTCGACCTGAATGCGGCCCTGGCGCAGGAGCACGTCGCCAGCCAGTGTGGCGGTCTCGGTCGCCTGCTCGTAGCGGGTGGCTTTCGCCGAAACGTAGGTCGGCGCCTCGCTCAGCGGGGTGTCGTCGAACATGCCTGGGCGATCCGGCTCGACATAGGCGCCGGCGCAATAGGGGCCGGCTTCGGCCAGCTGTGCGGCGGTGAGCTGGTCGCGAGGCACCCAGTCCAGATGGCTGTAGTCGGCGCTACGCGAAGCCAGGCCCTTTCCCTTGCTCTCGGTGACTAGCGTGGTGGTCGGCGTTTCGGTCGCGCGGCTGGCCGGAGCCTGGGCGCCGGCGCTGCTGACGGCGCTGCTGCTGTGTACCGGGCGGGGTGGCAGTGCGGTGTTGGTGGCCTTGGGGGCGCATGCCCAGCCGCCGGAGGGGCCAGGCTGGCAATCGAATTGCTCGGCTGCGATAACGAAAGGGACTGCCATTGGTTGCAGAGCGAGCAGGCTACCAGTGAACAGTAAGGGAAATTTCTTGCGAAATGCGGGGTATTTGAGTGCCATCTGGTTTATTAGTCCCGGCTTCCTGCGAGCCATCGGCCGGCTGGGCCGCCCGCCTCTCGATGGGCTGAAAAAGATTCTGGATAATAAAGCATGACCCGACTATCGGCTAGCGCCGAGGGAGACCCTGAAATGCCGCTTCAAGACCAACGCCTGCTGGATGTGAACGACTGGCTGGCGCATGTTCTACCTCCCGTGTTCGCCGAGCATGACTGGGGAACGCCGCCGTCGGCGACGCTGACCGCTGCCAGTAGCGACGCCAGTTTTCGCCGCTATTTCCGCTGGGAAGCCAACGGCCGGACGCTGATCGTGATGGACGCGCCGCCGCCGCAGGAAAACTGCCGTCCGTTCGTGGACATCGCCGCTCGGCTGTCGGCCGGCGGCCTCAACGTGCCCCGGGTGCTGGCCCAGGATCTGGAACGTGGCTTCCTGCTGCTCAACGATCTGGGACGCCAGACGTATCTGGACGTCATCGACGAAGGCAATGCCGACCGGCTGTTCGCCGATGCCATCGACGCGCTGGTCCGGCTGCAGCGCATCCGCCCGGAGCCGGGCTTCCCCGCCTACGACCAAGCCCTGCTGCAGCGCGAGCTCCAGCTCTTCCCAGACTGGTACGTGGCACGCCACCTGGGCGTGGAGTTCGACGAGGGCCAGCGGCGGCAGTGGGCCCGCGTCTGCAGCCTGTTGATCGATTCGGCGCTGGCTCAGCCTCGCGTGCTGGTGCACCGGGATTACATGCCGCGCAACCTGATGCTCAGCGAGCCGAACCCGGGTGTTCTCGATTTTCAGGATGCGGTACTGGGGCCGGTCACCTATGACATCACCTCGCTGTTCAAGGATGCCTTCGTCAGCTGGCCGGAGGCGCGCGTGCAGGGCTGGCTCGAGGCCTACTGGACGCAGGCCGCCGAAGCCGGCATCCCGGTCCAGGGGGACTTCCAGGCCTTCCTGCGGGCCAGCGACCTGATGGGCGTGCAGCGCCACCTCAAGGTGATAGGGATCTTCTCGAGGATCTGCCATCGCGACGGCAAACCTCGCTATCTGGCGGACGTGCCGCGGTTCTTCGCCTACATCCATACCGTGCTCGCCCGGCGCCCTGAACTCGCCGAGCTGGGCGAACTGCTCGCCAGCCTCCCGACGGAGCCGCGTCAATGAAGGCAATGATCCTGGCTGCCGGCAAGGGCGAGCGGATGCGCCCGTTGACGCTGCATACGCCCAAACCGCTGGTGGAGGTGGCGGGGGTTCCCCTGATCGTCTACCACATCGAGGCGCTGGCGAAGGCCGGGTTCGACGAGCTGGTGATCAACCACGCCTGGCTCGGCGAGCGCATCGAGGCCTATCTCGGCGACGGCAGCCGCTACGGCGTGAGCATTCGCTATTCCGCAGAAGGCGAGCCGCTGGAAACCGGCGGCGGCATCTTCAAGGCATTGCCACTGCTGGGCGACGAGCCCTTCGTGGTCGTCAACGGCGACGTCTGGACCGATTATTCGTTCGCCACCCTGCCGCGCTGGCTCGAAGGCCTGGCCCATCTGGTACTGGTGGATAACCCGGCTCACCATCCCGACGGGGATTTTCACCTGGCCGGCGGCCGGGTGAGCGAAGCCGGTGGCGGCGAACGGTTGACCTATAGCGGGCTGGCCGTGCTGCATCCGGCGCTCTTCGAAGGCTGTGCGCCAGGCGCGTTCAAGCTCGCACCGCTGCTGCGCGCGGCGATGGCGCGGGGGCAGGTCAGCGGCGAGCGTCATGCGGGGCGGTGGGTCGACGTGGGTACGCTCGAGCGTCTGGCCGAAGTCGAACGGTTGATCGAGGCGCGACGCTGAATGTTCTGGCCCATCACCTTGCTGGGTGCGCTGGCAGGCTGGCTGCTGGCGAGCATTCCCGGTGCCCTGCTCGGCGGTCTGCTGGGGCAGGTGCTGGATCGTCGCCTCGGGCTCGACTCCTGGGCAAGTCTGCGAGAGCGCATGCGAAGCGGGGCGCCGCTGCAGGGCGAAGCCTTGCTGTTCGTCCTGCTCGGGCGCCTGGCCAAGAGCGGTGGGCGCGTGAGCGAGGCGCACATCCGCGTCGCCCGCGCCGAAATGCAGCGACGGGGGCTGGACCAGGCGGGCCAGCGTGAAGCCATCGATGCCTTCTATCGCGGCAAATCCGGCGATGACAGCCTGCGTCAGCCGTTACGCCGGCTGCGTGATCGCGAGCAGGCGGCTGCCGTGCTGCAGGCCTGCTGGCGAATGGCACGTGCCGAAGGTAGGGTCAACACCCGGGAGCATGAGCTGATCATGCTGTGGGGCAAGTGGCTGGGCTGGAGTCGCGACGAGGTTGCCGCTCAGGACCGGGACGCCGGGCGGCGGCAGGGCGCGCCCGCCAGTCGCGGCGGTGCCTACGAGGAAGCCATGCAGCTGCTCGGTGTTCGCGCCGACAGCGAGATGCAGGTGATCAAGCGCGCCTATCGAAAGCTGCTCAGCCAGCATCATCCCGACAAGCTGGCCGGTTCGGGCGCCTCGCCCGCGCAGGTGCGCGATGCCACCGAGCGTACCCGTGAATTGCACAATGCCTATGCCCTGATCCGGGAGCGTCGTGGCTTTCGCTGACCGGTCCGCGCCGGGGCGTTCAGGGCTGGCGGTCCAGCCAGCCGCGTACCCGGCGGTACAGCTGCTCCTGTTCGGCGTCCGGATCGGCGGGCAAGGCCTGCAGCATCACCTGGTGGTAGCTGGGATGGCCGATCCGCCGGGCGGCGTTGCGCCGGGCGATGGCAGCGTCGCGCAGATACTCGGGCTGGGGATAATAGAAGTCGCTCGTGGCGATCTTGAGCGCCGGCACCAGATCCTCCAGCGCGGTTTCGCCCGGCACGGCACGCGGTGCGATCAGCGCCAGGTGTCGCACTTCCGGCGCCGGATGTTCCTGCAGGTAGCGGGCCGCCCAGAAGGCGCCGCTGCCCTGGCCGGCGAGTACGATGGTGGTGGCGCCGCTCTCGCGGGCGAAGCCGATGCCGGCGGTGATCCGCTCGAACAGCGCGGTTGGCCATTCGACCGCGGGCGGGGCATCGGCGGCCGGCTCGGCTTCCGGGGCGCTGTCCTCGGGTGCCGACGTCTGCTCCGGCAAATACCCCGCCTCGGCCGGGGCTTCCTCCGGCCTAGGTGCCGTTTCGTCTTCCTCCTGAGGCTGTGGAGCGGTTTGCGCGTCGGGTTCCGGTGTTCTGGGCAGGGCCTCGCCGGGGTTGTCCGGCAGGCTGAGGCTCAGGGTGTGCCAGCCGTCGTCGGGCAGCCGGCGACGCAGCGGACCGATGCCCCGTGGCCAGTCGGCAGTCTGTCCGTCACCGGGTAGCAGGATCACCGCGCCCTTGGCCTGGGCGGTATTGGCCGGCATCCAGAGGGCGACGAAGGACTGGCCGGCAGCATCGAGCATCTTCGCCTGCGCCGGAAGTTTGCGCGCCAGTTCCTGCGCCTCGATCGCGCTTCGCTCGCCCAGCGGGGCGCGCAGCACGGGCTTTGCCTCGGCAGGTTGTTCGTCGCCCGGCTCGTCGGCCATCAGTGGAGTGGCCGCGGCGCACAGGAGCAGCAGGGCGGCTATCAGCGTTTTCGACATCGGCGGTTCCTTAAGGACGAAACGCCAGCCTAGCGGCACGTCGCGGCGACCGCCAGCCGCACGCGCCGTCGTGCGGGGCTTCGGGTACACTACGCGCCCGTGTTTTTCCGCCTGAGGTGCGTCATGCAGCCGTTCGCCATCGCTCCGTCCATTCTCTCTGCCGATTTCGCCCGTCTCGGCGAAGAGGTGGACAAGGTTCTCGCCGCGGGCGCCGACATCGTCCACTTCGATGTGATGGACAACCATTACGTGCCCAACCTGACCATTGGGCCGATGGTCTGCGCTGCGTTGCGCAAGTACGGCATCACCGCGCCTATCGATGCGCATCTGATGGTCAAGCCGGTGGACCGCATCATCGGCGACTTCATCGAGGCCGGCGCCAGCTACATCACCTTCCACCCTGAAGCGTCCGAGCACATCGACCGCTCCCTGCAGCTGATTCGCGATGGCGGCGCCAAGGCCGGGCTGGTGTTCAATCCGGCGACGCCCCTGGATGTGCTGCGCTACGTGATGGACAAGGTCGACATGATCCTGCTGATGAGCGTCAACCCGGGCTTCGGCGGTCAGAAGTTCATCCCCGGCACCCTCGACAAGCTGCGCGAGGCGCGGGCCCTGATCGACGCCTCGGGTCATGAGATCCGCCTCGAGATCGACGGCGGGGTCAACGTCAAGAATATCCGCGAGATCGCCGCGGCCGGGGCCGACACCTTCGTCGCCGGCTCGGCGATCTTCAACGCACCCGATTACCGCCAGGTGATCGACGCCATGCGCGCCGAGCTGGCGCTGGCCACCGCCTGATGTTGCTGCGCCGCTTGTTCGACGGCGAACTGCCGCGTCTGGTGATGTTCGATCTCGACGGCACCCTGCTCGACTCGGTGCCGGATCTGGCCGCCGCTGTGGACAGCGTCCTGATTCAGCTGGGGCGCCCGCCGGCCGGGTTGGCGCGGGTTCGCGACTGGGTTGGCAACGGTGCGCCGGTGCTGGTGCGCCGGGCCCTGGCCGGCGGGATCGATCACCGGGGCGTCGACGACGAGCTGGCGCAGCGGGCGCTGCAGCTGTTCCTCGAGGCCTATGCGGGCGGCCATGCCCTGACCACCGTGTATCCCGGTGTCCCGCCCTTGCTCCAATGGCTGCGTACGCAGGGCGTGCCGATGGCGGTGGTGACCAACAAGCCCGAGCGCTTCGTGGAGCCGCTGCTGCAGGAAAAGGATCTGGGCGGCTTCTTCACCTGGATCGTCGGCGGCGACACATTGCCCCGGCAGAAACCCGATCCGGCAGGGTTGCAGCATGTGCTCGAACGGGCAGGGGTGTCGGCGCACCAGGCGCTGTTCGTGGGCGACTCGCGCAACGACGTGTTGGCGGCGAAGGCCGCCGGCGTTCCCTGCGTCGCGCTGCGTTACGGCTATAACCATGGCCGGCCCATCGACGAGGAGAACCCCGAGTTCGTTCTCGATGATCTGCGCGAATTGCTCGTAGGTTGATTCGGCATTCGCGCTGCGCTAGTGTGGCCGAACCGTTTTATCCCCGCCTTACGAGATCAGACACGTGGTTGTCATCTGCAAACATCGGTACACCAGCGCCTGGATGAAAGTCGTCAAGGCCCTGGCACGTTGGCGCTGGCGCGCCTGAATCGTACTGGCCGGCCGAGAGCTGGCGCGTTTGCCCTGACCTACCCCTTTGTTAGCCACGAGGCTGATCATGACCCGCGACGAATTCCTGCGCCTGGCCGCCGAAGGCCATAACCGCATCCCTGTGTCGTTCGAAACCCTCGCCGATTTCGATACCCCGCTCTCGCTGTACCTCAAGCTCGCCGACGCGCCCAACGCCTACCTGCTCGAGTCGGTCCAGGGCGGCGAAAAATGGGGCCGCTACTCGATCATCGGCCTGCCGTGCCGCACCGTCATGCGGGTCCATGACCACCATGTGAGCGTGACCGTCGACGGACGCGAAAGCGAACGTTGCGAAGTCGAGGACCCACTGGCGTTCGTCGAGGCATTCAAGGCGCGCTATCGGGTAGCCCCGGTCGAAGGCCTGCCCCGTTTCAATGGCGGCCTGGTCGGCTATTTCGGCTACGACAGCGTGCGCTACGTCGAGCGCAAGCTCGCGCGCTGCCCCAACCCCGACCCGCTGGGCACGCCGGACATCCTGCTGATGGTGTCGGATGCGGTGGTGGTATTCGACAACCTGGCCGGCAAGCTGCACTGCATCGTGCTGGTCGATCCGGCCGAGCCCGATGCGTTCGAGCAGGGCCAGGCGCGCCTGCGGGTGCTGAGGGAAAAGCTGCGCCAGCCGATCGAGCCGCGTCTGGGGCTCGATTTCGACACCGCGCGGCAGCACGAGCCGGACTTCAACTCCAGCTTCAGCCGCGATGATTACGAGCATGCGGTCAACCGGATCAAGGACTATATCCTGGCGGGCGACTGCATGCAGGTGGTGATTTCCCAGCGCATGTCGATCCCCTTCAAGGCGGCGCCGATCGATCTCTACCGCGCGCTGCGCTGCTTCAATCCCACGCCCTACATGTACTTCTTCGATTTTGGCGACTTCCATGTGGTCGGCAGCTCGCCTGAGGTGCTGGTCCGGGTCGAGGACGGCCTGGTCACCGTTCGCCCCATCGCCGGCACGCGGCCGCGCGGCACCAGCGAAGAAGCGGATCTGGCGCTCGAGCAAGACCTGCTCGGCGACGCCAAGGAAGTGGCCGAGCACCTGATGCTGATCGACCTCGGCCGCAATGACGTGGGGCGCGTCGCACAGACCGGCTCGGTGAAACTCACCGAAAAGATGGTCATCGAACGCTATTCCAACGTCATGCACATCGTGTCCAACGTCACCGGCCAGCTCAAGGCGCCCTTGACCGCCATGGACGCGCTGCGGGCGATTCTCCCGGCCGGCACGCTGTCCGGCGCCCCGAAGATCCGTGCCATGGAAATCATCGACGAGCTCGAGCCGGTCAAGCGCGGCGTCTATGGCGGCGCGGTCGGCTATCTCGCGTGGAACGGCAACATGGACACCGCCATCGCCATTCGCACGGCGGTGATCAAGGACGGCCAGCTGCACGTGCAGGCGGGTGCCGGAATCGTCGCCGACTCGCAGCCGGCGATGGAGTGGGAAGAAACCCTGAACAAGCGTCGCGCCATGTTCCGTGCGGTGGCGCTGGCCGAGCAGCCCCATCAATCGAAGGTGAACTGACATGTTGCTGATGCTCGATAATTACGACTCCTTCACCTACAACGTGGTGCAGTACCTCGGCGAGCTCGGTGCGCAGGTCAAGGTGGTGCGCAACGACGAACTCAGCGTCCCCGAAATCGAGGCGCTCGCGCCCGAGCGCATCGTGGTGTCGCCCGGCCCCTGCACGCCGAACGAGGCGGGTGTGTCGCTGGAGCTGATTCGCCATTTCGCCGGCAAGCTGCCGATCCTGGGCGTCTGCCTGGGGCACCAGAGCATCGGCCAGGCGTTCGGTGGCGACGTGGTCCGCGCGCGCCAGGTCATGCACGGCAAGACCAGCCCGGTGTTTCATCTCGACCAGGGTGTGTTCGCCGGTCTCAACAATCCGCTCACCGTGACCCGCTATCACTCGCTGGTGGTCAAGCGCGAGACCCTGCCGGACTGCCTTGAGGTCACGGCATGGACCCAGACCGACGACGGCTCGGTCGACGAGATCATGGGCCTGCGGCACAGGACGCTGAACGTCGAGGGCGTGCAGTTCCATCCCGAGTCGATCCTCACCGAGCAGGGCCATGAACTGTTCGCCAATTTCCTCAAGCAGACCGGAGGCACGCGCTGATGGACATCAAAACGGCCCTCAACCGGATCGTCGGTCAGCTCGACCTGACCACCGAGGAAATGAAGCAGGTCATGACCGAGATCATGACCGGCAACTGCAGCGACGCGCAGATCGGCGCCTTCCTGATGGGCATGCGCATGAAGAGCGAAACCATCGACGAGATCGTCGGGGCCGCGATAGTCATGCGCGAACTCGCCACCCCGGTGGTGATCGACGCCGAGCAGCTGGTCGACACCTGCGGCACCGGCGGCGACGGGATGAACATCTTCAACGTTTCCACAGCCGCCGCCTTCGTCGTCGCGGCGGCGGGCGGCAAGGTCGCCAAGCACGGCAACCGCGCGGTGTCGGGTAAAAGCGGCAGTGCCGATCTGCTGGAGGCCGCCGGCGTCTATCTCGACCTGCGGCCGGAGCAGGTCGCCCGGTGC
The DNA here is from genome assembly GCF_005876855.1 of Stutzerimonas nosocomialis. Taxonomy (GTDB): domain Bacteria; phylum Pseudomonadota; class Gammaproteobacteria; order Pseudomonadales; family Pseudomonadaceae; genus Stutzerimonas; species Stutzerimonas nosocomialis. The sequence continues at coordinate 4,433 of NZ_QLAE01000009.1, read as the reverse complement.
GTCGAGACCGTCGGCGTCGGGTTCATGTTCGCGCCGGCCCACCATGGCGCGATGAAACACGCTATCGGCCCGCGTCGCGAACTCGGGCTGCGTACGCTGTTCAACATGCTTGGCCCCATGACCAACCCGGCCGGAGTCAGTCATCAGGTGGTCGGCGTGTTCAGCCAGGCGCTGTGCCGGCCGATGGCCGAAGTGCTGGCGCGGCTGGGTAGCTCGCATGTGCTGGTGGTCCACGCGCAGGATGGTCTCGACGAGATCAGCCTGGCGGCGCCGACCCATGTGGCGGAACTCAAGGATGGCCAGGTCACCGAGTACCGCATCCAGCCGGAAGATTTCGGGATCAAGAGTCAGAGCCTGATCGGGCTCAATGTGGACGGTCCTGCCGCATCCCTCGAGCTGATTCGCGAGGCACTGGGCAGGCGTAATACCGAGAATGGCCGCAAAGCGGCCGACATGATTGCCCTCAACGCCGGCGCGGCGCTTTATGCGGCCGACCGTGCCAGCAGTCTGGCCGAGGGCGTGGCGTTGGCCCAGGATGCGCTGAGTTCGGGGCTGGCACGGGAGAAGATGGAAGAGCTCAGCGCCTTCACGGCGGTATTCAGACAGGAGAATCAGGCATGAGCGTGCCGACGGTGCTGGAAAACATCCTGGCGCGTAAGGCTGTCGAGGTGGCGCAGCGCAAGAGCCAGGTGAGCCTGGATGAACTCGAGCGGCGGGCCAGCCAGGCCGACCCTGTGCGCGGGTTCGCCAGTGCCTTGCTGGAACGTGCGCAGCGCAAGGCGCCCGCGGTGATCGCCGAGATCAAGAAGGCGTCGCCGAGCAAGGGCGTGTTGCGCGAGCAGTTCGAGCCTGCCGAGATTGCGGCCAGCTACGAGGCCGGTGGCGCGGCCTGCCTGTCGGTACTCACCGATATCGATTTCTTCCAGGGGGCCGATGTCTACCTGCAGCAGGCCCGTGGCGCCTGCGCGTTGCCGGTGATTCGCAAGGATTTCCTGATCGACCCGTACCAGGTGGTCGAGACCCGTGCGCTGGGTGCCGACTGCATCCTGCTGATCGCCTCGGCGCTGGACGATGCGCGCATGGCCGAACTCGCCAGCGTGGCCGCTGACCTGAAGCTCGACGTGCTGGTCGAAGTGCACGGCGGCGATGAGCTGGAGCGGGCGCTGCGTCTGGATACGCCGCTGATCGGAATCAACAACCGTAACCTGCACACCTTCGAAGTCAGCCTGGAAACCACCCTGGATCTGCTGCCGCGAGTGCCGCAGGATCGTCTGGTTGTGACAGAAAGTGGCATCCTCAATCGCGCCGACGTGGAGCTGATGGAGATCAACGAGGTGTATGCCTTCCTCGTGGGCGAGGCGTTCATGCGCGCCGAGCAGCCCGGGCTCGAGCTGCAGCGCTTGTTCTTCCCGGAGCGCAAGCCGCGCACGACGACCGCCGATCCGGAATAACGGGCACAAAAAAGCCGGTCGATGACCGGCTTTTTTGTCCGCGGTGTTCGGCTTAGCGAGTGCCGAAGACCACCATCGTCTTGCCTTTCACGTGTACCAGGCCCTGTTCCTCGAGGCTCTTGAGCACGCGTCCGACCATTTCCCGCGAGCAGCCGACGATTCGGCCAATTTCCTGGCGGGTGATCTTGATCTGCATGCCGTCCGGGTGGGTCATGGCGTCCGGCTGCTTGCACAGGTCCAGCAGCGTGCGGGCGACCCGACCGGTCACATCCAGGAACGCCAAGTCGCCGACCTTGCGGGTCGTGTTGCGCAGGCGCTCGGCCATCTGGCTGCCCAGTGCGTAGAGGATATCGGGATCCTGCTGGGTCAGTTCGCGGAACTTGGCGTAGCTCAGTTCGGCGACTTCGCACTCTGTCTTGGCCCGTACCCAGGCGCTGCGCTCTTTCTCGGAGCCTTCCTTTTCAAAAAGACCCATCTCGCCGAAGAAATCGCCCGAGTTCAGATACGCGATGATCATCTCGCGGCCGTCGTCATCCTCGATCAGGATCGTGACCGACCCCTTGATGATGAAGAACAGCGTTTCACAACGATCGCCTGCGTAAATAATCGTGCTTTTGGCCGTATAACGCCGGCGGTGGCAATGCGCGAGCAGCTTGTCGAGGTTCTTTATCTTTGGGGTAAGGGTGATAGCAACCATGCAGTGAGGTCCCGAGAGCAGCGTTTTGTAAACGACTGGTCTATTTTGATGTGACTAGGATGTCATTAAGTCGACGTCAGCTTAACAGACGTAGTACGACCGGCAACCCGCAAAATGTCGTCCAGTCAACAGATATGTGATGTCAATGTGCCTTCATGGTGTCGCAGGCTGGTTTTCCCGCCTCGTGGTACTCTTGCAACTCCTTTGCCAATAACCAGAGGTTTCCGATGAAGGCACGCGTTCAATGGGCTGGAGAAGCTCTGTTCCTGGGGGAGTCGGGCAGTGGCCATGCCGTCGTCATGGATGGCCCGCCTGAAAACGGTGGACGGAATCTCGGCGTTCGTCCCATGGAAATGCTGCTGATCGGCCTGGGCGGGTGCAGCAATTTTGACGTCGTCAGCATCCTCAAGAAGTCCCGCCAGCCGGTGGAAAGCTGCGAAGCCTTTCTCGAGGCCGAGCGGGCGAGCGAGGACCCGAAGGTGTTCACCAAGATCCATCTTCATTTCGTGGTCAAGGGGCGCGGCTTGAAAGAGGCCCAGGTGAAGCGGGCCGTCGAGTTGTCGGCGGAGAAGTACTGCTCGGCTTCCATCATGCTTGGCCGTGCAGGTGTGGAAATCACCCACGACTACGAGATCGTCGAACTCGGCTGAACCGAAAGGTTGCGGCTTCGACTCCAGTCGCTGACATCCGATCATCACAATGGGGCGTCAGGCTCTGGCGCATGGGCTGGCCGCTCTGCATAATGCGCGCCCCGATTTTTCGGGGTGTGCAATCAATTGCCAAAATCGCATCGCGAGAGGTGTAAATCGCCCTACGCAGAACCACCGGTATCTGACGGGCATGCTCAACCACGCGGCAGAGCCGCTTTGAAGAGAGTTTCCAATGGTGAAAAGCAAACTCAAGCTCCACGGGTTCAATAACCTGACCAAGACCTTGAGCTTCAATATCTACGACATCTGCTATGCCGAAACCCCGGAAGATCAGCAGGCATACGTGGAATACATCGACGAAGAGTACGACGCCGAGCGCCTTACTCAGATACTGACCGATGTGGTCGACATCATTGGCGCCAACATCCTGAATATTGCCCGGCAGGACTACGAGCCGCAGGGCGCGAGCGTGACTATCCTCATTTCGGAACAGCCGGTCACGCCGACCGACAGCCAGATCGAAGAGTCACCGGGCCCTCTGCCCGAAACCATCCTGGCTCACCTCGACAAGAGCCACATCACGGTTCACACCTATCCGGAAATCCACCCGGTCGACGGCATCGCCACCTTCCGGGTGGATATCGATGTGTCCACCTGCGGCGTCATCTCGCCCCTGAAGGCGCTGAACTACCTGATCCACCAGTTCGACTCGGATATCGTCACCGTCGACTATCGCGTCCGCGGTTTCACTCGGGATGTGGAAGGCAAGAAGCATTTCATCGATCACGAGATCAACTCGATCCAGAAATACCTCTCCGATGACACCCGCGCCGCGTACCAGATGACCGACGTGAACGTGTACCAGGAGAACCTGTTCCACACCAAGATGCTGCTCAAGGACTTCGAACTGGAGAACTACCTGTTCGGCGATGCCACGCGCAACCTCTCCAAGGAACAGCGCAAGCAGGTCGAGGACCGCCTGCGCCACGAGATGCTGGAAATCTTCTATGCCCGCAACATGCCGGGCTGATTGATCTCGCTGATCGAAAAAGGGCGCCGAGGCGCCCTTTTTCATATCCCCTTGCTCAGATGCGGTAGGTCGCCTTGGTCATGACCTTCGCCAGCAGCGACATGCCGAACTTGACCGGAGCCGGGAAACGGAAGCCGCCCGCATCGATCGCGATGGCCCCGTGATGGGCTTCGTCTTCGCGCATTTGCTCGAGGATCGCACGGGACTTCTCGTCTGCCGCGGGCAGCTGTTGCAGATGATCGTCCAGGTGCTTGCAGACCTGCTCTTCGGTCGCGGCGACGAAGCCCAGGCTGATGCGGTCGCTGATCACTCCGGCGCCAGCGCCGATGCCGAACGACAGTCCATAGAACAAGGGGTTGAGCACGCTGGTATGGCTGCCGAGCTGATGGATTCGCTGTTCGCACCAGGCCAGGTGGTCGACTTCTTCATCGGCCGCCTTTTCCATCGCCTGGCGTACGCGGGGCAGGCTGGCCGTGAGCGCCTGGCCTTGATAGAGGGCTTGCGCGCAGACTTCCCCGGTGTGGTTGATTCGCATGAGACCGGCCACATGACGCGACTCGCTTTCGCTCAGCTCGGCTTCGTCCTTCAGCTGCGCAGGGGAAGGG
>NZ_QLAE01000008.1 GCF_005876855.1 Stutzerimonas nosocomialis | reverse complement strand
TCTTGACCACGAGCTTTTGATCGCAGGGCTACCCGATCACCCGTCCAGCAACCGGAGTCCGATCCAGTCCGCCCTGCACGGGCACGACCCCGCGCGTTCGATCAGCGTCAGGGCTGCTCGGCTGCCGCCGGAATTCCTTGCTCTATGCAACGAACCGCACGCTTGCGCTTGTCCACCAGCACGCCGGTCAGGCCCTTCTGCTCGGTGTCGAACAGCACCAGGACGCCGTCGATGCACTGCGCCACCTGCGGCGACGGATTCAGCGACACCCGGTAGTCCTCCCCCGGCACCGTCTTGAGCATCGTGTAGTCGTTGAGCAGCAACGCATCTTCCGGACGCGACAGGTACAGGTAGCCGTAGTACCAGAGCACCATGACGGTGCCGATGACGGTGCCGACGGCGGTGAGGATCAGGGGGATGGGGCTTCGTTCGCTCATGCGGGGTTCCGGTTGCGGGTCGGCCATGGGCCGGTCGGATCAGAGAATGTTGGAGTAGTCGGCCTCGATGCGGTCGAGACTCAGGTGATTGAGGAAGTTGGAAAAGCACATCCAGGCCGACAGCGCGTTGAGGTCCTGGAACTGCTGGGGCAGGTACTTGGGCGGCACCACCATGCCTTCGTCCACCAGCTGGCGCAGCGTGCGCATGTCCTCGAGGGTGGTCTTGCCGCAGAACAGCAGCGGAATCTGTTCCAGCCTTCCCTTGCGCACGGCCAGCTGGATGTAGTTGTAGACCATGATGAAACCCTTCAGGTAGGACAGGTCCTTGGTGAAGGGCAGGCCATCGGGTATCGAGCCACGGAATACACGGCTGGCGTTGCCATAGCTGTCGTCGTCCGAATAGCCCTGCTCACGGAAGAAGCCGAACACGTCGAGGAAGTCGGCGCCCTCCTCGGCCATGTGGATCGCCCGCGTGCGATTGGTGAGCTTGCGCAGGCGCGTCGGGTAGGACGCGAAGGCGATCACCTCCATCAGGATCGCCAGGCCTTCCTGGGTCACGGTCGACGACGGCGGCCCCTTGGCCAGGAAGGTGCAGATCGGCTGGTTCTGCCCGTTGAGGGTGGTGCCGACGTGCACCAGCCCCTCATGAACTTCCAGGGCCCGGACGTCGCGCGGGTTGAACATCGCATCGCTGCGGATCTTGATGTAGTCGGCGCCGGCAGCGGCATCGGCAAGAATGCCGTCGGACTCGAACACCCGGATCACGCCCTCGCCTTCGCCGAACACCGCATCGAGGCGCGACTGCAGCAGCACCACGGCTTGCTTGGCGGTCACCGTCTTGGGTTCGTCCTTGAGGTCGCTGCGATCGGCGATGTTGTTCAGGTAGTCCGACAGCATCAGCCCGAGGTCGGCCAGGGTCGGATCGCCGGCATGGAAGGCATCGGAGGCCGCGCCGTAAAGCTCCTGGGAGATCATGCCGAAGTCGGCCGTGCCGCGCGCCTCGAGCATGCGGATCACCATGCGGTATTCCTTGCACATGCGCCGCATGATCTGCCCCACCGGACTGAACTGGCCGAGCTGACGGGTGATGTCCCGCTCGATGTCCTGGAATTCCTGCTTTTTCGCGCCGGAATCGAATGCCAGCGGTCGCCCGTTGTAATAGTCGCGGTCGACCTGGGGAAGCTCCCGGCATCCGCTGTCGAAGAAACGCTGGCGAACGCCCTCGTCCCACTTGACCGCATCGAGGACCCGCACGGGCGTCTGGGCCTCGACGATGCGATCGGACAGCGCACGCACGATGCTCTGGTATTCGTCCAGGTTGTTACGGGTGTTCATCCAAACCTCGCCAGCGATGAGCCGTACCTGTCAGGTTACACGAGCGACCCGCTCGCGTCGGGGAGCAGTTCGCCATTGACGATGCGCGCCCGGACCTGAGTCCGGGCGCGACGCCGTCACTCGGGGCGCATGTGCGGGAAGAGGATCACGTCGCGAATCGAGGGAGAGTTGGTCAGCAGCATCACCAGGCGGTCGATACCGATGCCCTCGCCCGCGGTGGGCGGCATGCCGTATTCCAGCGCGCGCACGAAGTCGGCATCGAAGTGCATGGCCTCGTCGTCGCCGGCGTCCTTTTCACGAACCTGGGCGTGGAAGCGCTCGGCCTGGTCTTCGGCATCGTTCAGCTCGGAGTAGGCGTTGGCGATCTCGCGGCCGCCGATGAACAGCTCGAAGCGGTCGGTCACGCTCGGATCGTCGTCGCTGCGACGGGCCAGCGGCGAGACCTCGAACGGGTAACGGGTGATGAAGGTCGGCTGCTCCAGCTTGTGCTCGACCAGCTCCTCGAAAATCATCACCTGCAGCTTGCCCAGGCCTTCGTGACCGAGCACCTTGGCGCCCGCCTTCTTGGCGATGGCACGGGAGGTCTCGACATCCTGCAGGTCGGCGGCGCTGATCTCGAGGTTGAACTTCAGGATCGCGTCGAACACCGACAGGCGCGCGAAGGGCTCGCCAAAATGGAAGACCTTGTCGCCATAGGGCACGTCGGTGGTCCCGAGCACCAGCTGCGCGAGCTCGCGGAACAGCTCCTCGGTCAGGTCCATGTTGTCTTCGTAGTCGGCGTAGGCCTGGTAGAACTCGAGCATGGTGAACTCGGGGTTGTGCCGGGTCGAAACGCCTTCGTTACGGAAGTTGCGGTTGATCTCGAAGACTTTCTCGAAGCCGCCGACCACCAGGCGCTTGAGGTAGAGCTCGGGCGCGATGCGCAGGAACATCGGCAGGTCCAGCGCGTTGTGATGGGTCTCGAACGGCTTGGCCGCGGCGCCGCCGGGAATGGTCTGCAGCATCGGCGTCTCGACTTCGAGGAAGTCGCGCTCGTTGAGGAACTTGCGGATGTGAGCGATCACCTGGGAGCGCACACGGAAGGTGTGGCGGGTTTCCTCGTTGACGATCAGGTCGACGTAGCGCTGGCGGTAGCGCTGCTCGGTATCGGTCAGGCCGTGGTGCTTGTCCGGCAGCGGGCGCAGCGACTTGGTCAGCAGGCGCACGTCGGTCATCTCGACGTAGAGGTCGCCCTTGCCCGAACGCGCCAGGGTGCCTTCGGCGGCGATGATGTCGCCCAGGTCCCAGTGCTTGATGGCTTCCAGGGTTTCGGCCGGCAGCGTCTTGCGGTTGACGTAGACCTGGATGCGCCCGGTCATGTCCTGCAGGACCATGAAGGCGCCGCGGTTGAGCATGATGCGCCCGGCGACCTTCACCGGGATTGCCGCTTCAGCCAGCTCTTCCTTGGTCTTGTCCGCGTATTTCTGCTGCAGGTCGTTGCAGTAGCTGTCGCGGCGGAAGTCATTGGGGAAGGCATTGCCCTGCTCGCGCGCGGCAGCAAGTTTTTCCTTGCGCTGGGCGATCAGCTTGTTTTCTTCCTCTTGGATGGCGTGCTGGTTCAGCGGTTGTTCGCTCATATCGGGTCGTCCCGGTCAAATCATCTTCGTAAAGGATTGCACAAGCCCCGGGCGGCACGCCTCGGGGATGAGGCTACCGCGCGCGTGGCTTGCAGCTTGAGGCTTGCCGCTGCGCTCAAAGTCCCTGTTTCAGGCTGGCTTCGAGGTACTCGTCGATGTCCCCGTCCAGCACCTTGTCGCAATCGCTGCGTTCGACGCCGGTACGCAGGTCCTTGATGCGCGACTGGTCGAGCACGTAGGAACGGATCTGGTGACCCCAGCCGATATCCGACTTGGAGTCTTCCAGCGCCTGGGACGCGGCGTTGCGCTTCTGCATCTCCAGCTCGTACAACTTGGCCCGCAGCATCTTCATCGCGGTGTCCTTGTTGGCGTGCTGGGAGCGCTCGTTCTGGCAGGCCACCACGGTGTTGGTCGGCACGTGGGTGATACGCACCGCCGAGTCGGTGGTGTTGACGTGCTGGCCACCGGCGCCCGAGGAGCGGTAGGTGTCGATGCGCAGATCGGACGGGTTGATCTCGATCTCGATGTTGTCGTCGATTTCCGGCGACACGAACACCGCGGTGAACGAGGTGTGACGGCGGTTGCCGGAATCGAACGGGCTCTTGCGGACCAGGCGGTGCACGCCGATCTCGGTGCGCAGCCAGCCGAAGGCGTATTCGCCCTTGATGTGCAGGGTCGCGCCCTTGATGCCGGCGACCTCGCCTTCGGACAACTCGATGATGGTGGCGTCGAAGCCGTGCTTGTCGGCCCAGCGCAGGTACATGCGCAGCAGCATGTTGGCCCAGTCCTGGGCCTCGGTGCCGCCGGAACCGGCCTGGATGTCGAGGTAGGCGTTGTTGGGGTCCATCTCGCCGCTGAACATGCGGCGGAATTCCAGCCCTTCGAGGATGCCGCGCAAGCGGTCGAGTTCGGCGGCCACGTCGTCCACCGCGCTCTGGTCGTTTTCCTCGACGGCCATCTCCAGCAGATCGCGCGAATCGGCCAGGCTGCCGGTGAGGTCGTCGATGGTTTCGACGATCTGCGCCAGGGTGGCGCGCTCACGGCCCAGGTTCTGGGCGTAGTCAGGATTGTTCCAGACGTTGGGGTCTTCGAGTTCGCGGTTTACTTCGACGAGACGATCATGCTTCTGATCGTAGTCAAAGATACCCCCGAATTGACTGGGTGCGGTCGGAGAGGTCCTTGATGCTGTTGAGGATCGGGTTGATTTCCATAGGTGGGCAGCTCTCAATCGGACGTTGCGAAAAGCCGACGATTATAGCGCAGCAGAAAGCCCCTGACAGCCCGCCAGGGACGATCCGAGGGGCGTCAGTGCGCCGCTGCCGTTTCCTTCTGCGGGACCGACTCGACCGCGGAGGCAGCGGCCTTGGCCCGCTGAGTACCGAGAATCAGGTCGGCGGCCTTCTCGGCGATCATCAGCACCGGCGAGCAGGTATTGCCCGAGACGATGTTCGGCATGATCGAGGCATCCACCACGCGCAGCCCGGCGATGCCATGGACCCGCAGCTCGGCATCCACCACGGCGTCGGCGCCCTGCCCCATCTTGCAGGTGCCGGCGGGATGGAAGATGGTCGTGCCGATCTCGCGCGCGGCCTCGTGCAGTTCAGCCTCGCTCTGGTAGTCGGGCCCCGGCTTGTATTCCTCGGGCCGGTAGCGCGCCAGGGCCGGCGCGGCGACGATCCGACGCGTCAGGCGGATGGCATCGGCCGCGACCTGCAGATCGCGCTCGTCGCTCAGGTAGTTGGGCTGGATCGACGGCGCGACCTGCGGATCGGCCGAGCGGATTTCCACGCGGCCACGGCTGTACGGCCGCAGGTTGCAGACCGAGGCGGTGAAGGCCGGGAAGCTGTGCAGTGGGTCGCCGAACTTGTCCAGCGACAGCGGCTGCACGTGGTATTGCAGGTTCGCCGAGGGCTGCGACGGATCGGAGCGGGCGAAGGCGCCGAGCTGGCTGGGCGCCATGGCGAGCGGCCCGCTGCGGCTGGCCAGGTAGCGCACCCCCATGCCCATCTTGCCCCACAGCGTCGAGGCCAGCTGGTTGAGGGTCGAGACGCCGCTGATCTTGTACACCAGGCGCAGCTGCAGGTGATCCTGCAGGTTGCCGCCGACACCGTTCAGCTCGTGACGCACCCCGATCCCGAGCCGTTCCAGCAGGGGCCTGGGACCGATGCCCGAGCGCTGCAGGAGCGTCGGCGAGCCTATCGAGCCTGCGCACAGCAGCACTTCGCGGCGCGCCCGCACCTCCTGCAGCACGCCATCGCGCCGCAGCGACAGCCCGACCGCCCGATCATCCTCCAGCAGAACCCGCTCCACCTCGGCATGGGTCCAGACCACCAGGTTGCCGCGCTTGCTCACCGGTCGCAGAAAGGCCTTGGAAGCGTTCCAGCGGATGCCGCTGCGCTGGTTGACCTGAAAGTAGCCGCAGCCTTCGTTGTCGCCGCCGTTGAAGTCGTCGACGCTGGCGATGCCGCTCTCACGCGCGGCGTCGCGAAAGGCATCGAGGATGTCCCACGACAGGCGCTGCTGCTCGACGCGCCACTCGCCCTCGCCGCCATGGAATTCGCTGCCGCCGCCATGATGGTTCTGGGTGCGCTTGAACAGCGGCAGCACGTCCTTCCAGGCCCAGCCGGGGTTGCCCGCCTCGGCCCAGAGGTCGTAATCGCGGGCCTGCCCGCGCATGTAGATCATGCCGTTGATCGACGAACAGCCGCCCAGCACCTTGCCGCGCGGATACCTGAGCGCGCGCCCGTTCAGGCCGGGCTCGCTTTCGGTGTTGAAACACCAGTCGGTACGCGGATTGCCGATGCAGTAGAGGTACCCCACCGGAATGTGGATCCAGGGATAGTTGTCGCGCCCGCCCGCCTCCAGCAGCAGTACCCGCACTCCCGGGTCGGCCGACAGCCGGTTGGCCAACAGACAGCCCGCCGGGCCGGCCCCAACGATCAGGTAATCGAACTGCTCCACCATGTGCGGGTACTCCACGTCTTGTTGTTATCGTCCTGCGTAGCGACCTCAGCTGCCGGTCAGGCGCCGTCCGTCCGGGCCTGGCTCTCCAGCTCGGCCTTCAGGCCCGGCTCCAGCTTGAGCGCGCGCGCCAGCTCGTCGAGATAGGCGCGCTCCATGAACTGCTCCTCGTCCACCGCCAGCAGGCTGGCCAGGTACATTTCGGCGGCAAGCTCCGGCGTGGTCGCCGCGCTGGCCACCTCCTGGGGGCTGAGCGGCTTGTTCAACTCGCCTTCGAGCCACCGGCGCAACTCGGCGTCGTCGGTCAGCTTGGCCATCTCCGCCTCGATCAGCTGACGCTCGCGATCGTCGACGTGGCCGTCGGCCTTGGCCGCTGCCACCAGGGCCTTGAGGATCGCCTGGCTGTGTCCTTCCACCTCGTCCGGCGGAAGGCGGTCGAGGGTCCGGGGCTCGGGAGCAGCCGTGTTGCCCTGCTGCGCCTGCCAGTTGTTATAGGCCTTGTAGGCCAATACCCCGAGCGCCGCCAGCCCGCCATAGGTCGTAGCCTTGCCGCCGAAACGGCGCGCCTTGCGGTTGCCCAGCAGCAGGCCCATGGCGCCGGCCGCAAGCGCACTGTTGCCACCACCGGACAGCAGGCTGCCGAGCCCTCCGCCACCGGCTCCGGACAGCATGTCGCCCAGCGTGCCGCCTCCGGAAACGCCCCCGCCGCCGGGGACCTGCTGCTTCTGTTTCTGCTGCAGCATCGACTGGCCGGATTTGAGGAGCTGATCGAGTAAGCCGCTCGTTTTCATGAGGAATCTCGCTTTGGCAGGTGGATGTCAGTCCTGCTGCGCCATGACCTGGCGAACAGGCGTATCGCGATGCGCGGCCCGCACGTACTGCGCCGGCCAGGGCACCGAGCGCTCGCCCAGGTACTCCGCCGCATGCAGCGGCCAGTACGGGTCGCGCAGCAGTTCGCGGGCGAGCAGGATCAGGTCGGCCTGGCCGGTGCGCAGGATGTGCTCGGCCTGCACCGCCTCGGTGATCATGCCCACGGTGCCGGTCGCGATGTCCGCCTCGCGCCGCACCCGCTCGGCGAACTGCGTCTGGTAGCCGGGGCCGACGGGAATCTCGGCATTGGCCGCGGTGCCGCCGGAGGACACGTCGATGAGGTCCACGCCCAGCTGCCTGAGGCGGCGCGCCAGCTCCACCGTCTCGTCAGGGTTCCAGCCATCGGCGACCCAGTCGGTCGCCGAGAGCCGCACGAACAGGGGCAACTCCTCGGGCCACACGCCGCGCACCGCTTCGGTGACTTCCAGCAGCAGGCGGATGCGGTTGTCGAACGAGCCGCCGTAGCGGTCCTGGCGCTGGTTGGAAAGTGGCGACAGGAACTGGTGCAGCAGGTAGCCATGGGCGGCATGCACTTCCGCGACCTTGAACCCGGCGGCCAGCGAACGCTCGGCAGCCCGCACGAAGGCCTGGACGATCGCCCCGATCCCCGCCTCGTCGAGCGCCGTGGGCAGCGCATGTTCGGGATCGAAGGCGATCGACGACGGCCCGACCGGCGTCCAGCCGCCGGCGGCCACCGGAACGCTGCCGTGCTTGCGCAGCCAGGGCTGCCAGGTGCTCGCCTTGCGCCCGGCGTGGGCCAGCTGCACGCCGGCGAACGCGCCCTGATGCTCGATGAAACGGGTGATGCGGCGCAGCGGCTCGACGTGATCGTCGGACCAGATGCCCAGGTCCTCCGGCGAAATCCGCCCCTCCGCCGTGACCGCCGTCGCCTCGACGATGACCAGCCCGGCGCCTCCCACCGCGCGGCTGCCCAGGTGGACCAGGTGCCAGTCGTTGGCCATGCCCGCCTTGGCCGAGTACTGGCACATCGGCGAAACGGCGATGCGGTTGGGCAAGGTGAGCTGGCGCAGGGTCAGGGGCTGGAAAAGCAGGGACATGGCGAACCTCGACTGCAATGAATGCCGGTTGGACACCCTTGAGTACAGACTGTTTCGCCAAACCCGCCATCCAACCCGCACCGTGGCGCCGACGGAAGGGCGCTATCGGCCGCCAGCGGCCGGGCTCAGGCCGCCTCGACCTGCACCGGTACGCCGTTGAGCGCGGCATTGCCCGACAGGGCGTCGAGCTGGCGCTCGTCGGTCAGGTCGTTGGCGCTGGCACCGGGCTGGGCCCGGGCGATCGCCAGTTGCACCCCGGGCCGCCCGTGGCCCCAGCCGTGCGGCAGGCTGACCACGCCGGGCATCATGTCCTCGCTGGCCAGCACCTCGACCTCGATCTCCCCGACCCGCGAGCGGACCTTGACCCGCTGGCCGTCCAGCAGGCCGCGCCGGCTCAGGTCCTGCGGATGCATCAGCAGCTGGTGGCGGGGCTTTCCCTTCACCAGGCGGTGATAGTTGTGCATCCAGGAGTTGTTGCTGCGCACGTGCCGCCGCCCGATCAGCAGCAGCTGGTCCGCCGGGGCCGGGGTCGCCTCGGCAAAACGCGGCAGGTCGGCGAGCAGCTGCGCGGGCGCGGCGTCTATCTGCCGGTCGGCGGTTTTCAGGCGCGCCTCGAGGTTGGGACGAAGCGGCCCCAGGTCGAGGCCGTGGGGATGGTCGCGAAGCACGGCGAGGCTCAGCCGGCGCTCGGAGCGCTCGCCGTGGGGCCCCTGGCGCAGGGCGAAGTCGATCATCTGCTCCGGCGGCAGGGTCGGCTTGAGCTCGACGCCCGTCCGCGCCGCGAACGCCCTGGCCAGCCCGACGAAGATCTCCCAGTCGTGCAGCGCGCCCTCGGGCCGGGCGAATACCGGCGGGTTGAAGCGGGTGACGTTGCGCACCGCCAGCAGGTTGAAGGTGCTGTCGTAGTGATCGTGCTCCAGCGGCGCGGTCGGCGGCAGGATCAGGTCGGCGTGGCGGGTCGTTTCGTTTATGTAGAAATCCACGCTGAGCATGAACTCGAGGCCGGCGAGCGCCTGCTCCAGACGCTGCCCGTTGGGCGTCGACAGCACCGGGTTGCCGGCCACGGTCACCAGCGCCCTCACCTGCCCCTCGCCCGGGGTGAGCATCTCCTCGGCCAGTGCCGAGACCGGCAGCTCGCCGCCGTACTCCGGCAGCCCGGACACCCGGCTTTTCCAGCGATCGAAATGACCGCCCGAGGTGGCCTCGACCAGATCCACCGCAGGTTCGGTGCAGAGCGCCCCGCCGACCCGGTCGAGGTTGCCGGTGACCAGATTGATCAGCTGCACCAACCACTGGCAGAGGGTGCCGAACGCCTGGGTCGAGACGCCCATGCGCCCGTAGCAGACGGCCTTGTCGGCGGCGGCGAAATCGCGTGCCAGCTGGCGGATGACGGCCGCGTCGATGCCGCAACGCGAACTCATCGCCTCGGCGCTGAACGGTGCGATGGCGTCGCGCACCGCCTCCAGCCCGGTGACCGGCAGCGGGCTGGCCCGGGTCAGGCCCTCCTCGAACAGTGTATTGAGCAGCCCGAACAGCAGCGCCGCATCCTGGCCGGGACGGACGAACAGATGCTGGTCGGCGATCGCCGCCGTCTCGCTGCGCCGCGGGTCGACCACCACCAGCTTGCCGCCGCGCCCCTGGATGGCCCTGAGGCGCTTTTCGACGTCCGGCACGGTCATAATGCTGCCGTTGGAGGCCAGGGGGTTGCCGCCCAGGATCAGCATGAAATCGGTGTGGTCGATGTCCGGGATCGGGATCAGCAGCCCGTGGCCGTACATCAGGTGACTGGTCAGGTGATGGGGCAACTGGTCGACCGAGGTCGCCGAATAGCGGTTGCGCGTTTTCAGCAGGCCGAGAAAGTAGTTGCTGTGGGTCATCAACCCGTAGTTGTGAACGCTCGGGTTGCCCTGATAGACGGCCACAGCATTGTTGCCGTGGCGCTCGCGGATTCCGGCCAGCCGCTCGGCGACCAGCGCGAAGGCTTCGTCCCAGCCGATCGCCTGCCACTGCTCGCCGTCGCGCCGCATGGGTTGGCGCAGGCGGTCCGGATCGTTCTGGATGTCCTGCAGGGCGACCGCCTTGGGGCAGATGTGGCCACGGCTGAAGCTGTCCAGCGCATCGCCCTTGATCGAGAGAATCGCCTCGCCGCGGGTTTCGATGGCCAGTCCGCAGATCGCTTCGCACAGGTGACAGGCGCGGTAGTGAGTGGTCGTGTCGTTCATCACGGGGTCCGCCGATCGTTCTTGTAGTCCCGCCACTCTAGGCCTGCGGCGGAGGACTCACAATCGAAGACGGCGCGGGCAAATGCCCGCCGATTCAGCGCGCCGATGGTGCATCGCCGGCGCCGCGCCGGACTCAGCGCGCGGCGATGTGGGCGACCAGCAACTGCACGCTTTCGCGGCCGCGGTACTCGTTGACGTCGAGCTTGTAGGCGAGCTCGACCCAGCGTACCGACGCGTTGGGCCAGATGTCCCGGTCGATGTTGAAAGCGATGCCGTCGAGGCTCAGCGAACCGCATTCGCTCTTGAGCACCAGCTTCAGGTGCTTGTCCCCGACCAGACGCTGCTGGACCAACTGGAACACGCCATGGAACAGCGGCTCGGGGAAGTGCTGCCCCCAGGGGCCGGCGTGACGCAGCGCCCTGGCCAGCTCCAGGTGGAATTCCTCCACGCTGAGCTGCCCATCGGTGAGCAGGCGCCCGGTCAGGTCGTCTTCGCACAGCTGGCGACGGACCTCGGCGTCGAAGGCTGCGGCAAAGGCGCCGAAGTTGGCCTGGGGCAGCGACAGCCCGGCGGCCATGGCATGCCCGCCGAACTTGCTGATCAGCCCCGGATGACGCGCCGCGACGGCATCGAGCGCATCGCGAATGTGAAACCCCGGCACCGAGCGGGCCGAGCCCTTGAGCACGCCGTCACCGGCATCGGCGAAGGCGATGGTCGGACGGTGGTAGCGCTCCTTCAGGCGCGAGGCGAGGATGCCGATCACGCCCTGGTGCCACTCGGCGTCGAACAGGCACAGGCCGAACGGCAGGTCTTCGAGCGGCAGGTCCTTGAGCTGGGCGAGCGCCTCGCGCTGCATGCCCTGCTCGATGGCCTTGCGGTCCTGGTTGAGCTGGTCGAGCTGAACGGCCATGTCGCGCGCCAGCGCCTCGTCCTCGCAAAGCAGGCATTCGATGCCCAGGGACATGTCGTCCAGACGGCCCGCCGCGTTCAGGCGCGGCCCGATGATGAAGCCAAGGTCGGTGGAGGTGATGCGCTGATGATCGCGACCGGCCACTTCGAGAATCGCCCGCAGGCCGGCGCGCGCGCGCCCAGCCCGAATGCGCGCCAGGCCCTGGTGGACGAGGATGCGGTTGTTGGCATCGAGCGGCACCACGTCGGCCACGCTGCCCAGCGCGACCAGGTCGAGCAGCCCGGCGAGGTTCGGCTCGGTCCAGCCGTTGCGGCTGAACCAGCCGCGTTCGCGCAGGCGCGCCCGCAGCGCCAGCAACACGTAGAAGATCACCCCGACGCCGGCGATGCACTTGCTCGGAAAGCGGCATTCGGGCTGGTTCGGGTTGACGATGGCGTCGGCGGCCGGCAGCTCCGGGCCAGGCAGGTGATGGTCGGTGACCAGCACCTTGAGCCCCGCCGCCTTGGCCGCCGCCACGCCCTCGACGCTGGAAATGCCGTTGTCCACCGTCACCAGCAGGCCCGGCTGGCGCTCCAGGGCGACGGCGACGATTTCCGGCGTCAGCCCGTAGCCGTATTCGAAACGGTTGGGCACCAGGTAATCGACATGGGCCGCGCCGAGTTGGCGAAGCCCCAGCACGCCCACCGCGCTGGCCGTCGCGCCATCGGCGTCGAAGTCGCCAACGAAGAGAATCCGCTGGCGGCTCTCCAGCGCCTCGGCCAGCAATTCGACCGCCGCGTCGATGCCCTTGAGCTGGCCGTACGGGATCAGCCGCGCCAGCCCCTTGTCCAGCTCTTGCGCCGAGCGGACCCCGCGGGCGGCATACAGCCGTTGCAACAGCGGCGGCAGGTCACCCAGATCCGGCAGGGTTTCGGGTAACGGGCGGGGTTCGATACGCATGGTCGGTTCCGGTGGCTAGCGGTACAGCGGTTCAGAGCGAGGTGGCGGCGCGCGCGGCCTGGTCGTAGAGGCCCGACATCGCGCGCAACAGTCCGGCGAGACGATGGACCTCGTCGGGATCGACGTTGAGGTTCTCGAACGAGGCGATCAGGCATTCACGGCGGATGTCGGCGTATTCCTTGCAGAGCTCCCGACCCTTGTCGGTGGTGCGGTAATACATTTCCTTGCCCTGCTTCTCACCCTCCACCAGGCCGAGCTTGGCAAGTTTCTTCAGCGCATAGGTCACGGTGTGGGTGTCTTCTATATTGAGGACGAGGCAGATGTCCGCCTGGCGCTTGGCACGCCCGCGACTGGTCAGGTTATGCAGCACCATCACGTCGAGTGCGTTCATTTCCACTGCGCCGGAGGCTTTCATGCAGCGCTCCATCCAGCGCATCAGCGCGTTGCTGGCGACGATGATGCCGTATTCGAGCTCGGACAGTTCCTGGGATTGTTCGGCGAGATGCGCCGACGCGACGATCGGCGAGCGCAATGGGCGGGGAGTTTTCACATCGACCATGAGCGGTTCCATGACGTGGGGGCGATGGCGCGACCTGAGCCGCACGCTGGAATGGGCGCCAAGCATACCGCAATGCACCCCTGCGGTGCGCCGCGACGACTCATCAGAAAATCATCAATAAATCGTTGATATTTTATTATCGTCCACGCATTCTCCGCCGCAACGTGCGACGAATAAAAGAGAGGATCCGCCATGAACCTGCTCCTGAACTGCGACATCGGCGAAAGCTTCGGTGCCTGGACGATGGGCCTGGACGCCGAAGTGATGCCCTTCATCGACTGCGCCAACGTCGCCTGTGGCTTCCACGCGTCCGACCCGCAGATCATGCGCCGCACCGTGGCGCTGGCCGCGCAGCACAACGTTCGCATCGGCGCACACCCCGCCTATCCGGACCTGGTCGGCTTCGGTCGCCGCTCGATGGCCTGCAGCCCGTCGGAAGTGGAGAACATGCTGCTCTACCAGATCGGCGCGCTCGACGGCATCTGCCGCGCCGAGGGCACCCGCGTCAGCTACGTCAAACCCCACGGCGCGCTCTACAACGACATGATGCGCCAGCCCGACCTGCTGCGCGCGGTGATGCGCGCCATCAAGGCCTATGACGCGACCCTGCCGCTGATGCTGATGTCCACGCGGGACAATGGCGCCAGCCAGGCACTGGCGGCGGAACTGGGCATCACCCTGTGGTTCGAGGTCTTCGCCGACCGCGCCTACGACGCCGCCGGCATGCTGGTGTCGCGCAGCCTGCCCGGCGCCGTGCACCACGACGCCGAGACAGTGGCCGCCCAGGCCCTGACGCTGGCCAAGGGCGAGCCGCTCACCGCCAGCGACGGCAGCGCCCTGGTGCTGCAGGCCGACACCCTGTGCGTCCACGGCGACAACGCCGGTTCCATCGCCGCCGTGCAGCGCATCCGTCAGGCGTTGCAGGAGCTGGCTGCGTGACGCCGCGCATCGAAGTGGTCGGCGTCGACAGCCTGATGCTGCGTCTGTTCGACCAGATCGACGAAGGCAACATGCCCTGGATGCTGGCTGCGACCCTGCGCGTGCGCGAGGCCTTCGGGCCGGCCCTGCGCGACCTCGTGCCCTCCTACACCACGCTGCTGCTGCACTACGACCTGACGCTGATGGACGACCGCCAGGCCCGCCAGCGCATCACTGACGCCTTCGAAGGCTTGCAACCGAGCGCCGGAACCAGCGCCCGCCAGCATGAGATCCCGGTCTGGTACGACCCGAGCGTCGGCCCCGAACTCGAACCGCTGGGCAAGCGCAGCGGGCTGGGCGCGGCCGGCGTGATCGAGCGCCACAGTTCGCACACCTACCAGGTCTTCGCCCTGGGCTTCGCGCCCGGCTTCGCCTTCATGGGGCTGGTCGACGAGATCCTCGCCAGCCCGCGCCTGCAGACGCCACGCAAGCAGGTGCCTGCCGGCAGCCTGGGCATCGCCGATCGCCAGACCGCCATCTACCCGCTGGTTTCGCCGGGCGGCTGGAACCTGATCGGCCGCAGCCCGACCCGGCTGTTCGACCGTGAGCTCGACGGCTACAGCCTCTGGCAACCGGGCGATCGGGTACGCTTCATCCCCATCGACCGCGCCGAGTTCCTCCGCCTGGGCGGCGACGACACGCCCTTCGAGGTGACCCCATGAGCCTTGTGATCGAACGCGCCGGCGCCATGGCCAGCCTTCAGGACGGCGGCCGCAGCGGCGTGCGCCACCTGGGCGTGACCCAGGGCGGCGCGGCCGACTGGGTTTCCCAGGCCTGGGCCAATTGGCTGCTCGGCAACCCGCTGCAGGCCGCGACCATCGAAATCACCCTGGGCAACTTCAGCGTTCGCGCCGAAACCGACAGCTGTCTGGCGATCTGCGGCGCCGACCTCAAGGCGACCCTGGACGATCGGCCGATCGCCCCGGGACGCAGCTTCGCCATCCGCAAGGGCCAGCTGTTGAGCTTCGCCCAGCCCCGCGAAGGCGTTCGAGCCTATCTCGCGGCGCCCGGCGGCTTTCTGGCCACAGCCGTGCTGGGCAGTTGCGCCACCGTTCGCCGTGAGCAGCTCGGCGGCCTGCACGGCGATGGCCGCCCGCTCGAAACCGGCGATCGTCTGCGCTGGAGTGGCGCGCCCCCGGCGCCGCGCGAACTGCCGCCAGGGCAGCTGCGCTCGCTGTCTCCGAGCGGCCCGCTGGCGGTGGTGCTGGGCGCGCAGATCGGCGATTTCAGCGGCCAGAGCCTGTTCGATGTCTTCAACGCCGACTGGACCGTGGACCAGCGCGCCGACCGCATGGGCGTCCGCCTGCTCGGCCCGGTGCTGCGCAGCGCGCGGGAGTCGATGATTTCCGAAGGCGTTCCGCTCGGTGCCATCCAGGTGCCGCCCGACGGTCAGCCCATCGTGCTGCTCAACGACCGACAGACCATCGGCGGCTACCCCCGCCTCGGCGCCCTCACGCCGCTGGCCGTCGCCCAACTGGCCCAGTGCATGCCTGGCACCGTGCTGCGGCTCAAGCCCATGGCCCTGGAAAGCGCCCAGCGCGAGCAGCGTCGGCTGCTGGCCACCTGGCAACAGACCACAGCGGAGCGATGAGCATGGACCTGACACCCTACCGAGACCTGCCCCCGGCCGCGCTGCGCGAGCGGATTCGCCGCGGCGAATTCGACGGCCCGACCGCCGGGCTGGCCAACGGCTACGCCCAGGCCAACCTGATGATCGTGCGCCGCGAACTGGCCTACGACTTCCTGCTGTTCTGCCAGCGCAACCCCAAGCCCTGCCCGCTGCTGGACGTCACCGACCCGGGCAGTTTCGAGCCTCGGCATGCCGCGCCAGGCGCCGATATCCGCACGGACTTTCCGCGCTATCGCCTCTACCGCAACGGCGAACTCGAGCAGGAGGTGCAGGACATCACGCCCTTCTGGGAAGACGACATGGTGGCCTTCCTCATCGGCTGCAGCTTCAGCTTCGAAGGCGCGCTGATGGCCAACGGCGTGCCGGTCAGGCACATCGAGGACGGCCACAACGTCCCGATGTACCGCACCAACATCGCCTGCCAGCCCGCCGGTCGCCTGAGCGGGCCGATGGTGGTGAGCATGCGCCCGATGCCGGCCGACAAGGTGGTGCGCGCCGTGCAGGTCACCTCGCGCTTTCCTTCGGTGCACGGCGCGCCGGTGCATGTCGGCGACCCGCGGCTGCTGGGGATCGAGGATCTGGCCAAGCCGGATTTCGGCGACCCCTCCCGCCTGCGCGAAGGCGAAGTCCCGGTGTTCTGGGCCTGCGGCGTGACCCCTCAGGCCGTGGCGATGCAGGCCAGGCCCGAGCTGGTCATCACCCACGCGCCAGGGCACATGTTCATTACCGACCTGAGGGACGAACAGCTGGGCGTGATCTGACCCGGCACGGTTTCACGCGTTACCAACAAGAACGATCTTTGCCGGGCATCCACTGCGCGGCTGCATTTCCCTACCTGCCCCAACGCCAAGAAAAAAGAAGGTATCCAATGCAACCCACACACACCGCAAGCGCCACACCGGCGTCGCAACGCAATGTCCTGCGCGGCGCGATATTCATCATGGCGACGTCCTCGATCGGGCCCGCCTTTCTGACCCAGACGTCGCTGTTCACCGAGAAGTATCTGGCCAGCTTCGCCTTCGCCATCGTCATTTCGCTGCTCATCGACATCGGCGCCCAGCTCAACATCTGGCGCGTCATCACCGTGGCCAACCTGCGCGGCCAGGATGTCGCCAACCGGGTACTGCCGGGCGTCGGCCATCTGATCTCGGGGTTCATCGTGCTCGGCGGCATCGCCTTCAACATCGGCAACATCGGGGGCGCGGGCCTGGCGATGAACGTGATCTTCGGCGTGCCGCCGGTGATCGGCTCGCTGATCGCCGCCGTGCTGATCATCGGCATCTTCCTGCTGCGCAACGCCAAGGGCGTGATGGATTCGGTGATGCAGGTGCTCGGCCTGATCATGCTGTGCATGATCGGCTACGCCATGCTGCAGTCGAGCCCGCCGCTGCTCGAAGCCGTCAACCGCAGCTTCAACCCCGACGATCCGCTGATCCTGCTGCTGCCCATCGTGACGCTGGTCGGCGGTACCGTCGGCGGCTACATCTCCTTTTCCGGCGGGCATCGTCTGGTGGAGGCCGGCATCACCGGCGTGCAGAACGTCGGCGCCGTGACCCGCGCCGCGGTCACCGGCATCGCCACCACCGGCGTGGTGCGCATCTGCCTGTTCCTCGCCGCGCTCGGCGTGGTCAGCCAGGGGCTCGCGCTGGATGCCGGCAACCCGGCCGCCTCGGTGTTCTCCCATTCGATGGGCACCATCGGCTACAAGATGTTCGGCGTGGTGCTGCTGGCCGCGTCGGTGTCGTCGGTGATCGGCGCCGCCTATACCAGCGTGACCTTCATGTACTCGCTGCATGAAGCCATCCAGCGCAACAACCAGCGCATGGTGATCGCCTTCATCGTCTGCTCGACGCTGATCTACAGCCTGGTCGGCCAGCCGGTGAAGGTGCTCGTCGTGGCGGGGACCCTGAACGCCCTGGTGCTGCCGCTGGCGCTGGCGTGCATCCTCTGGGCATCCCGGAAGCCGAGCATCGTCGGCAACGAGTACCGTCATCCGACCTGGATGCTGGTCTTCGGCCTGCTGGCCATGGCGGCCACGGCGGTGGGCGTGGTGATGTCGTTCAACGCCTTCGTGCAGTTCTGGCAGTCCTGACGCCGGCCCTTCCCTGCCCTTCGGCGGGCGCTAGCCGCGCTCGCCGATCAGCCACTCCAGCGGCACTTCGTGCTGGCCGCGCTCATCGGTGATAAACAGTGCGCCGTCGCTGATCATCACACTCCAGCTGACCGACCGTGGCAGGTCCTGCGCCACGGTTTCCAGCGCCTCCTGCTGCACCGCCACCACGTTGATCTTCTTCAGGCTGCGCACGCTGTCCAGCACCTTGGTCTGCCAGACCCGCAGATTGCCGTAGGCCACCAGGCTGAAGCGCTCGGCGCGCCGCGAACACCAGGTGATCCGCTCGGCATCGGGCTGCCCGACCTCGATCCAGTGCAGCACGCGGTCATCCAGGCTCTTTTCCCACAGCGCCGGCTCGTCGACGTCCGACAGGCCGCGCCCGAAGGCCAGCTGCTCGTCGTACCAGAGGACATAGGCGATCAACCGCGCCACCAACCGCTCCTCGGTCTCCGACGGATGCCGGGCGACGGTGAAACGCAGGTCCTGGTAGACGTTGCGATCGATGTCGGTGAGGTTGATCTCGACTTTATAAGGCGTGGCTTGCAGAGCCATGGCGGGCATCCCGGCGAAGAAAGGCGCAGAGTCTACAGAAATAATCGCCCCGCCGGAGCGGCTCGAAAACAGACCAAACGGAGTTTTGACAATCATTCTCATTCTGATTAGTATCCCTCGCATCCAGCAAACGTAGCGAGTGCCCTGAATGTACGTCTGTCTTTGCCAAGGTGTTACCGACCGTCAGATCAGGGAAGCGATCTACGAAGGATGTTGCAGCTACAAGGAGGTTCGGGCCGCTACCGGCGTAGCCTCCCAGTGCGGAAAATGCGCATGCGTCGCGAAGGAAGTGGTTCGCTCCACCCTGAGCGCGACCCAGACCGCCAACGCAGCCCTTGGCTATGCCGCGACCTTCGTGCCCGCCTGAGCTGAAAGATTTTTGAAGAACCGGACCCCAGAGTCCGGTTTTTTTATGCCGTCAATTCAAGGGCTTAGCCTGCAAGTGCAGAGGCGAAACATTCTTATTCGGTTTAACTGCTTTAAATTCAAGGACTTAGGTTTGACAGACGTTGTTCGTATAGCCAGACTTCGCCCATGAACCCACCCATCGACACAGGGGCCCGAACATGAAAGGCGACAAGTTGGTTATCCAGCATCTCAACAAGATCCTCGGCAACGAGCTGGTCGCGATCAACCAGTACTTCCTGCATGCACGCATGTACGAGGACTGGGGGCTCACCAAGCTCGGCAAGCACGAATACGACGAATCCATCGACGAGATGAAGCATGCCGACAAGCTGATCAAGCGCATCCTCTTCCTCGAGGGCCTGCCCAACCTGCAGGAACTGGGCAAGCTGCTGATCGGCGAGCACACCCGCGAGATGCTCGAGTGCGACCTGCAACTGGAGCAGAAAGGCATCCCGGACCTCAAGGTGGCCATCGCCTACTGCGAAAGCGTTGGCGACTACGGTAGCCGCGAACTGCTCGAAGACATCCTCGAATCCGAGGAAGAGCACATCGACTGGCTGGAGACCCAGCTGGGACTGATCGACAAGGTGGGCCTGGAAAACTACCTGCAGTCGCAGATGGATGCCTGACATCCGGCACCCGCGATAAAAAAAGCCCCGCTTCTGCGGGGCTTTTTCATGGCTGACCGATCAGGCGTCGGCCTTGTTCACGGCGGCCTTGATCAGGGGCTGCAGCTCACCTTTTTCGAACATCTCGGTGAGGATGTCGCTGCCGCCGACCAGCTCGCCGTCGACCCACAGCTGCGGGAAGGTCGGCCAGTTGGCGTACTTGGGCAGGTTCGCGCGGATCTCGGGGTTCTGCAGGATGTCGACATAGGCGAACTTCTCGCCACAGCCCATCACCACCTGGGAAGCACGTGCGGAAAAGCCGCACTGCGGGGCGTTCGGCGAACCTTTCATGTACAGCAGCACCGGGTTGTTGGCGATCTGCTCTTTGATGGTTTCGATGATATCCATGGGGGGGCACCTCGGCTAGATACGGTTGCCGGCCATTGTACCGAAAGCGCCCGCAAAAGCCGAGTCAGAGGGTCGGCCATTACCGCGACGGATGGACGCCCAAGCGCCTGTTTTCACGCCGATCACGCCCTTTCCGAGCGCCCGAATCCCCGTCAACGCTGGGCTTTGGGGCCTATTTGCGCCGCTTGCGTGTTTACCGATAAGATCTCGGGCTTTCCCCGCTTAGTCGCTGACCCGCGCGACCTTCTGTCGCCGGTCTCGCCCGTTTTTCCCGGAAAAACCCAACGGGCCCGCGACGATGGCAACAAAGGTAGTCGATATGAGCGCAAGGCACTTTCTTTCACTGATGGACTGCACGCCGCAGGAGTTGTCCAGCCTGATTCGTCGCGGCATCGAGCTGAAGGAGCTGCGCGAGCGCGGCGTGTTGTTCGAACCCTTGAAGAACCGTGTGCTGGGGATGATCTTCGAGAAAGCCTCGACCCGCACCCGCCTCTCCTTCGAAGCCGGCATGATCCAGCTCGGCGGCCAGGCCATCTTCCTCTCCCCGCGCGACACCCAGCTCGGCCGCGGCGAGCCGATCAGCGACTCGGCGATCGTCATGTCGAGCATGCTCGATGCGGTGATGATCCGCACCTTCGCCCACAGCAACCTGACCGAATTCGCCGCCCACTCCCGCGTTTCGGTGATCAACGGACTGTCCGACGACCTCCACCCCTGCCAGCTGATGGCCGACATGCAGACCTTCCATGAACACCGCGGCAGCATCGCCGGCAAGACGGTGGCCTGGATCGGCGACGGCAACAACATGTGCAACACCTATATAGAAGCGGCGATGCAGTTCGACTTCCAGCTGCGCATCGCCTGCCCTGAAGGGTACGAGCCCGACGCGACCCTGCTCGAGGCGGCCGGCGAGCGCCTCACGCTGCTGCGCGATCCGCGCGAAGCGGTTGCCGGTGCCCACCTGGTGAGCACCGACGTCTGGGCATCGATGGGCCAGGAAGAGGAAGCCCAGGCGCGCCTGGCGCTGTTCCGTCCGTACCAGGTCACCCGGGCGCTGCTCGACCTTGCGGCCGAGAACGTCCTGTTCATGCACTGCCTGCCGGCCCACCGTGGCGAAGAAGTCAGCCACGACCTGCTGGACGACCCCCGCTCGGTCGCCTGGGACCAGGCCGAGAACCGGCTGCACGTGCAGAAGGCGCTGCTCGAGTTTCTGGTCGAGCCGGCCTACCACCACGCATGAATGCACAACCGCTCCTCAGCCTGCGCCAGCTCGCCTGCGGCTACGGCGGCCAGCGGGTCGTGGAGCAGCTGAATCTCCAGCTCGAGCGCGGCGACATCGGCTGCCTGCTGGGGCCGTCGGGATGCGGCAAGACCACCACCCTGCGAGCCATCGCCGGGTTCGAGCCGGTCCACGAAGGTGAAATCCAGCTCGCCGACCGGGTCATCTCGCGCAGCGGCTTCACGCTGGCGCCGGAGCGGCGGCGCGTCGGTATGGTCTTTCAGGACTACGCGCTGTTTCCCCACCTCAACGTCGCCGACAACGTCGCGTTCGGCATTCGCAAGCATCCCCACGCCCGGCGCATCGTCACCGAACTGCTGGACCTGGTGCACCTCGCGCCCCTGAGCAAGCGCTACCCCCACGAGCTCTCCGGCGGCCAGCAGCAGCGCGTGGCGCTGGCCCGGGCGCTGGCCCCGGAACCGGACCTGCTGCTGCTCGACGAGCCCTTCTCCAACCTCGATGGCGAACTGCGCCGGCGCCTGAGCCACGAAGTGCGGGACATCCTCAAGCTCCGGGGCACCAGCGCCATTCTCGTGACCCATGATCAGGAAGAGGCGTTTTCCGTGAGCGACCAGGTCGGGGTCTTCCGCGACGGGCGCCTCGAGCAGTGGGATACGCCCTACAACCTCTACCACGAACCGGCGACCCCCTTCGTCGCGAGCTTCGTCGGTCAGGGTTACTTCATCCGCGGTCAGTTGATCGCCCCGCAGAAGGTGCAGACCGAGCTCGGCGTGATCCAGGGCAATCGTGCCTTCGACTGGCCGACCGGCAGCTCGGTGGACGTGCTGTTGCGCCCGGACGACATCGTCTACGCACCGGAAAGCCCGCTGAAGGCGGCCATCGTCGGCAAGACCTTCCTCGGCGCCTCCACCCTCTACCGCCTGCAACTCCCAACCGGCAACCAGCTGGAGGGGATCTTCCCCAGCCATGCCGACTACCGGACGGGCGAGCACGTCGGCATAAGGGTCGCCGCGGATCATCTGGTGGTGTTCCCCGCGATGGGCAGCGTAGCCGCCCACGAGACGCTGCCCGACGCCGGCTTGCGCCGCTTCAGCAGCATCTGAACGATTAACCCTTCTCCAGCCGCCGCTGGCGGAAGAAGTCGCTGAGCAGCGCACCGCACGCCTCCCCCAGCACGCCACCCTCGACCATGACCCGGTGATTGAGATGGGTCTGTTCGAAGAAACGGCCCCGGCTGATCGCCGCGCCGGCCTTCGGTTCGACCGCGCCGAACACCACCCGCCCGATGCGCGCATGCACGATCAGCCCGGCGCACATACTGCAGGGTTCCAGGGTCACGTACAGCGTGCTGCCGGGAAGCCGGTAGTTCTGTGCCGACTCGGCGGCGGCCCGGATCGCGACCATCTCGGCATGGGCGCTGGGATCGTGGCGCAGGATCGGGCAATTGAACCCCCGCCCGATGACGACACCGTCGCGCACGACCACCGCCCCCACCGGCACCTCGCCGAAGGACGCCCCCTCGGCGGCGAGCGCCATGGCTTCGCGCATGAAGTCTTCGTCGCGGCTTCGGTCGATGATCTGGAGCTTCTTCATGGATGCGTTTCGGTCGGAGAGTGAGGAACAGCGGCGTTCAGGCCACTTCGATGGCGGCCATCAGGCCGGTTTCCATGTGGTCGATGACGTGACAGTGCAGCATCCAGACGCCGGGGTTGTCCGCCACCAGCGCCACCCGGGCCGTCTCGTTCTTGCCAAGCAGGAAGGTATCGGTGAAATACGGCTCGATCTGGCGCCGGTTGGAGCCGATCACCTTGAAGCTCATGCCGTGCAGATGGATGGGATGCTGATACTGGCTCAGGTTGCGAAACTCGAGGATGTAATGCCCGTCCTTCTTCAGCCTCGCGATCGGCCGGTCGGCGCAGGTCTTGTCGTTGATGTCCCAGGCCTCGCCATTGATCTGCCAGAACTGGTGTGCACCGCCCTGCTCGACGTTGCTGGAGACCGCGCCGGACCACTCGAAATTGAAGCGCAGCATCTCGGCACGCTGCAGATCAGGCTCGGCGACCGGATTGGCCGGCAGCGGTGCAGGCCACTCGCCCGGGGCATCCTCGCTGGCGACCGAACGGAGCGAGGCCAGGCGCATCGGACCGTTGCGCAGCGATAGCGACTGCCCGGCAGGCGGCACCCTGAGCGCCAGGTCCAGGCGCATGCCGGGGCCGAGCCAGTACTCCTTGCCCAACGGGCGAGGCGCGACCGGGTTGCCATCCAGTGCGTAGATGCGCGCCTCGCCGCCTGGCAGGTTGAGGCGGTAGGTCATGGTGTTGTCGACGTTGATCAGTCGCAGGCGGACCACCTGCCCGGCCGGCAGCTCGATGTCCGGCAGGTGGTGACCGTTGATGCTCGACAACAGGCCCAGGGTGCCCACGCGGGCCGCCTCGCGCGCAATGCTGAAGTCGGTGAAGGCGCCTTGCTTATCGACGTGCCAGTTCTTCAGGCACAGCGTGCGTTCATGGCGAAAGCCGCTGCCGTCGCGTTCCTCGACGATCAGCGGGCCGACCAGACCCCGGCCGAGCTGCTCGGCGCTGGTCGTATGGGGGTGATACCAGAAGCTGCCGGCGTCATGGACCCGGAAGCGATAGTCGAAGTGCTCCCCGGGCAACACCGGCAACTGCGAAACGTACGGCACCCCGTCCATCTCCAGCGGCAGACGAATCCCGTGCCAGTGGATGGTGGTCGGCTCAGGCAGCTGGTTGACGAACCTCACCCGCAACCAGTCGCCCTGGCGCGCGCGCAGTTCCAGGCCCGGGGCCTGGCCGCCGTAGGCCCAGGCGGGCGTGACATGCCCGGCCACCAGCTCGACATCCAGCGGCGCGGCGATCAGCTCGTAATCGTGGGTCACGCTCGACCCGGTGCGGCCCAGCCAGTAGCGCGCGCCGCCGGCAAGCCCGACCACGCCGAGCCCTGCCAGGCCGGCCAACAACTGTCTACGCGAGAAATTCATGGGTCAGCTCCTGCATGGCTTCACTGCCCCATCAGGCGTGTGCGCCGCCCTCTCTGGCGGAGAGCTGCCGCAGCGTTTTCGAAGCCGGGCATTTTCCCATGTCGGGCCGGCTTTGTGGAGCGCTGCGGCAAATGGCCCTGCCGCAGGCGCGAGGTCGGCCCCTGCGGCGGCGTTCAGGCGCGCTCCGGACTCAGCGCACCATGTGCAGGTAGTGGCGATGGCGTTCGTACTGGTCGAGTATGTCGCCGATCACGCCGTCGCGGCTCCAGCCCATGATGTCGTAGTCCTGCCCGCCTTCGCGGAGGTACACCTCGGCGCGGAAGTACTTGCGCTCTTCCTGGTCGGCTTCGGTATCGCGCATCACGAAACTGGGCTGCACGAAGGCGCGCGGGCGCACCTCGTAAAGGAAATCCAGGTGATCGCCGTGGGCGACCTCCAGGCTCGCGCGCCCGTCCTCGCCTTCGCTCAGGCGCACGTCGAACCCCTGCTTGCGCAGCTCCTCGGCGACCGCCTCGAAGGCAGGCTGCACCACCTCGCCAATGAAGCGGGTGACGTGGGCGCGGCGCGGCATCATCACCATGCTGCGCAGACGCCGCTGCCAGCCCTCGGCGCTGCGCCCTTCGGGCCGCGACAGGGCGATGGACTGGTAGCGGATCCCACGCTTGGTGGCGTCCAGCTTGAGCGCCTTGAACAACCCCCAGATCGACATCAGCAGGATCACCGAGAACGGCAGCGCACTGGCGATGGTCGCGGTCTGCAGCGCGGTCAGCCCATCGGCGAGCAGCAGCGCGATGGCGACCACCCCCATCAGGGACGACCAGAAGATGCGCTGCCAGACCGGCGTGTGGCTCTGCCCGCCGGAGGCCAGCAGGTCGACCACCAGGGCGCCGGAGTCGGCGGACGTGACGAAGAACACCACCACCATCGCGATGGCGACCATCGAGATGACACCACTCAAGGGGAACTGCTCGAGAAACGCGAACAACGCCAGCGAGCTGTCCTGATCCACGGTTTCGGCAAGGCTCTGCAGCCCCTCGACCAGAATCAGATGCAGCGCGGTGTCGCCGAAAACCGTCATCCACAGCAAGGTGAACCCGGCGGGCACCAGCAGCACGCCGCTGACGAATTCGCGAATGGTGCGGCCACGGGAGATGCGCGCGATGAACATGCCCACGAACGGCGACCAGGCGATCCACCAGCCCCAGTAGAACAGCGTCCAGCCGCCGATCCAGTCGGTCGGCTCGTAGGCGTAAAGGTTGAACGTCTTGTTGACGATCTCCGACAGGTAGGCACCGGTGTTCTGCACGTAGGCCTGCAGCAGGAACACCGTCGGCCCCAGCACCAGCACGAACACCAAGAGGATCAGCGCGAGGATCAGATTGCCTTCCGACAGCAGGCGGATGCCCTTGTCCAGCCCGCTCGCCACCGAGATGGTCGCCAGCAGACAGGTCGCGACGATCAGCCCGACCTGCACCGTGACGCCCACCGGCAAGCCGAACAGGTGGTTCAGGCCGCTGTTGATCTGCGAGACGCCCAGCCCCAGCGAGGTCGCGACGCCCAGCACGGTGCCGATGATCGCGAAGATGTCCACCGCGTGGCCGATCGGGCCGTGGATACGATCCCCTATCAGCGGATAGAGCGCCGAGCGCAGCGTCAGCGGCAACCCGTGGCGATAGCTGAAAAAGGCCAGCACCAGCGCCACGATGGCGTAGATCGACCAGGCGTGCAGACCCCAGTGGAAGAAAGTGATCTTCATCGCCTCCCGGGCCGCTGACACGGTTTCCGGCGTGCCCACCGGCGGCGAGACGAAGTGCATGACCGGCTCGGCCACGCCGAAGAACATCAGCCCGATCCCCATACCGGCCGAGAACAGCATGGCGAACCAGGTGTAGTTGCGGTAATCCGGCTCGCTGTGGTCCGGCCCGAGCTTGATGTCGCCGTAGCGGCTGACGGCGAGAAACACCACCGACACCAGAATGATGGCCACGGTGAGGATGTAGAACCAGCTGACGTTGGCGATGATCCAGGCCTGGATGACCCCGAAGACACTCTGGGCGATCTCCGGTGCGATCACGGCGAACAGCACCAGCGCGAGGATCAGCGCGCCCGAAGTGTAGAAGACCGGTGGATTGATGGTACGAGGCGACGGCGCCATACGAGAAGGCTCCTTTGCAGAGTTCTAGCGGGGTACGAAACCCTCGGGAATTCTAGTCCGACCGCCCGACGGGCTGAGGATTCAGCCACGAAGCGATCGACCAGAGCGTGCGATCCGCGGATGCAGGCATCGGAATCGGAGACGTCGGGCATGCGCGTATGCATGTCCGGCGGGGCTGAGAGGTCAGCCGAAGGCATCGCCACGGCGATGCCGGAGAGGGCCCGTGGCCCTCAAGCAGGCAGGCCGCCCCTGGAGGGCGACCTGTTGAGTGACGGGGTCACTCCCACTCGATCGTTGCCGGCGGCTTGCTCGAGACGTCGTAGGTGACGCGCGAGATGCCTTCGATCTCGTTGATGATGCGGTTGGAGACCTTTTCCAGCAGCTCGTACGGCAGATGTGCCCAGCGTGCGGTCATGAAGTCGATGGTCTCGACCGCGCGCAGCGCGACGACCCAGGCGTAGCGGCGGCCATCGCCCACCACGCCGACGGATTTCACCGGCTGGAACACCACGAACGCCTGGCTCACCTTGTGGTACCAGTCCGCCTTGCGCAGCTCGCTGATGAAGATGTCGTCGGCGCGGCGCAGCAGGTCCGCGTATTCCTTCTTCACTTCGCCGAGGATCCGCACGCCCAGGCCCGGGCCCGGGAAGGGGTGGCGGTAGACCATGTCGTAGGGCAGGCCCAGTTCGAGGCCGATCTTGCGCACCTCGTCCTTGAACAGCTCGCGCAGCGGCTCGACCAGCTTGAGGTTCATCTCCTCCGGCAGGCCGCCGACGTTGTGGTGCGACTTGATCACGTGGGCCTTGCCGCTCTTGGCACCGGCCGACTCGATGACGTCGGGGTAGATGGTGCCCTGGGCCAGGTACTTGATGTTGTGCAGCTTGCTCGCCTCGGCATCGAACACGTCGATGAAGGTGCGGCCGATGATCTTGCGCTTCTTTTCCGGGTCCGCCTCGCCTTCGAGGTTGTTCAGGAACTGGGCTTCGGCATCGGCGCGGATCACCTTGACGCCCATGTTCTCGGCGAACATGGCCATCACCTGGTCGCCCTCGTGCAGGCGCAGCAGGCCGTTGTCGACGAATACGCAGGTCAGCTGATCGCCGATGGCCTTGTGCAGCAGCGCGGCGACGACCGACGAGTCCACGCCGCCGGAGAGCCCCAGCAGCACGTTGTCGCTGCCGACCTGCTCGCGCACCTGGCGCACGGCATCGTCGACGATGTTGGACGGCGTCCACAAGGCTTCGCAGCCGCAGATCTCGAGAATGAAGCGCGACAGGATGCGCCCGCCCTGGCGCGTATGGGTCACTTCCGGGTGGAACTGCACGCCGTAGTAGCCGCGCTCGTCGTCGCCCATCGCGGCGATCGGGCAGCTCGGGGTGCTGGCCAGGATGTGGAAGCCTGCCGGGATGTCGGTGACCTTGTCGCCGTGGCTCATCCACACGTCGAGGCCGAACATGCCGTCGTCGTCCATGTGGTCTTCGATACCGTCGAACAGGCGCGACTTGCCGACCAGATCGACGCGGGCATAACCGAATTCACGCACATCCGAGCCCTGCACACGTCCGCCGAGCTGTTCGGACATGGTCTGCATGCCGTAGCAGATGCCGAACAGCGGGACCCCGAGGTCGAACACCGCCTGCCGCGCGCGCGGGCTGTTGGCCTCATGGACGGACTCCGGACCGCCGGCGAGGATGATCCCGCGCGGGTTGAACGCACGGATGTCCTCGTCGCTCATGTCGAACGGATGCAGCTCGCAATACACGCCGATTTCGCGCACGCGGCGGGCGATCAGCTGGGTGTACTGGGAACCGAAATCCAGAATCAGGATGCGGTGAGCGTGAATGTCTTGCTGGGACATGGAGCTTTCCTTCGGAAAGAGCTTGAAGCTGAAAGCCAGAAGCTGGAAGCAGAGGCCCGAAGTCTCGACTTCAGGCTTCCAGCTTCCAGCTTCCAGCCGCTGTTGGCTTAGGCTAGATCAACCGACCCGGTAGTTCGGCGCTTCCTTGGTGATCTGCACGTCATGCACGTGAGACTCGGCCATGCCGGCGCCAGTGATGCGGACGAACTGAGGACGGGTACGCATGTCGTCGATGGTGGCGCTGCCGGTGTAGCCCATGGAGGCCCGCAGGCCGCCCATCAGCTGGTGAATGATCGCCGACAGAGCGCCCTTGTAAGGCACGCGACCTTCGATGCCCTCGGGAACCAGCTTCTCGGCACCGGCGGAAGAGTCCTGGAAATAACGATCGGAGGAACCCTGCGCCTGGGACATCGCGCCGAGCGAACCCATGCCGCGGTAGGCCTTGTAGGAGCGCCCCTGGAACAGCTCGACCTCGCCCGGCGCCTCTTCGGTACCGGCGAACATGGAGCCCATCATCACCGCGTTGGCGCCCGCGACGATGGCCTTGGACAGGTCACCGGAGAAGCGGATGCCGCCGTCGGCGATCATCGGGACACCGGTGCCTTCCAGCGCCGCGGAGACATTGGCGATGGCGGAGATCTGCGGAACGCCGACACCGGCGACGATGCGGGTGGTGCAGATGGAGCCCGGGCCGATGCCGACCTTGACCGCGTCGGCGCCGGCCTTCACCAGGTCCAGCGCGGCTTCGGCCGTGGCGATGTTGCCGCCGATGACCTGCACCTGCGGGAAGTTTTCCTTGACCCAGCGAACGCGGTCGAGGACGCCCTTGGAGTGGCCGTGGGCGGTGTCGACGACGATCACGTCAACGCCCGCCGCGGCCAGTGCGGCGACGCGGTCTTCGGTATCGGCACCGGTTCCGACCGCCGCGCCGACGCGCAGGCGGCCCTGCTCGTCCTTGGATGCCAGCGGATAGGTCTTGGCTTTTTCGATGTCGCGGAAGGTGACCAGCCCGCGCAGGTGGAAGTTGCCGTCGACCACCAGCATCTTCTCGATGCGGTGCTCGTAGAGCTTGGCCTTGATCTGTTCCAGACCGGTGCCTTCCTCGACGGTGACCAGCTCTTCGCGGGGCGTCATGATCGCCGCGACGGAATCGCCGGTGTTCGGCGTGAAGCGAAGGTCACGGCCGGTGACGATGCCGACCAGCTCCTTGCCGGACACCACCGGGAAGCCGGAGAAGCCCAGTTCCTGCGCCTTGCGCAGCAGATCGCTGATCTTGGTTTCGGGTGTCACGGTGACCGGATCATGAACGATGGCCGTTTCGTGGCGCTTGACCTTGCGCACCTCGGCGGCCTGCTGCTCGACGTTCATGTTCTTGTGGATGATGCCGATGCCGCCTTCCTGCGCCATGGCGATGGCCAGACGCGCCTCGGTGACGGTGTCCATCGCTGCGGAGACCAGCGGAATGTTGAGTTCGATGCCACGGGTCAGGCGGGTCTTGAGGCTGACATCCTTCGGCAGGACCTCGGAATATCCCGGGATCAGGAGAACATCGTCAAAAGTCAGGGCTTCTTGGCTGATACGCAGCATGGCGGGGGCTCCCAGGCGGGAAAAAGGAAGCGCGGCATTATACCGAGCAGGGCCGTCGGCCTCAATGCAGTTTTCCGAACACGCTTTCGGCGCCCTGGCAACAGCCGGCTCGCCCGCTCGATGCCAGGGCGCCGAAAGCGCTCGATACCCCGTCCGGCCGGCAGACCTCGAGGACGCTGCGCGCGGCCTGTGGTTTCCCTTATCATGCGCCCATGCTCAACGATCCCTTCCAGCGCCTGAATCTCGACCGCGAGGTCCTCACCGTCAGCCAACTCAACGGGCGCGCCCGCGTGCTGCTCGAGGACGTGTTCGCCCAGGTCTGGGTCGAGGGCGAGCTGTCCAACCTGGCCAAGCCGGCGTCGGGCCACGTCTATTTCACCCTCAAGGACGGCCAGGCCCAGGTTCGCTGCGCGCTGTTCCGCCAGAACGCCTTGCGGGTGCGCCAGGCCCTGCGCGATGGGCTCGCGGTGCGGGTACGCGGCAAGGTCTCGCTGTTCGAGGGCCGCGGCGATTACCAGCTGATCCTCGACAGCGTCGAGCCGGCCGGCGATGGCGCGCTGCGCCTGGCGTTCGAAGCGCTCAAGACCAAGCTCGCCGCCGAGGGTCTGTTCGCCAGCGAACGCAAGCTGCCCCTGCCCGCTCACCCGCAACGCATCGGCATCGTCAGCTCGCCCACCGGCGCGGTGATACGCGACATCATCTCGGTGTTTCGCCGGAGGGCGCCCCAGGTCGCGCTCACCCTGATTCCCACCGCGGTGCAGGGGCGCGAGGCCACCTCGCAGATCGTCCGCGCGCTGGCCCTGGCCGACGCGCAGGGTTTCGACGCACTGATCCTCGCCCGCGGCGGCGGATCGCTGGAAGACCTCTGGTGCTTCAATGAGGAAGCGGTCGCACGCGCGGTCGATGCCTGCGTGACGCCGATCGTCAGCGCCGTCGGCCACGAGACCGATGTGTCGATCGCCGACTTCGTCGCCGACGTGCGCGCGCCCACGCCTTCGGCGGCCGCTGAACTGCTCGCGCCACACAGCGCCGACCTGCGCCAGCGCCTGGAAGGCCTGCGTCAACGCCTGCTGCTGCGCATGCGCGACCGTCTGCAGCGCGAAGCCGCCTGCCTGGAAAGCCTGACGCGACGCCTGCGCCACCCCGGCGAACGCCTGCTGCAGCAGTCCCAGCGCGTCGATGACCTGGAGCAGCGCCTGGCCCGCGCTATCGATCGCCGGCTGTGCGTCGGACACGAGCGGCTCGCACGCCTGGAGACGCGACTGGCCGCCCAGCACCCGGGGCGCACGCTGAATTTGCTGCGCCAGCGCCTGGAGCATCTGGCCAACCGCCTGCCACGGGCCATGAACGACTCGCTCAAGGGCCGCCGCCAGCGCCTCGCAGGCCTGGGCCAGACGCTCAACGTGGTCAGCCCGCTGGCCACCCTCGGACGCGGCTACAGCATCCTGCTCGACGAGCACGGCCATGCGATCCGCAGCGCCAGCCAGACGCATCCCGGGCAGCGGCTGCAGGCCAGGCTCGGAGAGGGCCGGCTCCAGGTGCGCGTCGAAGACAACCACCTCGAACCGGTCACGCTGCCCCTGCTGTGAACCGGCAGCACCCGTCGCGAGCCACGCTGCGACGCAGTGTCCTTCCCCGTCGGGGCCGTTTTGCGCGAGGATAGCCGCTCACCCATTGCGGATGATCCCATGCTGCGCGCCCTGACCCTCTCGCTTGCCCTGCTCCTCGCCCTGCCCGCCCACGCCGAGGGCTTCATCACCCGCCTGCTGAACAAGCCCTTTCCCGGCGGCGTCGCGGTGATCGGCGTCGGTGACGCCGACAGCAGCGCACCCTCGGTCTATTTCGACGGACGTCCGGTGCTGGTGGTCAAGGAGGAAGGCAAACGCTGGATCGCGATCGTCGGCCTGCCGCTCAAGACCAAGCCGGGCGAGCACTTCATCGACACGCCGCAGGGACGCACCGCGTTCCAGGTCGGCAGCCGCGATTATCACGAGCAACACATCACCCTCAAGGATCAGCGCAAGGTCACGCCGAACCCGGACGATCTCAAGCGCATCGAGCGGGAACTGGACGAGCAGACCCGCGCCTATCGCCAGTTCAGCAAGACGCAGCCGAGCAATCTGCTGTTCGACAAGCCGGTGAACGGCCCGCTGACCAGCCCGTTCGGCCTGCGCCGGTTCTTCAACGGCGAGGAGCGCAATCCGCATTCCGGCCTGGATTTCTCCGCCAAGACCGGCACGCCGATCAAGGCGCCCGCCAACGGCAAGGTGATTCTGGTCGGCGACTACTTCTTCAACGGCAAGACGGTCTTTCTCGACCATGGGCAGGGGCTGATCAGCATGTTCTGCCACCTCTCGGCGATCGACGTGAAGGTCGGCGACCGCATCGCGCGCGGTGGCGTGGTCGGCAAGGTCGGCGCCACCGGCCGCGCCACCGGCCCGCACCTGCACTGGAACGTCAGCCTCAACGACGCACGGGTCGACCCGTCGATCTTCATCGGGAAGTTCGAACGCTAGGCGCCAACGGCGCATCCGCGGCCCACGCGCGCCATTCGGACCGCCCGCCCCATCGGCGGCAGAACGGCACGCCTTGGGCAATCGCCTTTGAAAGGATGAAAGCGCACCCCTACCATGGGCGGACATTTCGCCGGCCCGCCGACAACCGAGGCGCTGCCGGTGCCCCTCGACCGACATGGAGAATCTCGTGCAGGAACAGATGACACCCTGGCTTGAGTGGCTCAGGACCTACCCCGAACTTCAGACCCTGGTGGCCTGCGTCGCGCTGATCGCGACCGCCTGGCTGGCCAACTGGATCGTCAAGCGGATCCTGGTGCGGGGGCTGTACCGGATCCTTCGCCATACGCGTGAGACGGGCCTGCAGGATTTCGGCATCATCCGCCGCCTTTCG
This sequence comes from Stutzerimonas nosocomialis, assembly GCF_005876855.1. GTDB lineage: Bacteria > Pseudomonadota > Gammaproteobacteria > Pseudomonadales > Pseudomonadaceae > Stutzerimonas > Stutzerimonas nosocomialis. Next base: position 128,412 of record NZ_QLAE01000008.1, on the reverse strand, counting down.
AACATCGTGCCGGCGCTGGTGCTGTCGGTCGGGGTCACCGCCGTGCCAGGCCTGCCCGATGCGGCCGTGACCGTCGTACGCAACGTCTGCGGCGGCTTCATCGTGCTGACCATCGCCCTGGCGCTCGGGGCGCTGCTGGACATCATCAACCTGGTCTACCAGCGTCGCACGGACGCCCACCTGCATCCGATCAAGGGCTACCTGCAGGTCATCAAGATCGTGCTGTATGTGATCGCGACCATTCTCATCATCGCCACCCTGATCGACCGCTCGCCGCTGATCCTGCTCTCCGGCCTGGGTGCGATGGCCGCCGTGCTGATGCTGATCTTTCAGGACACCATCCTGTCGCTGGTCGCCAGCGTGCAGATTTCGTCCAACGACATCGTTCGTGTCGGCGACTGGATCGAGATGCCGCAGCTGAACGCCGACGGCGACGTCATCGACATCGCGCTGCACACGGTGAAGGTGCAGAACTGGGACAAGACCATCACCAACATCCCGACCAAGCGATTCATCAGCGACTCGTTCAAGAACTGGCGCGGCATGCAGCAAAGTGGCGGGCGCCGCATCAAGCGCAGCCTGTACCTCGATCAGCACAGCGTGCATTTTCTCGATGCCGAGGAGCGCAAGCGGTTGCATCGCTTCAGCCTGCTGGAGGATTACCTGGTCACCAAGAGCCAGGAGATCGACGACTGGAACGCCAGGCTCGCCGAACGCGGCCGGGAGCCGGTCAATACCCGTCGAGTGACCAACATCGGCACCTTCAGGGCCTATGTCGAGCATTACCTGCGCAACCATCAGGGCATCCACCAGGGCATGACGCTGATGGTCAGGCAATTGAGCCCGACCGCCGACGGGCTGCCGCTGGAAATCTACTGCTTCACCAACACGGTAGCCTGGACGCAGTACGAGGCGATCCAGTCGGACATCTTCGACCACCTGCTGGCGATCCTGCCGGAGTTCGGTTTGCGCGTGTTCCAGCACCCGAGCGGGGCCGACATGCGTCACTGGGGCGAGTCGATCACGCAGCGCGGTGCGCCGGCATTGGCGCATGAGCAGGAACGTCCGTTCGAAGCAGGCCCCGATCGAACCGCCTGATTCGAAAGGAGCGGGGTGCCCCGCTCCTGCTACCGCTGCTCCACTCAGAAGCTCATATCGACCCGCGCCCAGTAGGTGCGGCCGGGCTCGTCGATGCGGGTGTCGGCGGGGAAACCGAAGCCTGCGTCGCCAGCCAGGTTCAGGTGCTCGCTGTAGTGCTTGTCGAACAGGTTGTCGACACCGGCACTGAGCTTGACCTGCCTGGTCACCTGATAGGCGCTGTTGAGCGAGAACACGCCGAAGCCGGCGCTGTCATCCAGATCCTGGCCCACCACGTTGCCGCGCCCTTCGGCGATGCGGCTCTGCTCATCGACCAGGCGCCATAACGCACCCACGCTCCAGTCATCACGCTGATAGGACAGGCCCAGACGTGCTTCCAGCGGCGGCATCTGTGGCAAGGCCTCGCCATCGGAACTGTTCTTGCCCCAGGCGTAGGCCAGGCTGGCATCCGCCTTCCAGTTGTCGGTGAAGGCATAGCCCATCCCCAGCTCACCGCCCATGATGCGCGCGTCCACATTGTCGGCACGGGTGCCCATGCCACGGTAGTCGAACAGGATGTAGTCGCGGATCTGGCCGGCATAGGCCGAAGCCCAGGCCTGCAGGGCTTCGCCCTGGTACTGGATGCCGATATCGAGCTGAGTGGTCTTTTCCGGCCTGATGCCGTCGAAGGCGTTATCCGAACCCGCGGGACCGTTGAGGCCGGCAGAGAACAGCTCCCAGTAATCGGGGAAACGCTGCACATGGCCGATACCGGCATAGACGGTGGTCGGCGGGCCATCGAGGTCATGCTCGTACCGCACGAAGCCGCTGGGCAGCGTCTCTGCACGGGTCTTGCCGGCGGTCGGATTGGGAATCGGCATGCCCATGCCCATCATGCTGCTGAAGCTGGGTCGGAAGTCCTTGGCCGAGGCGCGATCCAGACGCGCACCTAAGATCAGCCGATCACGCTCGGCCAGGCTCCAGGTCGCCTCGGCGAAAGCGCCGTAGCTGTGCATCACGGCGTCCTTGTCCCAGGAGTAGCGGTCGGCGTCGATGTAGGGCATCCCCATCATGCCGCCCGTGGAGCTGCGCTGGCGGTGCTCGCTACGCTGGGCATCGATTCCCGTGATCAGCTCGACCTCCTCCCACGTCCAGGTCGCGGCCAGGCGGGCGCCGAGGGTACGGCGATCGACCTGCGCCGCCATCGGCCCACTCATCATGCTGGTCGGGTCCGGTACGCGCAGGCGGAAGTTGTCCATGATGTGGTCGGCGTAGTTGTAGTAAACCTTGGCCTCCACCTTGTCGAGCACGCCGCCCAGGTTGCTGCGTTCGATGCGCAACCCAAGGCTTTCCCGCGCGAACTGCGAGCCATCCATGCCGCGGCCGCCATAACGGGCCTCACCATCGCCACGACCGGCGGTGAGTTCGATCAGCGTATCCGCATCCGGCGTCCAGCCCAGCGCCACGTCACCGTTCCATTTGTCCCAGCGCGAGGGGATGGTACGGCCGTCACCATTTTCGTAGTCGTCCGAACGCGAGCGGTTGCCGATCACCCGCAGGTAGCCCTGCTGATCGCCAACCGCACCGTCGATCACCCGGTCGAAGCGACCATTGGAGCCAACCAGCACGCTGGCATGCAGACGCGCCCCGAGTTCGCCGAAACGCTCCGGCTCACGGTCGAAGCGCACCACCCCAGCCGAGGCACCCGGCCCCCAGATCACCGTCTGCGGGCCTTTGGTCACGGTCAGCACATCATAGGTTTCCGGGGAAATGTAGGAGCTGGGGGCATCCATCCGCCCCGGGCAGGCGCCGATCATCTGGCCGCCGTCGGTGAGCAACATCAGACGCGAACCAAACAGCCCGCGCAGCACGGGGTCGCCATTGCTGCCACCGCTGCGAATGGCGGAGAACCCGGGGATGGTCTTGAGGTAATCGGCCGCATCGCTGGCCGGCACGGGCTGGCGCGGGATCTTCGGGTCGGTCACCACCGTCAGTGGCGACTGCTGGGCGACGCCGGTGATGACCATCGGCGTCAGCTCGAGGGCGTCGGCGTGCCCGGAATGGTGGCCGGCATGGTCGTCCGCCAGCGCAGGGCCGGCGAGCATGCCCAGTAGCGCGGCGTGGGCGAGCTGCCAGCGCAGGCGGGACGGTTGCAGCGAAAAGCGATCGGCCAGGCACGAACGCGCCTGATAGACAGGTGTATTGCTGGACATAGGTCATTCCATTTCTGATTTTCGTACAGCCACGCTCGGGTGGCTGGCCCTGGGATCAGCAATGGATAAGTGGGGGCGCGCGCGGGTGGCCACTGCTGCGACGCGGGACCGGCGGCAGGGGGCTTTCGGGCAACGGCAGGAAAACGACCGGCGTGTGCCGCGGCAGGGCCAGATCGAGGGAAAGCGTGAGCGGCGGGTTGAGCGTCAGCAGCTCGCAATAGCCACAGAGTTCCAGGGCGGCCAGCCAGGCCGGCTCGCCGGCCGGCGCGTGCCGGTGCTGATGCTGGTCGTGCGCGGACGACGCATGCGCATGATGCCCCTCGGTCACCACCGCGGAAGCTGGCGTCCGGGCGACCTGCAACGCCGAATACAACGGACCGACATGGATCATCAGCATGGCGAACAGGCCAAGCCAGATGCTCATCGTCGATAGCCGTTTACCTGTCACCTATGCGTCCTTCAGCAAACCCGGGCGGCTCCTGCGCAAGTCCCGGAATGATCGCATGACCCGCTCGACCGTCACGCCGTGACATGAGGCCGCAATACGGGCCGAGCAAGCAAGCCTCAGTTTTTGCCCGCCTGGCAGCACGTCCTATCGCTTACGGAAGGATATTGGCACCATTCACCATTTTTTTATCGACTCTTGCACGAGCCAACCGGAAAGCAATAACTTCGCACCATAAATCATTGATTCAGGCGAGCAGAACAGCTGCTCGCCCACGGAACGCTCGGGAAAACGCCATGACCATGCTCAAGAATCCATCGCAAAAATATCGGGCCTTTCCGGTCATCCACCTGCCTGATCGGACCTGGCCGTCGAAGACGATCACCCAGGCCCCGATCTGGCTGAGCTCCGACCTTCGCGACGGCAACCAGTCGCTGATCGAGCCGATGGATGCGGCCAAGAAGATGCGCTTCTTCAAGACGCTGGTCCAGGTGGGCATCAAGGAAATCGAAGTGGGCTTCCCCTCCGCCTCGCAAACGGACTTCGACTTCGTCCGCGAACTGATCGAAGGCGGCCACATCCCGGACGACGTCACCATCCAGGTGCTCACCCAGGCGCGCGACGACCTGATCAGCCGGACCTTCGAGTCGCTCAAGGGCGCGAGGCAGGCCATCGTTCACTACTACAACGCCACCGCGCCGAGTTTCCGCCGCATCGTCTTCAACCAGGACAAGGCCGGCGTCGTGCAGATCGCGGTCAATGCCGCCCGGACCATCAGCCGCCTGGCCGCACAGGCGCCGGAAACCGACTGGCGCTTCGAGTACTCGCCCGAGGTCTTCAGCTCCACCGAGACCGATTTCGCCGTCGAGGTCTGCAATGCGGTGATCGACGTATTCCAGCCGACGCCGGCCCGCAAGCTGATCCTGAACCTGCCCGCGACCATCGAGGCGGCGACGCCGAACGTCTACGCCGACCAGATAGAGTATTTCGGTCGCCACATCGACAAGCGCGACAGCGTGATCATCAGCCTGCACACGCACAACGACCGTGGCACGGGCGTCGCGGCCAGCGAACTCGGCCTGATGGCCGGCGCCGATCGCGTCGAAGGCTGCCTGTTCGGCAACGGCGAGCGGACCGGCAACGTCGACCTGGTCACCCTGGCGTTGAACCTCTACACCCAGGGCGTGGACCCGCAGCTGGACTTTTCCGACATCGACGCGGTGCGCAAGGTGGTCGAGGAATGCAACCAGTTGCCCGTTCACCCGCGCCATCCCTACGTCGGCGACCTGGTCCACACGGCGTTCTCCGGCTCGCACCAAGATGCGATCCGCAAGGGCTTCGCCCAGCAGAAGGACGACCAGATCTGGGAAGTGCCGTACTTGCCGATCGATCCGGCTGACATCGGCCGCGACTACGAGGCGGTGATCCGGGTCAACAGCCAGTCCGGCAAGGGCGGCATCACCTTCCTGCTCGAACAGGAATACGGCATCAGCCTGCCGCGCCGCATGCAGATCGAATTCAGCCAGGTCGTGCAGAGGGAAACCGACCGACTGGGCCTGGAAATGACCGCGGAGCAGATCTACAGCCTGCTCGAACGCGAATACCTGCAGGCCCATGTGCCCTACACCCTCAAGGGCCATCGCCTGCAGGAAGAAAACGGCACCAGCGCGGTCGACGTCGAAGTGCTCAACGCCGGCGAGACGCAGCATTGGCGCGGCATTGGCAAAGGCCCGTTGGAAGCCCTGGTGGCGGGGCTGCCGGCTGCGGTCGAGATCATGGACTACTCCGAGCACGCCATCGGCGCCGGCGCCAATGCCAAGGCCGCGGCCTACATCGAAATCCGCCTGGATGGCCAGCGCCCGCTGCACGGTGTGGGCATCGACGAGAACATCACCACGGCAAGCTTCCGCGCCCTGTTCAGCGCGCTCAACCGCGCCCTGCGCGAGGCCGGCGCCAAGGCCGCCTGACCCTGGCAGACGGACAGGGGCGCCCACCCCTGTCCGGCCCGCTCGGTCTCCCCGCGCTGCGCCCGCAAGCAGCCGTCACGCCCACCGATTCTGAGACATCCATCACACTGCGGCGAACGCGCCACGATGTCGGCCGGTGACGCCGCTCGCTACACTCGCCCAAGCGAACGCGCAGCCGCGACGAACGCCGTATCGATCCGCCGTCCAGTTCGGCCGATCGCTACATAATCAGGGCCGCTCAGCGTACCCATTTTTCCTTTTGCTCGATCCTGCCTCTACTTGCCCTCCTCCTTGCCTCAAGGTCAGAACCGCAATGATAGAGCCCGAACGCATCGTCGAATTGTCCAGAGACGTGGAAGTCCTGGCGGCGCGCGGCATTGCCGACATCCAGAAGATCACCCGCGAGACCAAGCTGCTGGCCATCAACGCCCTGATCGAAGCGGCCCATGCCGGCGCCTCGGGACGCGGCTTCTCGATCGTCGCCGAAGAGGTCAAGTCGATCTCGGAGCGGGTGATGGGCATTGCCGACGGGCTCTCGGCCAACCTGCGTTCGGCGGTCAGCGAGTTGTCGCAGGTCGGCCAGAGCATGTGCTTCGAGGTGCGCGGCCAGCGCCTGGCCGATCTTGCGCTGCACATGATCGAAATCATCGACCGCAACCTCTATGAGCGCTCCTGCGACGTGCGCTGGTGGGCGACCGACGCGTCGCTGGTCCGCGCCCTGGAAAGCCTCGACCCGGCCACCTGCGCCGAAGCGGGACGGCGCCTCGGGGTCATTCTCGACAGCTACACCGTCTACCTGGACATCTGGATAGCCGACCGCCAGGGCAAGGTCATCGCCTGTGGAAGGCCCGGCGCCCATCCCCAGGTACTGGGCGCTCGGGTGGCCGACGCCCCCTGGTTCCGCGAGGCGCTGCGCCACCCGAGTGGCGACCGCTACCACTGTTCGTCCGTGATGCGCGAGCCGCTGCTCGGCAACGCCGTCACCTGTCCCTTCAGTGCCGCGGTGCGGGCCAAGGGCAAGAGCAACGGCGAGGTCCTCGGGGTGATCGGCGTGTTCTTCGACTGGCAGACCCAGGCCAACGCCGTCATCCAGGGCGTGCGCCTGAGCGACGAGGAGCGCCCTCGCAGCCGCTGCGTGCTGATCGATGCCGATCACCGTCTCATCGCCAGCTCCGATCCCAGGGCCGTGCTGGGCGATCCCGTCCGGATCGAGACCGCCCGCGAACAGGCCAGCGGCTACCGCACGGTGAACCAGCGATCGATCCAGGCCTGGGCCCTTACGCCAGGCTTCGAAACCTATCCCGGCATGGGCTGGTACGGCGTGATCGAACAATCGCTACCCGAAGAGACGCGCTAGTGGCGGCGTGCTTTTACATGGCGTTACAAGCTAGCCGATCGCGTATCGACGCCCGCCAACCGGGCCTTGCCGGGTAAGCGTCCGGCGTCGCCGGAAAAATTTTCCCGGGCGTGCCCAGAACCTTGAAGCGGCGCATGGGTCCGGACATTAGCGCCCCGTCCAACCCGTGCGGGGACCGAACTTGCCAAGGGAGTTACACCCATGTCGCTCGCGTCCGTTCGCCGTCCTGCCTTTCTGACCGCTCTACCCTTGCTGTTGCTTTCCGCCCTGTTGCCCGCCCACGCCCAGAACGCACCGCAACTCGATGTTCCTTACGTGCCGACGCCCGACCATGTCGTGGCGCGCATGCTGGAGATGGCGAACGTGAATTCGGACGACACCGTCATCGACCTCGGCTCGGGCGACGGTCGCATCGCCATCGCGGCGGTACGCGATCGCGGCGCTCGCTCGGCCCTGGGGATCGACCTGGACCCCGAGCGCATCCGTGAAGCCGAGGCCAATGCCGAAGCCGCCGGCGTATCGGACAAGGTCAGCTTCGAACAGGGCGACCTGTTCAAGAAGGACATTTCCGAGGCCACGGTGCTGACCATGTACCTCTTGCCGCGGGTCAACCTACGCCTGCGCCCAGTCATCCTCGACACGCTCAAGCCAGGCACCCGGGTGGTGTCCCATGCCTTCAGCATGGACGAGTGGCAGGCCGATCGCAGCGACTACATCGGCGGCAGCTACGTCTACCTCTGGATAGTGCCGGCCAAGGTCGACGGCCGCTGGGAGGTCAACGACGGCAATGGCAACTTCACCCTCGACCTGCAGCAGCAATTCCAGCAGGTCGAAGGCACCGCCCAGGCCGGTGGGCTGCAGAACGCGGTGACCGGCAGCCTGGAAGGCGAAGTCCTGCGCTTCAACGTGGGCGGCAAGCTCTACATGGGCAAGGTCGAGGGTGATCGCATCACCGCCCTCTCTGGCGAAGGAGCCGTCTCCAACTGGAGCGCGCGCCGCACTTGAGCACGGGCCCTCAAACCCAGCCCCCGCACAGCGGCGGGCTGTCCGTCCTGGATGGCGTCGCCGTGCTGGTGGGCGTCGTGGTCGGCGTCGGCATCTTCGGCTTTCCGCCCCTGGTCGCCCAGCACGCTGACAGCACGGCGATGTACATCGGCTTCTGGCTCGCCGGCGGCCTGCTCATGCTGGTCGGCGCGCTCTGCTATGCCGAACTCGGCGCGACCTTTCCGGACGAAGGCGGCGAATATCACTACCTGAGCAAGGCCTGGGGACGGCAGCTGGGGCTGATGTTCGCCTGGGCCCGCGGCACCGTCATCCAGACGGGCGCCATCGCCGCGGTGGCGTTCATCTATGGCGACTACGCGCAGCGACTGATACCGCTCGGCGACTATGGCGCAGCCCTGCACGCGGCGCTCGCGGTGGTGCTGCTGACCACGCTCAACATCCTGGGCACTCGCGAATCCAAGCGTATCCAGGTCATCCTGAGCAGCCTGACTGTGCTGGCGCTGACCAGCGTGATGCTGGCCGGCCTGCTCTCTTCCGCGCAGGCCGAACCGGTGGTCGCCGCTCAGCCGACCGGGGACGGGATCAGCGTCGGCATGCTGGGCATGGGCATGGTGTTCGTATTGCTGACCTATGGCGGCTGGAACGAGGCGGCCTACCTGTCGGGCGAATTGCAAGACCCGGGCCGTAACATGAGCCGGGTGCTGCTGCTGGGCACGCTGGTGGTGACGACGCTCTACCTGCTGGCCAACGTGGCCTTCCTGCAGATATTCGGCCTGCAGGCGCTCAGCCAGTCGACCGCCGTGGGCGCCGACCTGATGGACCTGGTGGCGGGCAACTGGGCCGCCCTGGCGCTGAGCCTGCTGATCTGCTTCACCGCCCTGAGCACCATCAACGCGACGATCCTGACCGGAGCCCGTGTGTACTACGCGCTGGGACGCGACGTTCCGCAGCTGAGCATGCTCGGCGCCTGGAACGAGCGCGGCTCGACGCCGGTGCGCGCGCTGCTGGTCCAGGGCGCCATCACGTTGCTGCTGATCCTGTTCGGCGCCCTGAGCCAGAGCGGCGTGGAGGCGATGGTCGCGTACACCGCGCCGGTGTTCTGGTTCTTCATGTGCATGACGGCGCTGTCGCTGCTGCGCCTGCGCAAGCTGCAACCGAACGTGCCGCGTCCCTTCCGCGTGCCGCTTTACCCGCTGCTGCCGCTGATCTTCGCCTGCTGCTGCCTGGGGCTGTTCGTCTCGAGCACGCTCTATGCGGGCCTGGGCGCCCTGCTCGGGCTGCTGGTGCTGGTGCTCGGCCTGCCGCTGTTGCTGCTCAGACGCCAGGCGCTGGTGGCCAAAACCGTCGAAAGCTGAAGGCCTACAGGCTCAGCTCGAAGTCATCGGCATCCTGATGCGCAGGGAAGCGCTCGCGATGCTCCGCCAGGTCGGCCGCCGACAACCTGACCCGGAACACGCCCTCGCCATCCCGCCCCTCGAGCAGCGCTTGGCCGTGGAAATCCAGGACCTGGCTGTCGCCGCTGTAGGCATGCCCCTTGCCGTCCTCGCCGATCCGGTTGACGGCGGCCACGTAGCAGAGGTTCTCGATGGCCCGGGCCGGTAGCAGGCGGTTCCAGTGCTGCCGGCGCGCCGCCGGCCAGTTGGCGGTGTACAGCAACAGGTCGGTGCCGCTCGCATCGCGGCTCCACACCGGAAAGCGCAGGTCGTAGCAGATCAGCGGCCGCACCCGCCAGCCCTTGAGCTCGAACACCGCCTGGCGGCTGCCCGCACTGTAGTGCTTGTGCTCGCCCGCCATGCGGAACAGATGGCGCTTGTCGTAGTGCAACAGCTGGCCGTCGGGCTGCGCCCAGAGCAGGCGATTTCGATGAAAACCGGCCTGATCGCGAACGATCAGGCTGCCGCAGACGACGGCCTCCAGCGCCGCCGCCTGCTCGCGCAGCCACTGCGCGGTGGGGCCATCCTCCGCCTCCGCCAGGTGCTCGGAGTGCATCGAGAATCCGGTGGTGAACATTTCCGGCAGCACCACCAGGTCGGCACCCCGCGCTTGCTGCAGCAGGCGCTGGAAGTGGTCGCGGTTGGCGGCGGCGTCCTGCCAGACGAGGCTCGTCTGGACGAGCGCGATATCGAGATCGGGGCGTGCGGTCATAGGACGGCTAACCTCTCGGCGGCCTGGCGCAACGTATCTTCGCGCTTGGCGAAGCAGAACCGGACCAGCCTCAGCCCTTGCGGAGGGCTCTGGTAGAACACCGAGATGGGGATGGTCGCCACGCCGTGCTCGCGGGTCATCCACTGGGCCATCTCGACATCGTCCAGGTCCGGCCTGATCGCCGAGTAGTCGGCCAGCTGGAAATAGGTTCCGGCCGCGCGGGTGAAGGCGAAACGTGATCCGGCCAGCAGGTCGCAGAACAGGTCCCGCTTGGCCTGGTAGAAGGCCGGCAGCTCGTCTACATGTTCCGGATGCTCGGCCATGAAGTCGGCAAGGGCATGCTGCAGCGGCGTCACGCCACAGAAGCTGACGTACTGGTGGACCTTGCGCAGCTCGGCGGTCAGGGCCGGCGGCGCGATGACGTAGCCGGTCTTCCAGCCCGTCACGTGGTAGGTCTTGCCGAACGAACTCACCACGAAGGCGCGGCGATACAGCTCCTCGTGGCCGAGCACGCTGGCATGGCTGGCGCCGTCGAACACCAGGTGCTCGTAGACCTCGTCACTGAGCAGGTAGATGTCCCGTCCACGAATCAGCTCGGCCAGCCGGTCCAGCTCGGCGCGGCCGATCAGCGTGCCGCTCGGGTTGTGCGGGCTGTTGAGAATGATCATCCGCGTGCGCGGCGACAGCGCCTCGCCGAGCTGCTGCCAGTCGATGGCGAACGACGGGGGCGTCAGGGCGAGGTGCACGCAGCGCCCTCCGGCCAGCTCGGTCGCAGGCTCGTAGCTGTCATAGCAGGGGTCGAAGACGATGACCTCGTCGCCCGGACGGATCACCGCGTGGATGGCGCAGAAGATCGCCTGGGTGGCGCCGGGCGTGACGGTCACCTCGTCACCGGCGCTGACTGTTCGCCCATGGAGCCTGGCGACCTTGTCCGCGATCTGCTCGCGCAGCGCCGGCAGACCCGGCATCGGCGCGTACTGGTTGTGGCCGCTCATGACATGGCGCGCCACGGCTTCGCGCAGCGCGTCGGGCCCATCGAAGTCGGGAAAACCCTGGGACAGGTTCAACGCCCCGGTCTGCGCCGCGAGCTGGGACATCGTGGTGAAGATGGTGGTGCCGACATTGGGTAATTTGCTGATGAGCATGACAGCCTTCCGACAGGCCTGCCGGGCGGGGATGCGGCAGGGACAAGCAGGATAGCCGATCACCGCGGCCCGATACGAGCATCCGGGAGAGGCCCACTCCTTCCCGAAAGCGTTGGGCTGATACGGTTGTATCGACAAGCCCCTGGCCTTTACCCTGCGCCCCAATCTCCATCGGGAATTCGCCATGTCAATGCATACCGCCAGCGCCTCGTGGAATGCCCTGCGCAGCCAGACGGAACGGGCCATGGATAGCGAGCCGACGCTGGCCGCCGTCTTCCGGCAAGCCATCATCGAACAGCCGGATTTCGGTTGCGCCCTCGCCCATCGAGTCGGCCGCACCCTGGCGGACACCCCCGAGCAACAGCAGACGCTGGCCGAGCGCTTCGCCCACATTCACCGCCAGGCCCCGGCACTGACCGACTCGGCCTGGCGCGACCTGCAGGCAATCGTCAGCCGCGACCCGGCGTTCGCCACAGCGCTGGAAGTGTTCCTGTTCTCCAAGGGGTTCCTGGCGCTGCAGGCGTACCGTATCAGCCATCATCTGCATGGCCAGGGCGAACGCCTGTTGGCGATGTTCATCCAGGCGCGCTGCAACGAACGCCTGGCCATCGATATCAACCCCGCCAGTCGGATCGGCAGCGGCATCATGCTCGACCACGGCACGGGCATCGTCATCGGTGAAACGGCCGTCATAGGCGATGATGTGTCCATCCTGCAGGGCGTGACGCTGGGCGGCACCGGCAAGGAAGGCGGCGATCGTCATCCCAAGGTACGCAGCGGGGTGATGATCGGCGCGGGCGCGAAGATCCTCGGCAATATCGAGATCGGCGAAGGCGCCAAGGTGGGTGCGGGAAGCATCGTGTTGCATCCCGTTCAGCCGCATACGACGGTTGTGGGTAACCCGGCGCGCCCGGTCGGCAAGCCGAAGCACGCTCGACCGGCCTTGGATATGGACCAGTCGTTTGACGAGCAAGGCTGAGAGCCTACTCGCGATCTGTAGCGTTGAAAAAAGCGGTTCGTCAGGATGACTCCGGATACGAAGATTGATGTCGAACGGAGTCGTCTGGTTCAGGCTTGCGCCTCGATGTCTGAAGCGATTGCCGAGTGTGCTGACACCCTTGGTTTCGGCCCGCCGGCCGATTCACTTTCTCTTGCCTGGCCAAGAGAAAGCAGCCAAAGAGAAAGCCACCGCCGACATCCGGGTCTGGCCTGCGGCCAGACTTCCCGCCGCTCCGAGGGCCCGCGTCCCTGCCCCTTCGTTCCTCACCGGCGTCCTCGTGTCCCCCTGCGCAGCACCTCCAATCGGCCTCCTGCCGGGAACGGGTCCGCGTCGCCTGGAAGATCAATGATGTTGCTTTTGGCTTTGCTTTTTTGCACGAACCAACAGGCGCCACCAACCGCCCCGTTCAGGAGGGTGAGCGGAACCGTTGTGTAAGGGAGCGAGGACTAGGCGTCCCCGCTTAAAGCGCCGGGGACGCCCTGTATGCCGTCCCCTGGAGCAATGGTGGAGCGAAGCGCAGGGCCGGATGCAGGGGCAAGCGTTTTTGGTTATTTTTTTCGCGACTGAAAAAGGTGACTCGACCCGCAGGGCGAAACCAAACTATCAGACGGCTCGATAGGGCCCAATGAAATCAAAACGTTCATTCAGCACCCCATATCGCCAGTCCGGTATCGGACAACCCTGTCCTCCATGAAACGCGAAGAACCTTGACAGGGAACGCTTAGCGCTTCTTGTCGCGGCGCTTCTTGTCGGCCTTCTTGTGGTGCGACATGAGGCGGCGCTTCTTGTTCACCTGGCGGTCGGTCAGGGTGTTCTTCTTGCCCTCGAAGGGGTTCTCCCCGCCCTTGTACTCGATGCGGATCGGCGTACCGACCAGCTTGAGCACCCGCCGATAGGTGTTTTCCAGGTAGCGGGAATAGGACTTGGGTACCGCATCCACCTGGTTGCCGTGGATGACGATCAGCGGCGGGTTGGCTCCGCCCAGGTGCGCATAGCGCAGCTTGATCCGGCGTCCGTTGACCAGCGGCGGCTGGTGCTCCTGCACCGCGTCCTCGAGGATCTGCGTGAGGCGGCTGGTCGGCCAGCGGGTGATCGCCGACTTGAACGAAGCCTGCACCGACTTGTACAGATGCCCGACCCCGGTGCCGTGCTTGGCGGAAATGAAGTGGATGTCGGCAAAGTCGACGAAGAACAGCCGGCGTTCCAGCTCGGTCTTCACGTAGTCGCGCTCGCCCGGCTCCATGCCGTCCCACTTGTTCAGCGCGATGACCAGCGCGCGCCCGGTTTCCAGCACGAAGCCGAGCAGGTTCAGGTCGTGCTCGACCACGCCTTCGCGCGCATCCATCACGAAGATCACCACGTTGGCGTCCTGGATCGCCTGCAGCGTCTTGACCACGGAGAACTTTTCCACCGCCTCGAAGATCTTGCCGCGACGGCGCACGCCGGCGGTATCGATCAGGGTGTATTTCTCGTCGTCGCGCTCGAAAGGGATGTAGATGCTGTCGCGGGTGGTACCGGCCTGGTCATAGACGATCACCCGCTCCTCGCCGAGCATGCGGTTGACCAGGGTCGACTTGCCGACGTTGGGCCGGCCGATGATGGCGATCTTGATGCCGTCCTTCTCGCTCGGCCCGGGAATCCGCGAAAGCTCCTGGCCTTCGGCGACCTCTTCTTCGCCCTCGCCTTCGGCACCCGGCTGCGACTCTTCGTCCTTGGGGAAGATCCCCAGGGCCGCTTCCAGCATGTGGCTGATGCCGCGCCCGTGGGCCGCGGCGATCGGCAGCGCGTCGCCCAGGCCCAGCGGGCTGAACTCGGCGCGGGCGATGTCGGGGTCGACGCTGTCGACCTTGTTGGCGACCAGGAAGCTGCGCTTGTTCCGCTTGCGCAGGTGCTCGGCGATCATCTGGTCGGCGGCGGTCAGTCCAGCCCGCGAGTCGACCATGAACAGGACCGCATCGGCTTCCTCGATCGCCTGCAGCGACTGCTCGGCCATCTTCGCGTCGATGCCTTCCTCGTCACCGGAAATACCGCCGGTGTCGATGACGATGTAGGTGCGACCCTGCCATTTGGCCTCGCCGTACTGGCGATCACGGGTCAGGCCGGCATATTCGGCGACGATGGCATCGCGGCTCTTGGTCAGCCGGTTGAACAGGGTGGACTTGCCGACGTTCGGACGGCCCACCAGGGCGATAACGGGAACCATGCGGCTCTCCAACTCGATATTTCAGAAAACACAACGGCCGCTGCAAGGCAGCGGCCGGCTATTGAACCCTGAGGCGGCAGCGATCTGGCTGCCGATCAGTCACTCTGGCGGATGGTCAGCGCTACCAGCTTGCCATCGTTGCCGTAGGCATACAGCCAGTCGCCGGACACCACCGGGCGGACCCGCACGCCAGCGCTTTCGACCCGGGTGCGGGCGACGAAACGGCCATCGACCTGACTCAGGAAGTGCAGATAGCCTTCGAAGTCGCCGACCACCACATAACTCGACAGCACCTCCGGCGTCGACAGCTGGCGGCGCGCCAGGTCTTCGTTGCGCCACAGGACGCTGGTCGAACGCTCGTCGATGCTCTCGACGGTGCCATTGGCCAGGCTCAGGTAAACGCTGCCGTAACCCAGGGCCACGCCACCGGAGCTCGATGCCTCGCGCTGCCACAGTATACGGCCGCTTTCCAGCTCCAGCGCGGCGACGCGCCCCTGGTAGGTGACCACGTAAAGCGTGCCGCCGGACAGCAGCAGGCCGCCGTCGATATCGACCACGCGTTCGAGTTCGGTACGCCCCTGGGGTACAGCCACCCGCTGCTCCCAGACCGGCAGGCCACCGCGGGTATCCAGCGCGACGACACGGCCGCTGGAAAGACCGGCGACCGCCAGCTGGTTGGTGAGCACCGGCGCCCCGGTGCCACGCAGGGTGAGCACTGCGGGCGAGCTTTCATAGGCCCAACGCTGGGTCCCGGTATCCATTTCCAGCGCGACCAGACGATCGTCCTGGGTCTGGGCGACGACGATGTCGCCGTTGATGGCCGGAGCAGCGAGCACTTCGCTGCCGACGTGGCTGCGCCAGCGCTCTTCGCCGCTGGCGGCATCCAGCGCAATGACATCACCCTTGAGGGTGCCGACCAGGATCAACCCGTAGCCGGCGCCTACGCCGCCGGACACCGGCTCGTCCAGATCCTTGCGCCACTCCACCTTGCCGGTGAAGCGATCCAGCGACACCACGCGCCCGCGAACATCGCTGGCGAAGATCTGGTCGCCGTAGACGACCGGGGCCAGCAGGTTGTAGGTCTTGCCCTGCCCCTTGCCGACCGAGCGGCTCCACTGCTGGTCGAGACGGATTTCGGCATCGAACTTCTGCAGTTCGGCGGGCTCGGGCTCCTTGCTGCTACTGCTGCAGCCGGCAGCCAGCACCACGAGGGACAACAGCGCGGCAATCTTCCAACGCATCACGTCATGCCTCCCCTTTGGCCAGGTCATCGAGCTTGAGCTGCAGCCCGCCGACGGCGGCATCCTGGGACAGGGACTGCTTGGCCTTGCTATAGGCAGCAAAGGCATCATCGGTGCGACCGAGCTGGACCAGCAGGTCGCCACGCAATTCCTCGCGGCTCGCCGCAAAGGCCTTCTCGGCCTCGCCGTCGAGCAGCTTCAAGGCTTCATCGGCCTTGTCCTGGGCGGACAGGACACGGGCCAGGCGTTGACGGGCCAGCTCTTCGATGGTCTTGTCGGCCGGCTTGTCCAGCACAGCGTGCAGCTCGCTGGCCGCATCGTCGAGCTGCCCGGCTTCCACCGCGATCTTGGCCATGAACAGGCTGCCGTACTGGGCGTAGTGAGTGCCGCCGTAGTTGTTCTTCAGTTCGGTGCCCAGGCGCGCCACTTCGGCTGCGTCGACGCTGCCCGTATTGAGCGAGGCATCGAGCAATTGCTGATAGAGGGCCGAGGCGCCCTGGGCCTTGTTGACCTGATGGTTCTGCCAGGCCTGCCAGCCGAAAACCAGGGCCAGCGCCAGTACCGCGCCAACCAGCAGCGGCATTCCGTTACGGCGCCACCATTCCTTGATCTGCGCGATTTGTTCGTCTTCAGTACCCGAGGTCACACCGTCACTCCTTTTGTTCGCTTAGTCTCAGTCTGCTCGAAGCAGACAGCCAGACGCTCGGGTAGAGCATCCCAGGCAATGTTTTCCTGCTCGCTATCGTCGCGCAGCGGCTTGCAACCTACCACGCGACCCGCCAGCTCGTCCTCTCCCAGAATCAGGGCGAAGCGCGCGCCGCTCTTGTCGGCCTTCTTGAACTGGCTCTTGAAACTGCCGCCGCCGGAATTGAGCAGCAGCCGGAGCCCCGGCAACGCATCGCGCAACCGCTCGGCCAGGGCCACCGCAGCGAGCTCCGCCGCCTCCCCAAAGGCGCAGACATAGGCGTGCGCCGGGCGGGTCAGGTGCTCGGGCACCAGCGCCAGGGTTTCGAGCAGCAAGACCAGCCGCTCGACCCCCATCGCGAAGCCGACACTCGGCGTGGGCTTGCCACCGAACTGGGTGATCAGGCCGTCGTAGCGACCACCGGCGCAGACCGTGCCCTGGGCCCCCAGGCGATCGGTGACCCACTCGAAGACCGTTCTGCCGTAGTAGTCCAGACCGCGGACCAGCTTGGGATTGATCTCGTAGGCGATACCGACCGCGTCCAGGCGCGCCTTGAGCCCCTCGAAATGCACCCGCGAGTCGTCGTCCAGGTAATCGTGCAGCGTCGGCGCATCGGCCAGCAGGGCCTGCGTCTGGGCATTCTTGCTGTCGAGGATACGCAGCGGATTGGTGGTCAGACGACGTTGGCTGTCTTCGTCGAGCTGATCGAAGCGCTGCTGAAGATAGACCACCAGGGCGTCCCGGTAGGTCGCGCGGGCTTCGCTGGAGCCCAGGCTGTTGAGCTGCAGGGTCACCGCGTCGGCCAGGCCCAGCTGCTTCCACAGACGGGCCGTAAGGATGATCAGCTCGGCATCGACATCCGGCCCGGGCTGGTTGAACACCTCGACGCCGATCTGGTGGAACTGCCGATAGCGGCCCTTCTGCGGCTTTTCGTAGCGGAACATCGGGCCGGTGTACCAGAGCTTCTGCACCTGCCCGCCGCCGGTCATGCCATGCTCGAGCACCGCGCGCACGCAGCCTGCAGTGCCTTCGGGGCGCAGGGTCAGCGACTCTTCGTTGCGGTCCAGGAAGGTGTACATCTCCTTGTCCACCACGTCGGTGCCTTCACCGATACCACGGGCGAAGAGTTCGGTGAATTCGAGGATGGGAAGGCGGATCTCGCTGTAGCCGTAGGCATCGAGCAATTCGGCGAAGGTGCTTTCCAGGTAGCGCCAGACGGGCGTCTGTCCGGGCAGGATGTCGTTCATGCCACGGATGGCTTGCAGGGACTTGCTCAAGTGTCTTCCTTAGGTCAGCTGCGCAGGATCAGTGCCGCGTCGGCTTCGACCTTTTCGGCGGCCTTGCGCCGGATCAGTTGTTCCAGCTCGTCGACCAGGTTGTCGTTGGTAAGCTTCTGGGCCGGCTTGCCGTCGATATAGATCAGGTTGTTCGGTGTGCCACCGGTCAGGCCGATATGGGCTTCCTTGGCTTCGCCGGGGCCGTTGACCACGCAGCCGATCACCGCCACGTCCAGCGGGACCAGCAGATCGTCGAGCCGGCCCTCCAGCTCGTTCATGGTCTTGACCACATCGAAGTTCTGCCGCGAACAGCTCGGGCAGGCGATGAAGTTGATGCCGCGCGAACGCAGGTGCAGCGACTTGAGAATATCGAAGCCGACCTTGATCTCTTCCACCGGATCGGCAGCAAGCGAGATGCGGATGGTGTCGCCGATGCCCTCGGCCAGCAGCATGCCCAGGCCGACCGAGGATTTCACGGTACCCGAGCGCAGCCCGCCAGCTTCGGTAATGCCCAGGTGCAGCGGCTGCTCGATCTGCCTGGCCAGCAGACGATAGGCTTCGACCGCCATGAACACGTCGGAGGCCTTCACGCTGACCTTGAAATCCGGGAAGTTCAGGCGATCCAGGTGCTCGACGTGACGCAACGCCGACTCGACCAGCGCCTCGGGCGTAGGCTCGCCGTACTTCTTCTGCAGGTCCTTTTCCAGGGAGCCCGCGTTGACGCCGATACGAATCGGAATACCGCGGTCACGCGCCGCTTCGACCACTGCCCGGACACGATCCTCGCGCCCGATGTTGCCGGGGTTGATGCGCAGGCAGTCCACGCCCAGCTCGGCAACCCGCAGCGCGATCTGGTAATCGAAATGGATGTCGGCCACCAGCGGCACGCCGGCACGCTGCTTGATCCGGCCGAACGCCTCGGCGGCATCCATGTCGGGCACCGACACCCGCACGATGTCCGCGCCGGCATCCTGCAGACGTTTGATCTGCGCGACGGTCGCGTCGACGTCGCAGGTATCGGTGTTGGTCATGCTCTGCACGGCGATCGGGGCGTCCCCACCCACGGGCACGGGCCCCACCCAGATCTTGCGCGACAGGCGTCGTTTGATACGAGACTCGGAATGCATGCTCATTGGCCGACCTTGAAGCGCGCCGTCTCGCCACGCATGTAGGACGCGAGGTTGACGGACTCGCCGTTGTAACTGACTTGGGCACCGCGGGCGTATCCCAGATGGACATCCAGCGGCGCACGACCGGTAACGGTACGGGTGGTCCCGGCGCGGATCAGCGCGCTGACCAGTACACGGCCATCGGCATCGATGACCCGCGTCCAGCAATCGGCGGTGAACGACAGCTCCAGCTGCCCTTCCCCCGCAGTGATGGCGGGCGCCGGAGCCTCGGCGGCGGCAACGGGCGCTTCGGGCGCGGCCGCCGGGGCGGCCGGCTCGCCTTGCGAAGGCGATGGCGCTGGTGCGTCGGCGCCTGGGGGCGTCTGCTCCGGCGCAGCAGCCATATCGGGCTCGGAGGCGACCCCTTCGGCCGCCTCGCTGCCCTGATCGAGTTCCGCAGGCGGCTCGCCTTCGACGCCGGGCTGAGGGTCGACCAGCGGCGGCAGCGAAATCTCCTCGCCCTGGCGCCCCGCTACGACCGCCTGGTCCTCGGGCTCGTCAAAGACATGTATCTGGGTCGTGCCGTCGGCACCTTCCACTTCGATGTGCTCGAGCGACGAACTCGTCGGCGACCCGGTATTGCGAGAGGACTGGTCCTGCCACCACATGAACCCGGCGCCGATGAGCACCAGGAGCAGCACGAAGCTGAAGAAGCGCAGCACGTTGTGCGACATCCTGACCGGCTCTTCGATGCGGCCGAGCGCATGCACGCTGCTGCCGCTCGCGTCGGTGCCGGTGTAGCGATCGAACTCGCCGACCAGTTGCGTCTGGTCGAGCCCGACCAGCTTCGCGTACGCCCGCACGTAGCCACGCGCGAAGGTATGGCCCGGTGCCTGGGAGAAATCGCCCGCTTCGATCTGGCCGATCAGCCGTTCCGAAAGATTGAGCTGGGAGGCCACCGCCGCAACGGACCAGCCCCGAGCCTCACGAGCCTGGCGAAGCGTTTCCCCCGGGTTGCCGGCGGCCGGCACAACAGCTTCGGGTTGTGAAACTTTCATCGTTGCTCCGAAAGATATTGCTGATATTCCGGCGAGGCCGGATACAGGCGCCGCAGCTGGAGCGCCAGCGTCGCTGCACGATCGCGGTCGTCGTGGATGTTCGCCAGTCGAATACCCAGCAGCAGGCTGCGCGCGTTCTGCTCGGCCAGTCGGCTGTAACGTTCATAGTAGCTGCGGGCGGGCACGTAGTTCTTCGACTGGTAGGACAGCATCGCCATCTCCAGCAGCGCACCGGGCTGGCGCGCATTGAGCCGCAGGGCGCGCTCGAAATACGCCTCGGCCTGCTGCGGCTGATTCAGCCGCAGCGCCGTCAGCCCCATGTTCTCGAACACACGGGAGCGCTCGGTATAGAGGTTGTCGGCCGACGCCTGGGTGAAGCGCTGCATGGCCTCCTCGTAACGCCCACGCTCGAAGAGGAAGCTGCCGTAGTTGTTGAGAATGCGCGGATCGCTGCGAATCGACAGCGCATCACGGTAATGCTTGTCGGCCAGGTCATATTCCATCTCGGTCTGGAATACCAGGGCCAGAGCGGTGTGTGCATCGGCACTGCGCGAATCGAGATCCAGCGCCTGCCTCAGCGGGACCTTGGCGCGTGCGGTATCGCCCTGCTGCAGGTAACCGATACCGAGCTGAATGTAGGCATCGCGCGCCTCTTCTCGACCGGAGGCGGTCCTCATCGGGTCGACGTTACCCGTGGACACGCAACCGTGGAGCAGACCGGCAAGCAGAAGAAGCAGCGCAACGCGCGAAAACATGGATTTCCCCCTCAGGAACGGTTCGTAGCGAGATGTGTCGCACCTGCCTCGCTCTGCAGCTCACGTACAGCGATGTATCGCTCGCTTCGACGTGTACGGTCCATCACCTGACCGACCAGCTGGCCACAGGCGGCATCGATGTCTTCGCCGCGGGTGGTACGCACCGTCACATTGTGCCCGGCTTTGTGCAGGATGTCCTGAAAACGGCGAATGGCATTGTTGCTGGGCCGCTCATATCCCGAATGAGGGAAGGGATTGAACGGGATCAGATTGATCTTGCAGGGGATGTCCGCCAGCAGCTCGATCATCTGCGCGGCGTGCTCGGGCTGGTCGTTGACGCCCTTGAGCAGGGTGTACTCGATGGTCAGCACCCGCTTTTCGCCGAGCCTCGAGATGTAACGCTGACAGGCCGCCAGCAACATTTCGAGCGGATATTTCTTGTTGATCGGGACCAGGACGTTGCGCAATTCATCGTTGGGCGCGTGCAGCGACAACGCCAGCGACACGTCGATGACCTTGGCCAGCTCGTCGATCATCGGCACCACGCCAGAGGTCGAGAGCGTCACCTTGCGCTTGGAAATGCCATAGCCCAGGTCGTCCATCATGATCTGCATGGCCGACACGACGTTGTCGAAATTGAGCAGCGGCTCGCCCATGCCCATCATCACCACGTTGGTGATGGCGCGGTCGATCTTGGCGGGTACGGAGCCGAACGACTTGTTGGCGATCCACACCTGACCGATGACTTCGGCGGCAGTGAGGTTGCTGTTGAAACCCTGCTTGCCGGTGGAGCAGAAACTGCAGTCCAGCGCGCAGCCCGCCTGGGACGACACGCACAGCGTGCCACGCCCTCCCTGGGGGATGTACACGGTCTCGACGCAACTGCCGGAGGCCACGCGAACCACCCATTTGCGGGTACCGTCGCTCGAGATGTCCTCGCTGACGATCTCGGGGCCGCGGATTTCGGCGCGGGCCTTGAGTTTCTCGCGCAAGGCCTTGCCGACGTTGGTCATGGCGTCGAAGTCATCGACGCCGAAGTGGTGAATCCACTTCATGATCTGACCGGCACGGAAGCGCTTCTCGCCCATGGACTCGAAGAAGCTTTCCAGCTGCGGCTGGGTCAGACCCAGCAGATTAACCTTACCGGTCGATTCACTCATGGATTCACCCTCGCTCGGAGATCAGCGAATGCGGGCACACACTTCGGTGGCAGCGAAGAAGTAGGAGATTTCGCGCGCGGCGGAGGCTTCGGAGTCGGAGCCATGCACGGCGTTCTCGTCGATCGAGACGGCGAAATCGGCGCGGATGGTGCCGGCGTCGGCTTTCTTCGGGTCGGTAGCGCCCATCAGCTCACGGTTCTTGGCGATGGCGCCCTCGCCTTCGAGCACCTGAACGACCACGGGGCCGGAGGTCATGAAGGAAACCAGATCCTTGAAGAACGGACGCTCCGCGTGCTCGGCGTAGAAGCCACCGGCTTCGCGCTCGGACAGCTGGACCATCTTGGCGGCTACGACGCGCAGGCCAGCCTTCTCGAAACGGGTGACGATTTCACCGATCACGTTCTTCGAAACGGCGTCAGGCTTGATGATGGAAAGGGTACGTTCGACAGCCATGAAAAGCTCCAGAATACTGATTGTTAAAGCGGAAAATTAAACCCGCGGATTATACGCGGGTTCAGGTTAAATGCGAGGGCATGCGCCGAACGCGGGGCATACGCCCCGACATGCCGGATGAAACGTCAGTCGGCTTCTTCGATCCACGCCGCCTGAATCGCCTCGAGCACTTTTTCACCGCCTCGCTGCGGCGAATCGGCGAACTCCGGAAGGCCCGTCACCCAGCGGTGCAGCTCGACGAAGTTGACGTAGCGCGGATCGACGTCCGGCTTCTGCTCGGCGAGCTGGATGGCGATTTCCTGTACGTCCGCCCACATGAGAGTCATATCCCTGCTCCTCAATGCCCTTCGGAAACCTGGTTGATGGTGTAGCGAGGGATCTCGACCACCAGATCCGCATCGGCCACCACCGCCTGGCAGGACAGACGCGAACTCGGCTCCAGCCCCCAGGCCTTGTCGAGCATGTCGTCCTCCAGCTCGTCGGACGCCTCCAGCGAGGCGAAACCTTCACGAATCACGACATGACAGGTGGTGCAGGCGCAGGATTTCTCGCAGGCATGCTCGATATCGATGCCATTGCGCAGCGCCGCGTCCAGCACGGTCTCGCCAGCCTGCGCCTCGACTACCGCCCCTTCGGGGCAATGCTCGGCATGGGGAAGAAAAATGATCTGGGGCATCAGGGGTCAATCCTCGAGTTCGTTCAGCCGCCGTCCGGCCAGGGCGGCCTTGACGGTGGTATCCATGCGCCGCGCGGCGAAAGCGTCGGTGATCTGGCTCAGCCGCCTGGTCTGACGCTCCAGCGAATCGACATCCGAGCTGTCCAGCAGCGCACGCAGCTGATCGAGCTGCTCGTCGATGGCGGCACGCTCCTCGGCGTCGAGCAGGCGCTCGCCGTCGGCCTGCAGCGCGGCGTCGACCGCCTCCACCAGGCGCCGGGCGTCGACCTGCTGCTCGCGCAGGGTGCGCGCCGCCATGTCCTCGTCAGCCTTGTGGAAGGAGTCTTCGAGCATCCTGGCGATTTCGCCGTCGGTGAGGCCGTAGGACGGCTTGACCTGGATGCTCGCCTCGACGCCGGAAGCCAGCTCGCGCGCCGATACGCTGAGCAGACCGTCGGCATCGACCTGGAAGGTCACCCGGATCTTGGCCGCACCGGCCACCATCGGCGGAATGCCGCGCAGCTCGAAACGCGCCAGCGAACGGCAGTCGGCGATCAGCTCGCGCTCGCCCTGCAGGACGTGGATCATCATGGCCGTCTGGCCATCCTTGTAGGTGGTGAAGTCCTGGGCGCGAGCCACCGGAATGGTGGTGTTGCGCGGGATGATCTTCTCCATCAGCCCGCCCATGGTTTCCAGACCGAGCGAGAGCGGAATGACGTCCAGCAGCAGCAGCTCGTCGCCACCGCGATTGTTGCCCGCCAGGGTTTCGGCCTGGATCGCCGCACCGATGGCCACGACTTCGTCCGGGTCGATGTTGGTCAGCGGCTCGCGACCGAAGAGCTCGCCAACCTGCTCACGCACCCTGGGCACGCGGGTCGAGCCGCCGACCATCACCACCGCACCGATTTCTTCGAGCTCGATGCCCGAGTCGCGCACCACCCGCCGGCAGGACTTGAGGCTACGGGCGATCAGCGGATCGATCAGCGCATCGAATGCCTCGCGGCTGAGCACGCCCTGCCAGCCGGCATAGGCGACATCCACCTGATCGACCTGGCTCAGTCGCTCCTTGGCATCACAGGCCACCTTGAGCAGAGCGCGCTGGGCACCTGGGTCGAGATCCGCCGAAAGGCCGGCCTGCTGGAGAATCCAGGCCGCCAGCGCATGGTCGAAATCATCGCCGCCAAGGGCGGTATCGCCGCCCGTGGCCAGCACTTCGAACACGCCCTTGGACAGGCGCAGAATGGAAATGTCGAAGGTGCCGCCGCCCAGGTCGTAAATCGCCACGAGCCCTTCGGCCTGGCGGTCGAGCCCGTAGGCGACAGCCGCGGCAGTCGGCTCGTTGAGCAACCGCAGCACGCTCACGCCGGCCAGCCGCGCCGCATCCTTGGTGGCCTGGCGCTGCGCGTCGTCGAAGTACGCCGGCACCGTGATGACCGCCCCGACGAGCTCTCCACCCAACGCCGCCTCGGCACGCTCGCGCAGGCTGCGCAGGATTTCGGCGGACACTTCGACCGGGCTCTTGGGTCCCTGCACGGTTTCGATGAAGGGCATTTGCGATTGCCCTTCGCTGAAGCGATAGGGAAGCTGCTCACCCAGCTGGATGACATCCTTGATGCCGCGCCCCATCAACCGCTTGACCGACAGGATGGTGTTGAGCGGATCGCTCGCGGCGGCCGACTTGGCCTCCCGCCCCACGATGACCGACGCCTGCGTATAGCGAACGGCAGATGGCAGGATGACGTCGCCGTTTTCATCGGGCAACGGCGCGGTGATCCCGCTGCGCAAGGCAGCGACGAGGGAATTGGTGGTGCCCAGGTCAATCCCGACCGCCAGGCGACGCTGGTGTGGCTGGGGGCTTTGCCCGGGTTCGGCTATCTGGAGTAAGGCCATGTCTGTCTGATGTCGGGCGCGACGCCGAGGCGCAGCGCGAGGTTAATCGTCGAGGCGCTCTTCCAACTGGCGCACTTCATGGGACAGCTTGTCGAGAAACTGCATGCGACGCACCAGGCGCTCGGCCTCGTGGTGAGCCTGCTGGTCCTGCCAGCACCGGGCAAACGCGTCGTTGAGCTGCTGCTGAGCACGCTTGAGGCGCGACTTGAACGCGGCAACCCCGTCGAGATCGGCGCTGTCCTGCAGCTCCTCGAGCTCTTCGCGCCACTGCATCTGCTGCATCAGAAACTCGGGGTCCTGGACGGTCGCCTCGAGCGGCATGTCATGACCGCGCAGCGTCAGCAGGTAACGCGCTCGCCGAGTAGGGCTGCGCAACACCTGATACGCCTCATTGAGATTGGCGGACTGTTCGATCGCCTGACGCTGTTCGCGCTCGCCGGCATCGGCGAAACGATCCGGATGGACCGTGCGAGCCAGCTCCCGGTAACGCGCCGAGAGCTTTTCCAGATCGAGCTCGAAGGCCGGCTGCAGGTCGAACAGCGCAAAATGACAGGGATTACCCACAGCAACCTCAGATATTGAAGCTTTCGCCGCAACCGCATTCGCCGCGTACGTTCGGGTTATTGAACTTGAAGCCTTCGTTCAAGCCCTCGCGCACGAAATCGAGCTCGGTGCCGTCGAGATAGACCAGGCTCTTGGGATCGATGATGACCTTCACACCGTGGTTCTCGAATACCTTGTCCTCGGCAGCCGTCTCGTCGACGAACTCCAGAACATAGGCCAGCCCCGAACAACCCGTGGTGCGCACACCCAGGCGAATACCCTCGCCCCGCCCGCGCCCCTCCAGGGAGCGACGGATGTGCTGGGCCGCGGCGGGTGTCATGGTGATAGCCATCTAGACCTCCTTCAGAGCAGCCCTTTCTTCTCACGGTAATCGCGAACCGCCGCCTTGATCGCATCTTCGGCGAGCACCGAGCAGTGGATCTTCACCGGCGGCAGCGCCAGCTCTTCGGCCAACTGGGTGTTCTTGATGGTTTCGGCCTCTTCCAGCGTCTTGCCCTTCATCCACTCGGTGGCCAGAGAGCTGGACGCGATCGCCGAACCGCAGCCGTAGGTCTTGAACTTGGCGTCTTCGATGATGCCCTGCTCGTTGACCTTGATCTGCAGGCGCATCACGTCGCCACAGGCGGGCGCGCCGACCATGCCGGTGCCGATGCTCGGGTCCTCGGCGTCGAACTTGCCGACGTTGCGCGGGTTCTCGTAGTGGTCGATGACCTTTTCACTGTATGCCATGGTGCAATCCTCTTTAATTCAGGCGATGCGGCTTCGCGACAGGAGGGATCAGTGGGCTTGCCACTCGACCTTGGAAATGTCGACGCCGTCTTTGAACATGTCCCACAGGGGTGAAAGCTCGCGCAGCTTGTTCACCGCCTCGCTGATCTTCTGTGCGGCGTAATCGACCTCTTCCTCGGTGGTGAAACGACCGAAGGTGAAGCGGATCGAGCTGTGCGCCAACTCGTCGTTGCGGCCCAGCGCGCGCAGCACGTAGGACGGCTCCAGCGAGGCCGAGGTACAGGCCGAACCGGACGAAACCGCCAGATCCTTGAGCGCCATGATCAGCGACTCGCCTTCCACGTAGTTGAAGCTCAGGTTCAGGTTGTGCGGAACACGGGCGGTCATGCTGCCGTTGACGTACAGCTCTTCGAGGTGCTCGACCTGCTTGAAGAAGCGATCACGCAGCGCGCGGATGCGCTCGTTTTCCTCGGCCATTTCCAGCTTGGCGAGGCGGAAGGCCTCACCCATGCCGACCAGCTGATGGGTCGCGAGGGTGCCCGAACGCATGCCCCGCTCGTGGCCGCCACCATGCATCTGCGCTTCGATGCGCACGCGCGGCTTGCGGCGAACGTAGAGGGCGCCGACGCCCTTGGGGCCGTAGGTCTTGTGCGCCGAGAACGACATCAGGTCGACCTTCATCTTGTCCAGGTCGATTTCGACCTTGCCGGTCGACTGCGCGGCGTCGACATGGAACAGCACGCCCTTGGAGCGCGTCAGTTCACCGATCGCGGCGATGTCGTTGATGGTGCCGATCTCGTTGTTGACGTGCATCACCGAGACCAGAATGGTGTCCTCGCGCAGCGCCGCCTCGACCATGGCCGGCGTGACGATGCCGTCTTCGCCGGGCTCGAGATAGGTCACTTCGAAGCCTTCACGCTCCAGCTGACGGGCCGTATCCAGGACCGCCTTGTGCTCGATCTTGGTGGTGATGATGTGCTTGCCCTTGGAGGCATAGAAATGCGCGACACCCTTGATCGCCAGGTTGTCGGACTCGGTGGCACCGGAGGTCCAGACGATTTCGCGCGGGTCGGCGTTGACCAGATCGGCCACCTGCCGGCGGGCATTCTCGGCGGCTTCTTCAGCGCGCCAGCCGAAGGCGTGGGAACGCGAGGCCGGGTTGCCGAAATTGCCTTCCTGGGTCAGGCATTCGATCATTTTTTCAGCGACGCGCGGATCTACCGGTGTGGTAGCGGAATAGTCGAGATAAATCGGTAATTTCATCAGATGCTCCTAATCAGGCGATCGCCCGTCTCACTCGATGGCGGACGTTTCGATCTTATCCAGTTGCGGTGCGTGGCCGTTCGCGCGGCGCAGGTCCTGCCGCATGGCGACCTCCTGCACCTCACGGCGCTGCACGAGGTCGGCCAGACTGATACCACTGAGAAACTCGTGGATCTGCTGGCTCAGATCGCACCACAAATGGTGGGTCAGGCAGGTATCGCCGGAATGACAATCGCCGAGCCCCTGACAGCGGGTAGCATCGACGGATTCGTTGACTGCATCGATCACTTCCGCCACCTGGATGCCGGACATCGACCGGGACAGCTGATAGCCGCCCCCCGGCCCTCGCACACTGGTGACCAGACTGCCACGGCGCAGCTTGGCAAATAGCTGTTCGAGATAGGACAGGGAAATACCCTGTCGCTCGGAGATATCGGCCAGCGAAACCGGTCCGCGCTGGGCATGCAGCGCCAGATCGAGCATCGCGGTTACGGCATAGCGGCCTTTAGTAGTCAATCGCATCGGCTTGCACCAAAGCATTACGGTCGTGGTGCAATTATGCTATTTCCGAGTATTTATATCAACTATAAGACCTATTGAATTACTAGGTCTTTACCAGGACGGATGCACAGCCAGGACCGACAGCCGCCCATGATACATCAAGCTTTGCCGTCTGATCCCTGATCCTTCACTTCGGCGAAGTCTTCCTCGCGCAAGGCCGGCAGCTCCTTGGCGCAATAGTCGCTGCCGAGCGCCTTCAGCGCGCCGCACATGCCCTCGAGCCGCTCTTCCACCGCCTGGACATGATCCAGCAGCTGGCCGATCGCCCGCGCGACGGGATCGGGCATGTCCTGGGTGACCCCGTAGGCGTCGAATCCGATCTTCTCGGCAATCGCCTTGCGGCGCGCCTCCTGTTCGTCGTCGGACTTGACGATGATGCGCCCGGGAATACCGACTGCCGTCGCGCCCGCCGGCACCGCCTTGGTGACCACTGCGTTGGAACCGATCTTCGCTCCGGCGCCCACGGTAAAGGGACCGAGCACCTTGGCGCCGGCACCCACCACCACGCCGTCCTCCAGCGTGGGGTGACGCTTGCCCTTGTTCCAGCTCGTGCCGCCAAGGGTGACGCCCTGGTAGATGGTCACGTCGTTGCCGATTTCCGCCGTCTCGCCAATGACGATGCCCAGACCGTGATCGATGAAGAAGCGGCGACCGATGCGGGCACCCGGATGAATCTCGATGCCGGTCAGCCAGCGTCCCAGATTGGAGAACATCCGCCCCAGCCACTTGAAACCGTTGCTCCACAGCCAGTGAGCCAGGCGGTGAATCCAGATCGCATGCAACCCCGGGTAGCAGGTCAGCACCTCGAAGGCGTTACGCGCCGCCGGATCGCGATGGAATACGCTCTGGATGTCTTCGCGCATGCGTTCGAACATCAATCCTTTCTCCGCTTGTGGGGTTCGCCGCGAGCAGCCTTCTGCGTCTCGGTGAGAATGCCCCGCAGGATGTTCATTTCAAGCTTGGTGATGCCGCTGCGGCCATAGAGCCGACGCAACCGCGGCATCAGGTGGCGCGGCTTTTCCGGATCGAGAAAGCCGATCTCCACCAACGTATGTTCCAGATGCCCGTAATAGAGCTCGAGCTCTTCGCTGGTCACAGGCTTGGTATCGAGAATCGCCGTCGTTTCCAGCTTTTCCATCTTGGTCGGCTGCCCCTGGGCCGCCAGCCAGGCCATACGGACTTCATAGACCAGCACCTGGACGGCCGCCGCGAGGTTGAGCGAGGCGAACTCCGGGTCCGATGGAATATGCACATGGTACTGGCAGCGCTGCAGTTCTTCGTTGGTCAGCCCGGCATACTCGCGACCGAACACCAGCGCCACCTCGCCACCTGCCGCGACCTGATCGAGACAGAGCGACGCGCATTCGCGCGGATCGACCAGCGGCCAGGGTATGCGACGATCCCGGGCGCTCGTCCCCAGCGCGACGGTGCAGCCCACCAGCGCCTCCTCCAGCGTCCCGACCACCTGGGCGGCATCCAGGATATCGGTCGCACCCGAGGCACGGGCAATGGCATCCGAGCTGGGGAAGTCCATCGGATCGACCAGGACCAGCTTGCTCAGCCCCATGTTTTTCATGGCGCGGGCAGCGCCGCCGATGTTGCCCGGGTGACTGGTGTTGACCAGTACCACGCGTATATTCCCAAGCAAGTGCAAAGTCTCGAAGCAAAAAAGAAACGAAAGCTTACAGGAACGCCGTCGGCCTGCGCCACGAGCCCGATTCGCTGCCACAGCCAGGCTTCATGAATCAACGCTTTCTGCTAGAATTGCCGGCTTTCTTTAACGACCAGGTAAACACATCCATGCAGCCCATGCTGAATATCGCGCTGCGCGCCGCCCGCGGCGCCGGCGAACTGATTCTTCGTTCCATCGAGCGCCTGGACGTGATCTCGGTCAACGAGAAAGAAGCGAAGGACTACGTCACCGAAATCGACCGCGCCGCAGAGCAGAGCATCGTCAACGCGCTGCGCAAGGCCTACCCGAATCACGGCATCCTCGGCGAAGAAAGCGGCCTGAGCGAAGGCAGCGGCGAAGGCACCGACTACCTCTGGATCATCGACCCGCTCGACGGCACCACCAACTTCGTACGGGGCGTGCCGCACTTCGCGGTGAGCATCGCCTGCAAGTATCGCGGACGCCTGGAGCACGCCGTGGTGCTCGACCCGATCCGCCAGGAAGAATTCACCGCCAGCCGCGGCCGTGGGGCGGCGCTCAACGGCCGCCGCCTGCGCGTGAGCAGCCGCAAGAGCCTCGAAGGCGCCCTGCTCGGCACCGGCTTCCCGTTCCGCGACGGGCAGATGGACAACCTCGACAGCTACCTGAACATGTTCCGCAGCCTGGTGGGCCAGACCGCCGGCCTGCGCCGCGCCGGTGCAGCCAGCCTGGACCTGGCCTACGTCGCCGCCGGTCGCTACGACGCGTTCTGGGAGTTCGGCCTGTCGGAATGGGACATGGCAGCGGGCGCCCTGCTCATCCAGGAAGCCGGCGGCCTGGTCAGCGACTTCAACGGCGGCCACGACTTCCTCGAGAAAGGCCAGATCGTCGCGGGCAACACCAAGTGCTTCAAGGCCGTCCTGACGGCCATCCAGCCGCACCTGACGCCGTCGCTCAAGCGCTGAGACAAGCGACAAGCCAATAAAAAGCCCCGGCATGCCGGGGCTTTTTATTGGGCGGAATCGATTGCCACAAACGAAGCGCCCCGCATAAGCGGGGCGCCGGGGCGATGCCGAGGCGATTACTGCGCGGCAGGCGCCTCTTCTTCCTGATCAGCCGACTCGTCGCCGTCCTGACCCTGGATGCCGAGCAGCTCCAGGTCGAACACCAGCACCGAGTTGGCCGGAATCATCGGGCTCGGGCTCTGCTCGCCATAGGCCAGCTCGCTCGGGATGTAGAGCTTGTACTTCTCACCGACATGCATCAGCTGCAGGCCTTCGACCCAGCCCGGGATCACGCCGCCGACCGGCAGATCGATCGGGCTGCCGCGCTTGATCGAGGAGTCGAACACGGTGCCGTCGGTCAGACGACCTTCGTAGTGCACGGTGACCACGTCGTCAGCGGTCGGCTGAGGGCCTTCGGCCTTCTCCACCACTTCGTACTGCAAGCCGGATTCGGTGGTGATCACGCCGTCGCGCTTGCCGTTTTCCTCGAGGAACTTGCGACCCGCTTCGGCGGCTTCCTTGTTCATCGCAGCCATGCGCTCTTCCGCGCGCGTCTGCAGGTAGGTGAAGGCTTCCATCAGCTCTTCGTCGGTGATGCGCTGGT
Organism: Stutzerimonas nosocomialis; assembly: GCF_005876855.1. GTDB lineage: Bacteria > Pseudomonadota > Gammaproteobacteria > Pseudomonadales > Pseudomonadaceae > Stutzerimonas > Stutzerimonas nosocomialis. The sequence goes on along the minus strand of NZ_QLAE01000008.1, from coordinate 97,196 downwards.
CCTTCTTGGCGATGGCGTCTTCGATGCCCTGGGCAACAGCCTTGGAATCGAGATCATCCATGCCCTCCTGCGAAAGGCTCTTGCCCATGTTCAGACCGATCCCGTAGGAAGCCTTCTGCGCGGGAGTGTCCAGTTTGACACTGGTCTGAGAATCGCAGCCGGCCAGTACCAGACCGACCAAAGCGACCGCAGGCGCCAAACGATGATGTCTCAACTTCATGCTGTTTCCTTATTACGCTGGAGGGACGCGCCCTTAAAGGTTTCGAGCTTAGCAGCCGTTCCGGAACCATGGCTACCGCACGCTGCGCCCGGAAGCGTAAAGACATTGCAAAGAAAACGAAGTGCGGCAGCGCGCGAAATAAACATCGCGCACAGGACGAACAGCACAAAACATGACGGGAAAAGGCAGGAGGGGCTTGAAACGAAAAAAAGCGGCCATTGGCCGCTTTTTCGTGCTTCCGAGCGTTCAGTGGACTCAGGAAGCGAATGTGGCGCAGCGGACGGGACTCGAACCCGCGACCCCCGGCGTGACAGGCCGGTATTCTAACCGACTGAACTACCGCTGCGCGTAACCTCAAGATGGTGGGTGATGACGGGATCGAACCGCCGACCCTCTGCTTGTAAGGCAGATGCTCTCCCAGCTGAGCTAATCACCCTTCACTCTCGAAGTGGGGCGCATTCTAGAGAGCCTTCCTGACCTTGGCAACCCCCAGATGAAAAAAAATTTTGAGAAGTTCCAAAGACTTAGGAAACGCACCTTTGTAATGAGGACGAAACAGGGATTCATTCGGCTTTGAAGGACTCCAGGGTTGGCCTATGCCGCCCCGATAGCAATAATGCGCGCTTTGCTTTCTCCGGAGTTTCCCAAGCCATGTGGTTTCGCAACCTGCTCGTCTACCGCCTCACTCAGAATGTCCCGTTCGATGTCGAGGCACTCGAAACCGCGCTGGCCGCCAAGCCTGCCCGCCCCTGCGCCAGCCAGGAGCTGAGCACCTATGGTTTCGTCGCGCCGTTCGGCAAGGGCGAGGATGCGCCGCTGGTCCATGCCAGCCAGGGCTTCCTGCTGATCGCCACCCGCAAGGAAGAACGCATCCTGCCGGGCAGCGTGGTCAAGGACGCCGTGAAGGAAAAGGTCGACGAGATCGAGGCCGAGCAGATGCGCAAGGTCTACAAGAAGGAGCGCGACCAGATCAAGGACGAGATCGTCCAGGCCTTTCTCCCGCGCGCCTTCATCCGCAAGTCGGGCACCTTCGCCGCCATCGACGCCGAGCGCGGCCTGATTCTGGTCAACTCCGCCAGCCCCAAGCGCGCCGAGGACCTCCTTTCCACCCTGCGCGAAGCGATCGGCTCGCTGCCGGTGCGTCCGCTGACCGTGAAGATCGCGCCCGCCGCGACACTGACCGAGTGGGTCAAGGCGCAGAAGGCGGCCGATGACTTCTTCGTGCTCGACGAATGCGAACTGCGCGACACCCATGAAGATGGCGGCGTGGTGCGCTGCAAGCGCCAGGACCTGACCAGCGACGAGATCCAGCAGCACCTGGACGCCGGCAAGCAGGTCACGCAGCTGTCCCTGGGCTGGCAGGACAAGCTGTCCTTCGTCCTGGATGACAAGATGGTGATCAAGCGCCTGCGCTTCGAGGACCTGCTGCAGGACCAGGCCGAGCAGGACGGCGGCGACGATGCGCTGAGCCAGCAGGACGCCAGCTTCACCCTGATGATGATGACGTTCGGCGAGTTCCTCCCGGCGCTGTTCGAAGCGCTCGGCGGCGAAGAACTGCCTCAGGGCATCTAACCTCAGCCTGCCGGGGCGCGCCTCGGCAGGTCACGCCACGCCCTTCGGAGGTCATCCGCCATGCGCGCCCTCGCCGCCCTCAGCCGGTTCGTCGGTAACACCTTCGCCCTCTGGGTGCTGCTCTTCGCGGTACTGGCGTTCTTCGCGCCCGCGCCGTTCCTGCCGGCCACCGGCTGGATCGTGACCCTGCTCGGGCTGATCATGTTCGGCATGGGCCTGACCCTCAAAGGCAGCGACTTCACCGAGGTCGCCCGCCGCCCGCTGTGGGTCGCCCTCGGCGTGGGCGCGCAGTTCCTCATCATGCCGGCGCTGGCCTGGCTGCTCTGCCAGCTGCTCGGGCTGCCGCCGGAGATCGCGGTCGGCGTGATCCTCGTCGGCTGCTGCCCGGGCGGTACCGCATCCAATGTGATCACCTGGTTCTCCCGCGGCGACGTGGCGCTTTCGGTGTCGATCACCGCGGTCACCACCCTGCTCGCGCCACTGGCGACACCGGCGCTGATCTGGCTGCTGGCCTCGGCGTGGCTGCCGGTCAACTTCGCCGCCCTGTTCACCTCGATCGTCCAGATCGTGCTGCTGCCGATCGCCCTGGGCCTGATCGCCCGGAGGCTGCTCGGCGCACGGGTTCGCCATGTGGTGGAAATCCTGCCGCTGGTCTCGGTGGCCAGCATCGTGATCATCGTCGCGGCGGTGGTGGCGGCCAGCCAGGCGAAGATCGCCGAGTCGGGCCTTCTGATCATGGCCGTGGTGATCCTGCACAACAGCCTCGGGCTCGGCATCGGCTATTTCGCCGCGCGCCTGTTCGGCCTGCCGCTCGCCCAGCGCAAGACGCTGTCGATCGAGGTCGGCATGCAGAACTCGGGGCTGGGCGCGGCGCTCGCCAGCGCTCACTTCTCGCCGCTGGCCGCCGTGCCGAGCGCGCTGTTCAGCGTCTGGCACAACCTGTCCGGCGCGCTCCTGGCGACCTTCTACCGCCGCCTGGGCGAGAAGCCGGACGCCTGATCGTCGGCCGGCTCAGCCAAACAGGGCCGGCTCTCTATAATGACGGGGGCAGGCCTGCCCCTCGGCGCGGAACAGATGACACTTGTCGGCCATCAGACCGGCCGCATAGGGCTGGCCGACAGCGATCCGGCGATTGCCGTCGCAGCGCAGCGTCACCATCGCCTCCAGCCCTTCCTGAGTGAGGTAGAGCAGGTTGTGATCGCCGAGCCGCTCGGCCACCGCCACCTCTCCATGCAGGACGAAATCGGCCTGCTCCGGTTCGACGAAATGCTCGGGGCGGATGCCGAGCGTAAGCTGCTCGCCTTCGCTTACCCCGCTGCCATCCACCGGTATCTTCAGCGCGCTGCCGCCCGGCAGTTCCACCTCGACGCCGTCAGCATCGGCGCGCAACGCCCGCACCGGCAGGAAATTCATCTGCGGCGAGCCGATGAAGCCGGCCACGAACTGGTTCTGCGGGTAATGGTAGAGCTCCAGGGGCGGCCCGACCTGGGCGATGCGCCCGGCGTTGAGCACGACGATCTTGTCGGCCAGGGTCATGGCCTCGACCTGGTCGTGGGTGACGTAGATCATCGTCGCCTTCAGCCGCTGGTGCAGCCGGGAAATCTCGATGCGCATCTGCACACGCAGATAGGCGTCGAGGTTCGACAACGGCTCGTCGAACAGGAAGACCTTGGGCTCGCGCACCAGCGTCCGGCCGATCGCCACGCGCTGGCGCTGCCCGCCGGAGAGATCCTTGGGCTTTCTGGACAGCAACGGATCGAGTTGCAGGATCTTCGCCACCACCTCCACGCGCCGGTTGATGTCGGCCTTGGACATCTTGGCCAGCTTCAGGCCGAACGCCATGTTCTCCGCCACGTTCATGTGTGGATAAAGCGCGTAGGACTGGAACACCATGCCCACCGAGCGCTCCATGGGCGGCCGTTCGTTGACCCGCTCGCCGTCGATCAGCAGCTCGCCATCGGTGATGTCCTCGAGCCCGGCGATCAGGCGCAGCAGGGTCGACTTGCCGCACCCGGACGGCCCGACGAAGACGACGAACTCGCCGTCGGCGATGTCCAGGTCGATGCCGCGGGTGATGGGGATCTCGTCATAACTCTTGCAGATGTTGCGTAGCGTCAGACTGGCCATTGTTATTGTTCTCCTCTATCGAGCGCCGCGACGGCGAATCGCGGCGTGATCCCTACCGGTTCAACCGCGCACGCGGGCGAAACCGAATCCATGAGCGGGCACCTGAACGCCAGCCGGCTCGAACGAGGCGGTCGCCGAAGGTACGTCCAGCGCTTCGACCGGCACCGGCAGGCTGAAGTGCCGCGCTGCCTCGCCGAGATTGAACAGGCACAGCCAGACCTCTTCGCCCAGGCGGCGCTCGAACACCAGCAGGGTATCGTCATGGTGCAGCACCCGCATCGCGCCCTCGATCAGGATCGGCTGACGCTGGCGCCACTCGAGAAAACGCCGGTAGGTGTTGAGCATCAAATCGGCGTCCCGCTCCTGGGCCGCGACCGACAGCGGAAGATGGCCCGCGCCCAGCGGCAACCAGGGCCGTTCCCGGCTGAAACCGCCGTGCGCGTCGCCGTCGTGCCAGGGCATCGGGGTGCGGCAGCCGTCGCGTCCCTTGAATTCCGGCCAGAAACGAAGGCCGTACGGATCGACGAGCTGGTCGTATTGCAGCTCGGCCTCGTCCAGCCCGAGCTCCTCGCCCTGATACAGGCAGACGCTGCCGCGCAGCGACAACAGCAGGGCCATGAACATCCGCCCACGCGCCAGGTTGGGTCGCCCATCCAGGGCCCAGCGGCTCATCACCCGCACCACGTCGTGGTTGCCGATCGACCAGCAGGGCCAGCCGTCGCCCAGCTCGCGCTCGACGCATTCGATGGTGTGGCGCAGGAATGCCGGGCTGCACTGCTCGGTCAGCAGGTCGAAGGAATAGGCCATGTGCAGCCTGTCGCCGCCACCGGTATAGGCCGCCATGGTCTTGAGCGACTGATCGCAGCCGATCTCGGCGACGGTCGCACTGCCGGGGTAGCGCTCGAGCAGCTGGCGAATGCGTCGCAGGAACTGCAGGTTCTCCGGCTGGGACTTGTCGTAGAGGTGCTTCTGGAACGCATAAGGGTTGTCGGCGCGCACACCGATGCTGCCCTCGCGTATGTCGTGGTTCGGCGGGTTGTCGCGCAGTTGGCGGTCGTGGAAATAGAAGTTGGCGGCGTCCAGGCGAAAGCCGTCCACGCCCAGCTGCAGCCAGAACTCCATGTCGTCGAGCAACTGCTGCTGAACCGCCTCGCAGTGGAAGTTGAGGTCCGGCTGGCTCGACAGGAAGTTGTGCAGGTAGTACTGCCTGCGCCGACTGTCCCAGGTCCAGGCCGGGCCACCGAACACCGACAGCCAGTTGTTCGGCGGCGTGCCGTCATCCCTGGCCTCGGCCCAGACGTACCAGTCGGCCCGGGCGTTGTCCCGGCTCGAGCGGCTCTCCTTGAACCAGGGGTGCTGGTCGGAGGAATGGTTGATGACCTGGTCGATGAGAATCCGGATGCCGCGCCCGTGGGCCGTCTGCACCAGCAGCTTGAAATCGTCCAGCGTGCCGAACAGCGGGTCGACGTCGCGGTAATCGGAGACGTCGTAGCCGAAATCCCTCATCGGCGAGGTGAAGAAAGGCGAAAGCCAGATGGCGTCGACGTTCAGGCTGGCGATGTAGTCGAGCTTCTCGAGCACCCCGCGCAGGTCGCCGATGCCATCGCCACTGCTGTCAAAGAAGCTGCGTGGATATACCTGATAAATGACGCCGCCGCGCCACCAGTCGTTGCGATTCATACGGCCAACCTTCGAGCTTGAGGGGAACACGCCGCCACTCTAGGGTCGCCCCGGGGCAGCAACATCCTCCCGCCCGGTTATTTGTCAGGAGGACGGCGCCGGCGTAGGACCCATCCCCCGGGGGCGGATCACCCGCGCAAGCGGCCGTCCGCAGCACGGTGACGGTGGCACGAGTCCGTCCCCGTGGGAGCGGTCCTGACCGCGAAGGGATGCCGCTGCGACAACGCCCACACGCCGCGGGCCTCACTCTCCCTGGATCTTGCTCAACAGGCTGCGCGCCAGCTGTACCGCCTCGTTGCGATGGGTGATGTTGAGCTTCTGGTACAGGCTGCGGATATGGGTCTTGATGGTGGTGGGCGCCACGTTCAGGTGTTCGGCGATCTGCTCGTTGGACTGCCCGGCATGGATCAGGCTCAGCACCTGCCATTCACGGCGCGTCAACGGGGAATGGCGGATCAGCTCCGGCACGTCGGGACGGTTGATGATGTCCTGGATCACCGCCTCGTCGAGGGTGATGCGGATCGCGCGGCTGAAATCCCGTTGCTGCTGCGCCAGCTGGATCAGCCGGTCGGCGCGCTGGGCTTCGAGTTCGTCCAGGCGGCGCTCGTGCTGCAGCGCCTTGAGCATGGAAATGATGAGCTTGCCGATACGCAGGAAGCTGCCGATCGCCCCGGTGCCCGATGCCAGGCTCAACGCTTGGTGCAGGTGGTCCAGCGCCAGCTGGCGGTCCTCGCGCAGCCAGTGCAGCTGCGCCTGGAGGATGTGGTTGCGATTGAGGTCCATCACCAGCCCGTGGTGCTCGGCATCGACCTGCAACTGCCGCAGGATCGGCGCGGCCTTTTCCGGCTGCCTGAGCGCCAGGTAGGCCCGGGCGTGGTTGCGCCCGTTGTACTGGGCGAAGTGATTGGAGCCGGGCGCCAGCGGTGGCGCGGTGCCCAGCCATTGCTGGATGGCCTCCTTGTCCTGGGTCGAGTCCCAGTAGGTCAGCATCACCGCATGGGCGTTGGCCAGCCAGTCGATGTGGTAGCTGTCGTCGGCGAGCATGCTCTGCAGCTTGCCGACGTAATCGGCGCACACGCTCTGCTGCCCGCGCGCATGGGCGATGCCCGCCAGCAGCGCGTAGCACTGCAAGAGCCATCGATCGCCCAGGCCCTCGAGGATCTGGATACCCTGCAGCGCGCACTGCTCCGCCGCGTCCAGGTGATGCCACTCCCAGAGCACCTGGCCACGCACGCGCAGGATGAACTCCATCACCGGCATGGCCGTCAGCTGTTCCTGCTCGATATAGCGCAGCGCCCGCTCCTGCACGCTGTAGGCCTTTTGCAGCAGCCCCTGGGCGATGGCGATTTCCGACAGCTGGCCCATGCTCCACAGCGCCGGCTGCGAGGCGTGGATTTCCCGCGCCCGGCGTTCGGTCTCCTCGTGCTGTCGCTGCGCCTGCGGCAGATCGCCCTGGACGAAATGCGCCTCGGCCAGCACCGACATCGCCACCACCCGAGAGGTGCGCATCACCAACGGCTCGCAGGACAGCGCCTCCTGCACCAGGGCGATCGCCTGGGGACGGTCGCCCTGGGCGATGGCGATCTGGGCGCGCACCGCCTTGAAGTCGGCGTCGATGCGCAGCCATTCCTGGTCGGTGTAGCGATGACGCAGTTCGGTTTCGCCCGCCATCAGCCACTGCTCCGCTTCACCGAAGCGCAGCTGGTTCTGCAGTACCCACGCCTGCAGCAGGGTGAACAAGGGGTTCTCGGCAATGCTCGCCGGCGGCAGCAGCTCCAGGCAGTGCTGCAATAGGGTCAGCCGCCCCTGACGGTAGAACTGGCGGCCATGGCTCTGCAGGATCAGCCCGAGCCGCTGCGGATCGCGCGCGAGCACCGCGTGGCGGGCGGCCTCCTCCGGCGCGCCCTCCTCCAGCAACGCCTCGGCCGCACGCAAATGAAGCTCGGGCAGGCGGCGTGGCTGGCGCAAGCGCAGCTCGCCCTGCAGGAAACCGGCGAACAAGGGGTGGTAGGCGTACCACTGGCGCTGGGTATCCACCGTCTGGATGAACAGGCCGCCGCGCTCGAGCCGCTCGAGCATTTCCCGGGCGTTGCTGCCCTGGGTCAAATGGTCGGCCAGCGGGGCGCTGAAGCGCTCCAGCAGGCAGGTCGACTGGAGGAAGTCGAGCGTCGCCGGCGGCAGGTTCTCCACCACCTGCTCGCGCATGTAGTCGCGGATGCAGGGATGGCCGAGCTGGAGGCTTTCCAGGAACAGGTCCATGCCACGGCCGGTCTGCACCTCCTGCAACGCCAGTTGCAAGGCGCAGGGCCAGCCGCCGATGCGCCGGTTGAGCCGCTCGACCTGTTCGCGGTTGATCGCCACCGGCAGGCCGAGTTCGAGCAATGCCTGGACCTCGTCGGTCTCGAACGCCAGCTGCCCGGCATCGAGGGCGAGCATCTGGTGCTTGACCCGCAGCTCGGCGATACCGAGCGCGGGCAGGCTGCGGCTGCAGACCAGCAGGGTCAGCCAGGGAGGCGTGTTGCGCAGGAAGAAACGCAGCGCGCCGATCACGTCCAGGTCGTGCAGCGCCTCGAATTCGTCGAGCACCAGCAGCAGGGGCTCGTGCTCGCTCGGCAGCTCGGCGAGCACGTGGGTGAGCAGCGCCTCGACCCCTTCGCCGCCCTGCTCGGCCAGCAGCAGGCTCAGCGGGCAGCCGTGCTCCAGCTGCCGGTCGAGCGCATGGGTGAAATAGCGGCCGAACTGCCGTGGCTGGTTGTCGCCGGCATGCAGCTGCAACCAGGCGACCCGCCCGGCGAAGCCCCTGGCCCACTGGCAGGCCAGGGTGGTCTTGCCGAAGCCGCTGGGCGCCTGCAGCAGCGCCAGTCGCACCTCGGGCAGGCGATGCAGCCACTCGTCCAGGCGTGGGCGCGCCAGCAGCCCGCGGGGCAGGCTCGGCATCGTCAGCTTGGCCGGGATCAGCGGCAGTGGAGAAGGTATTACGGCGTTCATGGACGTCTCCCGTCTTCTTGTTGTCGTGATGCAACGCCTGGTCGGGCTCAGCCCTTCACGCCCCCGGCGGTCAGGCCGCCGACGATCCACTTCTGGCAATACAGGAACACCAGGGTGATCGGCAGCCCCGACAGCACCGCCGCCGCCGCGAAGTCGCCCCACAGGTAGTTCTGGTCGTACAGGTACTGCTGCGCACCGACCGACAGGGTCAGCTTGTCGACGTCCATCAGCAGCACCGAGGCGATCGGGTACTCGGTGATGCTGGTGATGAAGGCGAGGATGAACACCACCGCCAGGATCGGCACGCTCATCGGCAGGAGGATGTGGAAGAACGCCTGCCAGGTCGTCGCGCCGTCGACGATGGCAGCCTCTTCCAGCGAGGCATCGATGCTTTCGAAATAGCCCTTGATCGTCCAGATATGCAGCGCCATGCCGCCAAGGGAGGCGACGATGACCGCGCCGTGGGTGTTCACCCCGAGCCAGCCGACGTGCTTGCCCAGCTGGTCGAACAGCGCGTAGATCGCCACCAGCGAGAGCACCGGCGGGAACATCTGGAAGATCAGCATGCCCTTGAGGATCGGGCCCTTGCCGGCGAAGCGCATGCGGGCGAAGGCATAGGCGCTGGTGGTCGAGAGCATCAGGATCAGCGCCGAGCTGATCAGCGCGATCTTCACCGAGTTCCACAGCCAGGTGAGCACCGGAAACGGCGGGTTGCTGACCTGGCCGTCCGCGTGCACGTAGGGGATGCCCAGCGCCAGCGACCAGTGCTCCAGCGTCGGGTTTTCCGGAAACAGGCTGCCGGTGGCGAAGTTGCCTTCCCGGAAGCTGATCGATACCACCATCAGCAGCGGGAAGACGATCAGCGCGATGAAGCCGAGCAGCGCGGCGTGGGTCAGCCAGAGGCGGTATCTGACGGATCGGGGTTGGACCATGGCCATGTGCGTATTCCTCAGACCTTGACCTTGGAAAGCTTCAGGTTCAGCCAGGCCATGGCGCCGACGACGATGAAGATCAGCGTGGCGATGGCGGCGGCCAGGGCGAAGTTCTGCCCCGAATCCTGGAAGGCGATGCGATAGGTGTAGCTGACCAGCAGGTCGGTGGTGCCCGCCGGCGTGGTGGTGCCGAGGATGTCCGGCCCGCCGCGGGTGAGCAACGTGATCAGCACGAAGTTGTTGAAGTTGAAGGCGAAGGTGGCGATCAACAGCGGTGCCAGCGGCTTGATCAGCAGCGGCAGGGTGATCTTCAGCAGGTTGTCCAGCGGCGTCGCGCCGTCCATCGCCGAAGCCTCGTAGAGGTCCCGGGGGATCGCCTGCAGCAGGCCCATGCACAGCAGCAGCATGTAGGGATAGCCCAACCAGGTGTTGACGATCAGGATCATGCTGCGCGCCAGCGTCGGGTTGCTGAACCAGTCCGGCCGGATGCCGAACAGGGCGTCGAGCATCAGGTTGATCTCGCCGAAGTTCTGGTTGAACAGCCCCTTGAACACCAGGATGGAAATGAAGCCCGGCACGGCGTAGGGCAGGATCAGCATGACGCGATAGAAGGCCTTGCCCCGGACCATCTCCCACTGCAGCAGGCTGGCCAGCACCAGCCCCACCGTCAGGGTGAAGAGCACCGTCAGCGCGGCGAAACAGACCGTCCAGATGAATATCTGCACGAAGGGGCCGCGAATCTGCGGATCGGTGAGTACCCGGGCGAAGTTGCTCCAGCCGGCATAGACCGTGAAGCCCGGCGACACCCGCTGGCCCTGGCTGTCGACGTAGTAGCCGATGTCGTGATCGGCGGTGAGGCGTTCGCCGGTCTGGTTGTCGAGCAGCGAGCCGTCGTCCTGCAGGCGATACAGGGGCTGGACGGCGGCGACCTCGCGCAGGCCGAACAGGCGCAGCAACTCACCCTGGCGGCTGCGCATCACCCATTGCTCCAGCTCGCCACGGCGCTGGATCACCTCGCGCAGCGGCAATGCCTCGCCGATATCGCCGGCCTCGGCGAGGGGCGCCATGCCCAGCGGCTCGGCTTCCAGCGGCTCGCCGTCGAGCGGCGCCGACACCCACACGCCTTGCGCACCCTTGTCGACGCGCATGCGCAGCTGCCCCTCGGCGTCCCGGTGCAGGCTGAAGCCGTAGCGCTCACCGGCCAGATAGGTCTGGCGCAGGTGATAGCGCTGGACCTGCTCGAAGCTGAGGAGGTTGGTGCCACTGAAGTTGGTGAAACCGATTCCCACGGTGTACAGCAGCGGGAAGATCACGAAGATCAGCATCCCGGCCATCGAGGGGAAGATGTAGCGGTGCGCATAGGCGCGGCGGCTGATGAAGACGAAGCTGGCGATCGCGCAGACCACCAGCCCGAGCAGGGCGAACGCGGTCTGGCCCTGGGCATAGAGCGCGATCACCAGATACAGGGCAAAGGCATTGCAGAGCGACCAGATCCCCCAGCGCAAGGCGGTGGGCATGCGGGGAAACGACAGCGTTTTCGACATGGCGGCGGTCGGCAGCTCGGCTGGAGGGTTCGCGGCAGGCATCCTGGTCTCGGCCTCATGGCGCGCGGCCGGCGACCCCGAGGGCCCGGCCGAGGGTTTCACTTGACGATGCGCTTGGCGGCGTCGTTCAGGGCGGCGTCGACGGTCTGCCGGCCGGAGGTGATGTTGGTCAGCGCCGGCTCCATGGCCGACCAGAACGAACCCATCTCCGGGATGTTCGGCATCGGACGGCCCTGTTCGGCACTTTCGAAAGTCGCCTTGATCAGCGGATCGTCGGCCAGCTCGGCCATGAACGCCTTGTTCGGCACCGCCCCGAGCGGCACGTCGGCATTGACCGTCTTCAATCCCTCGACCTGCAGCAGGTAGTTCTCCAGGAACTCCACCGCCAGCGCCTGGTTGGGGCTGGCCGCGTTCAGCGTCGCCGCCATCACGCCGGAGAACGGCTTGGCGCTGCCCTTGCCCACCGCAGGAATGGGCGCCACGCCGAAGTCGACCCCGCTCTTTCGGATGTTCGACCAGGCCCAGGGGCCGCTGATGAACAGGGCCGACTCACCCTTGTTGAAGGCCGCCTCGGCTGCGCTGTAGTCGGCGCCCCTGGGCATCACGCCCTCGTCGATCAGGCGCTTGAGCAGCTCCGCGCCCTGGCGCGCGCCCTCGTTGTTCACGCCGGTGTCGCTCACGTCGTAGCCCGAGCCGCTCTCGGCGAAGGCATAGCCGCCGTTGGCCGCCAGTAGCGCCCAGGTGAAGTAGGTGTTGTTGTAGTCCCAGAGAATCGCGCGCTTGCCCTGGCTGGAGAGCTTCTCGTTCAGGGCGAAGACTTCGTCGAAGGTCTTCGGCGGGGTTTGCACCAGCGCCTTGTTGTAGATCAGCGCGGGCGCTTCGACGGCCATGGGGTAGCCCCACAGCTTGCCCTGGTAGGTGACCGCCTCCCAGGCGAAGTCGGCGATCTCGCCCTTGGTCGTCGCGCTCGGCGTGATCGGCGCCAGCAGGCCGCTCTGGGCCCACTCGCCCAGCCTGTCGTGCGCCCAGATGAAGATGTCGGGCCCGTTACCGGTTGCCGCGGCCTGCTGGAACTTGTCGGTGGCGCTGTCGGGATGGGCGACCTCGACCGCAATGCCGGTGTCGGCGGTGAATTTCTCGCCGACCTCGGCCAGGCCCCGGTAGCCCTTGTCGCCATTGATCCAGATGACCAGCTTGCCTTCCTCAATGGCGGCCTGGGCCGACAACGGCAAGCCCAGGGCTGCGGTGAGGCCGATGGCGGCTGCCGCGAACAGCTTCTTATTCATGGGTAACGTCCTCGTGGCTTCTTATTGTTGATCCACACGTGCTGCGTGCCGCAGCGCGGTCTTGCAGTCGACTCATACTCGGCCAGCCAGCGGGCCGAGACATCCTCCCTGAAACGCGCTCGAGGGGCGTAGAAGCGGGGGCGTAGAAAGCCCCTTCGGGCTCGCCGGGCACAGCGCACGGACCTATCGGTCTTACGCCTGCACATGGCTCGGCGAGCCCCGGATGAATGGGCTCGTTCCACTCATACGAAGCAGGATGTGAGCCCATGCAGCCCCTTAGTCCCTCGATCCTGACGCTTTGTTTCACGCTGGCGGTAATGGCGGTCCCGGCCGATCCGAAGGTCACGGCGCGACTCGATGGTCAGCCGCTGCCCCTGGGCTGGCGATACCTTGAGCGTAGTGGTCGATGGCGGTATTTGCCGAAGGCCAACGGCCGCGCGATGCCACAGCGGACAGACCGCCTCGGTCGAAGGCGGCCGGGTCCCGGCAGCTGCCCGAACGGACCCGGCACGGTTGATTCAGCGGTTACAGGCGACCCACGGTGGTCACGCCCGCCGCGCTGGTGAAAGTGGTGTTGCTACCCGGCTGCCAGCGCCTCACCTGGCTCGGCTCGGCCTCGCTGCGCACGATGCACTTCCATTCCACGGCCTGCCCGGCCGGCAGGCTGATGGTGCCCCGCCAGGTCGGATAGGCGCTGACATCGGTCAGGCGCACCGCGCCCGCCGGGCTCCAGTTGCCGAGCTGCGCCAGGTTGCCGACGGCGTACACGCTGTCACCCGGCTGGGTGGTCCCGTTGTCGCAACGGAAGTTGACGCCGACCTGCATGCCGGTCCCGCCGTCGCCGCCGCCCGTGCTGCCCGTGGTCCAGATGCGCAGCTGGCCGCCGTCCTGGGTCAGCGCCTGGTTGAAGCTGCCGCCGGCCACCTGACCCGGATTGGCCAGGTTGGAGTTCAGCGCGATGACCAGCGTCTGGCTGGCACCGCTCACCGTCGCCACCAGGCCCGAGTAGCTCGTGTGGAACTGGATCGCCGAATCGGCGCGGATGCCGGCCGCGCGGCGGATCTGGATCAGCTGGCGGATCAGCGGAGCGTGCCCCCAGTCGTACATGTGCGACCAGTACACCACCGGCGTGCCCGGGCTCGAGAGGATGTAGGCGTAGGCCTGGCGGACCAGGCTGTCGTTCAGCGGCCAGTGGTGCTGTCCGCCGTTCTGGCCGGGGGAGTAGCCGGTGTCATGGTTGTCGACGAAGGTCACTGCCACTTCGCGCCAGCGCGGGTTCGGGTTGCCGTTCAGGCCGTTGCGCCAGTCGGCGATGGAGCCGTTCTGCATGCGCTCCTTGAGGGCGAAGTCGAACACCGGGCACTTGGCGCGATCGGACCAGTCCTTGATCACCTCCTGCCAGCTGGCGGTGTTGCGCCAGTCCCAACTCGGGTACTCGGACGGCGCCTTCCACAGCTCGCCGACGCAGAAGGCGTTGTCGTGGCTGTCGGTCATCCAGCTGTCGACCCGCTCGGCGGCGTAGCCCCGCACGAAATCGAACCGAAAGCCACCGGCCGAGTACTGGCTCCGCAGGTTGGAAAACTCGTCGCGGAACATCGCGTAGATCTGCGGGTGTCCGGTGTTGAGGTCCGACTCGCCGCCGATGAAGCGGTCGCCGTCGTCGCAGTCGTTGGCGTAGTTGCCGAAGTCGGCGCAATCGTTGCGCCAGAAGCCCTGGCCCGCCGGCAGGTTGATCTCCTTGTTCGGATAGCCGCGGTTCATGTGGTTGGGCACCGCATCGTAGAGCACCTTGACGCCGGCGCCGGTCAGCGCGCCGGACGCCTGCCTGAGCTGCGCATCGGTGCCGTAGCGACCGTTCTTGTTGAAGTCGTGCCAGAAGTAGCCTTCCCCTCCGCCGGAATTGCGGCCCTCGCTCCAGCTTGAAAAGTCACGCCAGGGCACCGGCATCCAGATCGCGCTGAAGCCGTCGGCGGCGATGGTCGGCGCCATCTCGCGCAGCCGGTTGTACCAGTCGTTCGGGGCCTCGCGGACCACGTTCCAGTGGAACCCCTGGAGGATGATCTCGTCGCCGCCGTGGTAACGCACGCCCGCCGGGCTCTTGCCGGTGAGGTCCGCGGCATGGGCGATGGCCACGCTGAACAGCAGGGATGACGCCGCCAGGGCCAGGCGGCAGGGAAGCAGTGTTTTCATCGGGTGAGCTCCAACGTGTCGTTGTTGTCGAGCATCGGGCCGTGGACCGCTCCACGGCGACCGGGAGAGGCGCCGGGCCGATACGCCCGGCGCACCCGGCAGCCTGCGCCGCGAAAACGCCTCGCCAAACCTCCCTCCGCGCTTTTTTGCAGGCGTAGTGGCCAGGCGTAATCCGCCCCTGCGCCACCCCGCCGCAGGCCGATGCCGCAACGCCCTGCGAAAGGAAGCGATGAAGCCGTGGGGCCCATGCCTGGGCCGCTCAGGGACAGGCTCTGCCCAGGCGCCAGCGAACGCAGCGCCCGACAAGAATGAAAAAGACCCCAAGCCCCTGCGCCTGGCCGGCGAGGCCGCGCAGGGGGACGATGACGGCGCCCGGGCCGCTGCAGCGCACCAGCCCGGATGCGTCACCGCGGCGTCCGGCTCAGCGCCGGTCGCCGCGCAGCAGGCTGACCTGCACCTGCAAGTGCTGGCGACTGGCATCAGCCGCGGCGATCGGAGCGCTGGCGATCAGGTCGATCCTGGACCACACGCGGCGGAAGAACCCCTTGGCCGGGTCGCGACTGAAGAAGCTCCCCCAGAGCCCACGCAGCGCCATCGGCACCACCGGCACCGGGTTCTCGTCGAGGATGCGTTCCACCCCGGCCTTGAACTCGTTGATCTCGCCGTCGGCGGTGAGCTTGCCCTCGGGGAAGATGCATACCACCTCGCCGTCGCGCAGGTAACGGCCGATGCGCTCCAACGCCTGGGTGTAGATCGCCTCGTCCTCGTGACGCGCGGCAATGGGCACCGCGCCCGCGGTGCGGAAGATGAAGTTCAGCACCGGGATGCGGAAGATCTTGTAGTACATGACGAACCGCACCGGCCGCCGCACGGCCCCGGCGATCAGCAGCGCATCGACGTAGGAGACGTGGTTGCAGACCAGCACCACCGGGCCTTCCTCGGGAATCGCCTCGAGCCCCTGCTGGCGCACCCGGTACATCGAGTGGCCGAGCAGCCACACCAGAAAGCGCATGCCGAATTCCGGCACGATGCTGAAGATGTAAGCGCTTACCGCCACGTTCATCAGCGACACCACCAGGAACAGCTGCGGGATGGACAGCTGCACGAGGCTCAGGAAGAAGATCGCGATCAGCGCCGACACCACCATGAACAGTGCATTGAGGATGTTGTTCGCCGCGATCACCCGCGCCCGCTCCTGTTCGGCGGTGCGCGACTGGATCAGGGCGTAGAGCGGCACGATGTAGAAACCGCCGAACACGCCGATGCCGAGCACCGCGGCGAGAATCCACCAGGCCTGGCCGATGCCGAGCAGCGCCAGCCAGTCATGCGGCACGGCACCCTGCGGGAAGTCGCCCGAACTCCACCACAGCAGCAGGCCGAACAGGGTCAGGCCGATGGAGCCGAACGGCACCAGGCCGATTTCCACCTTGTGCCCCGAGAGCCGCTCGCACAGCAGCGAGCCTAGCGCGATGCCCACCGAGAAGACGGTCAGGATCAGCGTGACGACCGTTTCGTCGCCATGCAGCAGGTCCTTGGAATAGGCCGGGATCTGCGTCAGGTAGGTCGCCCCGACGAACCAGAACCAGGAGTTGCCCACCAGCGAGCGCGACACCGACGGCCGCTGGCCCAGCCCCATGCGCAAGATCACCCAGGTCTGGCGAAACAGGTTCCAGTCCAGTCGCAGGCTCGGCAGCGAGGCGCCCGTGGCCGGCACACCGCGGCTGGCCAGATAACCGAACACCGCGACCAGCACCACGCTGCCGGCGACCAGCGCCGCGTAGGACTCGCTGGCCATCATCACCCCGGCGGTGATGGTCCCGGCGAGGATCGCCAGGAAAGTGCCCATCTCCACCAGCGCGTTACCGCCGACCAGCTCATGTTCTTCGAGCAGCTTGGGCAACACCGAATACTTGACCGGACCGAACAACGCCGACTGGGTCCCCATGCAGAACAGCACCACCAGCAGCAGCGGCAGATTGCCCAGCAGGATGCCGAGGCCGCCGGCCAGCATGATCAGGATCTCGCCGGCCTTGATCGCACGGATCAGCCGCTCCTTGGCGTACTTTTCGCCCAGTTGGCCGCCAAGCGCGGAAAACAGGAAGAACGGCAGGATGAACAGCAGCGCGCAAAGGTTGATCAGCAGGCTGGTATCGGCCTGGACGCCGATCCGGTAGAGGATCGCCAGGATCAGCGCCTGCTTGAACAGGTTGTCGTTGAAGGCGCCCGACAGCTGGGTCAGGAAGAACAGCAGGAAACGCCGCTTGCCGAACAGGGCGAACTGCGAATGCTCACGGGTCATCGATCCGGTTCCATGGAAAAGACATCAGTGTTTGGAGCGTGGCGGGCAGCGCCAGGACACATCCGGTCATCACCGACGCTGCGCACTGGGCCGTGGATCACATCGGCAACTGGCCCAGCCACCAGCGCAACAGGAAGAACGCCAGCAAGCCCCCCGCGATGGTCGCCAACAGATTACGGGTCAGCGCGGCGATGGCAATCGCCAGCAGACCGGCGAGCAGGTAGGCGTTGCGCCAGTGCAGCTCGAGTTCGCCGCTGGGCATCAGCATGGCCGGCACCACGATCGCGGTGAGCACGGCCACCGGCACGTAATGCAGCCCCTGCTCCACCACCTTGGGGAAGCGCAGGTTGGGCCAGGCGAAAAAGCTGTAGCGGATCGTGAAGGTGATGGCCAGCATGCCGAGGATCATCAGCCAGGTATTCATGGCGCCACCTGCGGATTCAGGTGAGCGTCCGCGCGGCGCTCCAGCCACACGCCGACCACGATGCCCGCCAGCGCCGCGGCCACCAGCCCCAGCTTGTAAGGCAGTTCCCAGCAGAGCAGCGCCACTGCGCCGGCGACCACGGCCGAGGCGACCTGCGGCCGGGTGCGCATCATCGGCACCGCGATGCCGACGAAGGTCGCGATCATGGCGAAGTCCAGCCCCCAGGCGGCGATGTTCGGCACGGCCTGGCCGAAGGCGATGCCGGCCAGGGTCGACAATTGCCAGTTCAGGTACATGGTCAGCGCCGCCCCGAAAAAGTACCAATGCTTGTGCGCGGCGCTGTCCGGCTCGGCATAGCGCTTCTGCACCACCGCGTAGGCCTCGTCGGTGAGGACGAAGGCCAGCGGCAGCCGCCAGCGCACCGGCAGATGACGGACGAAGGGCTGCAGGGAAGCGCTATAGAGGGCGTGTCGCAGGTTGACGACGAAGGTGGTCAGCAGCACCACCAGCGCACCGGCACCGCCGGTGATCAGGGTCACGGCGATGAACTGGGCAGAGCCGGCGAACACCAGCGCGGACATGCCCATGGCCTGCCAGCTGGAAAGCCCGGCGCCGATCGACAGGGTGCCGAAGATGATGCCGAACGGAATCGCGCCGAGAATCAGCGGCAGGATATCGCGACAGCCGTGGAGAAATTCCTGTGAACGGGACATCGGCAGCTCGTGGACGAGAGAAAGGACGAATCGTTCGCCGCGGCAGAACGCCGCGCCGGCGAGCCGACAACCTTAACCGCTCCAGCGTCGTTTTGCAGCCCGTCCCTCAGCCGGTGCCCGCCTCGAGCCGCGCCTTCACCGCCGGCCATTCGCGGTCGGTGATGCTGTAGAGCACCGTGTCGTCCAGGCGACCGTCGGCCAGGCGCCGATGGTTGCGCAGCAGCCCCTCGCGCTGGGCGCCGAGCTTCTCGATGGCGCGCTGCGAACGCAGGTTGCGCGCCGCCGTCTTGAGCTGCACCCGCACCAGTTGCCATTCCTCGAACGCATGGCGAAGCATCAGGTACTTGATCGAGTTGTTCAGGCCCATGCCGTGCTGTTCGCGGTCGATCCAGGTCCAGCCGATTTCCGCGGCCGGCAGCACCGGCATGAAATCGGCGAAACGGGTCGTGCCGACGATGCGGTCGGCCAGGCGGATGGTGAACACCAGCGCCAGGTCGTCGCGCTGATCGGCCAGCCCGTTGCGATACCAGTCCGGACGCAGCGGGCCGTTGAGGTAGGCGAGTTCGTCGCGATTGTGCTCAGCCAGGCTCACCAGTTCGGAGATGTCCGACTCGACCAGCGGGTCCAGGCGCAACGCGCCCCGCTGCAGAGCGACCGGTTGTGGCTTGAACATGTCTACCTCCTGCCTTCATCCACGGCTCGGGCTTCCTGTGCCGGCTGCCGACGCAGAGCATCGGGACGACTGTCTTCAGATCACCTGCGCGCCGGTTAGTGCCCGGGCGCGAGCATGGGCAGAGCCTGCGCCCAATCGCCACATGCGACCATGGTCGCAGCCATGGGTTGCATGGAATATTTGCTGCGAAACTTTAACCACTTTTCATGCTACAAGCCGCTGCACGCCACCGCGTATCGCAACGGTGCCGCTCGATGTCCTTCTGCCTGGAGTTCGCATGTCGCTGTCCGGTGGGCTGATCGCTCTGGTCGCCCTCATCTATATGGCCGTCCTGTTCGCCATCGCCTTCTATGGCGATCGCCGCCGCGAGCCCATGTCGCCGCGGACCCGCGCACTGGTCTACAGCCTGTCGCTGGCCGTCTATTGCACCAGCTGGACCTTCTTCGGCGCGGTCGGCCAGGCCGCCGAGCAGCTCTGGACTTTCCTGCCCATCTACCTCGGCCCGCTGTTGCTGCTGATCTTCGCGCCGCAGGTGATCCAGAAGATGCTGCTGATCAGCAAGCAGGAGAACATCACCTCGATCGCCGACTTCATCGCCGCCCGCTACGGCAAGTCGCAGCCGCTGGCGGTGGTGGTCACGCTGATCTGCCTGGTCGGCGTGCTCCCCTACATCGCGCTGCAGCTCAAGGGCATCGTGCTGGGCGTGAACCTGCTCAGCGGCGGCAGCGCCGAACGCGTCGACACCCGCGCGCTGGACACCGCGTTGATCGTCTCCCTGGCCCTGGCGCTGTTCACCATCCTGTTCGGCACCCGCAACCTGGATGTCACCGAACACCATCGCGGCATGGTGCTGGCGATCGCCTTCGAATCCCTGGTCAAGCTGCTGGCCTTCATGGCAGTCGGCGCGTTCGTCACCTTCGGCCTCTACGACGGCTTCGGCGACCTGCTGGAGAAGGCCCGCGCCGCGCCGGAACTCAGCGGCTACTGGCAGGAAACGGTCAGCTGGCCCTCGCTGCTGGTGCAGACGATGGTGGCGCTGATGGCCTTCATCTGCCTGCCGCGGCAGTTCCACGTCGCCGTGGTGGAAAACACCGATCCGTCGGATTTCCGCCTGGCGCGCTGGGTATTCCCCTGCTACCTCGCGCTGGCGGCACTGTTCGTGGTGCCGATCGCCCTCGCCGGGCAGATGGGCCTGCCAGCCGGCATCGTGCCGGACTCCTTCGTGATCAGCCTGCCATTGGCGCACGAGAACGGTTGGCTGGCGCTGCTGGCCTTCATCGGCGGCGCCTCGGCGGCCACCGGCATGGTCATCGTGGCCAGCGTCGCGCTGTCGACCATGGTCTCCAACGACATCCTGCTGCCCTGGCTCCTGCGCCGCCAGAACACCGACCGGCCGTTCGAGGCCTTCCGCTACTGGATGCTCACGGTGCGCCGCGTCAGCATCGTGGTGATGCTGCTGCTGGCCTACGTCGCCTATCGGCTGCTGGGCTCCACCGCGAGCCTGGCCACCATCGGCCAGATCGCCTTCGCCGCGATCGTCCAGCTGGCCCCGGCGATGTTCGGTGCGCTGTACTGGAAGCCGGCCAACCAGCGCGGCGTCTTCGCCGGGCTCGCGGCCGGCGCGCTGATCTGGGCCTACACCATGGTGCTGCCGCTGGTGGCACTGCGCCTGGGATGGCCGCTGCACCACTTCCCCGGCCTGGAGTGGCTGCAGAACAACGCCCTGCGCCTGTCCATCAGCCCGCTGACGCAAGGCACGGTGCTCTCCCTGTCGGGCAACGTGGCGCTGTTCTTCTGGGTCTCGATCCTCAGCCGGACGCGGTTCTCCGAGCACTGGCAGGCAAGCCGCTTCATCGGCCAGGAGATCCATACCCAGCCGGGCGGGCGCAGGCTGCTCGCCGTGCAGGTGCAGGACCTGCTGGCGCTGGCCTCGCGCTTCGTCGGCGCCGAGCGGGCGCAGCAGAGCTTCCACCGCTTCGCCTATCGCCAGGGCAACGACTTCGTGCTCAAGCAACCCGCCGACGCCCAGTGGATCGCCCATACCGAGCACCTGCTGGCCGGCGTGCTCGGCGCCTCTTCCACCCGCGCGGTGGTCAAGGCGGCGGTCGAGGGGCGCGAAATGGAAGTCGAGGACGTGGTGCGCATCGTCGGCGAGGCGTCCGAGGTGCTGGAGTTCAACCGCGCGCTGCTGCAGGGCGCGATCGAGAACATCAGCCAGGGCATCAGCGTCGCCGACAAGGCGCTGCGCCTGGTGGCCTGGAACCACCGTTACCTCGAACTGTTCGACTACCCCGAAGGGCTGATCGTGGTGGGCCGGCCGATCGCCGACATCATCCGCTACAACGCCAGCCGGGGCCTGCTCGGCCCGGGCGACATCGAAGAGCACGTCAGCAAGCGCCTCTACTGGATGGAAAAGGGCGCGGCCCACACCTCCGAGCGGCTGTTCCCCAACGGCCGGGTGGTGGAGCTGATCGGCAGCCCCATGCCCGGCGGCGGCTTCGTCATGAGCTTCACCGATATCACCGCCTTCCGCGAAGCCGAACAGGCGCTCAAGGAGGCCAACGAAAGCCTCGAGCAGCGTGTACGCGAGCGCACCCATGAGCTTTCGCAGCTGAACCAGGCGCTGACCGAAGCCAAGAGCAACGCCGAGGCGGCCAACCAGTCGAAGACGCGCTTTCTCGCCGCCGTCAGCCATGACCTGATGCAGCCGCTCAACGCCGCCCGGCTGTTCTCCGCCGCCCTCTCCCACCAGCAGAACGCCCTGCCGGACGAGGCCCAGCAGCTGGTGCGCCACCTCGACAGCTCGCTGCGTTCGGCCGAAGACCTGATCACCGACCTGCTGGACATCTCGCGCCTGGAAAGCGGCCGGATCACCCCCGAGCGCAACCCCTTCCCGCTCGCCAAGCTGTTCGACACCCTGGGCGCGGAATTCACCGCACTGGCCCAGGAGCAGAACGTCGACTTCCGCTTCCACGGCAGCCGGCTGCGGGTGGAAAGCGACATCAAACTGCTGCGCCGGATACTGCAGAACTTCCTCACCAACGCCTTCCGCTACGCCAACGGCCGGGTCCTGCTCGGCGTGCGTCGCACGGGCAATGCGCTGCGCCTGGAAGTCTGGGACAGCGGCCCGGGCATCCCGGAAGACAAGCGCAGCGAAATCTTCGAGGAGTTCAAGCGCCTGGACAGCCATCAGACCCGCGCCGAGAAAGGGCTGGGACTGGGGCTGGCGATCGCCGACGGCCTCTGCCGGGTGCTCGGCCACAGCCTGGAGGTCCGCTCCTGGCCGGGCAAGGGCAGCGTCTTCAGCGTGACCGTGCCGGTCGCCCGCAACCCGACCCTGACCAAGCCCAATGGCGGCCTCGACACGATGCACGAAGCGCTGACCGGCACCCAGGTGCTGTGCATCGACAACGAAGACAGCATCCTCACCGGCATGCACAGCCTGCTGTCACGCTGGGGCTGTCAGGTCTGGACCGCGCGCAACCGGCTCGAATGCGAGCATCTGCTGGACGACGACGTGCGGCCGCAGCTGGCGCTGGTGGACTACCACCTGGACGAAGGGGAAACCGGCACGGAGCTGATGGCCTGGCTGCGCACACGCCTGGGCGAGCCGGTGCCGGGCGTGGTGATCAGTGCCGACGGCCGGCCCGAGCTGATCGCCGCGGTGCACGCCGCGGGGCTTGAATTCCTCGCCAAGCCCGTCAAGCCGGCCGCGCTACGCGCCCTGATGAGCCGTCACCTGACCCTGTCGTGAGCTAGGGCTCGCTGGAGTCCACCGGCGCCTCGGCCCCGGCGCGCTCCAGCCAGTCCGACGGCAGGCGCTTGCTGGCGCGGGCGCCGAGCAGCTTGAGCTGTTCGGCCCGACCGACCAGGTTGCCGCGGCCATCGGTGAGCTTGTTGCGCGCGGCGAGGTAGGCCTTGTCGAGTTGCTGCAGGCGCCCGCCGATCTCGTCCAGATCCTGGATGAACGCCGCGAACTTGTCGTACAGCGCACCGGCCTTTTCGGCGATCTCGCGGGCGTTCTGGCTTTGCCGCTCCTGCCGCCAGAGGCTGTCGATCACCCGCAGCGTGGCCAGCAGCGTGGTCGGGCTGACGATCACCACATGGCGCGCATAGGCTTCCTGGAACAGCTGCGGATCGGCTTGCAGGGCCGCCGCGAAGGCCGCCTCGATGGGCACGAACATCAGCACGAAATCCAGGCTCTGCAGGCCTTCCAGACGCTGGTAATCCTTCAGCGAGAGGCCCTTGAGATGACTGCGCAAGGAGAGCACGTGCTGCTTGAGCGCCAGCGTCCGGTCGCCATCGGACTCGGCACAGGTGGACGCCTGATAGGCGGTGAGGCTGACCTTGGCATCGACCACCACCTGCTTCTCGCCGGGAAGATGGATCAGCACGTCCGGCTGGAAGCGCTGCCCGTCGGGGCTCTGCAGGCTGACCTGGGTGTGGTATTCGCGGCCTTTCTCGAGCCCGGCATGTTCGAGCACACGCTCGAGGATCAGCTCGCCCCAGTTGCCCTGGGTCTTCTGGCCCTGCAGCGCGCGGGTGAGATTGGTGGCCTCGTCACCGAGGCGCTGGTTGAGCTGCTGCAGCCGCTCCAGCTCCTTGGCCAGGGAGAAGCGCTCGCGCGCCTCGCTCTGGTAGCTTTCGTCGACCCGTTTCTCGAACGCCTGGATGCGCTCCTTGAGAGGGTCGAGCAGCTGGCCGAGGCGCTCCTGGCTGGATTCGGCGAAACGCTGCTCGCGCTCGTCGAAGATACGCCCGGCCAGCTCGGCAAACTGCGCGCGCAGGTCGTCGCGGGCGGCCTGCAGATCCTGCAGGCGTTGCTGGTGAGCGTTCTGCTGTTCCTTCAGCTCGGCGGCCACCGCCGCGTGAGCGGCCCCGAGGTCGCGCAATTCGACCTGCTGCCGGCTGCGCTCGGCCTCCAGGGCTCGCAGGCTTTCGCGCGCCTCCTGACGCTGCTGCTGCAGCAGTTCGGCTTCGCGGCGCAGCGCGGCCAGTTCGGCCTGCTGCGCGGCCTTGATCTCGTTGACTTCTTCCTGCTCGAGGCGGCTGGATTCCAGCTGTGCGCTGAGCCCTTCCTGGGCGAGCTGCGCCTGGGCCAGTCGTTCCTCGAGCAATGCCTGCCCGCTGCGCAGACTGGCGAGGCGGCGCGCCAGCACCCAGGCGAATCCACCCAGCACTGCGCACAGGGCGCCGAGGCCGGCGGCTAGAAACAGCGGATCGAATGACATGGGCAACTCCCGCGCGTTAGCCCGGCAGTATACCCAGCAGGCGCAAGGGGGTCAGGCGCCGGGCTTGAGGCGGTTGAGCAGAACCCGCGCTTCACTGGAACCCTGCGCGGCGGCCAGCTCCAGCCAGTGACGCGCCTGCGCCGGCTCGTGGTGCCGGGGTTGGGCATAGAGCTGGCCCAGTTCGAACTGGGCCTGGCGATCGCCGGCACGCGCGGCCTGGCGAAGCAGCTCGAAACCGATGCGCCGATCGCGCTTGCTGTCGCACTCGCGGCACAGCAGACGCCCCAGGCGGCTCTGCGCCTCGACCACGCCTTCGCGGGCAGGCTGCTTGAGCAACCGGCCGGCGATGCGCTTGACACTGTCGGTCTGCCCCAGGCGCTGGCTGTCGAGCAGCCACATCGCCATGCGCAGGCGTGGCGAGGTGGATTCCGAAGCGGCGTTGGACGAAGCGGCGGAGCTGAAGGAACGCGTTCTCATGGAAGTCGAGTAGGCGGCTGGCTGAACAGGGCACGCACTCTACTCCTTTTTTTCAGGAGTAAAAGACTTGTCAAACGGCCCGAAACGCGATCCACATCACACCCATTTTTAATCCACAGAACCTGTGGATAACTCTGTGGGCAAACCGGTGGCAACTGCCGCCATCCCCGATGCAACGGGGCCCCCAGACAATCTGGCGCTTTTTTCACCAGCCTTAAAAGTCCTTATTTTTCAATAATTTATATAAAATTCTAATAACGCCTGGTGCTTGCGTCAGTTTGTCATATGCGCTTGACAGGGCTTTTCGTAAATGTGCACAAGTCGAGGGCATTGGCTGCGAGCGCCCGTTCTAGCGGGCTCCGGCGTTTCCGACGAACGGCAAGCAGGGAACTTTGCGGGGTTGCGAATGTCCTCCGTGCCCGAAATCCGTGCATGTCGCCAACCGGCGAACGCCTGCTTATGCTGTCGTCTTTGTCTCCACGGAGCAGCAATGACTCGGCGGCGTCGCATCCTGGTTTCCCTGCTCGGACTGCTGATCGCGCTCACCCTCGCAGCCGGATGGTTCGGGTGGAGCCAATGGCAGTTGCTCAAGCAGCGGAACGGCATCGAACACCTGGACTGGCGCGGCCTTTCCCTTTCCTTGAGCGGTCTGCGGCTGGATGCGTTGGACATTCGCCAGCGCGGCGAAAACGGCGCGCTGATCGAGGCCCGCCTGCAGGGTATCGAGCTGCGCATGGACCACTGGCGCTCCCCCCTTCCGATTCGCTCGCTGACGGTATCCGAGCTGTCCCTCGCCTGGCAGCCCGGCAGCGAGGCCGAACCGGCCGACGATGATCCCCTGATGCTGCCGGACCGCGAACAGCTGCGGTCGATTGCCGCATGGCTGCCCGAGCGCGGCCGTGTCGAGCGCCTGACGGTCACCCTGCCCTGCGCCGAACGACAGCCCTGCTCCGAGACCGGCACGCTGCAATGGCACCGACAGGAGACGCAGCTGGTCGCCGATCTCGGCCTCCAACGCGATGCCCACCGCGTCGCCCTGGCCGCACAGATGAGCGAACAGCCGGACGGCTATGCGCTGGACCTGCAACTGGCGCTGGACGAACAACCCCGGCTCACGGCCACCAACAGGCTTGCCCGGCTCGACGATGACCTGCGCTGGACCGGCACCCTGGCCATGTCCGAACTGCCCGAGGCCGCCTGGCTGCTGTCCTGGCTGGAGCGCTGGACGGCAAGCGCGGCGATCGAGCTGCCTGCCACGCCGGGGGAAATGCGGCTCGGCGCCGGCTGGGCGCTGCATCCCAGGTCGCAAGGCGAACTTCCCACCGAGCCAAGCGCCTGGAGCGGCGACCTCAGCCTCGCCGCCACGCTGCCCGCCGCCTGGCCGATCGTCGGCGTCGGCCAGGTGCAGGGCCGGCTGGAGCTCGCCGCCAGCGGCACTGACGGCCAGTGGGCACCCACCTCGCTCTCCGCCGACCTCACTCTGGCCCCTGAAGCTTCGCTTTTGGAGGCCCTGCCGCCCGAGCTGCGCAGCAATCGCCTGCGACTCACGGCCGAACCGCTGCCCGACGAGCAGGCGGAGGATCGGCTGCCCGTCGCCATCAGGCTCGTCGCCGAGGGGCCGCTGGCCGGCGAACTCGACGCCCGGCTGCGCTTCTCGGCGCGGGCGCCTTATCGCACGGACATCAGCCAGGGCAGACTGCGCCTGAAGGCCAAGGCCCTGGCGCTGCCGCCCGCCACGCTCACGGGCCTCACCGCCGACCTGCGCCTGAGCGGGCAGGCCAGCAGCGAGCAGCTCGCCCTGACTCTGGGCAAGACGTCCACCCTCGCGGCGCAACGGGTCCACCTCGCCGCGGACAGCCCGGTCAGCCTGTCCGGCGTGCTGGCGGACCTGTCCGGGCTGGCGATTCAAGCCCGCTTCCCCGCCGAGGGCACCCTGCACGCGCAGGCGAAAGGCCCGGCGCACCTGCAGGCCAAGGAGCTGCAACAGGCGCAGCTACGCCCCCAGGGCTGGCGCTGGCAAGCGACCCTCGATGCGGACCAGACGCGACTGCTGCTGGACGGACCGCTCTCCAATGACAGCGGCCTCGCGCTCGTCACCAGCCTGCGCAACCCCTGGAACGGGCCGCTGACCCTCAACGCCAGGCTTCAGGACCTGTTCTTCCGCGCCAGCAACCCGCTGGCGTCGACCTTCAGCGACTGGCCCGCGCTGCTGGAGCTGAACAGCGGACGCCTGCAGGGCGATCTCTCGCTGACCGTGCCCCCTGACGCCGCCCCGCTGCAGGCCAACGCCCGGATAACCGCCGGCGGACTGGCCGGCATCTACGACCGCACCGAACTGACCGGCCTCGACGCGCGCCTGGAACTGGCGCTGGCCGCCAATCGGCTGCGTGTGGATGTCGCCCCGCTGCAGCTGGAACAGGCCAATCCGGGCATCGCCTTCGGTCCGCTGCAGGCACAGGGTCGCTACGAGGCGAGCCTCGATAATCCGACCGCCGGTACGCTCAGCTGGCAGCAGGCCCAGGGCCGGGTCCTCGGCGGCACGGTATCCCTCAGCCCCGGCCGCCTGGATCTGGCGGCGCCGCAACAGAAGGTCGATGTCGCCATCGAGGGGCTGCAACTGTCGCAGCTGTTCATCGCCTACCCCGCCGAGGGGCTGCAGGGCAGCGGACTGGTGGATGGGGGATTCGAAGTGCACCGCAGCGGCGAGGGCCTGCGCATCGAGGGCGGCAAACTGGCGGCACGCGAACCTGGGGGCGTCCTGCAGTTCCGCTCGCCGCAGATCCAGGCGCTCGGCCGTTCCAACCCGGCCATGGGGCTGGTGACCGAGGCGCTGGATGATTTCCACTACTCAGTCCTGGACAGCGACGTTCGTTATGATGAGCGCGGCAAGCTGCAGCTGGGCTTGCGCCTGCAGGGGCGCAACCCCGCCCTGGAGGGTGGACGGCCGATCAACTTCAGCATCAATCTGGAAGAAGACATCCCCGCCCTCCTGACCAGCCTGCAACTGTCCGACCGAGTGAGCGAAACCATCCAGCAGCGTGTGCAGGAGCGTCTGCAACGCGGCAATGCACCGACAACGACACCCTGATACAGGAGACACCGCATGCGGTTGCGCCAACCTCTGACCATCCTGCTGCTGGCCTTGCTGGCCAGCGCCTGTACCCCCAGGGTGGAACTGGCCGTGCCCAACGAGCCGATCAACATCAACCTGAACGTGAAGATCGAGCACGAAATCTATATCCGTGTGGACAAGGCTCTGGACTCGATCATCAACGAAAACAGCGGACTATTCTGAGGCCCCCGATGAAAACCACCGTAAAACTGGGAACCCTGCTGCTAGCCCTGTGCCTGAGCCTGCCCGCGGCAGCCTTGAGTCTCAACGAAGCGATGTCGGCCCTGGGCGAGGCGAAAGCCGCCGGCCGGCTCGGCGAAAAGCCCGACGGCTACCTGGGCGTGGTCAAGCCCGGCGGCCAGGCCGAAGAGATCGCCGCACAGATCAACCAGGCCCGCCGCGCCGAGTATCACCGTGTCGCGCAAAAGAACGGCATCAGCCTGAGCGACGTCGAAGCCATCGCCGGCAAGAAAGCCATCGAAAGGACCCCACCCGGCCAGATCATCCAGCTCAACGGCACCTGGATTCAGAAATAATTGCACGCGCCCGCAGCGCATCGACCGACGAGAAAGCCCCGCCCTTGAGCGGGGCTTTCCTTTTCAGCCCCGCCAACCGGGGCCTCCAGATAAAAGGGCCCAGCACCGGTAACGCAACGGAAACAAATGAGGTCTACAATTTCGAATCAGTGATCACGCCCAAAAACCCAACAACAACGATGGCGAGGGACTGTCATGGAAAACGTCGAGATCAAGAACTGGCTGCTCGGCGCCTGCGCCAATCGCAGCGACGAGGCTGGCGTCATGTTGCGCACCGCTCACGAAACCATCGAGCGGCTCGAGCGACAACTCGAAGAAGGCCGCTGCGCCATCGCCGAAGCGCAGCAGAACCAGATCCGGATCCAGGAGCTCGAACAGACGCTCTGGGACATCCTCATCACCGCCTCCGGTCTCGCCGGCGAAGACCCGACCAGCCGCGACGCGCTGAGCTCCATACGCAGCGACATCCACTCGATGCTCTCCGCGCCTGAATGACCGGCCGCTAGAGCGATACCTCGCCGAACGCACCACTTTGATAGTCGCGAATCGCCTGGCTGATTTCTTCGCGGCTGTTCATCACGAAGGGGCCATGGGCCACCACCGGCTCTCCGATCGGCTCGGCGTGCCCGTAGAGCAGTACCGCCTCGCTATCGGCCTGCACGCGAACGCCCTCGCCCTGGTCGTCCAGCCGGACCAGATGATGGGGCTCGCAGGCCACGCCTGCGACCTGCATCGCCCCGCGCACCCCATAGCAAAACACCGAACGCCCCACCGGGGCCGGCAGGATCAGGCTACCGCCAGCCTGCATCTCCACCGTCATCATCGCGACACCGGTCAACGACTCGATCGGGCCGGTGCGCCCGTCGAACTCACCGGACACCAGGTTGACCCGCACGCGTCCCTCATCGAGGGCAATGACCGGAATCTCGTCACGGGTCAGCCCGCGATAGGCCGGCCTGGTCATCTTCAGCCGGGACGGCAGATTCACCCACAGCTGCAGGATTTCCAGCGGCCCACCGCTGCGTTTGAACGACTCCGGCGACACTTCGGCATGAACCAGCCCGGACCCGGCGGTCATCCATTGCACCCCGCCGGCGCCGATGACGCTCTCGTGACCACCACTGTCCAGATGCGCCAGCTCGCCCGCGAGCATGAAGGTCACCGTCTCGAACCCGCGATGAGGGTGCGGACCGAAGGGCAAGCCGCGATTGCCCGGCGCATAACGCTGCGGGCCGTGATGGTTGAGAAACAGGAAGGGATCGAGCTGATCGATGCCCGGCCCCGGCAGCGGCCGGCGCGTCACCAGCTCGCCGATATCGTCACGGTAGGCCGGGTATTGGCGGATAACGGAACGCAAGGTCATGGCTTTCCCCTGGTCGGGTCGCAGGGCTGGAACCGGGCGCCGTACTGAATCCATACCCGTGATCCGTGCTCAAAGCTTCAGGCACACCGGCATACGGAGACAGGCATGAGCGCCGATTTCAATCTGCAACGCTTCGTGAAGGCTCAAGAGGCGGACTATGCCCGCGCACTGTCGGAACTGCGCGCCGGCCGCAAACAGAGCCATTGGATGTGGTACATCTTTCCACAACTCGCCGGCCTTGGCCGCAGCGAAATGGCACGCCGCTACGCGCTGTCGGGGCGGGAAGAAGCCCTCGCCTACCTCGAGCACCCCCTGCTGGGCGCCAGGCTGGAGGAATGCACCCTCGCCCTGCTGTCACACGACACCCTCACCGCACACCAGATCCTGGGCTCCCCCGACGACCTCAAGCTGCACTCCTGCATGACCCTGTTCGCCCGTGTCGCCCCGGAAAACCCCTTGTTTCAGCAAGCGCTGGACCGCTACTTCGCAGGCAAGCCGGACGAGGCGAGCCTCAGGCTGCTGGGTGGCGGAGCCCGGTAGTGCGCCGTAACGAGAAAAAGCCCCTGACGCCGCCTGCCTGTCAGGCATCGCGTGCCGACGCGTCTGCCAGCACGGGCTCCGTCTGACTCAGCGCGAGGTACAGCGCCTGCTCCGGACTGTGCTCCTCGAGGCGCCGACGGATCTGCTCCACGGTCATCGGACGGTCGAGCAGGAAGCCCTGCAGGGTGTCGCAGCCGAGTTCGGTGAGAAAGCGCTGCTGCTCGACGGTCTCCACGCCCTCGGCGACGATCGACAGGTCGAGCGCCTTGGCCAGGGCGACGATGGCCGAGACGATCACCGAGTCCTCGCTGCCCAGGCTCAGCTCGCGGACGAACGCCCTGTCCACCTTCAGTTCGGTGGCCGGCAGTCGCTTGAGGTAGAGCAGGCTGGAATAGCCGGTGCCGAAGTCGTCGATCGAGGCGCGCACGCCGAGGCCGGCCAGCTTGTTCAGGGTGTCGATGGTGGTTTCCGGGTTGCGCATGGCCACCGTCTCGGTGATCTCGACGGTCAGCATCTGCGGCGCTATGCCGTGCCGAGCGATCGCCCGGGTGATCACCTCGGCCAGGTCGGCCTGCTCGAACTGGATCGCCGACAGGTTCACCGCCATGGTCCAGGTGGTGAAACCCTGATCGTGCCATTCGCGCAGCTGCCGGCACGCCTCGTCGAGCACCCAGTTGCCCATCGGCACGATCAACCCGGTCTTCTCGGCCAACGCCAGGAACATGTCCGGGTAGAGCAACCCGCGCTGCGGGTGCTGCCAGCGAAGCAGGGCCTCGAAGCCCCGCACCGGGCCGTTGGGCGCCTGGAACTTGGGCTGGTAATGCAGACGCAGCTCCTCACGCTGGATCGACAGCCGCAGGTCCTGCAGCAGTTGCAGGTGCTCGGCGGCATTGGCGTTCATCGAGGCCTCGAAGAAGCTGTAGCCGTTCCGCCCGGCATTCTTGGTGTGGTACATGGCCGCGTCGGCGTGCAGCATCAGATCGCGGGCGTCCAGGCCGTCGTCCGGATACACCGCGATACCGATGCTGACGCTGACCCGCAATTCGTAGCGCGAGACCTGGAACGGCTGCTCGATGCATCGCACCAGCTTGTCGGCCAGGGCGGCGGCATCGTCCGGGCCGGTGATCTCCACCAGCAGGACGAACTCGTCGCCGCCCAGGCGGGCCAGCGTGTCCTGGGCGCGGATGTCGCTGCGGATGCGCTCGGCCACCTGCACCAGCAACTGATCGCCGATGTGGTGACCGAAGGCATCGTTCACCGCCTTGAAGCCGTCCAGGTCGAGGAACATCAACGCGAAAGCGCCCTGCTCGCGCTGCGCGGCCTTCAGCGCCTGACTCAGGCGATCCTCCAACAGCAGGCGGTTGGGCAGCTTGGTCAGGTTGTCGTGCAGCGCCAGCTGGATCAGCTCGCTGTTGGCCTTCTCCAGTGAGCTCGCCAGCGTCGAGGTACGCGACTGGAGGCGGGCATCGAGCACCGACACCACCAGGGTGATGCCCAGCACCGCCATGGTCACCACGATCACCAGCAGCGCCAGCCAATGGGTGTCCACCCCGACGCCCGCCGCGCCGCACCAGCTGTCGTCCGGAAAGCTCGCCGCGGCCATGCCGGTGTAATGCATGCCGACGATCGCCAGGCCCATGACCATCGCCGCGGCGATGCGCCAGAGGCGTACCCGGGTGGTGCCGCCGCGCAGGCGGAACGCCAGCCACAGCGCGGCGGCCGAGGCCGCGACCGCCACCAGCACCGAAGCGACGAACCAGGCACGGTCATAGATGATGCCCGGCTGCATGCGCAGGGCGGCCATGCCGCTGTAGTGCATCGCGGCGATGCCACCACCGATCAGCAGCGCCCCGAGGGCCAGCCGCCCCCAGGGCAGTGCAGGCTGGCAGACCAGCCAGAGCGCGAGCATCGAGGAAGCGATGGCGATCAGCAGCGAGCCGACAGTGATGCCCAGGTCGTAACCCAGCGGGATCGGCAGGCTGAAGGCGAGCATGCCGATGAAGTGCATCGACCAGATGCCCAGGCCCATGGAGAAGGCCCCGCCGACGAGCCACAGGCGAGCGGCGCGCCCCGACGTCGAAGTGACCCGCGCGGCCATGTCCAGCGCCGTGTAGGCCGCCAGCGCGGCCACCACGAAAGAAAAGAACACCAGAACGAGGTTGTAGCTGCCGGGAAGCATGGGTCGACCTGTAATGCGAAGAACGGAATCCGGAAAGGATCAGGACGCCACAGGTGACCCGCGATGACGGGCAGCAGCGTAGTGCTCAAAAAACAGGCATTTTGCCATTACCACAACCAAAGGACCACTGTAAGCGACTCCGTTCACGCTATCGGCTCGATAGCGGCATTTATTAGCCCCACAACCAAAGCACCGCCGCGACAGGTTGCCTGCAGCGGTCGTCGGACGTCATCGAGCGGCCGACACCTGGCGGGCGATCCCTCCATCCACCGCAATCAGACTCCAGGGCAAATTTCCCGACTCCAGCGCAGAACCTCGTAGCCCGGGGCAAGGCGGCGCGCCAGGCAAATGCAGAGAATCGGGGGCATCGCTTCATGCATAAAAACAAGAGTTCACAAAATGAACATGCACCAGAGCACTGCCGAGGCCGCTACCGGCCACATCGGGCGGCGCCAGGCCCGCGTCGAGGACGCCGCCCTGCTGCGCGGGCTCGGCCGCTACGCCGACGACGTGGCCACGCCACCCGGCACCCTGCATGCCGCCATCGTCCGTTCGCCCCATGCGCATGCCCGTGTCATCTCCGTCGACGCCTCCGCCGCCCTGACCATGCCCGGGGTGCACGGCGTGCTCACCGGCGAGGACGTCAAGCGCTGGGCCAATCCCTTCCCGGTCGGCGTGCGCGCGCCGATGGAGCACTGGTGCCTGGCGGTGGACAAGGTCCGCTACGTCGGCGAGCCAGTCTGCGTGGTGATCGCCGACGACCGCTACCTGGCCGAGGACGCGCTGGACGCGGTGAAGGTGGAATACGAGCCGCTGCCGGCGATCGTCGATCCGGAAGCGGCCACCGCCGAGGACGCGCCGGTGCTGCACGAGGCGGTCGGCAGCAACGTGGTCAACGAGCGGCACTTCCGCTACGGCGAGCCCGAGGAGGCCTTCGCCAAGGCCGCGCGGCGGGTGGCGATCAAGGTCCACTACCCACGCAACTCCTGCACCCCGATCGAGTGCTACGTGGTGCTCGGCCAGTACCAGCCGGCCACCGGCACCTACGAGGTGCTTTCCAACTTCCAGGGCCCCTACGCGCTGCATTCGGTCATGTCGCGGGCGCTGAACGTGCCCGGCAACCGCCTGCGCCTGCGTACCCCGCCGGATTCGGGCGGCAGCTTCGGCATCAAGCAGGGCGTGTTCCCCTACATCGTGCTCATGGGCCTCGCGGCGCGAAAGGTCGGCGCCCCGGTGAAGTGGGTCGAGGACCGCCTCGAACACCTGCAGGCCTCCTCCAGCGCCACCAACCGGGTCTGCGAGATCGAGGCGGCGGTGGAAGCCGACGGCCGCGTGCTGGCGCTCAGATACGACCAGATCGACGACTGCGGCGGCTACCTGCGCGCCCCCGAGCCGGCCACCTTCTATCGCATGCACGGCAACCTCACCGGCGCCTACGCGATCCGCAACCTGCTGGTGCGCAACCGCGTGGTACTGACCAACAAGGTGCCGAGCGGGCTGAACCGCGGCTTCGGCGGGGGCCAGGTGTACTTCGCCCTGGAGCGGCTGATGCACCAGGTCGCCGTCGAGCTGGACCTCGACCCGCTCGAGGTGATCCGCCGCAACCTGGTGCCGACCGGCGCCTTCCCCTACCGCGCCGCCGCCGGCGCGCTGCTCGATTCCGGCGACTACCCGGCGGCGATCGAACTGGCGGTGCGCGACGGCGGCCTCGACGAGCTGCTGCGCCGCCGCGAGCAGGCGCGCGCCGAGGGCCGGCTCTACGGCATCGGCTACACCGCGGCGGTGGAACCGTCGATCTCCAACATGGGCTACATCACCACCGCGATGACACCCGAGGAGCGGCGCAAGGCCGGGCCGAAGAACGGCGCGGTGAGCACCGCCACCGTCAGCGTCGGCCCGCTCGGCGACGTCTCGGTGCACGTTTCCTCCACGCCGCAGGGCCAGGGCCACCAGACCGTGGTGGCGCAGATCGTCGCCGAGGTGCTCGGCGTGGCGCTCGACGGCATCAGCGTCAACGTCGAGCTGGACACCGGCAAGGACGCCTGGTCGATCGCCTCGGGCAACTATTCCAGCCGTTTCGCCGGCGCCGTGGCCGGCTCGGTCTACAACGCCGCGATGCGCATCCGCGAGCGCATGGCCGGCATCGCCGCCGCCATGTGGCAGGTGCAGGCCGAGGACGTGCGCTTCGCCAGCGGCAAGGTGTTCGTCGAGGGCGGGCCGAGCCAGCCGTTCCACCGCATCGCCGGCGCCACCCACTGGTCGCCCGGCCTGCTGCCCGAAGGCGAGCTCGGCGGCCTGCGCGAGACCGCCTTCTGGAGCCCGCCGCAACTGACCGCGCCGAGCGACGAGGACTGCATCAACAGCTCGCTGTGCTACGGCTTCATCTTCGATATCTGCGCGGTGGAGATCGACCGGGTCACCGGCGAGGTGCACATCGACCGCTACGTCACCTGCCACGACGCCGGGCGCATCCTCAACCCGATGCTGGTCGACGGGCAGATCCGCGGCGGCTTCACCCAGGCCCTGGGCGTGGCGCTGATGGAGGAATTCGCCTACGCCAACGACGGCAGCTTCCTCTCCGGCACCTTCGCCGACTACCTGGTGCCGACCGCGCCGGAAGCGGTGGAGCCGGTGATCCTGCACATGGAGACGCCCTCCCCGTTCACCCCGCTGGGCGCCAAGGGCGTCGGCGAGGGCAACAACATGAGCACCCCGGTGTGCATCGCCAACGCGGTGGCCGATGCCCTCGGCCGCTCGGACATCCGCCTGCCGCTGACGCCGTCGCGGGTGCGCACGATGATCGGCATCGACGAGCCGCCGGCCCCCGAGGGCATGGTGCTCGACGCACCCCGGGTGGCTGGCGGCTCCAGCCTGCAGGCCGAGGACGCGGTGGAGATCCCCGCCTCGCCGCAGCAGGTCTACGACGCCCTGCTCGACCCGGAAACGCTGAAGGCGATCATCCCTGGCTGCCACGCGCTGGAACTGGAGAGCGAGAACCACTACCGCGCCGACGTCACCGTAGGGGTCGGCATGATCCGCGCGCGCTTCGCCGCCCGGGTCGGCCTGACCGACCTCGACCCTCCGCGCTCGCTGAAGCTGTCGGGTTCCGGCAACAGCCCGATGGGCTCGGCCACCGGCAGCGCGCGGGTGCGCTTCGTCGAGCTGGACAACGGCCACACCCGCCTCGAATACGTCTACGACGCCGCGGTCAGCGGCAAGGTCGCCGCGGTCGGCGGGCGCATGCTGCAAAGCGCCTCGAAGGTGATCATCGGGCAGATCTTCACCCGCCTGGCGCAGCGCCTGACCGGCGCGCCGGTGCATACCGGGCTGTGGCAGCGCCTGCTCGGTCTGTTCGGCAAGGGAGGTGCGCAATGAAACCGGCCCCATTCGATTACGTGCGCGTCGCCAGCAAGCGCGAGGCGCTGGAGATCCTCGCCGAGCACGGCGAGCAGGCGCGCATCATCGCCGGCGGCCAGTCGCTGATGGCGGTGCTGAACATGCGCCTGGCACAGCCCAGGGTGTTGGTCGACATCAACCACGCCGGGGACCTGCACCGCCTCGAGGTCGAGCGCGGCCATCTGATCGTCGGCGCCGCCGTGCGCCAGGTCGAGCTGATGGACCGCGCCAGCCTGGCCGACGAGGTGCCGCTGCTGGCCCGCGCGCTGCCCTGGATCGGCCACTTCCAGACGCGCAACCGCGGCACCGTCTGCGGCTCGGTGGCGCACGCCGACCCCAGCGCCGAGATCCCGCTGTGCCTGGTCACCCTCGGCGGGCGCGTGGTGCTCGAATCGCTCAAGGGCAAGCGCCGCGAAGTGCCGGCGGCGGAGTTCTTCCAGGGCGTACTGACCACCGCGCGGCGCCCGGACGAGCTGGTCAGCGCGGTGCACTTCCCGCTGGCCGACCCGGCAGTGCGCTATCGCTTCCGCGAAGTGGCCATGCGCCACGGCGACTTCGCCCTGGTGGCGCTGGCCGCCTGCATCCGCGACGACGCGGTCGAGCTCGGCATCGGCGGCGTCTCCGACCGCCCGGTGCTGCGCCGCCTGCCGCGCGGCGCGGAACTGCCGGACGCACTCAACGCTTTCGCCTGGTCACTCGGCGCACAGGACGACGTACACGCCAGCGCGGCGTACCGGCGTCACCTGGTGCGCGAGCTCGGCCGGCAACTGATCGAGGAACAGGACCATGCGCGCGCCAGCTGACCAACGTTTTCCCGTCCGTCTGCAACTCAACGGGCGCACGCGCCAGGGGCATGCCGAGCCGCGCATGCAGCTGTGCGACTTCCTGCGCCACGAACTCGGCGCCACCGGCGTGCACGTCGGCTGCGAGCATGGCGTCTGCGGCGCCTGCACGGTGCTGGTGGACGGTGTCGCCTCGCGCTCGTGCCTGATGCTCGCGGTGCAGGCCCATGAGCGACGCATCGACACCGTCGAGTCGCTGGCCCGCGACGAGGTGATGAACGACCTGCAGCAGGCCTTCGCCCGCCATCACGCGCTGCAGTGCGGCTTCTGCACCAGCGGCATCCTGATGTCCTGCGTGGAATTCCTCGAGCGCGTGCCCGAGCCCGACGAGGTCCAGGTGCGCGACATGCTGTCCGGCCACCTGTGCCGCTGCACCGGGTACACCGGCATGGTCCAGGCGGTCCTCGAAGTGGCGCGCCAGCGCGGCGCCCAACAGCAAGCCCCACAACAACAAGAAGCCTTGGAGAACACCCATGTTTGATTTAGGACGCAGCTTTCTCGCCGCGGTCGAACGCCGCCCGGGGGCGGTGGCGATCAGCGACGGTGCGCTGAAGAAGACCTACGAGCAGTGGTTCGCCGACATCCAGCGCGCCGCCCATGGGCTCGAACGCCTCGGCCTCGGCAAGGGCGACCACCTGGTGGCGGTGATGCAGAACCGCTGGCAGATGGCGACGCTGCACTGGGCCTGCCAGTTCAGCGGCATCGTCATGACCCCGCTGAACTGGCGCTGCACCACCGACGACCTGAACTGGTGCCTGGCCGACGCGGACGCCCGCGCGCTGGTGCACGACGATTCCTGCGCCGAGGCGGTGAATGCCTGCGGCCGGCTGCAGGTGCCCTGCGTCAGCGTCGGCCAGTCATCTGTCGAAGGCGCGCTGAGCTTCGAGCAGCTGTGCGCCGAGGCGCCGGGCGAGACCATCCTGCGCGCCGGCCCCGAGGACTGGTCGCTGATGCTCTACACCTCCGGCACCACCAGCCGGCCCAAGGGCGTGCCGCGCCGGCACCGCGCCGAGCGCGCGGCGGCGGTGGCGCACGTGGCGCAGAACCTCTACGGCCACGAGGAATGCACCCTCGGCGTGATGCCGCTGTACCACACCATGGGCGTGCGCTCGCTGCTGTCGATGACGCTGATCGACGGCCACTTCGTCTGTGTGCCGAAGTTCGACGTGGAGGCGACGCTGGACGCCATCGAGCGCGAGAAGATCAGCAATCTCTACCTGGTGCCGACGCTCTACCACATGCTCATCGAGCACCCGGCGTTCAGCCCCGGGCGGGTCGCCAGCGTGCGCAAGATCGGCTTCGCCGGCGCGCCCATGAGCGACGGCCTGATGCGCCGGGTGGAGGCCGCCTTCCGCCCCGAACTGTTCGTCAACCACTACGGCAGCTCGGAGATCTACACCTTCACCATCGACCAGAGCGCCGCGCGCAAGCCCGGCTCCTCCGGCCGCTGCGCGCTGAACCAGCGGATTCGCGTGGTAACGCTCGACGCCCAGTCGCCGACGCAGCTCGCCAGGCCCAACGAGGAAGGCCAGATCATCGCCGACCTGGCCAGCGACGAAGCCTTCGAAGGCTACTGGAAGCGCCCGGACTCGGACGCCAAGTCGCTGCGCGAAGGCTGGTACTTCACCGGCGACACCGGCTATTTCGATGAGGAGGGCGACCTCTTCGTCACCGGTCGGGTCGACGACCTGATCATCACCGGCGGCGAGAACGTCAGCCCGGCGGAGATCGAGAACGCCCTGTCGCTGCATCCCGCGGTCGAGGAAGTCGCCGTGGTCGGCCTGCCCGACGAGCAGTGGGGCAAGCTGATCGCCGCTTTCATCAAGCTGCGCTACCCCGTCGGCGAAGAAGAACTCGACGCCCACTGCGTCGCCTCGGGCCTGGCCCGCTTCAAGCGCCCGCGCCGCTACGAATTCATCGAGCAGATTCCCAAATCCCCGGTCGGCAAGATCCTGCGCCGCGTGCTGGTGGCCCAGTACGGCGGCGAGCTCAAGGCTGCCAGCTGACCCCCGATCAACAAGAGGAAAGACCATGAACACCACTACGCCCGAGCAGTTTCTGGACAACGAATTCGACGGTTTCACCGTCGAGGTCGATACCGCCCGCGAACGCGCCGACATCATCCTCGGCCGCCCGCCGTACAACGTCATCGCCATGAGCCAGCGCGAAACGCTGCGCCAGGTGTTCGAGGCGCTGGACGCCCACCCCGGCGTGCGCGTGATCGTGCTGCGCGCCCGGGGCGAGCACTTCTCCAGCGGCGGCGACATCAAGGGCTTCCTCGAGGCCTCGCCGGAACACGTCTCCAAGCTGGCCTGGAACGTGGCCGCACCCGAGCGCTGCAGCAAGCCGGTGATCGCCGCCAACCGCGGCTACACCTTCGGCGTCGGCTTCGAGCTGTCGCTGGCCTGCGACTTCCGCATCGCCTCGGAAACCGCGCGCTACGCGCTGCCGGAGCAGAACCTCGGGCAGATCCCCGGCTCCGGCGGCTCGGCGCGCCTGCAGAAAATGATCGGCATCGCCCGCACCAAGCACATGGTCATGCGCGCCAAGCGCGTCACCGGCCAGCAGGCCTACGACTGGGGCTTCGTCACCGAATGCGTGCCGGATGCCGAGCTGGAAAGCACGGTCGATGCGCTGGTGGACGAACTGCGCCGCTTCTCGCCGCTGGCCCAGCGCACCGCGAAGAAGCTGATCAACGACAACGAGGACGCCCCGCTGAAGGTCGCCATCGAGATGGAAGGCCACTGCTACAGCCGCCTGCGCAGCTCGGCCGACTTCAAGGAAGGGGTCGAGGCGTTCCACGCCAAGCGGCCCGCCGTCTTCCGTGGGGAGTGAGTTGCGCGGCGCCTGAGCCGCACCCTGCACGCGTGCCGCCCACGGGGCGGCATTCGGCGAACGACCGGACGCAAACAACAACAAGCGAAGGCGTTGCCATGACCCAGAACCTGTCCCATCCGGCAGTCGACATCCCGCCTGCCGCCGGCGAGCCCTCGCTGCGCCGTGCACTCAACTCCAAATCCATCAGCGCCGGGGTGGTCGCCGCCCTGTTCGGCTGCACCGGCCCGGCGCTGGTGGTGATCAATGCCGCCGAGGCCGGCCGCCTGAGCAACGCGCAGACGGTGGCCTGGCTGTTCGCCATCTACGTCCTCGGCGGGCTCATCAGCCTGTTCCTGGCGTTGCGCTACCGGCAGCCGATCTGCGGCGCCTACACCATCCCCGGCGCCGCGATCCTGTCGGCGTCGCTCACCGTCATCCCGTTCAGCGACGCGGTCGGCGCCTTCATCATGAGCGGCGTGCTGGTCTTCGTGCTCGGCATCACCGGGCTGATCGGCCGGCTGATGCGCTGGCTGCCGATGCCGATCGTGATGGCGATGATCGCCGGGGCGATGATCCGCTTCGCCACCGGCTCGGTGGATGCCATCGTCAGCGCGCCGCTGATCGCCGGGGCCGCCGCCCTGAGTTTCTTCCTGGTCACCCGCTTCTCGCGCTCGGTGCCGCCGGTGCTGGTCGCCGGCGTCGTCGGGTTGGCGATGGCCTTCGCCCTCGGGCAGTTGCAGCCGGCCAACGTGAACATCGCCTGGGTGATGCCGACCCTCACCGCGCCCAGCTTTTCCATCGACGCCTTCCTGGCCATCACCATCCCGCTCACGGCGCTGGTGATCGGGGCGGAAAACGCCCAGGCCACCGGCGTGCTGATGGCCGAGGGGTATCGCCCGCCGATCAACGCGATGACCATCATCAGCGGCATCGGCGGCACCCTGGCGGGCCTGCTGGGCGGCCACAACGCCAACATCGCCGGACCGATGACCGCCATCTGCTCGTCGG
This sequence comes from Stutzerimonas nosocomialis, assembly GCF_005876855.1. Lineage (GTDB taxonomy): Bacteria > Pseudomonadota > Gammaproteobacteria > Pseudomonadales > Pseudomonadaceae > Stutzerimonas > Stutzerimonas nosocomialis. The sequence goes on along the minus strand of NZ_QLAE01000008.1, from coordinate 57,047 downwards.
AGCAGGCCGGCGACGATCCGCGGCTGCGCTACGGCGCGGCGCTGGTCAACGGCGTGCTGTTCGCCCTGTTCGGCCTGTTCGCCGGATTGGCGGTGCCCTTCATCCTGGCGTTTCCCAAGGCGCTGATCGTGGTCATCGCCGGGCTGGCGATGATCGGCGTGCTGCTCGGCTCGCTGCAGCAGGCGTTCCAGAAGGGCGGCGCCTGCCAGATCGGCGCCTTCGTGGCGCTGGCGGTCGCGATGAGCCAGTTCACCCTGCTGGGCATCAGCTCGCCGTTCTGGGCGCTGCTGTCGGGCGTCGCGGTGTCCTGGCTGCTCGGCGAGATCAAGCGCTAGCGCGTTTGCGGCTAGAGCTGCGCCTGATGGCGCGTATCAAAATTCGTTAATGGCCAGGTGCTCCGGCAGCCCCATAAGATGAAGCCGAAGCACCCGGTCCGGAGACATCCACCGGACCGGCACGCTACCGACAAAAACAACAACGGTGAATCGCCATGCCTACCCATCTTCTCCGTGGGTGCCTCCCCGGCCCTGCCACCATCGCCCCGCCGGTGGAACCTCCGCGCCCACGGGCGCCCGCCGCGCGCACCCGTCCCGCCGAAGACGCCTGACAGCCATGCCCTGCACGGACCCCGTGCAGCGAAGCTTCGCGCCTCCGGCCTCGGCCACCACCCGATACGGCAGACAATCATGAAAAATCTCGCCAACCCCGCCTCGATCGTCGCGCTCTGCTGGGCGGCCTTCCAGATCTACATGGTCTACGGCACACCGCTGGACCTGATCGTCGCGGTGCCGATCCACATCATGTTCGGCGTCGTGCTGACCTTCATCACCCATCCGCTGCGCAAGGGCGATGTCGGCCGCTTCACCGTGGCGCGCCTTTCGGACTACCTGCTCGCCGCCGTGGCGGTCGCCATCGCGCTGCACTACCTGCGCAGCGGCGAGATGCTGAACATGCGCATCGCCATGGTCGACCCGCTCACCACCCTGGACATGGTGGTCGGTATCGCGGTCATCCTGCTGGTGATCGAGTCCGTGCGCCGGGCGCTGGGCATGGGCCTGACCGTGGTGATCCTGGTGTTCCTGGTCTACCAGTTCATCGGCCCGCAACTGCGCGACATCCCGATGCTGGGGCTCATCGGCCACGACGGCGAGCCGAGCCGGCTGTTCTTCGAGACCTTCCTCGACATGCAGACGATGCAGAACGAGGGCGTGTTCGGCATTCCCAGCATCGTGTCCTACAACCAGGTCTTCTACTTCCTGCTGTTCGGCGCCTTCCTCCAGCTGTTCGGCGGCGGCCAGCTGTTCATGGATCTGTCGGTGCTGCTGGTGGGACGCTTTCGTGGCGGCATGGCCAAGGTCTCGATCGTCTCCTCCACGCTGTTCGGCTCGGTCAGCGGCAGCGCCACGGCCAACGCCGCGGTGATGGGCATGTTCACCATCCCGGCGATGAAGAAGTCCGGCATGAGCGCCGAGGAAGCCGCGGCGGTAGAGGCGACTTCCTCCACCGGCGGCCAGATCATGCCGCCGGTGATGGGCGCGGCGGCCTTCCTGATCGCGCAGTTCATGGGCATTCCCTATGCGGAGGTGGCGATCGCCGCGCTGATTCCGGCGCTGCTGTTCTACGTCGCGCTGTACTTCGTGGTCGATCTGCTGGCGCGCCGCAAGGGCTTGGCCGGGCTGAAGCGCTCGGAACTGGGCACGAACTGGAACAGCGTGCTCAAGCGCCTGTACCTGCTGATCCCGGTGTTCGTGCTGGTGTACCAGATCATGGCCGGCCGCGCGCTGAGCTCGGCGACGCTGCAGGCCATCTGGATCACCCTGGTGTTCGGCCTCTGCACCCGGGCCTGGGAAGGCTTTCGCGCCGAAGGCGGCAACGGCGTGCTGAAGGCCGCCGGTTCGGTGGTCAGCGACTCGCTGCAGGCGCTGGATTCCGGCGCGCGCGGCGCCATCGCCGTGGCGATTCCCTGCGCCGGTGCCGGCATCGTGGTCGGCATCGCCTCGGTCACCAACCTCGGCCTGACCTTCGGCACCTTCGTCGCCGCGCTGTCCGGCGGCATGCTGATCCCGGCGCTGCTGCTGGTGATGTTCATGGTCATCGTGATGGGCATGGGCATGCCGACCACCGCCGCCTACATCATGGGCGCCATCCTCGCCATCCCGGCGCTGGACAAGCTGGGCGTGCCGGCCCTGTCAGCGCACTTCTTCGTGCTCTATTTCGCCGCCCTGTCGATGGTCACGCCGCCGGTGGCGCTGGCCGCCTTCGTCGCTGGCGGCATCGCCAAGGCCAACGTGTGGAAAACCGGCTGGGTGGCGTTCCGCTACAGCCTGGCCGGCTTCCTCGTCGCCTTCGCCTTCGTCTTCAGCCCCGCGCTGCTGCTGCAGGGCGAGTGGCAGGCCATCGTTCCAGCGGTGGTCACCGCGGTGATCGGCTGCTACGCCCTGGCCGGTTGCGTGGCGGGCTACCTGCGCGCCCGCAACTCGCTGCTCGAAACAGCGCTGCTGTTCGTCGCCGCGGCGCTGCTGATCGCGCCGGTCATCAAGGCCTCGATAGGCGGCCTGCTGCTGTTCTGCGCGATCTGGGCCTGGCAGAACCGCAAGGCCAGGGCCACACAGGCCAACTGTGTACTGGAGCCGGGCGCCTGACGGCCGCCCACTGCCGAATTCAACCAAGGAGAACAAGAAGATGATCAAGTCACTGAAGAAACACGCGGCGATCGCGCTGCTGGGAGCCATCGGATTGTGCGGCAGCGCGCTCGCCGCTGACCCGGTGAAGGTCAAGTTCGCCGCCGGGCCGACCGGCACCACCTGGTATGCCTATGCCGGCGCCCTGCGTGGCGAGATGCTCGAGCGTCTGCCGGCCGGCTCGACGGTGGACATTCAGGGCACCCCCATGGCCATCGCCAACACCCAGCTGCTGGCCGCCCGGCGCGCCGACATCGGCCTGATCTTCCCGCCGGTGGCGGCCTGGGCCCAGCAGCCGTTCGGCCCGTTCAAGAAAAAGATAGAAAGCGTCCGCGGCCTGGTCGGCGGCCTCGACCAGTACTACCAGCGCATCACCGTGCAGAACGACAGCCCGATCCAGTCGCTCGCCGACATTCGCGAGAAGAAACTGGCGGTGCGCATCGGCACCGGCCCGCAGGGCAGCCTCAACGAATACATCGCCAAGCTGATCCTCGAGGCCAACGGCCTGAGCTACGAGGCGATCGAATCCTTCGGCGGCAGCATCAGCAAGTCGAGCCTGAGCATCCTGCAGGACCAGTTCGGCGACCGGCAGATCGACATGATCATCGGCATCACCACCGCCGGCCACCCGAACACCGCGCAGCTGTCGATCACCCCCGGGCAGCGCTTCCTCGACCTCAGCGACGAGGCCGTCAGCCACCTGGAGAAGTTCGGCTTCGTCCGCGCCACCATGCCGGCCGGCATGTTCGAGAAGCAGGACAAGCCGGTCCAGGGCGTCGGCTTCGCCACCTCGCTGTACGCCAACGAGCTGGTTCCGGAACAAGAGGCCTACGCCATCACCAAGGCGGTCATGGAAGGCCGCGAATCCCTGCAGCGCTCGTTCGGCTCGATGAAGGGCTGGACCGCCGAGGGCTCGGTCGACCCGGCCAACCTCGCCGCTCCGCTGCACCCGGGCGCCGAGAAGTACTACCGTGAAGTGGGACTGCTCAAGTAATGCCCCCTGCCGCGCGGCCATGCGGTTCCGCGCGGCTTTTCCGCCGAACTCAGCGAGGACCAGATGACAGCCGACAACCGACCCGATGGCGGCCAGGCCATCGTCGAACTGCTCAGGCGCAACGGCGTGGACCGCGTTTTCACGGTGCCCGGCGAAAGCTTCCTGCCGGTGCTCGACGCGCTGCACGATGCCCCCGACATCGCCCTGGTGGTGTGCCGCCAGGAAGGCGGGGCATCGATGATGGCCGAAGCCTACGCCAAGACCACCGGACGCCCGGGCGTGTGCTTCGTCACCCGCGGACCCGGCAGCGCCAACGCACTGGCCGGCCTGCACGTGGCGGCGCAGGACTCCACGCCGCTGCTGGTGTTCGTCGGCCAGGTGCCACGCGCCATGCGCGAGCGCGAGGCCTGGCAGGAAATCGACGTCGGCGCGCTGTTCGGCTCGGTGGCCAAGTGGGCCACCGACATCCAGGACGCCACGCGCCTGCCCGAATACCTCTCCCGCGCCTTCACCACCGCCCGCTCCGGACGCCAGGGCCCGGTGGTGCTCGGGCTACCGGAGGACCTGCTGTACGAGCGCGTCGAGCCAGTTGAACTCGGCCCGGCGGCGATCAACCAGGGCTATCCCGCGCCGGCCGCACTGGAGCGCCTGCGACAACTGCTGGCCGAGGCCCGGCGGCCACTGGCGATCTTCGGCGGCTCCGGCTGGAGCTCCGAGTGCCGGCAGCAACTGCAGGCCTTCGCCGAAGCCCAGGGCCTGCCGGTGGCTACGTCCTTCCGCCGCCAGGACCGCTTCGACAACGATCATCCGAACTACGCCGGCGACGCCGGCCTGGGCATGAACTCCGGGCTCGCCGCGATGATCCAGGAAGCCGACCTGCTGATCGCGGTCGGCACCCGCCTGGGCGACATCACCACCCGCCACTACGAGCTGGTCGAGGCGCCGCAGGCGCGCCAGCGGCTGGTGCACGTCCACCCGGACCCGCAGGAACCCGGCCGCGTGTACCTGCCGGACCTGGCCCTGTGCGCCTCGGTGGCGAACTTCGCCGAGGCCGCCGCCGGACTGCCGGCGCCGTCGAACCTCTCCGGCGAGCGCCAGCAATGGCTGACGCGAGCCCGCGAGACCCGCCAGGCCTGGCAGCAGCCGACCGAGCTGCCGGGCCCGCTGCAGCTCGGCGAGATCGTCGCCTGGCTCGGCCGTCGCCTGCCGGCCGACGCGGTGATCAGCAACGGCGCCGGCAACTACACGCTCTGGGTGCACCGTTTCTATCCGTACCGCGACTGGGGCAGCCAACTGGCGCCCACCTCCGGCTCGATGGGCTACGGCCTGCCCGCGGCGATCGCCGCCAAGCTCGCCCAGCCCGCGCGCCCGGCGGTGTGCTTCGCCGGCGACGGCTGCTTCCAGATGACCTGCCAGGAGCTGGCCACCGCCGTGCAGTACGGCGCCAACGTCATCGTGGTGGTGGTCAACAACGGCTCCTACGGCTCGATCCGCATGCACCAGGACAAGCACTACCCCGGCCGCCGCTACGGCACCGACCTGGTCAACCCGGACATGGTCGCCCTGGCCCGCGCCTACGGTGCCGGCGCCGCGCGGGTCGAACGCACCGAGCAGTTCGCCGAAGCCTTCGAGCAGGCCCTGGCGGCCGACCGGCCCTTCCTCATCGAGGTGCTGATCGACCCGGCAATCCTGCGGCCCTGACCGACGCGAAAGGCGCCATGCGCGCCGGTGTGGCTGCCTATTTGGCAGCGGCACCCTGGCCTGGCGCGAGCAGCCATCGGGCTCGTCGCGACATGCACCCCTTCGCGGTCAAGACCGCGAAAAAAACCACTCCGGAACCGAATCCCTTCGAATCGCCCCGCGCCCGAGGGGATATCGCCTGCGGTCGTCATAAGCCGCAGGACCTCTGCTGTCGTCCGAGGCGGAACGGCTCTACAGCGCTATCCGGCGGGGCATCGCCAGCACTGATGGCGCGCATCAGAAAACCTTAATAGGCAGGCTTTCGCGACGCTTCTAGCATGGCCAAAACAATAATCACGAGAGAGTACCGCCATGCTGCCCCAGCATTCGCCCTCGGCCGAATCCGCGTCCCCCACCCTGCCGCTCGGCGCCAGCCTGCGTGGCTGGCTGGATCATCTGCAGCAAACCCGGCGGCTGAGCATCGTGCGTGCCGGGACCGACCTGCGCTTCGGCGTCGCGGCCATCGCCAACCGCCTGGACGGCCACAGCGCGTCCCTCTTCCTGAAACCGGGCGGCCACGACATCCCGGTGATCTCCGGCCTGCTGTCGGACCGCCAGTGGATGGCCGAGGCCATGGGCGTCGAACCGAGCCAGGTGCTGGCGCGCTTCGAACACGCCAGCCTCAACCCCCTGCCGTCGCAGGACGTCACCGACGCGCCCTGCCAGCAGGTGGTCCACCGCGACGTCGACCTGCTCGCCCAGCTGCCCATCCCCACGCACAACGAGCATGACAGCGGCCCCTACATCACCGCCGGCCTGCTGATCACCCGCAACCCGCGCACCGGCGTGCAGAACGTCTCCATCCACCGCCTGCAGGTCAGCGACCGCAACCGCCTCGGCGCGCTGCTGCTGCCGCGCCACGCGCTGGCCTTCTTCCAGGAGACCGAACGCGAGAACGAGGACCTGGAAGTCGCCGTGGTGGTCGGTTGCGACCCGCTGACGCTGATGGCCTCGCAGGCCATCGTGCCGATCGACCACGATGAACTGGAGATCGCCGGTGCGCTGCATGGCCAGCCGCTCAAGGTGGTGCAGTGCGTGACCAACCGCATCCGCGTACCGGCCGATGCCGAGATCGTGGTCGAGGGCCGCCTGCTGGCCAATGCGCGCGAGGAAGAAGGGCCGTTCGGCGAATTTCCGCAGTACTACGGCGAGCGCGCCGAACGCCACGTGATCGAGGTGGACGCCGTCACCCACCGCCAGGCGCCGCTGTTCCACACCATCGTCGGCGGCGGCCTGGAGCACCTGCTGCTCGGCGGCATTCCGCGCGAGGCGACCATGCTCGCGCACCTGCGCCGCAGCTTCCCCAGCGTGCGCGACGTGCACCTGGCCCGCGGCGGCGTGTGCCGCTACCACCTGTACGTGCAGATCGACAAGCGCTCCGAGGGCGAGGCGAAGAACGTCATCCTCGGCGCGCTCGGCGGCCATTACGACATCAAGCACGTGGTGGTGGTGGACACCGACGTCGACATCCACAACCCCACCGAGGTGGAGTGGGCGGTGGCCACCCGCTTCCAGGCCGACCGCGACCTGGTGCTGGTCCACGAGTCCCAGGGCTCCAAGCTCGATCCTTCCACCCGCGACGGGGTCGGCTCGAAGATGGGCTTCGACGCCACGGTGCCGCTGGCGGCCCCGCCGATGCGCTTCAAGCGCATCCGCGTGCCGGGCGAGACCGAGGTCGACCTCGCCGCGGTCGCCCATCCGGCCGGCGCGGACTGGCAGCGACTGTTCGGCCAGCCGCACAACGGCTGACCGGCGACGGACGCGCGGCGTATTGCGGCGCGCGTTTCGCGAACGGGCCCGACGGTCAACCGGAGGGGCCCGTCTTCTCTCGACGCCCAGGCGTCCAGGCAGCCCCGAGCTGGCCGGCCCACAAGGCGCCATCCCCGGGCCGCACCCGCTCAGGTCAAACAGGCAAAGGGCACGGCGCCCTCGCCCATGGCTGAAAAACAAGCACAAGCAGCTTTGCCGGACAGGAGAATCAGATGCAGCAGGCACGACATTTCATCGACGGGCAGTGGTGCGACGACAGCCAGTGGGCCGACAGCCTCGACCCCGCCAATGGCGAATGCGTCGGCCGCTTCGCCGACGGCGGCGAAGCCCAGGCCCGCGCCGCGGTGGAGGCCGCCGCGCGCGCCTTCGAGAACCCGCAGTGGTCGCAGAATCCGCGCCTGCGCCAGCAGCTGATGCTGGACTGGGCGGCCGCGCTGAAGAGCCGGCAGGAGGAACTGGCGAGCCTGCTCACCCGCGAGAACGGCAAGGCGCTGGCGCAGTCGCGCGGCGAGATCGGCGGCGCCATCTCGGAAATCCTCTATTACGCCGGCCTCGCGCGGCACAACCCCGGCCACGTGCTGGAGGTCGCGCCCGGCGAGTTCTCGACCATGCTGCGCGAACCGGCCGGCGTGGCCGGGCTGATCATTCCCTGGAACGCCCCGGCGGTGCTGCTGGTGCGCGCGCTGGCCCCGGCGCTGGCCGCCGGCTGCACCTGCGTGGTCAAGCCGGCGCCGCAGACGGTATTGTTCAACGCCGCCTTCCTCGCCCCACTGCTGGACCTGCCGGATCTCGCGCCCGGGGTGGTCAACCTGTTCGCCGAGACCGGCCATGCCGGCGCCGCCTACCTGGTCGCAACGCCGAAGGTCGACGTGCTCAGCTTCACCGGCTCCACCGCCACCGGCACGCGGATCATGCAGGACGCCGCGCCGACCATGAAGAAGCTGTCGCTGGAGCTCGGCGGCAAGTCCTGCTGCCTGGTGCTGGAGGACGCCGACGTGGCCACCGTGGCGCCGAAGCTGGCCGCCGCCGCGACCATCATCTCCGGCCAGCAGTGCACCGCCGCCCGCCGCGTGCTGGTACACGCCAGCCGCGCGGCGGAAATGAAGCAGGCGCTGGCCGCCGCGCTGGCGGAGATCCGCCTCGGCCACGGCCTGGAGGCGGCCACGCAGATGGGGCCGCTGATCGACGAGCGATCCCGCGATCAGGTCGAGCAGCGCATCCGCGAGGCGCAGGACAGCTGCGACGAGGTGCTGCTGGCCGGCGGCCGCCCGGGCGGCGCGCTGGAACGCGGCGCCTTCCTCGCGCCGACGCTGATCGCCCATCAGGACAGCGGCGCCTTCTTCTGCCAGGAAGAAATCTTCGGCCCGCTGCTGGTGCTGGAAACCTTCGAGGACGAAGCCGAGGCCGTGCGCCGCGCCAACCACACCGAGTTCGGCCTCTCGGCCAGCGTCTGGACCCGCGACGGCGCCCGCGCGCTGCGTCTGGCCCGGGCCCTGCGCAACGGCACCGTGTGGATCAACGACCACAACAAACTGTTCGCCGAGGCGGAAACCGGCGGCTACCGCAGGAGCGGCCTTGGCCGCCTGCACGGCTACGACGCGCTGCTGGATTTTACAGAGCTCAAGCACGTCTACCAGAATGTCGGCTCCCTGTAGGCCGGCATCGACGAGGTTGAGATGGAACTGCGCCAGCTGAAGTACTTCACCTGTCTGTACGAGGAAGGGTCGGTGACCAAGGCGGCGCAGCGGCTGAACATCGTCCAGCCCGCCCTGTCGATGCAGATCGCCAAACTGGAAGAGGAACTCGGCCAGCCGCTGTTCGAGCGCACGCCCAAGGGCATGACGCCGACCGAGGCTGGCGTGCAGGCCTACCGGCTGTTCATGCCGATCCTCGGCGAGCTGCTCGAGGCACGGCAGACGCTGATCGACCGCAGCGGCGAGATCGGCGGGCGGATCAACGCCGGGCTGATCGCCTCGGCGGCCAACCAGGCGCTGGCCAGCACCCTGGCCTACTTCGTCGAACACCACCCGGACGTCGAGCTGCAGGTCAGCTACGGCTACAGCCAGGACCTGATCGACCGCGTGCTGTCCGGCGCGCTGGACTTCGCGGTGATCAACCAGAGCTTCCAGCAGGAACACCTGCACCGCATGGACATCCTCGACGAGGAGCTGCTGGTGGCCACCGGCGCCACCACCCGCCTGCGCATGCCGACGCCGGTGCCGCTCGCCGCGCTGGGCGAACTCAAGCTGGTGCTGCCGTCGCGCCGCCACGGCCTGCGCATGGTCATCGACCAGGCGCTGGCCGCCCAGGGCCTGGAGCTGGCACCGCACCTCGAGCTCGACGACCTCACGGTGATCGAGAGCTTCCTGCGCCGCAGCGACTGGATCAGCGTGCTGCCGGCCACCGTGCTGCAGCGCGGCCTCGAGGAAGGCGCGCTGCGCGCCTATCCGCTGGCCGCCCCGGGCATCACCCGGCGCATGGTCTGCGTGCACGACAGCCGCCGCCCGTTGACCCCGGCGGCGACCCTGTTCATCGACATCATCAGCAAGACACTGGCCACCGCGCTCAACGCCATCCACTTCTACAAGGAAGGCGCCCTCCAGGATGCAGACCATGAACTCAGCTAGTCCCCGCCCGCAGCGGCTCGTCATCGGCATTTCCGGCGCGTCCGGCGCGATCTACGGCGTGCGCCTGCTGGAGCTGCTGCGCGACACGCCGATCGAGACCCACCTGGTGGTGTCCAAGTCGGCGCTGATCACGCTGGCCCACGAGACCGGGCTGTCCTGGTCGCAGCTCAAGCCGATGGCCACCGTGTGCTATTCCAACCAGGACATCGGCGCGGCCATCGCCAGCGGCTCGTTCAAGACCATGGGCATGATCGTCGCGCCCTGCTCGGTGCGCTCGATGTCGGAGATCGCCAGCGGCGTGACCTCCACCCTGCTGACCCGCGCCGCCGACGTGATCCTCAAGGAACGCCGGCGCCTGGTGCTGATGGTGCGCGAGACGCCGCTGCACCGGAACCACCTGCGCACCATGACCGAACTGGCCGAACTCGGCGCCATCATCGCCCCGCCGGTGCCGGCCTTCTATGCCAGGCCGGCGTCGCTGGCGGAGATGGTCGACCATACCCTCGGCCGCGTGCTCGACCTGTTCGACATCGAGCTCGGCGTGGTCAGGCGCTGGCGCGAGACGCCGGAAGACCTGCCGACCCTCGACGAGGTCGAGGCGATGAGCCGCGAGCGCTGACCCTCATGCACCCGCCCCCCACCCGCCATCCCAGGCCGCGCCAGCCTTCAGCGGGGCAGCGTCGCCAGGAATTCTGCGACCAGCGCCAGCACCCTCGGGCGCGCCTGGTTCTGTGGGAAGTGCCGGCAGTGCTCGAGCAGCATCGTGCGGCAGGGCCCGGCGACTTCCCGGGCGATGATCTCCAGCTGCGCCGCAGTGGCGAACTCGTCCTCCCGCCCCTGGATCGCCAGCAGCGGCACCTGGATGCGCGGCAATTCCGGATAGAGGTTCCAGGCGGCGAAGGCCGGGTTCAGCCAGGTCTCGCTCCAGCCGCGGAAGGCACCCTCGAGGTTGTCGCCATGGTAGGCGTGCAGCCGTTCGCGCAAGTCGCCACGGGCGTACGCCTTGACCGTGCGGCGCACGCCCTCGACGCAGGCCTGCTCGACGTCCACGTGCGGCGCCAGCACCACCACGCCGCGCACGCGCGGGTCCTGTCGGGCCGCGTAGGCGAGCGCGATGGAGGCGCCGTCGCTGTGGCCGACCAGTACCACCTGTTCGAGCCCCAGGCCGTCGAGCACCCGACCGAGCTCGTCCGGGCCATCCACGCCGAGGTAATCGAGCGGACGCGGCAGCGGCACCGGGCTGGAGCGCCCGTAGCCCTGCCGGCTGTAGGCCAGCACCGACGCGCCGCAGGCCTCGGCCAGCTCGGCCGGGAAGTCCTTCCACAGGTCGAGGCTGCCGAGCCCCTCGTGCAACAGGACGAGGGTCGGGCCGGTCGAATGGGGCAGGCGCAGGTGCTGATATTCGAGCCTGGCGGCTTCGGTCTCGAGGTAGTGTCGGTGCGTCATGAAGTGCAGGCCCGTCTGACTGAGGGCTCGAAGGTTAACCGATTTGCGCGGCGCCACCGGCGACCGCCTCCGTCACGGGGATTCTGACAATGCGCCAACTCGACCTTCAGGTGGTGGAAACCGCCCTGCAGTGGGTCCGCGAAGGCCACGCCGTCTGGCTGTGCACCGTGCTCTCCACTTACGGCTCGGCGCCGCGCGCCCCCGGCGCGATGCTGGTGGCGCGGGCCGACGGCCGCTACGTCGGCTCGCTCTCCGGCGGCTGCGTCGAGGAGGCCTTCCTCGACAGCCTGGCACGCGGCGAACTGCGCGCACCGACCCAGATCGTCCGCTACGGCGAGAGCGACGACGAGCGCCAGCGGCTGCGCCTGCCGTGCGGCGGCATCCTCCAGGTCCTGGTGGAATACCGTGCCGCCGATGCGGCCTGGGCCGACCACCTGCAGGGCCTGTACGACGCCCTGCTCGGCCAGCGCCGGCAGGTGCGCGAACTGGACCTGACCACCGGCGCCTTCGCCCTGGCTGTCGACGACCGCGGCGGCGCGGTGGCGCAGGTGGAGAACGAACGCGTGCGCCTGCGCATCGGCCCGGCGTTGCGGCTGATCCTCGCCGGGCTCTCGCCGGTGGCCGAATACTGCGCCAGCTTCGCCCGCGCCATCGGCTGCGAGGTGATCGCCTGCGACCCACGCGAGGAGATGCACCAGCGCCCGCTCGAGGGCGTGCGCCGGCATCCGGTGCTGCCGTCGGAATTCATCGCCGCCGGCAACTGCCACGAGGCCACCGCGGTGGTCGCCCTCACCCACGATCCGCGCATCGACGACCTCGCACTGATGGAGGCGGTGCGCACGCCGGCCTTCTACATCGGCGCCATGGGTTCGCGGCAAACCTCCGCACGGCGTGCCGAACGCCTGGCACGGGTCGGCGGCCTGTCGGCCGAGCAGATCGCCCGCATCCATATGCCCATCGGCCTCGACCTCGGCAGCAAGGCACCCGCCGAGATCGCCCTGTCGGTGGTCGCCGACGTGCTGCGCGTCTACCACGGCAAGGCCCGTGATGAGCTCTGAAGCGAAGGTGGTGGGCCTGATGCTGGCCGCCGGACGCGCCAGCCGCTTTGGCGCCGACAAGCGCCGCGCGCGCATGGCCGACGGCCGCACGCTGCTGGAGGCAAGCCTGGAAAACGCCGCGGCGGCCTTCGACGACCTGTTGCTGGTGCTGCGCGACGGCGACCGGATCGACGACCTGCGCCTGCCGCTACGGGTCCGGGTGCTGCACACGCCGCAAGCCGAACGCGGCCTCGGCGCCAGCCTGGCGGCCGGCGTCGCGGCGCTCGCCACGCACCCGGCCGAAGCGCTGGCGGTGCTGCTCGGCGACATGCCCTGGGTCCGCCCCGACACCTGCGCCCGGCTGATCGCCGAGGCCGATGCCGCACGCATCGTGCAACCGTGCCATGATGGCCGGCCCGGGCACCCGGTGCTGTTCGGCCGCACCTTCTGGCCGGCATTGTGCGAACTCGACGGCGACGAGGGCGCGCGGGGCCTCATCCGCCGCCATGCCGATCATTACCGGGCGGTGCAGGTCGAGGATTCCGGCATCCTGCTGGACGTCGACCGGCCCACCGACCTTAACGGGCGCGCGGCGCCCGCTCCTTCCCCCCACCGACCCGCAAGGAGCTAGCGATGTCCACGGCACAACGCGTCTTTCACGGCAAATTCGGGCGGGTCGCCTTGCTCGACATGGACCGCCCCCTGGTCACTCACTCGCACCACGAGTGCCATGTGCTGGTAAAGGCCTCCGGGGCGGACACCTTCTTCAACGTCAACGGCCGCCAGGTGCCGCTGACCGATCGCTGCGCGGTGCTCGTCAACGCCTGGCAGCCGCACTACTACGACTACCAGCCCGGCGCCGAGCAGACCCAGATCCTCGCGCTCTACATCGAGCCGGCCTGGCTGGCCGAGGCGCAGCAGTCGCTCTCGCTCAGCGCGCACCCGGGCTTCTTCGCCCAGCCGTGCATCGAACTCAATAGCAAGAACCGGGCGATGGCCGACCATCTGATCGCCGAGGCCTGCAGCATCGGCCTAGTGCCGCGCGAGCGTATCGAATTCCTGCTGTTCGACTTCCTCATCGAACTGATCGAGGACTACTCACAATGGAAGCAGCTGCGCCGCCTCGGCGCGCAGGTCCGCCAGGGCTTTCGCGACGCCCGCATCCGCCGTGCCTGCGACTACCTGCAGAACCACCTCGACGACCCGGACTGCCTCACCAACGCCGCGCAGGCCGCCGGCCTGTCGCGCGCGCACTTCTTCACCCTGTTCCGCCAGGACACCGGCATGACGCCGACCCTCATGGTCAACGACGCCCGCATGCGCCGCGCCTTCCTCTGGCTGGAACGCGAGCGCAGCGGCACGCTCGGCCAGCTCGCCGAGAATCTTGGCTTCTCCGAGCAGGGCCACTTCACCCGCTTCTTCCGCCAACACATCGGCGCCTCACCGAGCCAGTACCGCCGGGTGGTGGACAGCTACCGCGCAAGCGACAGGGAATGAGCTGAGAGGGGCGCTGGGTAGCTCACCCATCACGGGCTGCGATGAATTCTTAGATGACGATCACGGTGTCACCAACACCCAAAAACGAAAAAGCCCCGCTGCATGCTTAGTGCGGCGGGGCTCAGTCGTTCTTGATAATGGCGGAGAGATAGGGATTTGAACCCTAGGTACCCGCGAGGGTACAACGGATTTCGAATCCGTCCCGTTCGGCCACTCCGGCATCTCTCCAGCGGCGCGCATCATATCAGCTCGGATGCGTTTGTCGAACCCCGAACCGCTATTTTTTTACCCTTTTCAGCAGGTTGCGGCTGCCAAGCAGCCACCTCCGGTATGTGGGTATCAGCGCGTCAGACGGGTCAGCGCTTCGCGGTACTTGTCGGCGGTCTTCTGCGCGACCACGGCCGGGACGGCCGGTGCCGGTGGCTGCTTGTTCCAGCCGGTGCTCTCGAGCCAGTCGCGGACGAACTGCTTGTCGAAGCTCGGCGGGTTGCGCCCTTCTTCGTAGCTGTCGGCGGGCCAGAAGCGGCTGGAGTCGGGCGTGAGGACTTCGTCCATCAGCGTCAGCGTGCCGTTCTCGTCCAGGCCGAATTCGAACTTGGTGTCGGCGATGATGATGCCCCGGGTCGCTGCGTATTCCACCGCAGCGCTGTAGAGGGCGATCGAGGTGTCGCGGACCTTGGCCGCCAGCTCCTTGCCGATGATGGCCTCGCACTGTTCGAAGGAGATGTTCTCGTCGTGGTCGCCGACCGCCGCCTTGGTCGACGGCGTGAAGATCGGCTGGGGCAGCTTGGCGGCCTCCTTGAGGCCCGCGGGCAGTTCGATGCCGCAGACAGTGCCGCTGCGCTGATATTCCTTCCAGCCCGAACCGACGATGTAGCCGCGCACGATGGCCTCGACCGCGACCGGCTTGAGTCGCTTGGCCACCACGGCCCTGCCCTCGACCAGCGGCAGCTCTTCGGCCGGCACCACGTCCTCGACGCGATCGCCGGTGAAGTGGTTCGGCACCATGCCCGAAAGCTTGTCGAACCAGAAGTTGGAGATCGCGGTGAGGATCTTGCCCTTCTCGGGAATCGGCTCGGCGAGGATCACGTCGAACGCCGAGAGGCGATCGGTCGCCACCATGAGCATCCGGTTGGCGTCGATCTCGTAGAGGTCGCGTACCTTGCCGGAGTAGATCTTCTTGAGGCTGAGCTGGGTCGGTGCGGTCATGTCGATGTCCCGGTAGCGTGCGAAGCCGCCAGGCGATCCTGGCCATGCCAGGCGTTCGGGCGAGCTGCGGCGCGTTGAAATGAAATAGGCGAAACCCAAAGGGTTTCGCCTATCTGCTCGGTGGCCGTTGCGCTGGCTTAACCGAGGTTGTCCTGAAGCTGGGTGAGCACACGCCGCGCGATGTCGCTCGGCGCAACGGTGTTGATGTTGCGCTCGACGGTCACCTGGGCGCTGCCGCTCACCGTGGTGATGCGCACCTGGTAGCGCTCGGCGCGCGCATCGATGTCTTCCTGCGACGGACCACGGCGGAACAGGCGCGAGAAGAAGCCACGCGACTCCTCGGGGCGCTGGGCGCCTTCGGCCAGGTTCACGTAATACACACCCAGGCTGCGGTCGAGGTCATCGATGCGGATATCGGCGGCCTCGAGGGCACGGCCGATGCGCGACCAGGCGCGATCGAAATCGCTTTCCAGCTGCAGCACCGGGTTGCCGTTGCCGTCCTCGCCGAGGCTCACCCGGCCCGGCGCATCGAAGTCACGCTCGGCCAGCAGCGACACCGAACCACCCTGCTCGGAGGAACGAGCCAGGCCGGTGCGCAGTTCGTCGAGCAGAGCGGCATCGAGGCTGGTGTTCACCGAACGGTCGGTCCAGGCCACGTCCGCCGTACTGCCGGCGGGACGCTGCGCGCTGACCACGAAGATCTCGCTGGTGTTGCTCTGCACGCCCGGCTCTATCCGTACGCGAAAGCGCGACTCGTCGTTGCGCATGCCGAGGCTGCGGGCCAGGGTCGAGTCGATCTGCTCGCGAGTCTGCCAGGCAGTGACGAATTCACCGGTCTGCGGCCGTTCTTCGGCGATTTCGAAACCGTTGTCGATGAAGAACTGACGCGCGGCGGGCCAGACCTGGGAAGGAGTGCGCATGGCGATCAGCCAGCGCGAGTCGCCGGAGCGCTGCAGGCTGAACTCGCTGGCTTCGGCGGCCACTTGCAGGCGCTGCGGGCGCGGTATTTCGTAGTCGCTGGAGGCGTGCGAGTCGGCGACGTTGCGCGGGATCGGCAACAACGGCTCGACCGGGCGAACCTGGCTGCCGGGCGGCACCTGCATCGGCGCCGTCTGCCGGGCCGCCAGGTAGTCATTGCCGCGGTCCCGGAAATAGCCATCGTCACCCCAGAGCCAGCCGCAGCCGCTGGTGCTGGCGATGATCACCGCCAGGGTCGAGAAACCGGCCAATCGCTTCATGGGTATTCCCTTATCGTTCAAACCAGTACACCGGAATCGCGCATTGCCTGACGCAGCGGCTCCTGGCAACGCGGGCTCAGCCAGGTCAACGGCAGGCGGATGCCGTCGGGCATCAGGCCCATCTCGTGCAAGGCCCACTTCACCGGAATCGGGTTGGCCTCGATGAACAGCTGCTGGTGCAGCGGCATCAGACGCTGGTGGATGGCGCGTGCGGTTTCGGCATCACCGGCCATGGCCGCCGCACACAGCTCGCTCATGGCACGCGGGGCGACGTTGGCGGTCACCGAGATGTTGCCCTTGCCGCCCATCAGCATCAGCTCGACGGCCGTGGCGTCGTCGCCGGAGTAGACGAGGAAGTCCTCGGACACGCGGTCGAGGATATCGCGCGCGCGGCCGAGGTCGCCGGTCGCTTCCTTGATGCCGATGATGTTCGGGACCTTCGACAGACGCTCGACTGTTTCAGGGAGCATGTCGCAGGCGGTGCGGCCGGGCACGTTGTAGAGAATCTGCGGAATCGCCACGGCCTCGGCGATATGACGGAAGTGCAGGTAGAGCCCTTCCTGGGTCGGCTTGTTGTAATACGGGGTTACAAGCAGGCAGGCGTCGGCGCCGGCGCTCCTGGCGTTCTCGGTGAGCTCGACCGCCTCACGGGTGGAGTTGGCGCCCGTTCCGGCGATGACCGGGATACGACCGTTGACCTGGTCGACGACGCGACGGATCACCTCGATATGCTCGGAGACGTCGAGCGTGGCGGACTCGCCGGTGGTACCGACCGCAACGATTGCGTTGGTGCCTTCCTGCAAATGGAAATCCACCAGCTTGCTCAGGCTGTCCCAGTCCAGACCACCCTGCGCATCCATGGGCGTGACCAGTGCCACCATACTGCCCGCAATCATGCAACCACTCCTGCCGGAAAAAGAGAGGCGTAATGGTACAAGGCTCCAATACGCTTTGCGAGCGTGCTGCGCGGTCGCGCCACGACGGACGTCCGGCGCTCGACTGCCGGTAGCCGAGGCAGCTGTTCGACGGCCATCAATTCCCTCGGCCGGCGAATTTCGCTAACCTTGCCCGTTTCGGCCTGGCCGGCCGACCGATTCACCACCGCCAGGAAAGCTGCATGTCCACCCCTCTCGTACGCGAACAGTTCCTCGTCATTAGCGCTCTGGGCGCCAACGCCATGGAGCTTACCAATGTGCTCTGCCGAGCCAGCCACGAGAACCGCTGCGCCGTGGTCAGCACCCGGCTGAGCCGTCATGGCGACCACAGCGCGCTGGTGCTGCAGATCTCCGGCAACTGGGACGCGCTGGCACGCATGGAGTCGGCACTGCCGGCTCTGTCGAAGAAGCACGCCTTCACCTTGAGCGTCATCCGCAGCGCGGCGCCGGAAGCGCGCCCCGAAGCCCTGCCCTACGTGGCCTATGTCAGCGCGGTCTATCGCCCCGACATTCTCAGCGAGCTGTGCCAGTTCTTCATCGACCACCGCGTCGCGCTGGAAAGCCTGACCTGCGACACCTACCAGGCACCACAGACCGGCGGCACCATGCTCAACGCCACGCTCACCGTCACCCTGCCGGCCGGCACCCAGATCAGCTGGCTGCGCGATCAGTTCCTCGACTTTGCCGATGCCCTGAACCTGGACGCCCTGATCGAGCCCTGGCGGCCGCAGAACCCGTAGTCATCGCGCATCGCTGCGGCGCCGGCCGCAGCGTCAGGCAAAACCGAAGGAGCAATGATGAGCGTCGAACTCGACCAACCGGTACCGCCGTTCCAGGCGCAAGCCACCAGCGACCAGTCCGTCAGCCTCCAGGCACTGAAGGGCAAGCAGGTCGTGCTCTACTTCTATCCGAAGGACAACACCCCGGGCTGCACCACCCAGGGCCAGGGCTTTCGCGATCGGCATGACGAGTTCCTGGCCGCCGACACCCTGGTGTTCGGCGTGTCGCGCGACAGCCTGAAGACCCATGAAAACTTCAAGCGCAAGCAGGCGTTTCCGTTCGAGCTGATCAGCGACAAGGACGAAACCCTTTGCCGGCTGTTCGACGTGATCAAGCTGAAGAAGCTCTACGGCAAGGAATACCTGGGCGTGGACCGCAGCACCTTCCTGATCGACCGCGAGGGCGTCCTGCGCAAGGAGTGGCGGGGCGTGAAGGTTCCCGGCCACGTGGACGCGGTACTCGAAGCGGCGCGCGCACTCAGCGCGGGCTGATCGATCGCGGGAGGCCGCCGGGCAGCGGCCTCCCCTTGCATCAGGCGACCGGACCTTCGGTCACCGCCACTGCGCCATGGCGCGGCCAGGCGTTGAGCACTGCCTTGAAGAGCGTCGCCAGCGGAATCGCGAAGAACACCCCCCAGAAGCCCCACAGCCCACCGAACAGCAGCACGGCGCAGATGATCGCCACCGGATGCAGGTTCACCGCCTCGGAGAACAGCAGCGGCACCAGCACGTTGCCGTCCAGCGCCTGGATGATCGCGTAGGCCACCATCAGGTAGATGAACTGATCGCCCCAGCCCCACTGGAACAGGCCGATCAAGGCAATGGGGACGGTAACCACCGCCGCGCCAATATAGGGCACCACCACGGAAAACCCGACCAGTAGCGCCAGCAGCGCCGCGTAGTTGAGGCCGAGCAAGGCGAACACCACGTAGGACACGACGCCGACGATCAGGATCTCGATCGACTTGCCGCGGATGTAATTGGCGATCTGCAGGTTCATTTCCTGGGCGACCTGGGTGATCAGGCCCCGCTCACGGGGCAGATAGCCACTGATCCAGTCACTGATCTGCTGGCGATCCTTGAGGAAGAAGAACACCAGGATCGGCACCAGCACCAGGTAGATCATCAGCCCGAGCAACAGCGGCAGGCTGGCCAGCGACGAGGTCAGCGCGATATGGCCGACGCGCGCGAACTCGCCCCGGATCGCATCGATGCCGCGCAGCACCTGCTCCTGGGTGATCAGCTGCGGATAGCTCTCGGGGAGCAGCAGCAACAGCGACTGCCATTCGACCAGCATTCGCGGGAGCTCGTTGATCAAGGTGAAGCCCTGCTGCCAGAGCAGCGGCACGAGGATCAGGATGCACACCGACAAGGCCCCGACGAACAACGCGAACACCAGCCAGACGGCAGCCAGATGAGGCATACGCAAACGCTCGAGCGTGCCGACCACCCCCTGCATGAGAAACGCCAGCACCAACCCGGCGATGACCGGAGCGAGCATCCGCCCAAGCGTCAGAACCAGCAGGAATGCCAGGAACAGTAGCACCGCCAGGACCACAGCCTCCTCGTCGGAGAAATAGCGATGCATCCAACCGCGTAGAACCTTGAGCATGCGACTCCTTGTTGGCCTTCAGGCCTTTCGCAACCAGTAACGATAAATGCCGGCATCCGCCTCTTCACGCAGCAGCGCATGCCCGGCCAGATTGGCGAAACTGCGAAAGTCGCGCTGCGAGCCGGGATCGGTCGCGGTCACCTTGAGGACCGCCCCGCTGGCCAGCCGGTTGAGTTCGAGCTTCGCCTTGAGCAGAGGCATCGGGCACTCCAGCCCGCTGGCGTCCAGCTCGGCGGCGACGGGGATGTCGCCGTTTGCTGCGTCATTCATGATCAGTCTCCACAAAGGTCGTCAGGATACCGAGCAGGGCCCACCTCTGGCCAGCCGGCCAACCTCGACGCTACAGTAGCGCTCTCACCCAACCCGAGCCTTATGGATGAAACTGCTGCGCCCTACCCTGCTGACGCTGGCCTGCCTGCTTGCCACGCCCGTGCCGGCCAACGACCTGCCATCGCTGGGCGATGCCAGTTCCGGCATCGTCTCACCCGAACAGGAGTACCAGCTCGGACGGGCGTGGCTGAGCATGTTGCGCGGACAGGTCAAACAGATTTCCGACCCGCTCCTCAAGGATTACGTCGAGAGCAGCGTGTATCGCCTGGCCGAAAGCAGCCAGCTGCAGGACAGGCGCCTCGAGTTCATCCTGCTCGACAGCCCCCAGCTGAATGCCTTCGCCGCCCCCGGCGGGATCATCGGCGTCAACGGCGGCCTCTTCACCAACGCGCAGACCGAGTCCGAATACGCCTCCGTGCTGGCCCACGAACTGGCTCACCTGTCCCAACGCCATTTCGCCCGGGGCCTGGAAGCTCAGCAGCGCATGCAGCTACCGGTGATGGCCGCCCTGCTCGCAGGCGTCGTCGCCGCCGCGGCGGGCGCGGGCGATGCCGGCATCGCGGCGATCGCCTCGACCCAGGCCGCCGCCATCCAGGAACAGCGGCGCTTCTCCCGGCAGAACGAACAGGAGGCCGACCGCATCGGCCTGGTCAACCTGGAGCGGGCCGGCTATGACCCACGCGCCATGCCGATGATGTTCGAGCGCCTGATGCGCCAGTACCGTTACGACCAACGGCCACCGGAGTTTCTGCTGACCCACCCGGTGACCGAATCGCGCATTGCCGACACCCGCAACCGGGCCGAACAGTTCGCCCGCGGAGGCGCCGAGGACAGCCTGCGCTACCAGCTGCTGCGCGCGCGTGTCCAGCTTCGCTTCGAAAGCTCCCCGGGCGCTGGCGCCAAGCGCTTCAGGGCCATGCTCAACGAAGATCCGACGCTCGATGCCGCGCGCTATGGACTGGCGCTGGCCCAGATCAAGAGCGGCCAGCTCGACGAAGCGGGCGAAACCCTGCAGCCACTGCTACAGGGCGCCCCGGACAACCCGCTCTACAACCTGGCACAGACTGAGCTGGACATCACCGCCAATCGCCTGCCACAGGCCATGCAACGGATGCAGCGGATGCGGAGCCTCTACCCCAACAACTACCCGATCCAGCAGATGCATATCGACGTGCTGCTCAAGCAGGGCGAGATAGCCGAAGCCGAGCGCGCGCTCGACGAGCTGGTCGGGCGCCGCAGCAGGGATCCGGATATCTGGTATCAGGTGGCGGAAGTGCGTGGGCTGAGCGGCAACATCGTCGGCCTGCATCAGGCGCGCGCCGAATACTTCGCCCTGGTCGGCGACTACGACCAGGCCATCCAGCAACTGGGGCTGGCCAAGCGGCGCTCGCCGAACTTCCAGCTGGCTTCGCGCATCGACGCGCGCGAGCGGCAGATGATCGAAGAACAGCGGATGGTCAAGGACATGATGCGCTGAGCCGCCAGGCAACGCCTCAGGCGTTGCCGGCGAGCTTCAACCGGGCGGCCTGGGTGAAATCCAACATCCGCTTCAGCGGCTTGACGGCGCGAGGCACCAGCGCCGGGTCGACGAAGATCTCGTTACTGCCCTGACGCAGGCAGTCCAGCGTACTCTCCAGCGTGTTCATCGCCATCCAGGGACAGTGGGCGCAGCTACGGCAGGTCGCCCCGTTACCGGCCGTGGGCGCCTCGATGAATTCCTTGTCGGGGCACAACTGCTGCATCTTGTAGAAGATGCCCCGGTCGGTGGCGACGATGAACGCAGGATGGGGAAGCGTCTGCGCCGCCTTGATCAGTTGGCTCGTCGAGCCCACCGCATCGGCGAGACGCACCACGGCTTCGGGCGACTCGGGGTGCACCAGGATCGCGGCGTGCGGGTACAGCGCCTTCATGTCCTCGAGCTGCTTGGCCTTGAATTCCTCATGGACGATGCACGCACCGTCCCAGAGCAGCATGTCCGCGCCGGTCTCGCGCTGCACGTACTGGCCCAGGTGCTTGTCCGGTGCCCAGAGGATCTTTTCACCGTTATCCATCAGGCTTTCGACGATTTCCAGAGCGCAGCTGGAAGTCACCACCCAATCGGCCCGCGCCTTGACCGCCGCGGAGGTGTTCGCATAGACCACCACCGTACGCTCGGGATGCTGGTCGCAGAACGCCGAGAACTCATCGACCGGGCATCCGAGATCCAGCGAGCAGGTCGCCTCGAGCGTGGGCATCAGCACGCGCTTTTCAGGATTGAGGATTTTCGCCGTCTCGCCCATGAACCTGACGCCGGCGACCAGGACCGTCGTGGCCGGGTGCTCGTTGCCGAAGCGCGCCATCTCCAGGGAGTCGGCAACACAGCCGCCGGTCTGCTCGGCCAGCGCCTGGATCACCGGGTCGGTGTAATAGTGCGCGACCAGCACCGCGTTCTGCCGGATCAACTCCCGGGCAATGTCATCACGCAACCGCGCCTCCTGATCAGGTGTCAGTGGCTTGGGCTGTTTGGCTGCCAGATGAGCCTGTACGAGGATGCGTTCGGCGATTTCGCTCATGTTAGGACCTGCGAGCAACGGTTGGCGCATGGCATTCGATTGTACCCCGACCACGGCGCACCTGAATGACATCGGGCAGTCAGCAACGACCACGGGACGCCCCAAAGGGATGGGGATACTAGCGAAGCGCCTTCGGCGAGGGAAGCAGCCCGGCCGAAGCCGATTAAAAAGGCAGATACGAAAAAGCCGAAAACCCTGGAGTTTTCGGCTTTTGTTCGTCTCGAGCAATCTGGTGGGTCGTGTAGGATTCGAACCTACGACCAATTGGTTAAAAGCCAACTGCTCTACCAACTGAGCTAACGACCCGATGCGGAGCGCATGATACTGATTTGATTGAGGAAATCAACCTTTCTCGAAAAATATTTCAGACATAGCGCGTCGGATCGGCGATTCCGGCCTCGCGAAACCCGGCCGCGCGCAGCCGGCAGCTGTCGCATTTGCCGCAGGCGCGGCCGTCGACATCCGCCTGATAGCAGGAAACCGTAAGGCCATAATCGACGCCCAAGCGTTGCCCGGCCTGCACGATCTGCGCCTTGCTCAGCATCTGCAACGGGGCGCGAATCCTGAAGCCCTCCCCTTCGACACCCGCCTTGGTCGCGAGGTTGGCGACCTGCTCGAACGCCGAGACGAACTCGGGACGGCAATCGGGATAGCCCGAATAATCCACCGCATTGACGCCGATGAAGATATCCCTGGCACCGAGCACTTCCGCCCAACCGAGCGCCAGCGACAGGAACACCGT
This sequence comes from Stutzerimonas nosocomialis, assembly GCF_005876855.1. Classification (GTDB taxonomy): domain Bacteria; phylum Pseudomonadota; class Gammaproteobacteria; order Pseudomonadales; family Pseudomonadaceae; genus Stutzerimonas; species Stutzerimonas nosocomialis. Next base: position 33,858 of record NZ_QLAE01000008.1, on the reverse strand, counting down.
GTTGCGCGCCGGCACGTAGGTGACCGGAATCCCTTCGCCCGGGGTTTCGGGCACATCGATACGCTCATCGGTCAGCGCCGAACCGCCGATACCGTTGAGGTCGAGCCCAACCACCTTATGCTCCCGGACTCCCAACTGCGCCGCGACGCGCTCGGCCGCCTGCAGCTCGGCACGATGCCGCTGGCCATAGTCGAAGCTCATGCTGTAACAGCTGTAGCCTTCGGCTTGCGCCATGGCGACTACGGTTGCCGAGTCCAGCCCGCCCGAAAGCAGAACGACCGCTCTTTTCTCATTCATGTCTTGGCTCCGGCTCAGTGCCCTGGTTCGTCATTCCAGAGCAGCTTGTGCAGCTGCAGCTGGAAACGAACCGGCAGGTTGTCTTCGATGATCCATTCGGCCAGCGCACGGGGGTCGACCTGCCCATGGCTGGGCGAAAACAGTACGTCGCCGACACGCTCGTCGAGCCGGTACTCGATGAGCTTGCTGACCGCCCAATCGTAATCCCCACGCGAGCAGATCACGAACTTGAGCTGATCGTGGCGTGTGAGGAAGGCGATGTTCTCGTAGCGATTGCGCCCCACCTCGCCCGAACCTGGCGTCTTGAGGTCGACGACGCGACTGACACGCTCATCCACAGGCGAGATATCCAGGGCGCCACTGGTTTCCAGCGACACCTGATAGCCCGCGTCACACAGCTGCTCGAGCAGCCCGATGCAGTCCGGCTGGGCCAGGGGCTCGCCCCCGGTCACACAGACGTGTCGAGCCTTGAACGTGGCGACGCGCCCGAGAATCGCCTCGAGCGAATGGATTTCACCACCGCTGAAGGCATAGGCGGTATCGCAGTAAAGACAGCGCAGGGGACAGCCGGTCAGGCGAACGAACACCGTCGGCAAGCCGCTGGTACGCGACTCCCCCTGCAGCGAGTGGAAGATCTCGGTGATACGCAGGGTGTTATGCATAAGGGCCACGGGCGTGACGGCGAAACAGGCCATCCGCCTCCGTTGCGTTAAAAGAAGCGCATCCTAACGAAAAACCCGCGCGGTGCGCGGGCTTCGATACAACACGGACGCGGTTAGCGGCTGAGCTGTCGCTGCGCCAGTTGCGCAGCGGAGCTGTTCGGGTATTGCGAGATCACCTCGCGCAATATCCCCTGGGCCCGATCACGATTGCCGAGCCTGAGCTCGACGTCGGCAAGCTTGTAGAGCGAGTCCGGCACCTTGGCGTGATTCGGGTAGGTCTGGCTGACCTTGGCAAAGGCCTGCCCTGCGGCTTGCAGGTCGCCCTTGGCCAGATTCACCTCTCCCAGCCAGTACTGCGCATTGCCGGCGTACTGGCTTTGCGGGTAGCGGCGCAGGAAGGCGGCGAACGCCTGGCTCGCCTTGTCGAAGTCCTTGGCCTTGATGAGGTCGAATGCAGCGTCGTAATACAGCTTTTCATTCGCCGGATCGGCCGATTGATTGCCCGCCTGAGCCTGCTGAGCCGGCTCGCGAGGCGTTTCGCTGGCATCGATGGCGCCAGCGGTAGAAGAATTCTGTGCGCCCACGGCTCCGGCGGATGCACCGCTGGAGAGGCGTCTATCGAGTTCCTGGTAACGCTCCAGCCCTTCCCTCTGGAGTTGCTGGATCTGGTTCTGCTGCTGTTCGACCATGCCGCGCAATTGCGCGATTTCTTCCTGCATCTGCTGCAGCTGGATGAACAACATGCCCTGCGCCGAAGACGGGGTATTCACCCCGCCTTCGGCGTAAGCACCGCCAGTGTCCTGCCGCGCAGCGGGATAACCCGAGCCACCGGAACCGGCGGACTGCGAGTCATACTCGACTACGGGCACCTGAGCCATCGCATGAAGCGGAAGGCTGAGAGACAGGACTGTCAGAGCACGGCAGTACTTACGCATGGCAGCTTACTTACGCAGCTCTACGCGACGGTTCTGAGCCCAGGACTGCTCGTCGTTGCCGGTAGCGACAGGACGCTCTTCGCCGTAGGAAACAACTTCCAGCTGAGCAGGGGAAACGCCCTGCAGAACCAGGTAGCGCTGAACGGCCTTGGAACGGCGCTCGCCCAGAGCCATGTTGTATTCGCGGGTACCGCGCTCGTCGGTGTGGCCTTCCAGAGCGACGCGAGCGCCATTGCCTTTCAGATCACGAGCGTGAACGTCCAGAGCGCGCATGGCTTCCGGCTTCAGGTCGGAGCTGTCGTACTCGAAGTAGAAGGTGGTGATCGCACGCAGAGCGGCTTCTTCGCTCATGCTGCCGTCTACGGAACCGGTACCGGCGCCGTAACCAGCGTTCGGATCGATGCCAGTGGCAGCGCCTTCGCCCGAATCGTCACCGCCTTTGGACGAACAGCCAACCGCTACGGCCAGGGACAGCGCCAGCACAGCAAACTTACCGAATTTCAGCATTTCCATGATGTAACTCCTAACAACCCCAGGTGTGTGTTTTTGGTTTTAACGCTAAGTACCGCATCAGTTCAGGTAAGGGGACCAGGATGGCTCACGGACTTCGCCTTGAGCGGTAGGAATCGGGAGCCTTACTCGGCCATTAATGGACGCAAGCATCAAGACTCCCCGGCCCTGCTGGCGGGTGGCGTAGATTAGCATGGTGCCATTGGGCGCAACAGTAGGCGATTCGTCCAAACTTGTATCTGTTAATAGCCGCAGGTTGCCGCGCTGCAGGTCTTGGGCAGCGACCTTGAAGTTGGTGTAGCCATCCTGACGATGAATCATGACCAGCGTCTTCTCATCGGCGGAAAGTTTCGGGTTGGCGTTGTAGTTTCCAACAAAGGTCACGCGCTCCGGCGTATTGCTGCCAATACGCTGTTTATATATCTGCGGCTTGCCGGCCCGATCGGAAGTGAAATAAATCGTCTGGCCGTCGGCGCCCCAGAAAGGTTCTGTATCGATTGCATAATGGTTGGTCAGACGCTGCAAGTTACGCGTTCCCAAATCCATCACATAAATCTCCGGATTACCGTCTTTCGACAACACGAAAGCCAGACGGTTGCCATCGGGCGAGAACGCAGGCGCGCCGTTGAGACCTTCGAAGTTGGTGATCTGCTCGCGACGACCGGTATCGACGTGCTGGATGAAGATACGCGGACGGCGCTGCTCGAAGGAGACGTAGGCGATACGCTTGCCGTCGGGGGCGAAGCGCGGCGACAGGATCGGCTCGCGCGACTGCAGCAGCGTCACGGCACGCGCGCCATCGTAATCCGAGCGCTGCAGGGTATAGCGGGTGTTGTTCCCGCCGACACTTTCAGCCGTCACGTAGAGCAGGCGCGTGGAGAACGCCCCCTTGATGCCGGTCAGCTTCTCGAAGGACTGGTCGGCCACGTAGTGGGCCATGTCGCGCAGCTGGTCGGGCGTACCACCGACGGTGCCGGTCATGACCTGCTGTTCGGTGGAGACGTTGTAGACCTCGAACTGCACCTGCAGACGACCACCCGCCGGCTGGATGTTGCCGACCATCACGTACTGCGCGCCGAGCGCCTTCCAGTCGCGATAGATGATCTCGCTGCCACGGGTCGGCAGGCTGATCATGTTCTGCCGCGGCAGCGGCTCGAAGATGCCAGAGTTGCGCAGGTCGTTGCCGACGATCTGGGACATGTCCTCGGGCAGCACGGTACCGCCCTGCCAGCCGAAAGGCACCACTGCAATGGGAATCGCCCGGTCCGCGCCACTGGTGACCAGAATGTTTTTTTCCTGTGCCCCGGCAAAGCCGGCAAGACAGCAGAGGGCGACTAGGAAACCTCGGAGAGTGTTGATCACAACGCAAGATCCTCTGGCGTGAAAGTCATGTTGAAGGAACGGTACGGTTGGAACTCCTGCGGCGACAATCCCTGCATTTCAGTCAGTCGTCCGATGTTCTTCACCGCCGCCACCGCAGAATTGTCGAAAGGCGTATCGCCACTGGAGCGCGCCACGCTGACGTTGGTGATCGTGCCGTCGGGAAGCATGTTCACTCGCAATACCACGGTCATGTTGTTACGGGCCGAAGGCGGCCTGGACCAACCCTCGGCCGCGCGCAGGCGGATCAGGTCGTCGAAATTGCCGGCCACCTGGTCGCCCTGAGTGTCCGCCATCGCCTGCTGCCGCTCGGTCGTATCGGACAGCAACTCGGCCAGCGCCTGCGCCTTCTTGTCCTCTGCCGCCTTGCGGGCTGCTTCCGCTGCCGCCTTTTTCTTGGCTTCTTCGGCGGCTTTCTTCTTGGCCGCCTCGGCTGCCGCTTTCTTCTTCGCCTCTTCGGCTGCTGCCTTTTTCTTGGCTTCTTCAGCCGCCGCCTTTTTCTTCGCCTCTTCGGCGGCTGCCTTCTTCTTGGACTCTTCCTCGGCCTTCTTGCGCGCGAGATCGGCCTGGCGCTTCTGTTCGGCGGCCTTGGCCTCTTCGGCTTTCTTGGCCTCAGCCTGCTTGGCTGCAACAGCCTTCGCAGCTTCGGCCTTTCGAACCTCTTCCAGCTTCTTTTGTTCCGCCGCCTGCGCCTGCTTTTGCTGCTCGAGCTTGCGCTGTTCCAGCTGCTCGGTCTCGTATTGCTTGGCCGCGGTCTTCTTGGCCTCGCCGGCAATCTTCTGGTTGGTCTGGGTGGTGGCCTGGCTCTGCGACTTCAGCTGATAGAGGGTCGCCTGCACCACCGGCCTGGAGGGCGGAAGCTCGGGCGTCATCGAGAAGCTGACGAACAGCATCCCGAAAATGATGATGTGCAGCCCCACCGCCAGCACGGTGGGCCAGAAATAGCTCTGCGACGAGGAGCGCGGCGTTTGCTGCATCAGGGCGCCTCTGTGATCAGCCCGACGTTGCCGACACCGGCTTCCTGCAGCCCGCCCATCGCCGCCATCACCGCGCCGTAGTCGACCGCCTGGTCACCCCGGATGTAGACCTGGGTGTCCGGCCGCTGCCGCATGATCGCGACGACGGCCTGCGTCATGTCGGCCAGGGCGACCGCCTCGTTACCCTTGCTGTCGACGTCGACCTCACTGCCGACGTTCCAGTAGTAGGTCTTGTCCGCCTTGATCGAGATGGTGAGGATCTGCTTGTCGTTGTCCTGCGGCAGCGCCTCGCTGCTGACTTTGGGCAGGTCGACCTTGACGCCCTGATTGAGCATCGGGGCGGTCACCATGAAGATCACCAGCAGCACCAGCATCACGTCGATGTAAGGCACCACGTTCATCTCGGCGACCGGCTTGCGTCTGTTGCGAATTCTGGCCATGGCCACGGGGCCTCAATCTTCGGTGGTGTGAACTTTGCGATGCAGGATCGCCTGGAATTCATCAGCAAAGGTGTAGTAGCGCGCGATCAGCATCTCGCTGCGCGCAGAGAAGCGGTTGTAGGCAATGACCGCCGGAATCGCCGCGAACAGGCCGATGGCGGTTGCGATCAACGCCTCGGCGATGCCGGGAGCGACCGTAGCCAGCGTCGCCTGCTGCACCTGGGCCAGGCCGCGGAAGGAGTTCATGATCCCCCAGACGGTTCCGAACAGACCGATGTAGGGGCTGGTGGAACCCACGGTGGCGAGGAACGGCAGGCTCTGCTCGAGCTTTTCTTCCTCACGCGAGATGGCCACGCGCATCGCGCGGTTGACGCCGTCCATGACCGCATCGGGATCGACGCCCTGCTGCTGGCGCAGACGGGAGAACTCCTTGAAGCCGGCGCGGAAGATCTGCTCGACGCCCGAGTCCGGATCGGGATTGCTGCCCGCCTGGCGGTAGAGTTTGGACAGATCGATGCCCGACCAGAAACGCTCCTCGAAGGTATCGAGGGCCCGCTTGGCGGCACGCAGCAGGTTGCCGCGCTGGAAAATCAGGATCCACGAGGCCACCGAGGCGCCTACGAGGGTCAGCATGACCAGCTGTACAACGAAGCTGGCATTGCTGATCAGGCTCCACATGGACATATGATCGACGTTGGCTTCCACGCTTACTCTCCTGCAGGGGATAGACCCGAGCCCGCAAACGCCGCTCGCAGCGACGGGGGAATGGCTCGGGGTTTCAAACTGTCGGTGCGCACACAGGCCACCAGAAACTGCCCTTCGCAGAGCAGCACGTCATCCTTCGCACGCCGCACCTGCTGGCGAAAACGCAGGCTGGCGCGATTGAGCTCGGCGACCTCGGCAGTCACCAGCAGCTCGTCGTCCAGCCGCGCGGGCGCGTGGTAGCGCGCTTCGCTCGAATGCACGACAAAGAGCAGGTCTTCACTGACCAGTTGCGACTGGGCGAAGCCCAGACTGCGCAACCGTTCGGTGCGGGCCCGTTCCATGAACTTGAGGTAATTGACGTAGTAGACGATGCCGCCCGCATCGGTGTCCTCGTAATAGACACGGCAACGATGGGTGAATGGCCGGGCTTCGGTTTGCGCGGGCATACTCTAGTGCTCGCCCCCCGAATTGCCAATCGGGGCGTGTAACAATATTTGCGTCATTGCGGATCCGATTCGAACAGGTCGCTGATGGGAACCTCGGCCATGCGCCGTGGCAGGTTCAGCCCGAAGTGAAGATAAGCGTGCCGTGTGACCACTCGACCGCGTGGCGTACGCATGATGTAGCCCTGCTGGATGAGGTAGGGCTCGAGCACGTCCTCGATGGTGTGCCGCTCTTCGCTGATCGCCGCGGCGATGTTGTCGATGCCCACCGGGCCGCCGTCGAACTTCTCGATCAGGGTCAGCAGCAATCGACGGTCCTGATGGTCGAAACCCCGCTCGTCGACGTCCAGCATGTTCAATGCCAGGTCCGCGATCGCCCGGGTGATCTGGCCGTTGCCGCGCACTTCGGCGAAATCCCGTACGCGACGCAGCAACCGGTTGGCGATACGCGGCGTACCCCGCGCACGGCGCGCGATCTCGAAGGCCCCTTCCGGCTCGATGGCCAGACCGAGGATGGCCGCCGAGCGGCTGACGATGGTCGCCAGGTCGGCCGTCGAATAGAACTCCAGGCGCTGCACGATACCGAAGCGGTCGCGCAGCGGATTGGTGAGCATGCCGGCCCGGGTGGTCGCCCCGACCAGGGTGAAGGGTGGCAGGTCGAGCTTGATCGAGCGCGCCGCCGGCCCTTCGCCGATCATGATGTCGAGCTGGAAATCCTCCATCGCCGGATAGAGCACTTCCTCGACCACTGGCGAAAGCCGGTGGATCTCGTCGATGAAGAGTACGTCGCCGGCTTCCAGGTTGGTCAGCAGCGCCGCCAGGTCACCGGCGCGCTCGAGCACGGGGCCCGACGTGCTCTTGATCGAAACGCCCAGCTCCTGGGCGATGATGTTGGCCAGCGTGGTCTTGCCCAGCCCCGGCGGACCGAAGATCAGGGTATGGTCCAGCGCCTCGCTGCGGCCCTTGGCGGCACGGATGAAGAGGTCCATCTGCTCGCGCACCACCGGCTGACCGATGTACTCGGCCAGCTTGAGCGGGCGGATGGCGCGATCCAGCTGCTCGTCGCGGTCGCGACTGGAAGCGGTGACAAGACGATCGGCTTCGATCACTTAGACCATTCCCTTGAGCGCACGGCGGATCAATTCTTCACTGCTCAAATCGTCTTCCTGTATGGCAGAGACGGCACGACTGGCCTCCTGCGGCTTGAATCCCAGCGAGATCAATGCGCTGACCGCATCGTTCTCGGCGCTTGAGACTGCCACATTCCCTTGGGGTTCAACCACCAAGGTCGCGATGGACGGCATGGTTTCCCAGGCTTTGAAGCGATCCTTGAGTTCGACCAGCAGCCGCTCGGCGGTTTTCTTGCCCACCCCGGGGATCTTGACCAGCACGGAGGTATCCTGCGCCTGGACGCAACGCACCAGCTCGTCCACCTCGAGCCCGGACATCAGCGCCAGCGCGAGCTTCGGCCCGACGCCGTTGAGCCGGATCAGCTCGCGGAACAGCTCGCGCTCGCGCTTTTCGGCAAACCCGTACAGCAGGTGCGCATCCTCGCGCACTACCAGATGGGTATGAAGTGTGACCGGCTCGCCAACCGACGGCAGGCGGTACAGGGTCGTCATGGGCACCTCGACCTCGTAGCCTACGCCATTGACGTCCAGAATCAGATGAGGCGGCTGCTTCTCCGCCAAAGTGCCACGCAAGCGTCCAATCACTGTGATGCATCCTCGTTCGACCGGCGCTCAAGGCAAGTCGGATTATCCAGGCTTCCCGACACACCGCATCGGGTCGATGATTTACAACCGCAGGCGCCCGCCCCGTCGCTTGGCGCCGGCCAGACCATGCGGGATGAGGCTCTGGCGATGATGGGCATGACACAAGGCGATTGCCAGTGCATCAGAGGCATCGATCTGCGGCTTCTGTGTCAGTTTCAACAGATGCATCACCATCATCTGCACCTGCTGCTTGTCCGCCCCACCGGTGCCGGCTATCGCCTGCTTGACCTGGGTGGCGGTGTATTCGGCGATCTCCAGCCCCTGCTCCGCCGCAGCCACGATCGCAGCCCCGCGAGCCTGGCCCAGCTTGAGCGCCGAATCGGCATTGCGCGCCATGAACACCTGCTCGATACCCATGGTCACCGGCCCGTGCAGTCGAATCACTTCACTGACGCCACAGAACACGGCCTTCAGGCGCGCCGAGAGCTCACCGCTGCCCGTGCGAATGCAGCCAGACGCGATGTACTCGCAGCTACGACCGTTGTCCCGCACCACGCCGTAGCCGGTGATTCGCGAGCCGGGATCGATCCCGAGAATGAGCGTCATACAGCCGCCATACTGTCTATTTATCCAGCCGAAAGTATAGTGAGGTCGCCGCGCCGCGACCAGCGGCACAGCGAAACGCAACCGCTGCGCCAATAAAAAGCCGGAAGCACACGCAGGTGACTTCCGGCTCAGGCTTCGCAGCGAAGGATCAGTCCAGCTGCTCCATGATCTCGTCCGGAATCTCGGCGTTGTGATACACGTTCTGCACGTCGTCGAGATCTTCCAGCGCATCGATCAGACGCAGCACCTTCTGCGCGGTTTCCAGATCGGTGATCGGCGCGGCGATCGACGGGATCATCGCGATGTCCGCCTCCTCGCCCTTGAACCCGGCCGCGTTCAGCGCTTCGTTGACGGCATGGAATTCGGTGAAGCTGGTGGACACCAGCGCCGACCCATCCTCGCCCATTTCGACATCGTCGGCACCGGCCTCCAGCGCAGCTTCCATCAGCGCATCCTCATCCACGCCCGCCGCGAAGCTGATCTGCCCCTTGCGATCGAACATGTAGGCGACCGAACCGTCGGTACCCAGATTGCCACCGTGCTTGCTGAAAGCATGGCGGACTTCCGCCGCGGTGCGATTACGGTTGTCGGTCATGGCCTCGACGATGATCGCGACGCCGCTGGGCGCGTAACCTTCATAGGTCAGCTCCACCATGTTGTCGGCTTCGTTGGTGCCGGCACCGCGCGCGATCGCGCGATCGATGGTGTCGCGGGTCATGTTGGCGACCAGCGCCTTGTCCACCGCCAAGCGCAAACGAGGATTGTCTGCTGGAATGGCGCCGCTCTTGGCGGCAACGGTCAGCTCACGGATGAGCTTGGTAAAGATCTTTCCGCGCTTGGCGTCTTGGCGCCCCTTGCGGTGTTTGATGTTGGCCCATTTGGAATGACCAGCCATTAACTGCCTCCCGTTCTGATCAACTTTTTCAACGTGCTGAAACCAAGAGCCCAGGTTTCCCTGGGCTCTTGCGCCGTCATTCCGCTTTTGGCTGCTCGCGCAGGCGGATGTGCAGCTCGCGAAGCGCCTTGGCATCCACCACACCCGGAGCCTGGGTCATGACGTCCGCGGCGCTCTGGGTTTTCGGGAAGGCGATGACCTCGCGAATCGACTGCGCGCCGGTCATCAGCATCACCAGACGATCCAGGCCGAAGGCCAGGCCGCCATGGGGCGGCGCACCGTACTTGAGGGCGTCGAGCAGGAAGCCGAACTTCTCGTTCTGCTCCGCCTCGTCGATTCCGAGGATACGGAACACCGTCTGCTGCATTTCCTTGCGGTGGATACGGATCGAGCCGCCGCCGAGCTCGGTGCCGTTGAGCACCATGTCGTAGGCACGCGACAGCGCGCCGGCCGGATTGGCCTCGAGCGCCTCGGGGGTGCACTTGGGTGCCGTGAACGGATGGTGCAGCGCGCTCAGCGAGCCGTCATCGTTCTCCTCGAACATCGGGAAGTCGACGACCCACATCGGCGCCCACTCGCAGGTCAAGAGCTTCAGGTCGTGGCCGAGCTTGATACGCAGCGCGCCCAGGGCCTCGGAGACGATCTTGGCCTTGTCGGCGCCAAAGAAGACGATGTCGCCATCGACCGCGCCGACGCGATCGAGGATCACATTGAGCTTGTCTTCCGGAATGTTCTTGACGATCGGGGACTGCAGGCCTTCGACACCTTTGGCGCGCTCGTTGACCTTGATGTAGGCCAGGCCCTTGGCGCCGTAGATGCCGACGAACTTGGTGTAGTCGTCGATCTGCTTGCGCGGCATGCTCGCCCCGCCCGGCACGCGCAGCGCGGCGACGCGGCACTTGGGATCGTTCGCCGGACCGCTGAACACCTTGAACTCGACCTGCTGCAGCTGATCGGCCACGTCGACCAGTTCCAGCGGGATACGCAGGTCCGGCTTGTCGGAGCCGTAGCGGCGCATGGCCTCTTCGAACGGCATGTGCGGGAATTCGCCGAACTCGACGCCCAGCACTTCCTTGAACAGCTTGCGCACCATGCCTTCGGTGATGCCGATGATGTCGGACTCGTCGAGGAAGCTGGTCTCGATGTCGATCTGGGTGAACTCCGGCTGACGGTCGGCACGCAGGTCCTCGTCACGGAAGCACTTGGCGATCTGATAGTAGCGATCGAAGCCGGCGACCATCAGCAGCTGCTTGAACAGCTGGGGCGACTGCGGCAGCGCGAAGAAGCTGCCGGGATGGGTGCGGCTGGGCACCAGGTAGTCGCGCGCGCCTTCCGGGGTCGCACGGGTCAGGATCGGCGTTTCCACGTCCAGGAAGCCGTTCTCGTCCAGGTAGCGGCGAATGCTGGTGGTGATGCTCGAGCGCAGCTTCAGCTTCTCGGCCATTTCCGGACGGCGCAGGTCGATGAAGCGATAGCGCAGGCGCGTTTCCTCGCCGACGTCGCTGTATTCGTTGAGGGGGAACGGAGGCGTTTCCGCCTCGTTGAGCACTTCGAGCGCATAGCCGAGCACTTCGATGGCGCCGGAGGCGATGTTGGGGTTGACCGCCCCCGCCGGACGCAGGCGAACCTTGCCGGTCACCTTGACCACATATTCGCTGCGCACCTTGTCGGCCGCGGCGAAGGTTTCGGCGCGATCCGGATCGAACACCACCTGGGCCAGGCCCTCGCGATCGCGTATGTCGAGGAAGATCACACCACCATGGTCACGGCGGCGGTGAACCCAACCGCACAGAGTAATTTCCTGGCCATCCAGGCTTTCGTTCAACTGGCCGCAATAGTGGCTGCGCATCATGGTGGTGTTCGCTTCTCGTATCACTGATTCGTTGGGTCGCTCGTCGCGACAAGAAAGACGGCCAGCGGAACCTGCGTTCCAGCCGTCGAGCGGCTCATGCGGACTCGCCACGGCGCTAGCCGGCCAGGCGTGTCAGCCTGGGCAGGCGGTCATACACAAGGGCCATTGCCACACGGGGGCGAGATTATATCCGGATAATCCGAGCCGTGCAGCCGCGCCCCGCCGGGCTCGGTCGATAAACGCGATCAATCGTGCCCATTGAAAACCATTCGCCCGCCATCGTGTCGATCTGTTGAACCTGAAGTCCCTGTGGCGCTTCCAATCTCTATCCTTGGACAGATCGCCACATGGAGGCCACGCGGCAGCCGTTTTCTGGCATAACTGTCCCCACCTCTCAACTCGCAAGGAGAATTGCATGGATATCAATATCGGCATCGAAGAACAGGACCGCTCCGCCATCGCCGAGGGCCTTTCCCGCCTGCTCGCCGACACCTATACCCTGTACCTCAAGACCCATAACTTCCACTGGAACGTTACCGGGCCGATGTTCAACACCCTGCACCTGATGTTCGAGACCCAGTACACCGAGCTGGCGCAGGCCGTGGACCAGATCGCCGAACGTATCCGCGCCCTGGGCATGCACGCACCCGGCACCTATGCCGCCTACGCTCGCCTGTCCTCGATCAAGGAAGAGGAAGGGGTGCCCGCCGCCGAGGAAATGATCACGCAACTGGTCCAGGGCCAGGAGGCGGTCGTGCGTACCGCGCGCAGCCTGTTCCCCCTGCTGGACAAGGTCAGCGACGAGCCGACCGCCGACCTGCTGACCCAGCGCATGCAGGTCCACGAAAAAACCGCCTGGATGCTGCGCAGCCTGCTGGCGGCCTAAACACCACGAGGCGACACCCAAACGGGCCCGTCAGGGCCCGTTTGCATGTCCGGCCCGCGCGCGCGCCGACAACGGCACGACCGCTCGGCGACCTTGCCGGAACGGGCCGTTTGAGAAGCCCACTCCTTTACTGTTAAATACGCCGGCGCTGCAGCCTGAGCAGTCAGCCAACAGTGTTCCCTCCTGCCTGACTGCGCTCCCCGTGCGCTCAGCCTGCCGCCGTTCCTTTTCGCGTATTAACTGTGTGAGCCTCACCATGTTGAAAATTGTCCACGTCGTGGCGGGCGGTGCCGCCCTGCTCTTGTCTTTTATCCCCGGCCTGCGCGGCGCAGCCCCCCTGCTGATGCAACCGGAAGCAGTGGCCCTCGCCTTTGTCGGACTCATGAACCTGCAAGCCGCCGCCAACCGCCTCTCGGCACGCGGCCCGCAACCGCCGCTGCAGCTCGCCGCCGCCCTCGGACTGCTGCTTGCCGCCGCCCTGCAAACCCTCGTGCTGCTGGTGCCGGCCACGCCCATCGCCGGGCAACCCGGAACGCTGGCAAGCCTGGCGCTCGCGCTGATCGCGACGCTTCTGCAGTTCGCTCCGGGCAAGCCAGCCCACCAACCGCGTCGCAGCCGCCCGGCGCGCCAGCCCCAGCGCACCGACAGCGCCTCCGGGCGAGAGACGGGCACGGTCAAATGGTTCAACACGTCCAAGGGCTTCGGCTTCATCTCCCGCGACACGGGCGACGACATTTTCGTCCACTTCCGGGCGATCCGCGGCGAGGGACATCGCGTCCTGATCGAAGGGCAGCGCGTCGAATTCACCGTCATGCAGCGCGACAAGGGGCTGCAAGCCGAAGACGTGGTCGCCACGGCCTACCAGCACTGAATCCAGCCAGCGCCTGCGCCACCTCAATAATGGGGTGGCGGCGCCTCATCACCCTCCGGCGGCAAGGCGCTCTGAAGTTCTTCCTGACGCTTGGCCAGCGCGGCGACCTGTAACTTCAATCGTTCCAATCTCTGTTGTTGCGCCGCAATCTCATCGTTCAACGCCTGGATAGTGTCATCTTGAAAAGCCAGGCGAGTTTCAAGTTCTGCAAGTCTAGATTCGAGATTCATTCTTATTCTCCAAACTTGAAGTCGTCAGTTAGCACCAACTTCAACTTGTCTCGTATCGCCGAAATCTGCTCCTGCCGATAAGCGACCGGCGCGTGCCTGCCCCACACCGGCGCAGGCCAGGCCGCGTCGCCCTTGCGCCGTGCAATGACGTGCATGTGCAACTGGCTGACCATGTTGCCAAGCGTCGCCACGTTCATCTTGTCGGCCTGGAAGGTGTCCTTCAGCACCTCGGCAAGCAGGGTCGTTTCCCGCCAGAGCCGCTGCTGGTCTTCGCTGCCGAGCTGGAACAATTCGCTCACCTCCTCCCGTCGCGGCACCAGGATGAACCACGGGTACTGCGCGTCATTCATCAGCAACAGCCTCGACAGCGGGAAATCGCCCAACGTCACGGTATCGCTCTCGAGCCTTGGATCAAGGGCAAACATTCCATCCTCCTATCGCACAAGCGCACCAAAAAGGTGCTTAAAAAGGTGCCGCAAGCACAATCTACGTGCACGCCAGAAAGGCCTCGACACTGAAAAAGTGGCGAAACGCCTGTTAAGTCGACTTGAGCACGATTATTGCTCTAACGCCTGACAGCAGCCAGCATCCTTGGGAACGCGAACGTTGCAGATGTCGCCCCGGGCTTGCCCGAAGGCGCATCCAGTACTACACCGGTAGGACACGACGATACACTTACAGTACTTTGCCGCAGATCAATTTGACTTGTAGGCAAGTCCGGAAACTGGAGTGTAGAATCGGGCCCGACAATAAGAACGCAACTTTCTGTAATGAGCAGAAAGTCAGCACAATATTTTTGAACCAATGGAGCAATCACGATGCAAGTGATGAAGTGGAGCGTCATCGCCCTGGCCGTTGCGGCAGGTACCTCTCAGATGGCAGTTGCCAGCCAGCAGTCGGAATCCACCGGCTTCGTCGAAGGCAGCAGCCTGAACATCCTGAACCGCAACTTCTACATGAACCGCGATTTCCGTAACGGCACTCCCGACAAGAGCTACGGCGAAGAATGGGCCCACGGCTTCATCGGCACCTTCGAGTCCGGCTTCACCCAGGGCGTTGTAGGCGTTGGCGTCGACGCCATCGGCCTGCTGGGCGTCAAGCTCGACACCGGCCGCGGTCGCTCCGAAGTCATCGGTGCCCTGCCTTACGATTCCGACGGCCGTGCACGTGACGACTACTCCGAGTTCGGCGCCGCCCTGAAGCTGCGCGTTTCCAACACGGTCCTCAAGTTCGGCGACCAGTTCACCGCCCTGCCGGTATTCGCTACCGACGACAGCCGCCTGCTGCCGGAAGTCGCCGAAGGCTTCCTGCTGACCAGCAACGAAATCGCCGGCCTGGAACTGAACGCCGGTCACTTCACCGCGATCAATGCGCAAAACCAGACCTTCCATGACAGCCTCGGCCTGAAGAAAGCCGACTTCATCGGCGGTACCTACGCATTCTCCGACGCGCTGAGCAGCTCGCTGTACTACTCCAACGTGGAAGACAACTTCCGCAAGTACTACGGCAACGTCAACTACAGCATGCCGCTGAGCGACGCTCAGGCGCTGGCGTTCGACTTCAACATCTATGACACCAAGAGCAAGGGCAGCGAAGACTCCGGCGAAGTCGACAACATCGCCTGGAGCCTCTCGGCAGCCTACAGCATCGATGCGCACACCTTCACTGTGGTTCACCAGCGCGTGACCGGTGACGGCGACTACGCCTACGGCGTGGACGGTGGCGGCACCGTGTTCCTGGGCAACTCGGTTCAGCGTTCCGACTTCAACGCCGAAGGCGAGAAGTCCTGGCAAGCGCGCTACGACCTGGACATGGCCTCCTTCGGCGTGCCGGGCCTGAGCTTCATGGCCCGCTACGTGCGTGGTACCGACGCCAACGTCGAAACGACCAACAACGGCAAAGAGTGGGAACGCGACATCGAAGCCCGCTACGTCGTCCAGAGCGGCGCTGCGAAAGACCTGAGCTTCCGCGTGCGTCAAGCGACCTACCGCTCCAGCGATGGCGTTTACTACGGATCGCCGTCGATCGACGAAGTCCGCGTAATCGTCTCGTACCCGCTGAGCATCCTGTAACGCGCTCGGTCGACACGTGACACCCGGAGCCCGGCATTTGCCGGGCTCTTTTTTTGTATTCACCGAGCCCGATTTTGCGTCGGCGTTGGGCCGACTTTTCCGCCCGGTGGATTCTGTACGCGTTCTGCGCGGCCCCGTACAATGCTCGGCCAATCTCGCCCCGCAAGGACATCACGGCCCCATGCGCACCAGTCAGTTCCTGCTCTCGACCCAGAAAGAAACTCCCTCGGACGCCGTTGTCATCAGCCACCAGTTGATGCTGCGCGCCGGCATGATTCGCAAGCTCGCCTCCGGCCTTTACACCTGGCTGCCGATGGGATTGCGCGCCCTGCGCAAGGCCGAGGCGATCGTTCGGGAGGAAATGGACAAGGCGGGCGCGCTGGAAGTTCTGATGCCGGCCATTCAGCCGGCCGAGCTGTGGCAGGAATCCGGGCGCTGGGTCCAGTACGGCCCCGAACTGCTTCGCCTGAGGGATCGCCATGACCGCGAGTTCTGCGTCGGCCCCACCCACGAGGAAGTGATCACCGATCTCGCGCGAAACGAGCTCAACAGCTACAAGCAGCTGCCGATCAACTTCTACCAGATCCAGACCAAATTCCGTGACGAAATCCGTCCGCGCTTCGGACTGATGCGCGGCCGCGAGTTCACCATGAAGGACGCCTACTCCTTCCACCTGACGCAGGAGTCGCTTCAGGAAACTTACGACCGCATGCACCAGGCGTACTGCAACATCTTCACCCGCCTGGGTCTCGACTTCCGCCCCGTACAGGCCGACACCGGGTCGATCGGCGGCACCGACTCGCATGAATTTCACGTACTGGCCGAGTCCGGCGAAGACGATATCGTCTTCAGCGACAGCTCCGACTACGCCGCCAACATCGAGAAAGCAGAAGCCATTCCCCGCGAAACCGAGCGCGCCGCGCCCGCTGAAGCGCTGCGACTGGTGGACACGCCTGACACCAAGACGATCGCCGCACTGGTCGAGCAGTTCGGCCTGCCCATCGAGAAGACCATCAAGACGCTGATCGTGCATGGCCTCGAGGAAGGCCAGCTGGTTGCACTGATCATTCGTGGCGACCACGAACTGAACGAGATCAAGGCCGCCAACCATGCGCAGGTGGCCAATCCCCTGGTGTTCGCCAGCGAAGCGGAAATTCGCGCCACGGTCGGTGCGGGACCCGGCTCGCTGGGCCCGCTGAACCTGCCGATCCCCTGCATCATCGATCGCTCCGTCGCCCTCATGAGCGATTTCGCCGCCGGCGCCAACGTCGACGACAAGCATTATTTCGGCGTGAACTGGGAGCGCGACCTGCCGCTGCCGGAAGTCGCCGACCTGCGCAACGTGGTGGCGGGAGACCCCAGCCCCGATGGCCAGGGCACCCTCGTCATCAAACGCGGCATCGAGGTGGGGCACATCTTCCAGCTCGGCACCAAGTACAGCGAGGCGATGAACTGCAAGGTGCTCGGCGAAAGCGGCAAGCCGGTCGTCCTCACCATGGGCTGCTATGGCATTGGCGTGTCCCGCGTGGTGGCAGCGGCGATCGAACAGAACTACGACGAGCGCGGCATTCTCTGGCCCGAGGCCCTGGCCCCCTTCCAGGTCGCCATCGTGCCGATGAAGTACGAGAACGAATCGGTTCGCGAAGCGACCGACACGCTCTATGCCGAACTGCTCGCCGCGGGCTACGACGTGTTGCTCGACGACCGGGACAAGAAGACCAGCCCCGGCGTCAAGTTCGCCGACATGGAACTGATCGGCATCCCCCATCGCATCGTGGTCAGCGACCGCGGGCTCGCCGACGGGATGCTCGAATACAAGCACCGCCGCGACGAACAGCCACAGGCCATCGCGATCGCCGACGTGCTTCAGCTCATCCACTCCCGCTCGGGTCACTGACTGGCATCATGCTCAACCACCGCGTCGTAGTTACAACCAGTGCCGCGCTCTGCGCGGCACTGTTGCTGGGCGGCTGCGCCAATCACCTGCCTCAGCGCAGCGAACTGGAAGCCAGGGCCGAGCGCAAGCTGCTCGACCACAGCCTGCGCATCGACGTGGGCGAGCCTGCGGTCATGGAGCTGCCGCAACGCCACATCCGCATCCAGGAGCAGAAAACCTTCGAGGTCACCGACTTCGAAGTGACCCGCCACTACGATCGCTATACGCCCTACCAGGCATGGCGGGAGCTGTACGAAATCCCGCTGGGCGCGGTGACGCTGGTCGGCGGCATCGGCGCCAACATCCTCAACGTTGTGATGCTGGGCAGCCTGCCGGAGAACGTCACCCGTGGCTGGATCAGCTACGGCGTCGCCGGGCTCAACCCCTTCATGAACGTGGAGTCCAACGGCCGCTCGCAACAGAATCTCGCCCGGCTCGACGAGGTGCGCCGTGATGCACGCGTCGATTATTCCAGCCTGCCCTGGAGCGAGCGCCCCGTCACCGTCAGCGGCGATGGCCAATCCTACGAACTGGTCACCGACCGCAACGGTGTGTTGCGCCTGAACCTGCTCGAAGGGCCCTTCCCCGAGCAGGACATCGGCCGGATCGGCAAACTTGTCCTCAGCGTCGAGGACCCGCAGGACGGCGCCCGCGCCGACGCGACGCTGATGGTCAGCCGGACCTTGCGCGGCAAGCTGCTGGAAGCCCACGACCTCATCTACAGCGACCTCGAAGGCGACGACGTCGCGCAATGGGTGCACCGCGTCAAGCGCCTGTCCGAGCTGGGCCTCGAAGAAGAAGCCAGCGAGCTCGAGCAGAGCCTGATCGAACTCACGCGAAACGATCCCGAGCTGCAGCGGGAATTTCTCAAGAGCCTGCTCGATGACGCCGGCCGGCTGGCTGCCGACCCGGGCGAAGACTGACGGAGCCGCCCGTGCGCACGCTCGCTGCGGCTCTGCTCCTGTCGCTGGCCTTCGCACTCCCCGCCCAGGCCAATCTGCGCCAGGCGCCGGAGCCCGAACTGCGCGACCTGATGATGCACACCGTCTCGCAGGCGGACAGTTTCGAGGACCGCTTCGACGCCGAAGTCTGGCTGCTCGACATGTCGACGCGCCTCGCACGCTATCTGCCCGACCCGGGTGAGCGCCTGACGCTGCTGCGCCTGGTTCACAGCGAGGCGAGCAAGGCAGGCCTCAAGCCCGATCTGGTCATGGCGCTGATTCATGCCGAAAGCGGTTTCAACCGCTTCGCCATTTCCAGCGTGGGCGCCCAGGGCATGATGCAGGTGATGCCGTTCTGGAAAGCCGAATTGGGCCGGCCCGACGACAACCTTACCGACAACGCGACCAACCTGCGCTACGGCTGCACGATCCTCAGTTATTACCTGAAGAAGGAAAACGGCGATATCAGCCGCGCGCTGGCACGCTACAACGGCAGTCTGGGGCAGACCCGCTACCCGGCGAAGGTCATCGGGTTCTGGCAGGACTTCTGGTACGTCAAGCCCTGAAGCTCACTGGGTCTGCAGACGCGCCAGGCGCGCCTTGATGCCTTCGGCCGTCTGCTCGCCGACCAGCTGGTCGCGTACCTTGCCCTCGCCATCGACCAGGTAGGTCACCGGCAACACCGGACTTCGCGGCAACTGCAGTCGCTCGGCCGGATCCTGCGCCAGGACGCGGAACCCGATCCCCATCGCCTCGCTCGCCTGGGCCAGCTCATCCCCCTGCAACCCGTCGAAGTTGACCCCGAGCACCTCGAAGGACGCCTCGCGACTGAGCGCGTTGAGTTCGGGAATCTCGGTCCGGCACGGGCCGCACCACTCGGCCCAGTAGTTGAGCACCAGCCAGCGTCCCTGCAGGGTATCGCCGCTCACCGTCTGCCCATGCTGGTCGACACCCCAATCCTCGCCGCAGCCGGCAAGGCCCAGCAGCAGACACAACAGCAGTGGGCGAAACAGACGCCGGGGGTCGTGAATCATGTTCGGCAGCTCCTTCGGCAATCGAGGTTCAAGCATAGCCTTGCGTTCGCGAGCGAGACAGCCGGTTGACATCACGATGGTTTACTGGCGCACACCGATTGATATGCCAACTAACCGGCGCAAATCCGGATATGCGAGAAGGGTCACGCTTGCGACTGGCCGAGCGCACAGTTTCGACGAACGGCGCTCCCTATAATCGACCCACTTGCCTATCACTCGGAAGTCATGCCATGTCTCAAGCCCATGACAAGCTCGTTGGTTCCGTCCCGGCCCGGATCGCCGAGGCGGCCCATTTCTCGCTGACCGCCTACGAAGGCCGTGTCGCGGAGTTCCATGTCGCGGCCTGGCTGCAGTTGCCCGGCCTGGCCAACCAGAACGCCTCGCTGCTGGTCCGCTACCGTGACGGTCAACAGCGCCGGGAAGTACCGGTGGACCATGGCCGTGTCAGCGGCAACGGCAAGGTCCTGCTATCGGGAATCGCGCGGCTCTCGGCGAAAACCAAGATCGAAGACATGCAGGTGGTGCTGCGGCCACCGATGGCCACCGAGGGGATGGTGGTTGAGGAACTCTTCGTCCAGGCGGCCGAAGCGGTGGTCACCGCCGGGGAACAGGCCGCAACGGCCTGATTGATTGCCTAGCTTCCGAGCCGCTCCAGCGGCTCGTCCCGCCCCGAAGCCCTGGCCGGAACGCCCTCGTCGCGCTCCAGCTGCCTGACCAGCGATTCCGGCCAGCGGCTGAATTTCAGTCCCGTCAGACGATTCAACGACTCGAGCGCCGAGCCCGGTACTCGTTGATGCAAATGGATGACGTTGCCCTGCTCTTTCATCGCAACCCTTTCAGCAAATAGCGCCTGTATCCCAAGCATAGCGAGAAGCGTGCCACAGCGCTGCGCAAAGCACTTCGATTCGCCCCAGTCCGCCCAATGCGGGCAGCACGGTGATGGCGGCGTCGCTGCCGTGCCGCGCGCAGCCCGGCATGGGTGACGCTATTTGTCACTTCCGGTCTGCAGCCAGTCAGCGAGACTGCCACCGAAGAGGTTCGCCTGTTCCTTCTGCAGCAGCTCCAGCGAGCGTCGCAAGGTGTCGTACCAGGGCTCGTCCAGCTGCTCCGGCAATTGCTCGGTGCGCAGCAGCGGCCAGGGATTGTGCCTTAGCAACTGGTCCAGGCTGTAGCTATGCAGGTCGCGGCACAATACCCAGCTCCCCGATCCCGTCCGGCAGGCAAGCTGCTCCTGCTCGAAGAACTGCAGGATCTCGTCCCACTCGTCTTCGGGCAGATGCCAGCCGGCGCGGTGCATGTCCTTGAGCGTCACCTCCCGACCCGACCGGTGGCCGTCGTGAAGGATGCGCAGCATCGCCAGCATCACCAGCAGCCGCGGCATCTCGCGGCAGCGCCATTCCCGCGAGGACGACATGCCGCAGACCAGCTCCGCGCCGAACAGCACGATCATCCAGCACAGATAGATCCAGAGCAGGAACAGCGGTACCGCCGCGAAGGCGCCGTAGATCAGCTGGTAACTGGGGAAGAAGCTGACGTAGAGACCGAAGAGTTCCTTGGCGGCCTCGAGCAGGATGGCGGTGAACAGGCCGCCCACCAGGGCATGGCGCAAGGGCACGCGGGTATTGGGCACCGCCGCGTAGATCAGGGTGAACGCCGCCACGCTGAGCACCAGGGGCATGCCCTGCAGCACGGTGCGCATGCCAATCAGGGCGTCGGGACCGGAAATCAGCGAAAGCGAGGTGATGTAGGTGCTGACGGCGAAACCCGCGCCCAGCAGAAAGGGGCCGAGGCTCAAGATCGCCCAGTAGAGCAGGAAGCTGGCCATCCCCCGGCGAGGCTGGCGAACCCTCCAGATGGTGTTGAACGCCTTTTCGATGGTCAGCAGCATCATGAACGCCGTGGCC
The DNA here is from genome assembly GCF_005876855.1 of Stutzerimonas nosocomialis. Classification (GTDB taxonomy): domain Bacteria; phylum Pseudomonadota; class Gammaproteobacteria; order Pseudomonadales; family Pseudomonadaceae; genus Stutzerimonas; species Stutzerimonas nosocomialis. Next base: position 12,567 of record NZ_QLAE01000008.1, on the reverse strand, counting down.
ATCAGGAAGCCGACGCCGAACCAGGTCAACTGCCGCGCCTGGTTGGTGAAGGCGGTGAGGTATTCCTGGATGGTCTCGCCGGTCGAGGGGATGAAGTTGCGGAAGATGTACATCTGGATCTGCTCGCCCACCCCCTGGAACGCCGGGATGGCCGACAGCATCGCGAAGGTGACGGTCATCATCGGCACCACGGCGAACAGGGTGGTGTAGGTCAGCGCCGCCGCGCTGTAGGGACCGCGGTCGGCGAGAAAGCGCCGGATCAGAAAAGTGCTGAAATCCACCAGGTGTTCGACGCGCCGATGCATGCTTTCTCCAATCCGGTACGGGCGGTCCCGAACCGATCACTGACAGGCCAAGCGGCAAGGCAAGGCCGACGGACAGCCGTCATCCGCACGGCACTCCTGCGCCCCGGACCAAGCATTCGGTTCAGGCTGCCGCGCTGTGAGGGTTAGAATAGCCAGCTCCACTGGTGCGAAGCGACCCCCGATGACCGAACTCATACTGTTTCACAACCCGCGTTGTTCCAAATCCCGCGGCGCGCTCGAACTCCTGCAGGCGCGCGGACTCGCACCGACCCTGGTCCAGTACCTCGACACGCCGCCCAGCCGGGACGAACTCAAGGCCCTGCTCGGCAAGCTCGGCATGCGCCCGCGCGAGCTGCTGCGTACCGGCGAAGAGCACTACCGGACGCTGGGTCTGGCTGACCCTTCGCTCGATGACGACCGCCTGATCGACGCCATGGTCGAGTACCCCAAGCTCATCGAGCGCCCGATCCTGATCGTCGGCGACAAGGCCGTGGTCGGACGGCCGCCGGAGCGCGTGCTGGAGTTGCTGCCATGAGCACCCCCTTCGTTCTGGTGCTCTACTACAGCCGACACGGCGCCACGGCGCAGATGGCCCGGCATATCGCTCGCGGTGTCGAACTCGCCGGACTGGAAGCCAGACTGCGCACGGTGCCGGCGGTTTCGGCCGACTGCGAAGCGACCCGCCCGGAGATTCCCGAGGAAGGCGCGCTCTACGCCACCCTCGATGATCTCAAGCACTGCGCGGCGCTTGCCCTGGGCAGCCCGACGCGCTTCGGCAACATGGCCGCGCCGCTCAAGTACTTCCTCGACGGCACCAGCAGCCTGTGGCTGACCGGCGAGCTGGTCGGCAAGCCCGCCGGTGTCTTCACCTCCACGGCCAGCCTGCATGGCGGCCAGGAAAGCACCCTGCTGTCGATGCTGCTGCCACTGCTGCACCACGGCATGCTGGTGCTCGGCCTGCCCTACAGCGAGAACGCGCTGCTCGAGACCAAGGGCGGCGGAACGCCGTATGGCGCCAGCCATCACGCCGGAACCGACGGCAAGCGGGCGCTGGACGAGCACGAAATCGCTCTATGCCGTGCGCTCGGACAGCGCCTGGCCGAAACCGCCAGACAGCTGGAGAGTGGCCGTGGCTAGAAAACCCAAGCCCCTCCCCTCGCTGGAATGGCTCACGCCGCGGGTCAAGGCGAGCCGGGCCGTGAGCCTGATCAGCTTCATTGCCCTGGCCGCCCTGGTCGCCGGATGGAACCTGTTCTTCGCCGACCTGCACGGCGCGCGGACCTGGGTGGTGATGATCATCCAGCTCGTGCCGCTGCTGCTCGTGGCGCCAGGGGTGATCGCCGGCAGCCCGAGGGCCCATGCCTGGACCTGCTTCATCGTCAACCTGTACTTCATCCAGGGCGTGCTGGCCGCGATCGATCCGGCGCGCTCGCTCTACGGCTGGCTCGAGGCGCTGCTCAGTCTGCTGCTGTTCTGCGCCGGACTGCTCTATATCCGCTGGAGCTACCAGTACCAGCGCAAGCTGGCCGGCGAATGAAGCGGCTGCGGGGCTGCGTTCAGGAGAACCAGCCCTGCAGCAACAGCGGCCCCTCCTGGCCGATGGTTCGATACGCCCAGCCGATCCGGCCGCTGCGGGTTTCGATGAGGTAATAGTCGCGCCGCACGTCGCCACCGTCCCACCAGCCGGACTCGATACGCTCGGGCCCGGCCAGGATGCGCGGCGCCGATTCGCGCAGCGTCACCGGCTCGCGCAGCAACCACCCCGGACGCCTCGCCACCGCCAGCAGCGGACTCGAAGCAGGCTCGCGCTCCAGTTGCCAGGTCCGTTCGGGGCGGTGATCGACCAGCGCCCGCAGCCCCAGCACCGCCTCGTCGCCCAGGCGGGCCCGCAGACGCTCGCGCAACTGATCCCAGGGCAGCGACTGTTGGGGGCGATCGTTGAACAGCTCCCGGTGCTCGGGCACGAAGACCGGCAGGTCGCGTGCCACCAGGCGCAATGCCTGGGCAGGGGCCGGGATCTGCAACTGCTCCAGCCGCCCGCGCGCCAGTTCGAAGAGCATCGAGGCCTCACGCTCCGCGCTCAGCAGGCCGACGGGCACCAGGCTGTCCTCCCGTTCGCGGTGCTCCAGATGCAGGGTGAAGCGCTGCACGCCGCTGTCGCGCCCGGCAAGAAAGGCCGCCAGGTCAGCCGTCAGCCGTCGCAACGGGAAGAGCAGCGCCTGGTGGGAGGCGACGTCGTAGTTGAGCTCGAGGCGCAGGTCGAACTCGTCCGGCGGCGCGTAATACTGCAGCGTCAGGGGACGCATGCCGACCAGCGTATCGAGGTGGCGCAGCACCTCCTTCGGAAAGCGTCGCGTCACCGTGTCGCGCGGCAGCGCCAGCACCAGATCCAGCGTGCGCAGCCCCATCCTGGAGAACGAGGTGGCCACCTCCGCCGGCAACCCGACCCGATCGATGGGCATGCGCCCGAGCGCCTCGCGCAACGGCGCCCCGTCCGACACCGCCAGACCGTCATGGGCATTGGCAAGCATTCGGGCCGCCGCCGGGTTCGGTGCCAGCACGATGCGATGGCGAAACCCCAGCGCGGTCAGCTCCTCGCGCAATCTCGCCTCGAACCGTGGCCAGGGGCCGAACAGGCCGAGGCTGGATTCCACCTCCATCAACAGCGAGCGCGGGTAATGCAGGCTGACGTGGGAGCTGAACCGATAGGCCCAGGCGGCCAGGAAGTTCTGCAGGCGCTCGACTTCGGCCATGTCGTACTCGAGGGTGGCGAAGTGGCGGGTCACCGCCTGGGCGGCGATCAGCGACTGCCCGGGACGCAGCCCCAGTGCACGGGCCGCCTCGTTCATCGTCTGCAGGATGCGCCGCTGCGGCGTACCGCTGATCAGCGCCAGCGGCGTGTCGGCATCGTCACGCCCGCGCAGCACGCCATCGAGCGCCAGTTGCGGCAGCACAATACAAGCCCAGCGCATGACGGCTCACTGCCAGGCGGCGAAGGGAATCGGATCGGGAGGCGCGACCGCGCCACGGCACTTGAGCACCCGCAGCCGGGCCGGCTCCAGGGTCAGGCGCAGCGCCGCAGGGGACGGATTGACCGCCTCCTTCAGCGGGCGGTAGGCAAAGGCCAGGGTCTGCCCGGTCTCGGCGGCGACCTGCAGGCGCCGCAAGGCGCGATCGTCCGCCTGCCGCGGCCAGCACAGCACCGCCCCGCAGCTTCCCGAACGCAGGCATTGCTCGGCGGCCCATAGCGCTTCCTTGCCACGCGCTTCCACCAGCGACAGCCAGCGCAGGTCCACCCCTGCGGCCAGCCAGGCCTGGGGATAGGGAATGTGCGGCGGCTCCACCAGCACCACCCGCTCGGCAGCCGCGGTCAGCCGGGCCAGGGTCGGCCAGAGCAACTGCAACTCACCGCAGCCCTCGCCGGGGATCAGGATCTCGGTGAGGGCCGCATCCGGCCAGCCGCCACCGGGCAGCAGCGCGTCGAGCGGCGCATGCCCGGTGGGCTGCGTGCTGCTGGCGGCCTGGGCCACGGGGCGCCCCTTCCAGACCCGACGCTGATCGAGCAGCGTCTCGAGGGCAACGACACCGCTCATCAGCCACGCCTTACCAGGCCACAGAACACGCCCTCGATGGCGAAGTCCTGCCTCGGGTCGACCAGGATCGGCGCATAGGCCGGGTTGCGCGGAAGCAGTCGGATCGCCTCCGCGCTGCGTTCGAAACGCTTGATGGTGACCTCCCCGTCCAACCGGGCCACCACGATCTGCCCGTTCTGCGCCTCGCCGATGCGGTGCACGCCGACCAGGTCGCCATCGAGGATGCCGTCCTCGATCATCGAGTCGCCTGCTACCCGAAGCAGGTAATCGGGCAGGCGGGAAAAGGTGTTGCGTTCGAGCAGCAGGTGGCCATGCAGATCGGCGTCCGGACCGATCGGCGCACCGGCCGCGACCCGCCCGAGCACCGGGATTTCCAGCATTTCGCTGCGCGCCTGGCGCTCCACCAGGCGTATGCCGCGGGCCTGGTTGGGCACCACGTCGATCAAGCCGGCCTCGGTCAGGGCCAGGATGTGCTTGCGCGCCACGCCCCGGGAAGCGAAGCCGAAGGCTTCGGCGATCTCGGCGAGGCTGGGCGAGCGGCCCTGATCTTCGATGCGCTGGCGGATGAAGTTCAGGATGGCGCGGCGGCGGGGGCTTAAGTCTTTCATGGAGTACATTTGTACTCTTTTGCGAATCATCTGGCCAGCGCCTTTGGTCCGTCACCTGCCCACGCAGGCGGAACGTGTGCCGGCCAGGTCCCCTCCAACAGAAACCGTTCATGCCTTGCCGAGGATGCCTTGAGCGATCGCCCCACCAGCGTCTGGACCCACTCCCTGGAGCGCTTCCGCCAGGACACCGCCGCCAACCGCCCCATGCCTGGCTGCGGCGCCGTCGCGGCGGTCAGTGCATCCCTCGGCCTCGCCCTGGTGCTGAAAGCGCTGCGCATCAGCCAGGGGCATCAGGAAGATCCCCGGCGCCAGCGCCTCATCGAGCCCGTCGAAACATTGCTGCAGCGGCTCGGCAGCTTTGCCGACGATGACATGCAGGCCTTCAGCCGCTACCTGCAGGCGGCGCGACAGCCCGACGACGGCCCCGGCGATGCGCTACAGGCCGCGGCGCGCCAGGCCTGCGCGGTCCCGCTCGCCACCGCCCATGCCTGCCTGGAGGCGCTCGACCTGAGCGTTTCGGCCCTGCCGCTGGCCAGCGACGTGGTGCGTGCCGACATCGCGGCCGGCGCCGTGCTGATCCATTCGGCGCTGAGCGCGGCACTGCTCAATGTCGATGCGGACCTGCCCTGCCTGGACGGACACGACAACCGCGAGCAGGCCCGCACGCTGCGCCAGCGCCTGCAGACCGACGCCGATGCGACGCTGCAGCGGCTGCGCGATGGCGCGAACGCACCGGATGGGGACGCTAGTCGATGAGGGTCAGCCAGGGCCAGCGGGCCTGGTAGCTTTCGGCCTTGCGCACGAACAGCTCCGGCTGTGGTGTCAGCGGGTTGCAGCGCAGCAGGCCGCGTTCGAGCTCATCGAGCCCGAACGGTGCGTAGAGTTCGCCGCTGGCGACATCGATGGCGACACAGGTATTCCACCAGGCCTGGTAGAGACAGCCCGCGGTGAGCAGGCATTGCGGGAGCGAGAGGGCGGGAAGCCGCTCGAGCAGGGTGACATTGACGGGGTTGGCCAGGGCCGCGTCGATCAGCCCCGACGCGCTCAGCGCCACGCCGGCTCGACGATCAGCGGAACATGCTGCGACGCGGACGACGGCGGGCCTTCCAGCAGCCAATCGCCACGGCCACGGCGATCGCCACGAAGGCGGTCAGCGACCATTGCGCCATGCCCAGCCCCAGGATCGGGTCGTAGACGTCGCCGCACATGCCGGTCGCCTGGAACAGGGTCGGCATCCACTGGGCCAGGGGGATCGCATCGGTCCAGAGCTGCATGACGTCTATACCGCAGCCCGCGGCCGGATGGCCCTGGACATAGACCAGTCGCGCCGCTACGCCGACGCCGACCAGCGCGATCAGCAGGGCCATGAATGCGGCGCCTCGGTTGACCCGTGCGCTTGAAAAGGAGACGCCCACGAACGCGACCAGGGCGATCAGCAGGAACAGGTAGCGCTGCACGATGCACAGCGGGCATGGCGCCTGCCCCATGACTTCCTGGAAATACAGCGCCCCGGCCACCAGCCCCAGACAAACGATGCCCAGCAGAATCAGCAGCATGCGTTGGCCGGAAAAGCGCTGCGGGCCACCGGAAATCGCCATGATGTATTCCCCCATTTCCATCTCCAAATGTGTTTAGGTGCGCAACGCTAGCAATCGCCGAGCCATTTGTCGCAGCGACTTGTCAGCAAATCTGGCAAAAAGCTACCAGCCCCCGTCGATTTCGCGACCGAAGCGACGTCCTGAGCACTGGCCGTCGCTGGTCGCGCCGATTAGCCGCGCGACCTGAAGCCCGTTACCCCAGGCTGCTCGCTTCGCTGTATCGGCTGAGTACAGCGCAGATCACGGTAGGTACTGCCGTCGAGCAACTCCCAGCCGGGGCCGGGCGAGGTCTGCTGGCAGGTGACCTGGCCATCGACACGGCTCAGCCACTTGTAATAAGGCGCAGGCGCCGCAAGCGACAACAGGGGAAGACTGAACAGCATCAGGCAGATGGCAAGGCGCATGGCGGTATGGCATCGGAAGGATTCCGCGCACTTTACCCGGCCCGTGGCGTTGTGCAAGCACCACCGGGCATCGCGCTCAGTCCCAGACCCTCTTCGCTTCGCGCATGAAGATTTCCACCGTCTTCGGACCGACGCCCTCGAACTCGGCCAGGCGCTTCTCCAAATCCTTGCGGCTCTCGCTCATCTCGTGCAGGCGCCCGAGCTTGCCGCCGTATTCGGTGTTCAGCTTCTCGCAGAGCTTGAGCAGGCGATCGGCGGTGGACTCGTCGTAGCGCACGTAATGCCCTTCGCCCAGCATGTCGACGATCTGCTGCCAGCTGCAGTTGCCCAGTTTCCTCGGCGTATCGCGCTTGTGCTTGTCGACGATGACCCGGTAGGCCTCGGCGGCGATGTCCTGCTGGATCCGCTTGCCGAACAGGAAGCTGGCGAGGAACCACTTGAACAGCTCGCCCTCGCCCTTCTCGATGTCGATACCCAGATCTTTCGCACTGATTTGCGCCGCCATGCTCGTCTCCGCCGGTTGACCTCCCTTGTTCCGATGACCAGAACGGCCGGGCGTTCCTGAGGGTGCGGCCCTGGCGACGGGCTGTCGTCAGGTCAGCGGGATCATCACCGCGGTCCGGAACGCAGGGCGCTCGCACAAGCGGTCGTACCAGGCCTGCAGATGCTTGAGTTCAGGCCGCTCGATCGGCATTTCGAACCAGGCGTAGGCGAAGCTGCCCAGCGGGATATCGCCCATGCCGAAGCGCTCCCCGGACAGATACGGCTGCGTCGCCAGCGCCTGGTCGGCCAGCGCCAGCAGGTCGCTGCAGGTCTGGAACGCCTTGCGCACCTCGTCCATCTCGCGCTGCTCGGGCGGGGTGCGCACCATGTTCCAGAACAGCACCTTGAAGGGTGCCGCCAGCGACGAAGTGACCCAGTCCATCCATTTGTCCGCCTCGAAACGCAGCGCCGGGTCGGTCTGCCACAGCGTGGTTTCTCCATAGCGCGCCGCCAGGTAGCGGACGATCGCGTTGGACTCCCAGAGCACCAGATCCCCGTCCTGCACGCAGGGCACCAGGCGGTTGGGGTTCATCGCCACGTACGACGGCTCGTCGACCACGCCGAAGGCGCCGCCGGCGTCGATGCGCTGGTAGGGCCGAGACAGTTCTTCGAGACACCAGAGCACTTTCTTGACGTTGGTCGAGTTGTGTCGACCCCAGACCTTCACTTGCATTGGCTCGCCTCCTTTCAGGGCGCCGGAGCACCGGACGATCGCAACCCTATACCGCGCCGGCGGGCTCCGCCAGTTCGGTCGCGAAAGAGGCGGGTCGCCGTCACCGCTGATCGTCCCGGCATTTTGTCGAGCCACGAACTGCTGTATAAATGCACAGCCTTTCTTCCGGAGTTCTCCGGATCGCTCAGCGAAGCGGACGTTCGATGCGCCAGTCTCTGCCCAACCCCTTCTATTACCTGGACAACTTCCAGTGGGTCCTCGCCTGGGTGGGCGCGCACCATGCCGACCTGCTCGATGCGGCCGAACACCGCTTCATCGAGGATTTCTCGGCCCTGCCGCAACCCTCCCGTGCCCTGCTGGTGCGCATGGTGATGCGCAAGGGGGACCTGTTCCGCGCCAGCAAGCTGCGTTATCAGGAGATCGGCTGCCCGCGCCAGGCTGCCGCGCCGCTGATCGAGCAGGGCTGGCTCGACGACGCGCCCGCCCTCGATCTGCTCCAGCTGTTCGGCCTCTTGCGCAAGGCCGAGCTGGCCCAGGTGTTCGGCCAGGTCGCCAGCGCCCAGAACCTGCGCAAGGATGAACTGCTGCAGCGGCTGCTGGCCGAGCACGACCAGGCCCAACCGCTGCATCGCTGGTGCGGCGCCCTGGACGAGGCGGTCTTCCAGGTGCGCATCGGCCCCCTGTGCGAGCGCCTTCGGCTGATGTTCTTCGGCAACATCCACCAGGACTGGTCGGAATTCGTCCTGGCCGACCTCGGCATCCTCCGCTACGAGCAGGTCGCCTTCTCGCCGGCTTCGCGCGCCTTCCAGCGCCGCGAGGAGATCGATGCCTACCTGCACCTGCATCGCTGCCGCGAACGCTTCGAGGCGGGCGAGGCGCTCGATGCGATCCTCGCCGACGTTCCGCAGACGCCCTACCCCAACGCCTGGCTGGAGAGCCGACGCGGCAAGCTGCTGATGCGCCTGGCCCTGCAGTACGAGCGCGAGCAGGACTGGTCCCAGGCGCTGCGCCTGCATGCGGCCAACCGCTATCCCGGCGCGAGGCAACGCACCATTCGCGTGCTGGAACGCTGCGGCCAGGCCGAGGCCGCGCTGGCGCTGGCGCTGCTCGCCGAAGCGGCGCCGGAAAACGAACTCGAGGCGCAGCAGCTCGAACGCATGCTGCCGCGCCTGCGACGCGCGCTGGGCCAGCCGCGAGGGCCACGCCGCAGCTCGGCGAGCGTCGAGCGCATCGACCTCGTCCTGCCGCCGCCGGGTGGCGGGCTGTCCGTGGAATATGCCGTACGCGAACACCTGGACAGCCCCGGGGCGCCGGTTCATTACGTGGAAAACGCGCTGCTCAATTCGCTGTTCGGGCTGCTCTGCTGGGACGCCCTGTTCGCCGCCCTGCCCGGCGCCTTCTTCCATCCGTTCCACGCCGCGCCCGCGGACCTGGCGCAACCGGACTTCCACAGCCGTCGCGCCGCCTTGTTCGAGCGGTGCCTGGGCGCCCTCGACGACGAGAGCTACCGCGACTGCATCCGCCGCACCTTTCGCGAGAAAGCCGGCATCCACACCGCCTTCGTGGCCTGGAGCCTGCTCGACGACGGGCTGCTCGAACAGGCCCTGGCGTGCATTCCCGCCGCGCACCTGAAGACCATCTTCACCCGCATCCTGCGCGACGTGCCGAGCAACCGTACCGGGCTGCCCGACCTGATCCAGTTCTGGCCCGAGCAGGGACGCTACCGGATGATCGAGGTCAAGGGGCCGGGCGATCGGCTGCAGGACAACCAGCTGCGCTGGCTCGACCACGCCGCCGAGCATGGCCTGCCGATCGCCGTGTGCTACGTGCAATGGGCCGAGCCGACGCCGTGAGCTATCAGGTCGCGGTCCGTGCGCTGTGCGAATTCACCGCCAAGGCCGGTGATCTGGACCTGCGCTTCACCCCCTCGCCCACCGCGCTCGAAGGCATCGTCGGCCATCAGCTGGTGGCCGCCCGGCGCGGCCCTGACTACGAAGCGGAAATCACCCTGGCAGGCAGCTATCGCAGCCTGCAGGTGCGCGGCCGTGCCGACGGCTACGACCCGGCGCGCAACCGCCTCGAAGAGATCAAGACCTTTCGCGGCGACCTGTCCCGCCAGCCGGCCAACCACCGCGCCCTGCACTGGGCGCAGGCCAGGGTATACGGCTGGTTGCTGTGCCAGAGCCGCGGGCTGGCCTCGCTCGAGCTGGCGCTGGTGTACTTCGACGTGGTCAGCCAGCGGGAAACGGTGATCGTGGAGCATCACCCGGCCGAGGCGCTGCGCGAGTTCTTCGAGACGCACTGCGAGCGCTTCATCGGCTGGGCCGAGGCGGAGCTGGCCCACCGTGCCCGGCGCGACCAGGCGCTGCTGCAACTGCGTTTTCCCTACCCCGAGTTTCGCAGCGGGCAGCGGCAACTGGCCGAGGCCGTCTACAAGGCGGCCTGCACCGGCAGCAGCCTGATGGCGCAGGCGCCGACCGGCATCGGCAAGACGCTCGGCACGCTGTTCCCCCAACTCAAGGCGTTTCCCGGCCAACGCCTGGACAAGCTGTTCTTCCTCGCCGCCAAGACGTCCGGGCGCCGCCTGGCGCTGGACGCCCTGGCCAAGCTCGACAGCAATCGGGAAATGCCGCTGCGCGTGCTGGAGCTGATCGCCCGGGACAAGGCCTGCGAGCACCCGGACAAGGCCTGCCATGGCGAAGCCTGCCCGCTGGCCCGGGGTTTCTACGATCGCCTGCCGGCCGCGCGCCAGGCCGCGCTCGAACGCCCCGTCCTGGATCAGGCGACGCAGCGCGAGGTCGCCCTGGCGCACCAGGTCTGCCCCTATTACCTGAGCCAGGAGCTGGCGCGCTGGGCGGACGTGGTGATCGGCGACTACAACTACTACTTCGACCTGGGCGGCCTGCTCCACGGGCTGACGCTGAACAACGGCTGGCGCGCCACGGTGCTGGTCGACGAAGCCCACAACCTGCTCGAACGGGGGCGCAAGATGTACAGCGCCGAGCTCGACCAGCGCAGTTTCAAGGGCCTTCGCCAGAACGCCCCGGCCCTGCTGAAGAAGCCGCTCGAACGGATCCAGCGCTGCTGGAACGAGCTGCACCGCGAACAGGTCCAGCCCTATCAGGTCCATGAGGCGTTGCCCCTGAAGCTGATCAATGCCCTGCAACAGGCGGTCAGCGCCATCACCGACTACCTGGGCGACAACCCCGCCGGGCTCGCGCCGGAGCTGCAGAACGCCTATTTCGAGGCGATGCATTTCTGCCGTATCGCCGACCTGTTCGGCGAGCATTCGCTGTTCGATGTCACCCTTGCGCCCGGCACCGCCCGCGGCGGCAAAAGCTCCAGGCTGTGCCTGCGCAACCTGTTGCCCGCCCCTTTCCTTTCGCCGCGCTTCGCCCTGGCGCACTCGACGGTGCTGTTCTCGGCGACCCTGAGCCCGCGCCGCTTCTATACCGACACCCTGGGCCTGCCGCCGGCCAGCGTCTGGCTGGAAGTGGAGTCGCCCTTCGAGGCCGACCAGCTGCAGGTGCACCTGGCCCGGCACATCTCCACCCGATTCAACGACCGCTCGGCCTCGCTGCCAGCGATCGTCGACCTGCTCGCCCGGCAGTACCGGCAGGCGCCGGGCAATTACCTGGCCTTCTTCAGCAGCTTCGACTATCTGCAGCAGGTCAGTGGCCTCATGGCCGAACGCTTTCCCGAGGTGCCCTGCTGGGAACAGACCCGCGCCATGGACGAACCGGCCCGCACGGCGTTTCTCGAGCGCTTTTGCGCGGGTGGCCGGGGCATCGGCTTCGCCGTCCTGGGCGGCGCCTTCGCCGAGGGGATCGACCTGCCCGGAGACCGCCTGATCGGCGCCTTCATCGCCACCCTGGGCCTGCCCCAGGTCAACCCGATCAACGAGCAGCTCATGGCGCGGATGGCCAAGCGCTTCGGAGGCTCTCGCGGCTACGACTACACCTACCTGTACCCCGGCCTGCAGAAGGTGGTTCAGGCCGCCGGACGGGTGATACGCACGCAGCAGGATCGCGGCGTCATCCACCTGATCGATGACCGCTTCGCGCGGCCACAGGTCAGGGCACTGCTGCCCGGATGGTGGGCCATCGACTGAGGCTCCGCCAGCGTCCGCACCCAGCCGAACGGACTATGTCATCCGACAACGTACCCCTAAAGCCCACCCTACTCTAACGACAACGTCCACCGAGCGAAGCCTCCGAGCGGTATCGACAAGGCTTAATGCTCCGTATATCGGGGCTTTCAGCGCATCAGCTAATAGTTCAATCGTCGCGTTGACAACTGTTACGACATGTTGATAATCGCCCATGTCGTATGACGACATATGAGATTGCTGACACACACGAAAACGCAGGAGGCCCTGCCGGCTGCGTACAAGATCGAGAGACACCCATCCCTGCGCCGTCGAACGGCCAGCGGATGACCACATCAAAAAGGGAGTACAAAAATAATGACCCCACGCAATCCGCTCGCCGCCGCCGTCTTCGCCGGTGGCCTGACCATGGCCCTGGGCACTCCGGTCGCCGTGGCACAGGAAGGTTTCGTCGATGGCTCCAAGCTGAGCGTCAACGCCCGCAACTTCTACATCAACCGCAACTTCGTCGACTCGGCCAACGCCCAGAGCAAGGCTGAAGAGTGGACCCAGAGCTTCATCCTCAACTTCCAGTCCGGCTACACCTCCGGCCCCATCGGCTTCGGCGTCGACACCCTCGGCCTGCTCTCGGTCAAGCTCGACGGCGGTGGCGGCACCTACGGGACCGGCCTGCTGCCGCGCCACAGCGATGGCCGTCCGGCCGACGACTACGGCCGCCTGGCCGTGGCCGCCAAG
>NZ_QLAE01000007.1 GCF_005876855.1 Stutzerimonas nosocomialis | reverse complement strand
CGACCGAGCCGGCGCGATTGACCGAGGGTGGGCAGATGTTCGCCAACCGCCTGCAGAAGAACCTCAGGCAGCTCGGCAAATGGGCGCGCCGGGAGGGGATCGAGTGCTACCGCGTCTACGATGCGGACATGCCCGAGTACGCGCTGGCCATCGACCTCTATGGGGATTGGGTCCACGTTCAGGAATACGCACCGCCTCGCTCCATCGATCCGGAGAAGGCCCAGGCACGGCTGCTCGATGCGCTTGGCGCCATCCCTCACGCCCTGGGCATTTCCCAGGACCGGGTGGTGGTCAAGCGCCGCGAGCGGCAGAGCGGCACGCGCCAGTACGAGCGCCAGGCCAGCCAGGGGCAGTTTCTCGAGGTGGCGGAGGGCGGTGTCCGGTTGCTGGTCAACCTCACCGATTATCTCGATACCGGGCTGTTCCTCGATCACCGGCCGCTGCGCCTGCGGATACAGCGCGAGGCGGCCGGCAAACGCTTTCTCAACCTGTTCTGCTACACCGCTACCGCGACGGTCCATGCGGCCAAGGGCGGCGCGCGCAGCACCACCAGCGTCGACCTGTCGAAAACCTACCTGGACTGGGCGCGCCGCAACCTGTCGTTGAACGGGTTCTCCGACCGCCATCGGCTCGAACAGGGCGACGTGATGGCCTGGCTGGCCGACGACCGTGGCGAGTACGATCTCATTTTCATCGACCCGCCGACTTTCTCGAACTCCAAGCGCATGGAAGGCGTGTTCGACGTGCAGCGTGACCATGTGGCGCTGCTCGACCTGGCGATGGCGCGCCTGGCCCCGGGAGGCGTGCTGTATTTTTCCAACAACTTCCGCAAGTTCGTGCTCGACGCGGGATTGGAGGCGCGCTACGCGGTGGAGGAGATCTCCGCGTCGACGCTCGATGAGGACTTCAAGCGAAACACCAAGATCCACCGCGCCTGGCGCATGCAGGCGCGACGGTGATCGGCCGCCGGGCCCGGGCTCTGGCGCCCGGGCCTGGTGTCAGCGCTGCGCGGTGCTCTGGCTGCGCGGCTGGTTGTACAGGCTGACCAGCACCTGATCGAGGATCGCCGAGGCGCCCCAGGGGCGGTCGTGATTGAGTATCGCGACGACGGCCCAGGTATTGCCCTCGTCGTCCCGGCTATAGCCCGCGATGGCGCGAACGGTGTTCAGGGTGCCGGTCTTGATGTGCGCCTTGCCGGCCACCTCGGTGTTGCGCAGGCGCTTGCGCATGGTTCCGTCCAGCGCCGCCAGAGGCATCGACGAGATGAACTCCGCCGCGTAGGGGCTGCGCCAGGCGGCCTGCAGCAAGGTGGCCAGCTCGCGGGCGGTGATCCGCTCGGCGCGCGAAAGGCCCGATCCGTTCTCCATCACCAGCTGGGGGGCGGTGATGCCCTTTTTAGCCAGCCACTGGCGGATCACCCGCTGCGCAGCCATGGCGTCGTCGACGTCGGCTTCGTTGCGAAACTGAGCCCCGAGGCTCAGGAACAACTGACGCGCCATGGTGTTGTTGCTGTACTTGTTGACGTCGCGAATGACTTCGACCAGGTCCGGAGAAAAGGCCCGTGCCAGCAGGCGCGCGCCCTTGGGTACGTTGGCGACGCGATCCGCTCCGGCGATGGAGCCGCCCAGTTCCTTCCAGATCGCCCTGACCGCGCCGGCGGCATAGTGGGCGTGGTCGAGCAGGGCGAGGTAGGTCTGCGAGCTGCAGCCTTCGGTCAGGTTGCCCGTCACGATCACGGTGACCCCGCTCAGCTCCTTGACCGGGTTGTAGCGGACATCGGGCGCAGGGCATCTTCCGCCCTTGAGCACCTTGACGCGATTGTCGATGCGCACGCTTTCGATGGGCGGCTCGACGGCGATGTTGACCTTCCCGGCATCGGCGCGGGCAATGAAGCGCAGCGCCTTGAGGTTGACCAGCAGGGAGTCGGGCTCGACGAGGAAGGGCTTGTTCTGGTCGCCGCCGTCGTCATCGAAGGCCGGCAGGTCCGGATGGACGAAGTGGCTGCGATCGAGCACCAGGTCGCCAGTTACCTTCTGCACGCCGTTGGCGCGCAGGTCGCGCAGCAGCAGCCAGAGCTTTTCCATGTTGAGCTTGGGATCGCCGCCGCCCTTGAGGTACAGGTTGCCGTTGAGCACACCGTTCTCGAGCGGGCCATCGGCATAGAACTCGGTCTTCCACTGGTGGTTGGGGCCGAGCAGTTCGAGGGCCGCATAGGTGGTGACCAGCTTCATCGTCGAAGCCGGATTGACCGAGACGTCGGCGTTGACGATGGTCGGCGTGCCGTTGCCGTTCAGTGGCAGCATCACCACCGACAGGGCATCGCTCCCGATCTTGTTGGCCTTGAGGGCCTGTTCGACGCGGGAGGGCAGCGTCTGGTTGACCGAGGCCGCCGTTACCGCGGTGGAAAGCGGCAAGGCGAGCGCAGCAAGGGCAAAGCGGAAAAACAATGCTTTCATGAAGGATGCGCCCATTGGTTAGAGGCGCAATGGGTAAACCGTGCGTTGGCATGGCACGGCGGCTTCCCACTGCTTTAGGGAAAATTGAGGCGATTATGCCCGAGCCATCAAGGCACGGTGCCTCTATCCGACAAGCGTAGCGGGTTTATTGCGTCTTTCCCGAACCGGAAGGCGCGGGGAGCGCCATACTCGTCGGGGCGGCCGATTTTATTGGCGCTGCAGCCGCGGTTTTTACATGAGCGGGCCGGCAGCTGATAGAGTGCGCGCCCCGGTTATCGATCAAAAAGGAACGACCATGGCTACCAATCGCTCGCGCCGTCTGCGCAAGAAACTCTGCGTGGACGAGTTTCAGGAGTTGGGCTTCGAAGTGACGATGAATTACCGCGAGGGCCTCGATTCGGCCACGGTGGACGGGTTTCTCGAATCCTTCCTGACCGAGGCGATCGAGGCCAACGGCCTGGGTTACGTCGGCGGGGAAGATTACGGCTTCGTGTGCCTGGGCCGCCGTGGCTCCGTCACCGAGGAGCAGCGAGGCGCCGTGGAGTCCTGGCTCAAGGGCCGTGATGAGCTCACCGAAGCGACCGTCAGCCCGCTGATGGATGTCTGGTACCCGCAGACGCCGATCAGGACTCAGGACCAGTAACGTCCTTGCGCTGATCGCCGGCCGCCACACCCATCCGTTCGCGGGTCCGGGTCTGGCGCCGGGCGATCAGATGCCGGATCAGATGAATCAGTGCGGTCACGGTCAGCGCAATGCCGACGCCGATGAGCGCATTGATCAGCCGCACCTGGGGCAGGTTCCAGTCCTGTGCCAGGCTTTCGGCCAGCAGCACGAAGCAGACCGTGGTCTGCATGACGAACAGCCCGTAGTGATGGGCTTGGAACGCCCGGCTGAGCATCACCAGCGGCAGCATCACCATCACCATCAACGGCGGGTCGGCCAGGCTGTGCCCCATGTAGATGAGCAGGACGGCCGCCAGCAGGATCGCGAGGCTCGCCTGAAATGCCCTGATCAGGCTGTGCTGGAACGTCGGCTGCAGCGTGGTGAAGATCGCCAGGGTCAGCCAGTAGCCGCGTGGCAGTTCGGCGAGCGTCACGGTCAGGCCACCCAACGCACAGCACAGAACGTAGCTCAGGGCGACGATCCGCCATTGACGGATTGGCGTACGCCGGGCGTGGCGTTGCAGCACCTTCAGCAGGCTTTTGATCCTCGGCATGTAGGGCCACATGCGCAGGCCGTGCATGCCGCGCATTCCGAACGCCAGCAGGGTCACCCAGAGTCCGCCGAGGGCGAACAGCACGGCGATCGCCTGGGGATTGTTGAAGCTGCCGATACCGTATTGACCCTGGCCCAGGCAGAGGCAGATCGCGAGGCCGATGCCCAGCTTGCCGGCCTCGGTGCCATAGCGCTGCAGCCACGCCAGCAGCAGGCCGTAGAAGGCGAACAGGCCGAGGCTCACCAGGGGGTGGGTGGCCGACCAGAAGCCCAAGGCGGTGCTCAGCGCACCCAGGGCGATGAGCAACAACATGCGCAGCATGCCGAAGCGGTGCAGCGGGTTGGCCTTGGCGGCCTGGAAGGCGCCCACCGTGGCCCACAGAAAGCCCGGATGGCCGCTGAACAGGCCGAGCAGCAAGGGCAGGGCGCAGCCAAAGCCGGCCATCGCCGCAGCGCCCCAGGCAGGGCGGCCGGCATGCCAGCGAAAGCTTTGCTGCAGCAGATGCTTCACGTCGTCATACCGGACTGGAGCGGCCGGTCATTTCTGCGGCCATTTCGGTGGCGTAACTGTCGGTCATGCCGGCGATGAAGTCGATCATTCTCAGAAACGACAGGTACAGCGGCCAGGAAGGGTCAGGTGCGCTGTTGCCCAGCAGATCCAGGATGCGGCGGTTCTTGAACGACAGGCTCTGCCCGCTATGTTGCTGCAGGGCTGCGCCGCAGAACGCGTTGAGCAGGATTTCCAGGGTGGTGTAGGCGCCTATCTCGTGCAGCGTCTTGCGCTTGTCGTGGAAGATCTTCTCCCGCGCCATCGCCTTGGCCTGCAGCACGCAGCGCTTCGCCGAGCCGTGCATGTGCTCCACCAGGTCCCCCGACAGCCCGCCGGCGAGCAGTGCCTGCTGCTGTTCGACGAAGGCGCGCGCGGCGGCATTGGTCAGATGCTCGATCGCCTTGCCCCGCAGGATCGCCAGCTTGCGTCGTCGGGAATCGCGCGGGCCCAGTTGCCGGTAGGTTTCCGGCAGGTCGTCTCCAACCAGGTCGAGCAGCAGCGACTCCACTTCGGCGTAGTCGAGCAGCTCCATTTCCAGGCCGTCTTCGAGGTCGATCAGCCCGTAACAGATGTCGTCGGCGGCTTCCATCAGGTACACCAGCGGGTGCCTGGCCCAGCGTTGACCGTCGAGCTGCGGCAAGCCCAGCTTTCCGGCGATCTGCTCCAGCAGCGGCAGCTCGTTCTGGTAGCAGCCGAACTTGTGCTTCTTGTAACCCAGGGCCTCGGCGTGGGAAGAGGTCCAGGGGTACTTGAGGTAGGTGCCCAGTGTCGCGTAGGTGAGTCGCGTGCCGCCGTCGAACTGGTGGTATTCGAGCTGGGTCAACACGCGAAAGCCCTGGGCATTGCCTTCGAAGTTCAGGAAGTCCGCGCGCTGGGCTTCGGTCATGTCGTCGAGCCAGCCCCGTCCGGCAGCCTGCTGGAACCAGTAGCGAATGGCGTCTTCGCCGGAGTGGCCGAACGGCGGGTTACCGATGTCATGGGCCAGGCAGGCCGATTGCACGATCATGCCCAGGTCGGCGGGGCTGCACCATTCGGGCAGTGCGTCGCGCAGTACCTCCCCGACGCGCATGCCGAGCGACCGGCCTACGCAACTGACTTCAAGGGAATGGGTCAGGCGGGTGTGGATATGATCGTTGCTGGAAACGGGGTGGACCTGGGTCTTGCGGCCGAGGCGGCGAAAAGCGCCGGAGAAGATGATGCGGTCATGGTCCTTGTGAAAGGGGCTGCGGCCCAGCTCTTCATCGCTGTGAACGGGTTTTCCGAGCCGCTCACGGGTGAGCAAGGTATGCCAATCCAAGGGCGCTGTTCTCCAGTTGGATCAAAACCGCATCGCTGCGGCGGGCAGGCGCGCCGATGCTTCGAGCCAGGCCTGCGAACGTGAAGCGGGATGTGGATCTGTTGGTTTGTCGCTATCAGGGCGATCGGAAGTCTCGTTGTTAATCGCGACCCGGTCAATGACTTCCTAAGACCCATCCGAGGCCGTTTCCGCCGGGGCGATCCCGGCTCGGATGAGCGGGCGGCCTAGTGCTTGCGCGCCAGCATTTTTCCGCCTTTGACCAAGGGGTAGATGGCGAGCGCGAGCTTGGCCAGACGCCCGAAACGCCCCAGCCGCCGGCCGAACAAGGACAGCCCGATGGTCGTCGCGATCATCAGTGGGGTCTTGCCGGAACCGGAGCCGGAGGACGCGCTGCGTCGACTGGCCATGTTGCGTACCATCTGGAGCGGGTGGGACAGGGGTTGGGCGTTGTACAGCAATTGCTGACGATGCATTTCCATGCGCAGGCGGACGAGGTCCTTGCGCATGCCGATGTCCTTGGATGTGGTCAAGGGAAGGCTCATGGCAATAGTCTCTCCCGGTTGCGGGCCAGCTCCTCCAGCGTCGCCTGGAAGGGGGCGGCGCACTCCTTGGCGAGTTTCAGCGCTCTGCTGATGCAGATGGCCAGGGCGACGGCGTAGACGGCGCACAACACCAGAATCGCTGCGATGCGGTGTGTTTCCCAGAAGGCGATGACGATGGCGGCCGACAGGCCGACCAGGATCAGCAATCCCAGAATCAGCGAAACACCTGCCAGGAGGAAGAGGCGAAAAGTGCGCGCCTTCTCCTCCTGGAACTCGATGCCCAGCAATTCCAGATGGCCCTGCATCAACCCAACGAGCGCGCCTCCCAGCTTTTTCAGGGACGGCTTGGGCGCCTCATCGTTGTGCGTGGAGTCCATGGGGGTATCCCTCTGCATCAGTTGCGCGACGACAGCAGGCCCAGCAGGAAGCCGACGCCGGCGGCGACGCCGACCGACTGCCAGGGGTGGGTCTGGACATAGTCCTGGGTGCACTCAATCGCCGCCTGGCCCTGGCCACGCATCGAGCCTTCGCGGTCCTTGAGCATTTCCCGCGCTCTGGCGAGGTTTTCGTTGAGCTTGGTGCGCAGCTCTTCGGCCTGGGTGCCGGCAGTGTTCTGGGTGTACTTGAGCAGTCGCTCGGTGTCACCGATGAGCGTGTGGAATTCTTCGATCAGTGCGCTCTGGGCGTTCTGCAGGTTGCGCTTGTGGGCGGACTTGTCGAACAGAGGCATCTGTTGATCGTCCGTGGTGCTGGAAGAGGGCTGGGAAGTACCGGGGAGACCATTTGTGGATTCGAGAGTCATCTGCCGCTCCTTTCATCGAGGTATTCAACAGGACGTGACGCCCTGTACCTCGAAATTCGAGCCCGCCAGCCCCTCAAGGTTCCGCTGTATCCCCTCTATCCGCTTCGCTGCGATGCGAACGCAATAAAAAACCCGCCCTGGCAAGCCAGGGCGGGTTCTTGGTGCTGCCTGCAGTCGTAGATTACATCAGCGGCAGGGTGTAGCTGACGATCAGGCGGTTCTGATCGACGTCGCGTACGCCTGGGAGGTTGGTACGCATGGTCGCGTTCCTCCAGCGAATGCCCAGGTTCTTCAGAGCACCGTTCTGGAACACATAGGCGATGTCGGTGTTACGTTCCCACTCTTTGCCTTCTGCAACGCCAGCGCCAAGCTCGATGTTGTCACCGGTCAGGTAGCGGGTCATGAAGGTCAGGCCTGGGATGCCGACCGACGCGAAGTTGAAGTCATAACGGGCCTGCCAGGATTTCTCCTCGCGGTTGCCGAAGTGGCCAACCTGAACGTAGTTCACCAGGAATGGGTCGGTACCGCCAACATAGGCGAAGCCGGTGTCACCGTTCATCTGCTGGTAGCCCAGGCCGAAGCTGTGGCCACTCAGGGCGTAGGTGACCATGGCGCCGAACGCCTTGTTGTCGATGTTGGTGCTGCCATCGTCCTTGGAGCGGGCGTAGCGCAGGTCGGTCTTCAGCGACTGCTTGTCAGCCAGCGGCAGGACATGAACCACGTTGAAAGAGTGCTGCTTGTACATCTCTTCCAGGTTGCTGTAGTAGTACGCGGCGGTCAGGTTGTCCATGACCTTGTAGGTGCCGCCAACGAACTGGAATTCGTCGGTCAGGTTCTGACGGCCGCTGTTCATGCGGATGCCTGAGGCGTTGGTGCCGCTAACGTTGCTCAGGATGATGTCCTGATTGTTGGTCGAGTCGCGGTTGTTGACACGGTTCAGGTAACCAGCATCCAGCGTCAGACCGGCGATTTCCATCGAGTTCAGCTGACCGCCCTGGAAGGTCTGGGGCAGCAGGCGGCTGTCGCTGGAGGCGATGGCCATGTTCTTAAGCTGCAGGTCGCCGACTTTCAGAGTGCTCTTGGAGATACGCGCTTTGGCCGCATAGGTGATGTGTGAGTAATCATCCTGCGAGCCCGCTTTGCGTTGAGCGGCATTGACGCTGGAGAGATCGGCAGGGAGCAGGCCGGTGCCGCCACTGCCGCCACCGCCGTCGAGCTTCACGCCCAACAGGCCCATCGCATCGAGACCGAAACCAACGGTGCCTTCGGTGAAGCCGGATTCGAAGCGCAGCAGGAAGCCCTGAGCCCACTCTTCCTGCTTGCTCTGACCGCGCGATGTGGCGCTAGCCGGATCACGGAAATCGTTGTTGTAGTAGAAGTTACGCAGCTCCAAACCGGCCTTGCTGTCCTTGATGAACTCGGCGTGAGCCATGGTCGGGATGGTCAAGCTTGCTCCCAGAGTGGCGAGAGCCACGGCCCGGGCGATGGGGGTCTTGAGCATTTCTTATGTCTCCTGTTGGATGATGCTCTGGTGTCGCGCTATTGCGGCGCCACGGATGAGTCCTGCTTCCACTGCGTTGGCTCTTGGACGTGAGTCTTCAAGACTTCCCCCACCGACGCACTGGATGCATCGAGCATCCCTGGGCTGCATTGTTATTTCCCGCAACGTCGCTTATGCAATCCTCCGACCATAACGGAGGATTCCAGACAACCCATTTGGTTGCCTTCGGCGCCGCATCCTATCGCTTTGTTTGGCGAACGTCGAACCCTAATGTGAAGAATTCCACCGGCTGCGTTGAAAATTACAATATTGTGAAGAGCTTGGCGAAATGACGCTTTTGTCATCAAGTTGCAATGTTCTTGTTTGGCGCACTGGCCGGTAACGCCGCCCTGATTAAAGGCGTGCGTGGAGCTTCGCGGACCGGCTGCTAGACTGTTGCATTACATATAGGAGAGTTACAGCCAACATGTTGCCCGAATGCCAACTTTTCGGAACGCTGGGATGCCATTTGTGCGAACAGGCCGAAGCAATTCTCTTGCCTCTGGTCGAGCATGGGCTGATGGTCGAGCTTCTGGATATCGCCGAGCAGGAGCGGTGGATGGACGATTACGCGCTGCGTATCCCCGTGCTCAGGCGAGTCGATAGCGGGGCGGAACTGGACTGGCCGTTCGAAGCCGAGCAAGTAGTGAGCTTTTTAAGCTGAATATTACTATGGTCTAACGCAACCACTCGATGATCGTCAAACCCGCGAAGCCGAGGGCGCCTAGGGTGCTCAGCATACTTAACGAGATCAACGCGAAGGCGGCGGGTAATGTTCTGGCTCTTCCCGACTGGCGAAACAGAACCACGGCCATAAGAAACAGCGGGGCGGCCAGTGTTGCGGCGAGTGTGGCGGACAACCAATCCATGTGCCTGCTCCGACGTATCGTTCGAATGTGCATTAGCAGAAAGGGAAAAGCAGGAGTCCCGGAATTTATCTGCTGTAGAAACAATAAAACCGGCCAAGGCCGGTTTTATTGTTTCCAGAACATCAGCAGACATTCTGGTCGGGATATGGTCGGAGCGACTGGATTCGAACCAGCGACCTTCTCGTCCCGAACGAGACGCGCTACCAAGCTGCGCTACGCTCCGAAGCTGGCGCGCATTTTACATAAAAACCATTGCTCCACAAGACCTTAGAGCGAGGTTTTTAACGCCCCCGTTCGGGGTATGCACGCCGCCCGGGTTCAGAGCTCCTGAACGGTGCGGACCTGGTCCTTGTTGACCTTGCCGGGTTTGCCGTCGATCTGTTCGTACTCGTAGAAGCCGGAATCCTCGTCGTACTTGGGACGATCGAGCGTCTGGATCTCTCGGCCATCGTTGAGCGTGATCACGCTGGGCGACGAGCAACCCGCCAGAAGGATGCCAAAGGCAACCATGACTGCTGCAGCTAGGCGATGCCGCATTGCACTTCTCCTCGAATGTTGTGGTGACAACGGTGTGACGGAGGCTCCCGCGCTAAGTTCCCGCAGGGTCCGGCTGGTCCAGCAGGTCGGGGGAGTTGAAGTTGGCCACCCGCCGATCATCCGCATCGAGGTCGACCGCCTGTACGCCGAGGGGAAAGAGCACCTGCTTGGGGCTTCGTTCGCCGGCAAGCCAGGCCTGCTCGATCTGTGGCGCGAAGCGGGTCGGGATCATGCAGAACAGCGGCTCCCATTGCCCATCCCGGCGCAGCATGGCGGCGCGGTCCGCCTCCCCGGCGGCGCGATGCAACCGGGACAGCAGGGCGTCATCGATCAGTGGCGCATCGCAGGGGATGACCAGAAGCCAGGGATGTCTCGCGGCCGCCAGACCTGCGCGTATGCCGGCCAGTGGTCCGGGAAAGTCCGGTCGATCGTCGCCGACCAGCCGGTCGGCGAAGGCGGCGTAGCGTTCCTGGTTGCGGTTGCAGGAGATGATCAGGTCATCGCTCAGCGGGCGGGCGACGTCGCGGACCCACTGGATCAGCGGCTTGTCGCGCCAGGTCACGAGCCCCTTGTCCCGACCGCCCATGCGCTGGCCGCGGCCCCCGGCCAGGACGAGTATCGAGCAGGGTGGCGACAGGTGTTCGGGCATCGGACGGCTCCGCAAAAGGCTGTGATATAACACCGGCTTCGCATGCCAACAACCGGATGAAGCTCCATGAGTCACAAGGCTGAACAACCTTTCGCGCCTTTGAATATCGCCGTTCTGACGGTAAGCGACACGCGTACCTTCGAGACCGACACCTCGGGTCAGTTGCTGGTCGACAAGCTGACCGGCGCCGGGCATCGGTTGGCCGAGCGGGTGCTGCTCAAGGATGATCTGTACCGGATTCGCGCGCAGGTCGCCCGCTGGATCGCCGAGGATGTGGTTCAGGTGGTGCTGATCACCGGTGGAACCGGTTTCACCGGGCGTGACAGCACCCCCGAGGCGGTTGCCTGCCTGCTCGACAAGCAGGTCGATGGTTTTGGCGAGTTGTTCCGGCAGATTTCCTTCGGCGATATCGGCACCTCGACGGTGCAGTCGCGAGCGCTGGCGGGTCTGGCCAATGCGACCCTGGTCTGCTGCCTGCCGGGCTCGACCAACGCCTGCCGTACGGCGTGGGACGGTATCCTCGAGCAACAGCTCGATGCGCGCCACCGGCCCTGCAACTTCGTGCCGCACCTGAAGCAGGCGGCGCCCTGCGAAACGCGCTCATGAGCGGCGCCTCTTCGCTTCTGCCCGTAGAGCGAGCCCTGGCGCTGCTGCTGGAGCAGGCGGATGCAGCACCGATTCGCGAGGTCGAGATCGTTCCCCTGGCGCAGGCCAACGGTCGGGTTCTCGCCGAGCCGCTGGTCTGCGATCTGGATCTGCCGCCCTGGCCGAACAGCGCCATGGACGGCTATGCCCTGCGACAGGGTGACCTGGCCGGCGAGCCGTTGCCGGTCAGCCAGAAAATCTTCGCCGGCATGCAGCCGGCTCCGCTGCAGGCGGGCAGCTGCGCGCGGATCTTCACCGGGGCACCCATGCCCGAAGGTGCCGATACGGTCGAAATGCAGGAAAACGTCGAGCTGCTCGATGACGGGCGGGTACGTTTCGCCCAGCCGGTGCGGCCCGGGCAGCACGTGCGTCCGCAGGGCGGCGAGGCGAGACGTGGCGACACGATGCTGGAGGCCGGTACCCGCCTGGGGGCAATCGAGCTGGCGCTGGCCGCATCGGTGGGCGCCAATACCCTCAAGGTGATGCGCAGGCCACGAGTCGCGCTGCTGTCCACGGGTGACGAGCTGGTCGAACCGGGGCGCCCGCTCGCGGCGGGGCAGATCTATAACAGCAACCGAAGCCTGCTCGATCAGTGGCTGCGCGCACTTGGCTGCGATGTGCTCGACCTGGGCGTTCTACCCGATGATCCCCAGCGCATCCGCGAAGCGCTGGGCGCGCTGCAGGGAACCGACCTGGTTCTCTCCACGGGAGGCGTTTCGGTCGGGGAGGCTGACTTTCTCGGGCAAGTATTGCGCGAGGAGGGCGAGCTGACTTTCTGGAAACTCGCCATCAAGCCGGGCAAGCCACTCACCTGCGGACACTATCGCGCGATTCCGCTGATCGGCCTGCCTGGGAATCCGGCCTCGACGCTGGTGACGTTCGGCCTGTTCGCACGTGCCTACTTGTTGCGCCGGCTCGGCGTCGCTGCGGTGGAGCCCCTGACCGTCGAGGTGCCGGCAGCCTTCGACTGGCCGCGGGCGGGCACGCGCCGCGAGTACCTGCGAGCGCGTCTGGAGCAGGGCCGTGCCGTGCTGTACCCGAACCAGAGTTCGTCGGTGCTGCGCAGCGCGTCCTGGGCCGATGGCCTGGTCGAGGTGCGCGAGCATCGCGCGTTCGAGGCGGGGGCGACGGTGTCCTTCATCCCTTTCAGCGAGCTGATGCATTAGGGGAAGCCGCCGGCGCGCGCACCTTGAGCCAGCGGTAGCCTCCTATGAGGAGTGCGCCGCTGGCCGCGCCGGCGAGGTTCGCCAGCATGTCTTTCCACGAGCCGATCCGGGTGGGCAGGAGCGCCTGGGTCAGCTCGATCGACGCGCCGATGCCGAGCACCAGCGCAAGCACCGTCATCAATGCCGCGCGGGGAAACGCGACCTGGGCGCACAGGGTCAGCACGGTGAAACCGAACCAGTGATAGAGCTTGTCGGCATGGTCGATGGGTTCGGGTAGCGGCGTAGTGGCCAGCGCCGCTGCGAGCAGGGTGGACAGCGCCACGACGAACGGCAGGCGTGCCAACGATTTCCTTTTGTCCTTCATCTCTTTTCTCACCGCATGTCGGCTCAAACAAAAAGGCCGCAAATCCTATGGATCTGCGGCCTTCGTGCGACGAGCCGATCAACGGCCCGTGTCAGCTTGCGCTATCAGCGACGGTTGAGGTTGTAGTCAGCCGCGGCGCCTGTGCCGATGATGTTCGCCGACGGCAGCAGCTGGCTGATGAAGCGGTTCCAGCGGGTGATGTTGGCCGGGCCAACGAACACCACGTCCTGGGGCTGCAGCGGGAAGTGCTTGGCCAGGGCGAACGCGGTCGGCGACTTGGCGTTGAGTTGGAACACCTTGGCCGGCTCGGTGGCCATGCTTTCCGCACCACGGATCACGTAGACCGCTTCGCCGTCGGCGGTTTCCTGACGAATGCCGCCGGCGGTACCGATGGCGTCCATCAGGTTCATGCTGGTGGCTTTGAAGGTCAGCGCTTGCGGCTGCTGGATCTCGCCCAGGACGTAGATCTTCTTCTGGTCGTTGTAGGGCAGGTGCAGCGTGTCACCGTCCTTCAGGTAGACCTGGTGCAGCCAGGAATCGCGACGGTTCAGCGAGTCGACGTCGAGCAGGTACTCGCGGCCGTCACGCTTGAGGGTCAGACCGGTGAGGTCGGCATCCTCGGTGGCGACGCCGGCCTGGCCGATCGCCTGAACGATGGTCATCGGGGCGGTGGTCACCGGAATCTCGCCGGCGGTGTTGAACGCGCCGGACAGGATCACGCGCTGGCTGCCGAAGCGCAGGATGCTGACGTCCACCTGCGGGCTGTCGATGTAGGAGGTCAGGCGGCGGGCGATGGTGGAGCGCAGCTCCTCGATGGTCATGCCGGCGGCGTTGACGTTGCCGATGTAGGGGTAGAACAGGGTGCCATCGGGGCGAACCAGACGACCGTTGGCGTCCATCTGCTGCTGGGAGCCGGACGGCGTGGTCAGTTCAGGATGGTCCCAGACGGTGATGTACAGCAGGTCGTTGGCGCCGATGCGGTAGGAGGACGGCTTGTAGTTCAGCAGCTCTTCCTTGGCGGTGGTGCCCATGTCCGAGGTCAGGTCGCCCTTGAGCAGGTCCGGCGTGATGCGGATCAGCTGGACGGTACCGTGCTCGGCTTCGGCGCCTTCCTTGAATTCATCGGGATCCAGGTACTGGCCGGGCGCGAATGCGCAGCCCTGCAGAGTCAGAGCAGAGGCGACGGCGAGAGCGAATATAGATTTCATGGTTTCATCCTTGACGGAGAGGTTGTTGTTCACTGAGTGACGCGGCTTGATTCACATTCGTAAGCGAGGCGGACAGGTCGAACCTGTGCCCGGCTAAGAGGATCGGAGTCATCTCTCCTCACTCCTCAGCAACCAGATCATCTTGGTAGCCAAAGTGCTTTCTCCTTTTGACCTATTGTTATGCCTGCTGCATCAGCATGCGGGGGAAGGAAGCGGCTCGGGGATTGTTCTTGTTTGCCGTTGCCTGGCTTCGATTCATCCCGCCTGATGCATCAGGGGCGGAGCTCCCTGGCGCGATCCACATGTCGCTCGCCGAAGGGCGACGAAGCGAAGGGCGCAGGTTGCGATCATTTCGATATTGAATTGCCATCGAATTGATCATTGACAGTAGGGATAGACCCCTGTGCTCTGATCTGGTTCACCGCCTCCAGTGCAATCCCAAGTCAATTCGCAGCTTCATGGTCAGGAATCCTGCTTGGCCGGCTTGACCCTCTGCTGGCGATAGCTGCGCTCGCGCAGGTACGCCGGCCCGATGTAGAGCGCATCGTTCCAGTAGCGCCTGGCCAGGCGGCGCGGCTCGCGCAACATGCGATACAGCCACTCGAGTTTCGCCCGCTGCATCCAGACGGGCGCGCGCCTGATGGTGCCGGTGGCGAACGAGATGGACGCGCCGATGCAGAACGCCATCCCGGTACGTTCGTGGCTGGGGACCATGCTGGCGACGATCTCGCCCTGGGGCGTACCCACGGCGAAGAACACCAGGTCCGACGGGTGCTGCACGACGAAATCGATGCAGCGCTGGACTTCCTCCGGGTTGCGGATGAAGCCCATCGGCGGGTTGTGGTGATAGATGGTGATGCCGGGATACAGCTTGCGCAGCAGCTCGCACTCATGATCCGTGGCGCCGATCTGCACCAGGGTCAGGCGCTCCCGATCGGCCCATTTGAGCAGGTCCACGGTGAGATCGCTGCCGGTGATCACTTCGGGCACCTCGATGCCCAGCGAGCGAAGCATCGGCAGCAGGATCCGGCTGTCGCAGACCCGCAGCCGGGCGTTGTCATAGGCCTGGCGCAGCGCATCGTTGCGCTGCAGCTGAGGCAGGTGATCGACGTTGGGGGTTACGACGTACGAGTATGGCTGCCGGATGCCTTCTTTGATCAGTTCCAGCAGAGAGGCCTTGCTACCCGTATAGAAATGCACCCCGAAGGCATGATTCGCTTCACTTGACACTCATCGTTACTCCCTTGAAAGCGCCCTTTATTCCCGACCAGGCGTGGCCGGGATTCTTGAATTCCTTGATGACCGTGATCGCAGAAAGGAAGAAGGCGGACACCAGTGCGAACAGCGGTCCGTAGAACCGCTTGTTGAAACGGGTGGCGGCGCGGTTGCGGTAGTAGTGATAGAAGGCAGAGCGCCCGCCGGAGCTGAGCGAGCCGTAGTGGAACAGACGGCTCTCGGGAATGACCTGGATGGTGATCCCGGCCTGCTTGCGCGCCTGGAACTGCCAGTCCACCTCTTCGGAATACATGAAGTAGCGTTCGTCCATCAGGCCGATCTCGTCGACCAGATCGGCCTTGAACGCCAGGCTGCAGC
Organism: Stutzerimonas nosocomialis; assembly: GCF_005876855.1. GTDB lineage: Bacteria > Pseudomonadota > Gammaproteobacteria > Pseudomonadales > Pseudomonadaceae > Stutzerimonas > Stutzerimonas nosocomialis. The sequence goes on along the minus strand of NZ_QLAE01000007.1, from coordinate 152,747 downwards.
CCATCAGGTAGTCCGGTGTCTCCTGGGTGTTGCGCATCGACTCGATGGTCTGGCCCTTGCCCAGCAGCTTGGCCTTGCCCAGCAGCGGATACAGCTTGCCGCCGCCGTAGCATTCGAGGTTTCCGTCGGCCGCATTGAGGATGACCGAGCCGACGAACTGACGTGGGTTGGCCTTCAGGGCTGCGAGCATGGGCGCGAAGGCATCCGAATCGACATAGGTGTCGTTGTTGACGATCCAGAAGTGCTCCACGTCCAGGTTCTTGCGCGCCCAGAGCAGCCCGTAGTTGTTGCCGCCGGCATAGCCGTTGTTCTCCGGGTTGGCGAGCACCGTGACCCTGGGGTCGGCCTTTTCGACGTGCCAGCGGTTGAGCGTCTCGATCGACCCGTCCCGGGAGTCGTTATCGATCACAACCACGTGATCCAGGTCTGCGCAGTGGGCCAGCAGGCTCTCGGCGCAGCTGATCGTCTCAGTAGCTGCCTTGTAGTTGAGGATAAGTGCGACGTTCATGAGCTGATTCCTTGCTGCGAAGGTGACGGGCTTTCAATGACTGGATGACGAACAGCATTGCAATCGACGCCTGGTTGTATTCCAGCAGGCCCGAGAGGGGCCAGATGACGAAGAACGCCAGCATGGTGGGGTAGAGGAAGGTGGTGTCCTTGCAGATGCGCTTGGCGATGCGCTGGTAGAGGAACAGGGTCAGCGGAACGACCAGGAATACCAGGAAGCCGAAGCGGAACAGGGTGCCGATCACGCCGACGTCGGAGAGGAAGAAATGCTCGCCGAAGTAGGGGATGAAGCCGTCCTGCCACATCAGCGAGAGCGAACCGCTGGGCATCCAGTTGACCAGGTCCAGATGAGCCATGATCTGCCGGATGGTGTTGGAGCGAACGTTGTCTTCGACGCCTTCGAGCTGGCTGCTGTAGAACTCGATGTTCAGGCCCAGCACTTCCAGCAGGACGGGGTAGAAGTAGAACGGCGACAGCAGTACGCACAGCGCCGCTGCCCAGATCACCGCCTTGGCACGCAGGCAGAACAGGGTGAAGCACAGGCACATGAAGATCAGCTGGCGGGTCTGGGTCGCGAAGACCAGGGTCAGCAGCAGGATCACGGCGATCAGCAGATAGAAGTTCTTGCTGCGCTGCGCGCCGTTGATCGGCGAGGTGCCGGTCGACCAGATCTGGATGCAGTAGAAGTAAGCCAGACACATCAGGTGTGCGCCGATCGAGGAGCGGTCGGGACGGTCCCAGGCGACCTGCTCGGTACGCTGGTCGGGAATCACGCCGAACTTGAAGCACCACGACAGGAAAACCGCCACCAGGGCGGCATAGAGAAACGCGCGCTCGAACTGCAGCGTGCTCAGCCGCTTGCTCAGCAGCAGCAACGGCAGGAAGCCGAGACAGAACAGCACCCGGCGCTCTTCGATGAAGCCGTAGACCAGGGGCTGGCCGAAGGTCATGTTGGAGAAGATCGCCGGCAGCAGGATGAACACGGCGCAGGTGTAGACCGCGTAATAGGTGAGGATCCTCAGTTCGGGCGAGGCGGTTTCGGCCCTGGCCAGGGTGGCGAAAATCGCCAGCAGGATGCACGTCGCCAGGTACATCTCGGTCAGTGCCCGGACGCCGTACGGGTTGTGCGTTCCTTCACCCAGCACCTGGAAGTGCAGGATGAACACCAGCATGAGGAGGGGAACGAAGAAAAAGCGTGAACTGAAACTGGTCATTCCTGAGTCCTTAGGTGTTGGTCCCTTGTTCGCTACGCTGGCTCATGCCGTTTCCAGCGGGCGCTTCTTGATTTTCTTGCGCCTTACCAGCAGGCCGGTGAAGGCCTTGAAACTCTGGTAAAGCCCGATCTCACGCATCCCCTTGCCCAGCTCGAAGCCTTTGTAGCTGGGCGTCTTGAGCATCAGCAGCCTCATCGCCAGCAGCCGCGGCAGGATGGTCGTGCGGCGGTAGTACTGGAACGGTTGTATCGAAAAGATGCTGTCGGTATCGAACGCTTCCGCTTTGACAACGCCATCGGCCTCCGCGTTTCGGAAAAGTTCGCGGCCTTTTGTCGTGCGCAACAGGATCAGCGAATTGCCTTCCCGCTCGGCGAAGGAGGGATAGCCTTTTTCATCGCCTTCCCAGCCGTCGGCGCAGACGATGTCGGCGAACTCGCCGATGCCGTCGGGGCAGATCTTGCAGCGCGTCTGCAGGTGCCGGTTGAGCACCTTTCCCCAGGAGTCGTTGTAGGTCATGGTGCGCGACTCGCCGTTCTTCAGCGTGGCCTTGGTCAGGCCCGGCCAGCCGTCGCCGCGGTAACGGAAGGCGGTGACCTCGTCGCGCTCGACCTCGAGCTGGTCGAGCACCTGATGGGTGCCGTGCAGGCTCGGCGTGCCCGCGCACATGAAGGACACGATCAGCGGAATGTTTTCCTTGAGCCGCGGGTTGTGCTGCTGCATCTGGCGCACGGCGCCGACGTCGCACGGCTTGCCGATGAACAGGTACTTCTCGGTCGACATCGCCACCCACTTGAGCGCTTCGGCTGGCGAGGCCGGCGCGTAGCGCGAGCCCGACGAGGCGATGACGTTCTGCCGCGAGCGGCTGATCACCGCGACGTTTTCCAGCGGGTCGTCCTGGGAGGCCTGGATCTGGATCACGCCGTCGACCAGCTTCTTGTCCAGGCAGTACTGGGCGAGCGCGGAAATCACGCCTCCGGAAGAGCCCGCCTGACGGATCTCGTCGTCGGCGGCATAGCCCTTGAGGGTCTCCAGGATCTCACCCCAGATGGGATGGTAGTTCTGCGATTTGTAGGGACGGATGTCGAGGTTCAGGGCCGGACAGGACTTGCCGAACGCCTCGGAAGTCGCCGCATCGGCGATTTCCCTGGATTGATAGGTTCGATTGAGGAAGGGGCGACGGTAACCGTCCTGATTGATCCTGATCTTGATGGCGTCATCTTCTGCGGCAGCGCTGCACATCCCGCAGCCGCTGCACAGATCGTTGTTCATGACGCGTTTCAACAAAGCTTTCATACCTGCCTTTTCCTTAAGCGACCAGCCCGGCGACCCCGGCCGGTGTAATTAACTGACCCGCTGCGCCCGCTGCTTGCGGAAAATATTGAACACCGCATATCCGTAGATGAGTGTCAGCACGATCATGCCGAGAGTTGACACCCAAGGCGCCGCTTGTATCCCGTGGCTCGGTATAAAAAACCAGTAGCAAAGCACGGTGATCACGCCCGAAGTGATGATCCCGAAGGTGCGCAGGAATCCGGTGCCCAGTGCGATCAGCTGAACGCCCAGGCCCGCGGCGACGAAGCGCGAAGCGGTGAAGCAGGCGAAGGCCAGCCACAGCGTGTTGAGTTCCGCATAGTCGGGGCCCAGGAAGTAGTCGGTGAACAGAGGGCCGATGAACAGAAACGCCAGCGCGAACACCAGGCCCATGCCCACGTACTCGGCGAGAATCCGCATCCCGTAGCGGAACAGCCCGGCGCTCTTGTGATGCAGGCGATGGGCGAAACGCGGGATATGCACGCTGGCGAGCAGCACGCTGAACGGCACCGCGCCCTGGATCAGGCGGGAGCCGGCGAAATAGATCCCTGCGGCTTCGCGGCCGGCCAGGTGGTTGACCAGGATGACGTCGAGCTGGGCGAAGATGTTGGTCGCGCCGCTGTCCACGGCGAAGCTGGTCGAGGACCTGAAACGCTCGGCGAGCACCCGCCAGGAGTTGCGCATGATGCCGCGCAGGTCGAGGATCTTCGACAGCGCCTGCAAGGCCGCCGCGGCATAGATGAGGCGCGAGACGAGAAAGGCCAGGCCGATCACCAGCACATCGTTGCGCGCCAGGATCGCGATCCCGATCAGCACGAAATGCAGCGCGGCGGTCAGGGCCACGATCCTGGTTTCCCGGTGGAACTGGCCGATGCTGCGGAACACCGTCAGCCCCAGGTCCCCGTAGGAAGAGGCGAGCGTGCCGAGCAGAAACAGCACGGCGGCCAGGCGTTCGATCGGTTGCAGGTCGAACACGAAGAGAATCAGCGGGACCAGGATCACGCACGCGGGCACGACCAGCAGCGTCTTGGCCGCCAGGCTCGCCGACATGATTTCTCCCGCGCGCTCGCGCTCGGCGCCGATGTCGCGCAGGGCGCGCATGCCGAAGCCGTAGTCGGTCACCAGGGCCACGATGGTGGACCAGGTGATGACGATGGAGATGAAACCGAAATCGCTAGGCCCGAGGGTCCGGGCCAGGATCAGAAGCGTGCCGAGGGCCACCGCGGTGCGAGCCGCGGTGGTGACCCCCATGAGGGCATGATCGCGCATGCGTCATTCCTGATAAGCGGGCTGTCCCTGGATGAGCGTGGTCATGATGTCTTCCAGAGCCGCGCCGTAGGCGGTCAGCTTGCGCCTGATGATCTCGGCGCTGGCGGCGACCTCCTGGCGCAGTTGCTCCCGGTTCTCGAGATTCTCGAGGACCTTTTGCAGGGCGCTGTCGGTGGACTCGGTCTTCAGGTCGACGACGCGGTGGTAGTCCAGCGACTCGTACAGGCCGGAGAACTTGCGGCTGTAGGCGAGCGGTACCACGGGAACCCCGGCCGAGAAGGCACCGATGGTGGCGTGCATCCGTGCGCCGATGAAGAAATCCAGCCCGCTGATGTAGGACTTCGCCTCGATCGGCCCTTTGAAGCGGGGCGCCAGCTTCAGTTGCGGGTAGCGCTCGCGAAGCGCCTCGGACACGGTGTAGTCGTCTTCCTCGGGGAAGCCGAGAGGAATCACATGGGGCACCAGGTGGACTTCATGGCCCTGGGCGATCAGCGCCTCGATCAGGCGCGAGGTGAGCGCCTCGTAATCGGCCTGCAGGCCGAACTGGTTCGAGCTGCCCTCGTAGCCGCCATGGTGCAGCAGTGCCGAGACACTGATGCCGATCGCCAGCCGGTCGGGCGAACGTTGTTCGGTGCTGCGGGTGAAGGGCAGGGCGAAGGCGACGTCGATCACCTCGTCACGGTTTTCGATGTCCAGGCGCTCCAGGACGCTGAACGACTGGTGGTCGCGGGCGAACACCTTGGTCGACTTCTTCATCACGTAGGCCGAGGCCTTGGCGGCGATGTCCGACTTGAACGGACCGATAGTCTGCGGCGACAGAATCAGCGGTACGTGGCCGGTCAGCGCCATGCCTTTGCTCAGCAGTAGTTTGATCAGGCGCTTGTTGCCATAGATGTCGGAGAAGCTGTCGCCTTCACCGATGTCGAAGATGGCGTCGCAGGAGCGGATCGCGTTGAGCAGCGTCATCGGGCTCTTGAGCAGGGTTTTCTCGTTGAACTCGATGAACTCGTATTTGAAGCGCTCGGTCGAGGGCGGATAGTTGCTTGGACCGGACGAGCCAATGATGAGGAATTCCGGCGTAATCCCTTTTTTGCGCGCGGCTTCGTCGATCAGCAACATGTTGGAGATGCTCAACGCACCTACACCGAGGTTGCCGGAAGAGAACGAATGCCATAGCAAGCCGAATTTCATGTGGGAATAACTCCGTAAATGTCTTTCTTCAACCGTCGCGTCAATCGGGGAAAGGTCCAATCTCGGTGCAACTGTTAGCGAGGTGTTTCTGCATGATCTTCATTTGAGGGCGGTCCTCGCCGTCGCGCGGCTCAAGTGAAAGTTTGTAGGTGCCCCAGCCGGGCCCGGCGGACCAGTACGCACTGGGTACACAGTTGTCGTTGAGGTAGGCGAGCAGGTTATCCATCGCGACTTTCATTTCTTCGTTGTCGTACGGAATTCCGTATTCGCCGAGGAAACCCCTGAGGTTGTGCTTCTTCAGCCATTCGATGAATGGCCGCGCACGATCGACGCCCAGCATGGGATGGATGTTCTTGCTGTTTTCCGGCTCGTACTTGCCGGAGAAATCCGAGTCGAGATAAAGGTGCGCCGAATAGATGAGGTTGTCCGCCGGATCGTCGATCAGAAAATCGGCGTTGTAATGCGGCCAGTGAAAGGCGCTCGCCCAGCGGTCGCCCTCGAGGATGATCGGCGTCTTGCGGTCCACTTCGCGGATGGCGTTGACCGCCGCCTGCGCGGCGCCCGGCCAGAGGCCCTGGGTGCTGTGCGGCTCGTTCATGATGTCGTAGCCGTAGAGCGCGGGGTGGTCCTTGAAGGTCTGCGCGAGTCTGCGCCAGATCTCGGCGTAGGCCTCGTAGGGAACCTCCGGGCTACCGATCAGCTGGTCCTTGTAGCGGCCGTAGTTGTGCATATCCAGAATGATCTTCTGGCCATGGGCCGCGGCGTAGTCCAGGGTTCGTCTCAACAGACGGATCTGGTCGAAGTTCATTCCTTCGCCCAGGTTGTGCTGCACGCGCTCCCAGATAAAGGGGAAGCGGATCAGCCGGATGTTCTTCGAGCTGTAGTACGCGAAATAGCTCTTGTCGGGATAGAAGTAGTTGGTCCCCAACTTGCCGGGAAGGATGTGCGGGGCGAACAAGGCCGCCGACATGTTGATCCCGACCAGGTCGAGACCCGAATGGGTCGCGGCGCGCTGTTCCTGCTGGTCGGCGATGGCCAGGGAACTCGCCAGCGCGGCGGCAAGACCAAGCAGCCGGCGCCATGTGCCAGGTACCTTGTACGTTTGCTTTTCCATATGTCACCTTCGTCGGCAAAGAAAAAGAGGCCGAGGGTCTTGCGTGGCTCGGGAGTTCTTCTTGATACGAGAGGCTTGATGTCGCGTCGCAGACTTGCAAGGGCTCGTTCTGCCGCGACCTAGAGCGGTAACGACGCGCTATGGACAACGTCGCATGGGCCGAAATTCCCTTTATCCACGTCGCTGGGTATGTCCGCTCGCCGTGCTGGTAACCGGTTCACATCCCCGCGCTCCGACGCGCGAACGCATCGGAGAGCGGGGTGACCGTCACTTGGTGGTCTGGTAGTCGTACTGGTAGTACCCGTACTCGCCATAAGTGGAAGCCTTGCGCTCCACGGCGTTGAAGATCACACCCTTGACCAGCAGGCCGTTCTGCTCGAGCCGGCGCTTGGCCGCTTCGATTTCCTTGACGCCATTGAGGCCATAGCGGGTGACCATCAGGGTGGTGCCGGCCTGGCTGCCCACCAGCGCGGCGTCGGTGACCGCGAGGATCGGCGGGGTGTCGAAGATCACCAAGTCGTACATGGTGCTGACTTCGCGCACGAAGCGTGCGAAGTTCTCGTGCATCAGCAGTTCGGACGGGTTGGGCGGCAGCTGACCGTGGCTGATCACGTGCAGGTTGTTCAGCTGGGTCTTCTGGATCGCATCGAACAGCGTGATGCGGCCCGACAGGATGTCCGACAGGCCCTTGTCAGGCTGGCAGCGCATGACCTTGTGCATGTAGCCCTTGCGCATGTCGGCGTCGACCAGCAGCACTTTCTTGCCGGACTGGGCGATGACTGCCGCCAGGTTGGTGGTGACGAACGACTTGCCGACCGCCGGGCTCGGGCCGGTGATCATCAGGACGTTGTTCTTGGCCTCGATCATGGCGAAGTGCAGGCTGGTACGCAGGCTGCGCATCGCTTCGGTGGCCAGGTCCGCCGGATCGGTCACCGAGAGCAGGTAAGAGGCATTGCTCTTGTCGCGCTTGAAGTTGGCCAGACGCTTTTCGATCGCGCCCTGCTTCTCGCTGAACGGGATGGCCGCGTAGACCGGCGTACCGGTGCGCTCGATCTCCTCGGGGTTTTCCACGCCGCGCTTGAGCGCCTCGCGGACATACACGAAGAGCACGGCCAGGATGCCGCCCAGGATGGTGGCGACGATCACTACCAGCGGCTTGTTCGGCTTGACCGGGTTCTCGATGTCGGCGGCCGCGTGGTCGATGATGCGCACGTTACCCACGGTACCGGCACGGATGATGTCCAGTTCCTGGGTCTTGTTCAGCAGCATCGAATAGGTTTCGGAAGTCACCTCGACGTCGCGGTTCAGACGCAGCAGTTCCTGTTGGGTAGAGGGCAGGGTGCCGATCTGCTTTTCCAGGGTTTCCTTCTGCGCTTCGAGCTGGGCGATCTGGTTCATCAGCGACTGGAAGTTGGGGTGCTGGCGCGTGAAGCGACGCTCCATCTCCGTGCGCTTGAGGTTTTGCTCGGAGATCTGCTTTTCCAGGTCGACGATACGGTCGAGTACCGACTGGGTTTCGGCCGTGATGTCCACCGAGCGATTACCGGTCTGGAACTTGTTCAGCGCGGTCTGCGCTTCGTTCAGCTGGGCGCGGATCTGCGGAATCTGGTCGGCGAGGAACTCGAGGCTCTGGGTCGCTTCGGCCGCGTTGCGCGCGACGTTCTGACCGACGTAGCGATTGGCGACTTCCTCGAGCACCAGGACGGCCTTTTCCGGGTCCGGATCTTCCAGCGAGACGCCGATGATGCCCGACTGCTTGCCGCGCTCACCCGCGCTCAGACGCTGCTGATAGTTCTCGGTGGTGTTGTAGGTGCGGTTCTTGATGACCGAGAACGTGGTGCCCGGACGCGCCAGCAGTTCTGCGACGGTGATGCGGTACTCGCCATTCTCGATGGTCTCGCCGACGGTGCCCTGGACGACCACTTCGTTATCGGTGTCGCGCAGGATGAAGCCGTTGTTCTCGGCGGCCTCGAGGGTCAGCTCTTCGCCGTGCATCTTGTCCGGAACCAGCAGTTCGGTGATGCGCAGCTTCTCGCCACCCCAGGCGTAGGAGTCGAACCCGGCCGGGTACCAGCCCAGTTCGCCCTCTTCGGTGGGTTCGAAGCGGCGTGCGACGAAGCCGCCGATCAGCGGGAAGTGATGCGGCTCTGTGACGATGTCAAGGTTGAGCGCCTCGACCGCGGCGCCGACCACGGAGCGCGACTTGAGCAGGGAAATCTCGGTTTCCGCCGGGGAGACCGGCGGGTTGACCTTCACGACGTCGGTCAGGCTCGGCAGGCCGTTCTTCGGCTCGATCTGGATCAGGGCGGTCGCCAGGTATACGGGCGTCGACAACAGCGCGTAAGCGATGCCAAGCGCGGCGAAGAAACCGGTGATGCCGAGAATCAGTCCGCGGTTGTTGAGGAAGGTGTCAAAGAGGTGGGCAAGATCAATATCTTTCTCCTCTTTGTTTTCATAAAGGGGGCGAGGCATGGTAGTCATCGAAGTTCCTTCTTCTACTATTTAAGGTAAGGAAGCCAGCTTTCGACGGACTGGGTCAAAAGGCTGTAGACATGTTCAAAAGCGGGTTTGGATTGGCGATAGGGATCGGGTATTTCCAGATCCTGTTGCCACTTACCAATTAGAAACGTCTTACCATGCACCTCGGGCGCTATCTGGCGGATGTGCTGGATATGACTGTTTTCCATCGCAAGGATCAGATCGGCCTGGTGAAGCATGTCGCTTTCCACCTGGCGCGCACGGTGCGCCGGGTGCTCCAGTCCGTTGTCCTGCAATACTTCATGGGCGGTCTTGTCCATAGGGTTCCCTACTAGTGCGCCTATGCCTGCCGAATGAATCGTCAGGCCTTTTCCCTGGAGTCTGTGACCGAGCAACGCTTCGGCCATCGGACTTCTGCAGATATTCCCGACACAAACGATCAAGATGTTATTGAACATGCTCAGCTCCGCGCCGCGGGTTGGATGAGCCGTCTGTGTCATGGATCGTCAATGAGATAATCACGAGATTCATTTAGTTCCTTTGCGTCCTTCGGGATACTTAGGGCGACTCCGGTTCAATATGCGCCCGCCGGGCAGTTGGCCCGGGAGCGATATAACGAAAGATCAGTACACGTCCTTGTTGAAGAGCAGAGCCGGGACGGTCAAGAACAGGATCTTGAGGTCGAACCACACCGACCAGCGCTCGATGTAGTCCAGGTCGAACTCGACGCGCTTTTCGATCTTTTCGAGCGTGTCGGTTTCGCCGCGGTAGCCATTGATCTGCGCCCAGCCGGTGATCCCGGGCTTGACGCGATGGCGTGCCGAGTATTCGGCCACGGCGTCTTCGAACAGGACGCCGGCTGCCTTGGTGGCGGTGGCGTGGGGGCGGGGGCCTACCATCGACATGCTGCCCAGGAACACGTTGAGCAGTTGCGGCAGCTCGTCCAGGCTGGTCTTGCGGATGAAACGGCCCACTCGGGTGATGCGATCGTCACCGCGGGTGGTCTGGCGCTCGGCGTTGGCGTCGCTCTTGGCGTGGTACATCGAGCGGAACTTGAAGACTTCGATCAGGCGGTTGTTGTAGCCGTAGCGCTTCTGGCGGAACAGCACCGGCCCGGGCGAGTCGAGCTTGATGGCGGCGGCGATGATCAGCATCACCGGGGCGGCGAACAGCAGCGCGATGCTGGAGATGATGATGTCTTCCAGGCGCTTGAACAGCGGCGACCAGCCCCGCAGCGGCAGGTCGGACGCCATCAGCGTCGGCAGGCCCGCCACTTCGGTGATCCGCTTGTTGGCGTGACGGAAGGCGACCATGTCCGGCACCAGCAGCACGTTGACCGGTAGCTTGCGCAGCTCGTTGATCACCTGGCCGATGCGGCTGTCGGCGAACCAGGGGAGGGCGACCAGCACCTGGGAGACCTTCTCTTCGCGAATCATCCGCTCAAGGTCCCGGGTGTTGCCCAGCAGCGGGAGGTCGGCGAGGGTGCTCGGCAGACGTTCGAGGCGGTCGTCGATGAAGCCCAGGACCCCGGTGCGGATGTCCTGGTTGTGCTGCAGGTATTCGGCCACGCGGATGCCGTTGTCGGTGCCGCCGAGAATCACCGCGTTCTGCAGGAACATGCCACGGGCCATCAGGCGGCGGAACAGGGCGAGCATCATCAGGCGCTCGGCGCCGAACAGGATGGTGCTGGCGATGAACCAGAACGCCAGGTGCCCGGCTTCCAGGTAGCTGAACATGCCCATGCCCTGATGCATGAAGATCAGCAGGCTGAAGGCCGCCGCCCAGGCGAGCAGCATGATGCGAAAGCGCAGCAGGGTGCTGAAGACTTCTTCGCTGTAGATGCCCAGGCTCTGGAAGATCACCACGCTGATGATGGCGAAGAAGAAGAGAAAGGCGCTGAACACGCCGCCGGCGGTGATGGTGTCCGGAAGGTACGCCAGCAGCAGGAGGCCGGGCAGGATCGCCGTGAGACCATGGATCAGCCGGACGCTGGCGAGGAAATAATCGACGAAACTCGGATGGGCGTATTCAAGGGTTCCCACAGACTGCAAGCGCATACAAGGCTCCTTCCCCAGCTAACTAGCTAGCTCAATACTCAATTTGAAACGCGGCGGTGCGCGGGCCTGGTGGCGGTGTGCCAGAAGCAACCATCATTCGGACCTCTGCTCCGACCGTCCGCTCCGAAATGAGTTCAGTCCTGCGAAGGCCCCGGAAAGATTTTGTCGAGCGCTCCCACGGTTTCCGAAAACCTTGTTTTAACAGCGGTTTTTCAGGCGTGCCCAGGCGGCGGGGCGACAGCGGATTTGCCGGCCGTCCCCGCGAAGCCCGGCGACCGGCTGGGCGCTGGCGCGACAACTTAAGCGCGTGGCTCGGGTCTGATCGACGTACGGGTCAACGTAGGAACGGTAATGAGCGAACCCAAGGCGTTATTGGTGCTGCATGGCAAGCAGGCCCTCAACGACGATGTGCGTCTGGCGGTGGAAGAGCGGCGCAAGCTGGGCTGGGACCTTGCCGTGAGGGTGACCTGGGAGGCTGGCGACAGTCAGCGCATCGTCCGCGAGGCCCTAGCGGCGGGATACCCCACGATCATTGCGGGAGGCGGGGACGGCACCCTGCGGGACGTCGCCGAGGCGCTGGTGCTGGAGCAGGCCGAGGCGAGCCTGGCGATCATGCCGCTCGGAACGGCCAACGACTTCGCCAGGGCCGCGGGAATCTCCCTGCAGCCCGATGAGGCGCTGGCCCTGCTCGACGAGCCGGCGGTGCCGGTCGATGTGGGCGAGGTCAATGGCCAGGTCTTCCTTAATATGGCTACGGGCGGTTTCGGCTCCCGGGTGACGGCCAATACCTCCGAGGATCTGAAGAAGGTGCTCGGCGGCGGCGCGTACCTGCTCACCGGGCTCACGCGCTTCGCCGAGGTCAGTTCGGCCTGGGGCCATTTCCGCGCTCCCGGTTTCGAATGGCAGGGCGATTTCCTCGCGCTCGGTATCGGCAATGGCCGGCAGGCGGGCGGCGGCCAGCTGCTGTGCCCGCATGCGCAGATAGACGATGGGCTGCTGGACGTCTGCATCGTGCCCGCGCCGGCCGACGCGGTGGGCACCTTGAGCACCCTGCTCAACGGTGGGCTGCGCGGCCTCGAGTCCGTTTCGATCAACACCCGTGTGCCCTGGATCGAACTGGATGCACCCGAAGCCATCGACATCAACCTCGATGGCGAGCCGACCGCCGCCGAGGCCCTGCGGATCTCGCTGCGCCAACACGCGCTGCGTGTGCACCTGCCACCGGGGTGTCCGCTGCTCCTGGCCCATCCGGACCCGGTCGCGCCGGCGGATGAATGAAGGGTGATTCGCCGGAGGGATGGCCCCGTCTGCCGTCGATCGGGATGATGGCGTTGTGCTAGCTTAGGTTCCTTCAAATCCTGTCGATAACGGTTCAAGAGCGGCCCCCGGCCGCCGATATGTCGTTGTCCCGATTATTTAGGAGCCTGAAATGGCCGGTATTCTCGATTCGGTCGATCAACGCACGCAGCTGGTGGGCGAGAATCGACTGGAAATCCTCATGTTCCGCCTCTCGGGACGTCAGCAGTTCGCGATCAACGTGTTCAAGGTCCAGGAAGTGGTGCAGCTGCCCAAGCTGACCCTGATGCCCCATCGGCATCGCTACGTCTGCGGCGTGATCAACCTGCGCGGGCAGACCCTGCCGGTGATCGACCTGTCCCAGGCGATCGGCCTGCGGCCGCTGGTTCCCGATGAACGCAGCACCATCATCGTCACCGAGTACAACCGCTCGGTGCAGGCGTTCCTGGTGGGCGGCGTCGACCGCATCCTCAACCTGAACTGGGAGTCGATCCTGCCGCCGCCGGGCAGCGCCGGTCGCCAGCATTACCTGACCGCGATCACCAAGGTGGAAGACCAGCTGGTCGAGATCATCGACGTGGAAAAGGTGCTGGCCGAGATCGTGCCCTACAACACCAAGATTCCCGCCGAGCATCTGGCCGACCCGGTGCTCAAGCGCGCCCATGGCCGCGAAGTCCTGCTGGTGGACGACTCCTCGGTGGCACTGGCGCAGCTGCGCGAGACGCTCACCCAGCTCGGCCTGAAGATGCATACCGCCAGCGACGGCCTTAAGGGCCTGCAGATGCTCAAGGGCTGGGCCGACCAGGGCGAGGTGCTGAGCGAGAAGCTGTTGATGGTCTTCACCGACGCCGAGATGCCAGAGATGGACGGCTACCGCCTGACCACCGAGATTCGCAACGACCCGCGCCTGCGCGATCTGTACGTGGTGCTGCACACTTCGCTGTCGGGCAGCTTCAACCAGGCCATGGTGCAGAAGGTCGGCTGCAATGACTTCCTCTCCAAGTTCCAGCCTGAAAAGCTCGCCCAGGTGATCCGCGACCGGCTGTTGCTCGATCAGGCCAGCTGATCGATTCCTGAGGTATGCTGCTGCGCTTCCGTTCGACCAGACGAGGCGCAGCCCGTGCACCTTTGCTCCCTGTATCGCTTCCCTCTCAAATCCTCCGCTGCCGAGCCGTTGCAGCGTGCCGATGTCGAACGCATCGGGCTGGCCGGCGACCGTCGATGGATGGTGGTCGATGCCGCCACGGGGGCCTTCATCACCCAGCGACTGGTGCCGTCGATGGCGCTGCTCACCGCCCGCTGGGTCGGCGAAGACGCGTTGCGCCTGCAGGCGCCGGGCATGCCGGACCTGCTGGCCGAGGTGCCGCCGGCGGGCGCTGAACTGCGCGGGGTACGTATCTGGCGTGAAAGCGCGCTGATGCCCGATGCCGGCGACGATGCCGCGCAATGGCTGAGCGCATCGCTCGGCCGCGCCTGCCGGCTGGTCTACCTGCCGCGGGAGCGGGCCATTCAGGTCGATACCGGCTATGCCTCCCCGGGCGAGCGCACCGCGTTCACCGACGGGTTTCCCTTCCTGCTGATCGGCCAGGCGTCGCTGGACGATCTGTCGCGACGCGTCGGTCGTGCACTGCCGATGACGCGCTTTCGCCCCAATCTCGTGGTCAGCGGAGCCGAAGCCTATGCCGAAGATCAATGGCGACGGATTCGGATCGGCACGCTCGAGTTTCGCGTCGTGAAACCCTGCTCACGCTGCATCATCACGACGATCGATCCGCTGTCGGGCCTGCGTGGCGAAGACCGCGAACCGCTCGCGACGCTGCAGACCTATCGCAAGGGCGAGGGCGGGGTGTTTTTCGGGCAGAACCTGATCGCCGAGGGCGAGGGGGAGCTGGCCGTCGGCATGCCGGTCGAGATTCTCGACTGAGCATGCCGCGCGGCTGCGCTGGGGTCAGCGGGCGTCGAAGTAGCGCTCGTGCCATTCAACCAGGGGTTGCGGCGCGTTGAGTTTCTGCCCGTAGATCACTGCATAGGACAGCACGTTGTGCACGTACTGGCGGGTTTCGTCGAACGGGATGCTCTCGGCCCAGACGTCGAACGACAGGTGCTCGGCGCCGCGCAGCCACTGCCTGACGCGCCCCGGGCCGGCGTTGTAGGCGGCCGAGGCGAGCACCCGGTTGCCGTTGAATTGCCCGTAGACCTGGCTCAGGTAGGCGGCGCCGAGCTGGATATTGGTGTCCGGGTTCAGGACCTGCTGCGGTGAGGCCAGCGGAATGCTGAAGCGGCGGGCGGTTTCCTTGGCCGTGGCCGGCATCAGCTGCATCAGGCCGGTGGCGCCAGCGCCCGAGCGGGCATCGGCCATGAACGCGCTTTCCTGGCGGGTGATGGCGAACACCCAGCTGGGGTGCAGGTCGCGCTTCTTCGCTTCGCGCACCAGCGTCCCCCGATGCGCCATCGGAAAGCGGACGTCCAGGTCGTCCCAGTACTGCGCCTGGCTGATGGTGCGGATGGCCGGGAAATACCACTCCATGTCATAGGCCAGCCGCGCCTGGGCCACCATCTCGTCGCGGTTGAAATGCCGGCTCACGTGATACCACTCGCGGCGTCCGTCGACGATCTGGCCGCGCGCGTGGAATTCCAGCGCCCGGCGGATGCCGGGGGTGTTGCGAACCTTCTCCATCACCGACTTGCTCAGCGCGAGGGGCTGGTGGTTGAGCTTGTAGGGCGCCTGGATCCGGTCGGCGGCGAGGAAGCCATAGAAGTCGCGCTCCCTGGCCACCGGCTGGTACAGCTGGGCGATCTGCGGGTCTTTGGGCTTCGCCAACTCGAGGCTGCGCGCTTTCCAGTAGCGCCAGCGGCTGGTCTCGGCCAGCTCCTGGGGAAAGCGCTGGATCAGCGCATGGGCTTCGTCCCAGCGCCCCAGGCGCAGCAGCAGCCGGGCGCGCCATTCGCTGACCGTGTTGTCGCGCAGGTCCGGGTCATAGGTGGCCATCACCGGCAGGGCCCGTTCGTCGAACCGCCGGGCGAAGGTCAGGCCGATCTGACGGGCGATCGCGACCTTTTCGTCGCTCGAGAACTTCATCCGGGCCGCATAGCTTTCCAGCATGCCCAGTGCCTTTTCAGGGTCCTGGCGGGCCAGCCGGCGCAGGCCGATGCCGACCACGTCGCCCATGGCCTCGCTGGCCGGCGAGAAACGGTTGGTCTGGCTGAGCATCTGCGGCTTCTGCGCCACCTCGATCATCAGCTTCGCCTGCGACTCCAGGGTCGTCAGGCGTCTGGAAAGAAAGGTGGCCAGGCTGTAGTTCCCGGCCTCGACGGCCAGCCGGGCGCGCTTCCAGATGCGCTCTTCGGTGAGCTGCCCTTCGGCGGCCCAGCGATCGAACAGGTTGTCGCAGGCATCGGGTTGCGATTTGCCGACCAGCCATAGCCGCTCGGCGGTGGCGAATCCTTCGCTGAGCTGCCCGTGGCTGAGCTGGTATTGCCCGTAGAGGCAGTCGAGTTCGGTGAAATTGAGCTTGGGGTCGTAGTACTTGACGAACGGCTGCCAGTCGCCACGCTGGGCCAGCAGGCGCAGCCAGCGCAGCTTCATCCAGCTGGCCTGGGGCAGGTCGCCATGGTCGGTGAGGAAGCGATCGACCTCGGCGTTGCTCGCCGTCTTCAGCCGTGCGGTCAGGTCGTCATAGGCCAGGTAGGGTGTCAGCGGGTAGTCGCGCAGAAGACTGGCGTATCGGGTGTACGGCCCCCGGTCGCCCTTGGCCAGCGCGTTCTTGGCTTCATCGTAGTACTGGCGCTGCTGGCTGAGTGTGGCGGCATGCGAGCTGAGGGAGGCGGCTGAGAAAAACAGGCAAACAACGAAGCAGGACAGTCGACCGCGCATGATACTTCCGAAGGACGGGGACATTGAGGGGGTTGCCGGTAGCTTAGCGTGCCCGTCCAGGCAGCGGAACGAGAGGAAAAGTCCGGACACCATTGAAAGCCATACTTCCGACGAGCGTAGCAGGGCAGCGGTGTTCGGCCGGTCCGAAGCGCCTGCCGAAAGCCTCGTCGGCGCCCGTTGGGGCGGTGTCCTTCTGCTAGAATGCGCGCCCTGTTTCCGGAGGTACCCATGACGCTGCTCAAGTTCACCGATGTGTCTCTCGCCTATGGCACCACCCCCCTGCTGGATCAGGTGTCCTGGCAGATCGCCCGGGGCGAGCGGGTGTGCATCATCGGGCGCAACGGTACCGGCAAATCGAGCCTGTTGCGCCTGGTCAAGGGCGACCAGGGCGCCGACGATGGCGAGATCTGGAAGGCGCCGGGGCTGAAGATCGGCGAGCTGCCCCAGGAATTGCCCCGCGCCGACGATCGCACCGTGTTCGACGTCGTCGCCGAAGGCCTGGCCGGGGTGGGCGAGCTGCTCGCCGAGTACCACCACCTGAGCCAGAACATCAAGGACGAGGCCGATCTCGACAAGCTCATGCACGTGCAGCAGGCCCTGGAGGCCAAGGATGGCTGGCGCCTGCAGCAACTGGTGGAGAGCACCCTGAGCCGCCTGCAGCTGCCGGCCGAGAAGACCCTGGCCGAGCTGTCCGGTGGCTGGCGTCGGCGCGTGCTGCTGGCGCAGGCGCTGGTGTCCGAGCCGGATCTGCTGCTGCTGGACGAGCCGACCAACCATCTGGATATCGGTGCGATCGCCTGGCTGGAAGAGGCGCTGATGGGCTTCAACGGCGCGGTCCTGTTCATCACCCACGACCGTGCCTTCCTGCAGAACCTGGCGACACGCATTCTCGAACTCGACCGGGGCCACCTGATCGACTGGGCGGGCGACTACGCCAGCTTCCTGGTCCACAAGGAGCAGCAGCTCGCCGCCGAGGAAACCGCCAGCGCCTTGTTCGACAAGAAGCTCGCCCAGGAAGAGGTCTGGATTCGTCAGGGCATCAAGGCCCGGCGCACCCGCAACGAAGGGCGCGTGCGCGCGCTGAAGGCGATGCGTGCCGAGCGCAGCGAGCGACGCGAACGCCAGGGCAAGGCGACCTTCCAGATCGAGACCGCGGAGAAATCCGGCAAGCAGGTGATCGTCGCCGAGCACGTCGACTTCCGTCATCCCGGTGGCGAACTGCTGATCCACGACTTTTCCCTGGTTCTGCAGCGTGGCGACCGTATCGGCCTGCTGGGCGCCAACGGCACGGGCAAGACGACACTGCTCAAGCTGCTGCTCGGCGACCTGCAGCCCACCGCGGGTACCATCGAGACCGGCACCAAGCTCGAAGTGGCATATTTTGACCAGCTGCGTCACCAGCTCGAGCCCGAGAAGACGGTTATCGACAACATGGCCGAGGGCCGTGAGTTCATCACCATCGATGGCCAGAACCGCCACGTACTGAGCTACCTGGGCGACTTCCTGTTCAGTCCCCAGCGTGCCCGCACCCCCGTCAAGGCGCTGTCTGGAGGCGAACGGGCACGGCTTTTGCTCGCCAAGCTCTTCAGCAAGCCAGCCAACCTGCTCGTGCTGGACGAGCCGACCAACGACCTGGACGTCGAAACGCTCGAGTTGCTCGAGGAAGTGCTGCTGGGGTTCCAGGGCACGGTGCTGATGGTCAGCCACGACCGTGCCTTCCTGGACAACGTGGTCACCAGCACGCTGGTGTTCGAGGGCGAGGGGCGGGTCCGCGAGTACGTGGGGGGTTACCAGGATTGGCTGCGCCAGGGCGGGTCGCCGCGACTGCTGGGTGTCGGGGAGCAGAAGGACAGCAAGGCCGCGCCTGTCGCCAAGTCGGCGGCCGAAGCGCCCGCACCTGCCGCCGCCGCGTCCGAGCCTGCCGCGCGCAAGAAGCTCAGCTACAAACTGCAACGTGAACTCGACGCATTACCCGGGCTCATCGATGCGGCGGAGCGGAATATCGAGGCGCTTCAGGCGCAGATCTCCGACCCCGCCTTCTATCAACAATCCGCCGACCAGACCAGTGAGGTGCTGTCTCGTCTGGAAGGCCAGCAAGAGGAACTCGATCGCCTGCTGGAGCGTTGGGCCGAACTCGAAGAGTGAGCGCCCCGACCAGGGTGATCGGCACGAGATGGCTATCGACTATCGCATCACCCTGGACGATCAACACGAGTTTCACTACCGGATACAGCTCGAGCGCGGCTACGACGAGCGCGCCGCGGCCGAAGCCCCCCGCTGGACGCGGCTCGAACACCAGCAGTGCAGCAATTGCCCGCTATCGAGAGAAAAATTCAGCCACTGCCCCGCGGCGCTGGATCTGCAGCGGGTGATCGAGGATTTTCATGGCCTTGCGGCCGTACACAAGGCGCACGTGTGGATCCGCACCCCCGAGCGTGAATACAGCAAGCAGGTCGGACTGGACGAAGGGCTGCGCTCGCTGCTGGGCGTGATCATGGCGACCAGTGCCTGTCCGTTGCTGACGAGGCTCAAGCCCATGGCCCAGCAACACCTGCCTTTCGCCAGCAATCAGGAGTTCGTGCTGCGCTCGATTTCCCTCTACCTGGCGCGGCAGTACTTCAACATGCGCGAAGGACGGCATGCCGACTGGGAGCTTCGGGGGCTGGTGCGCTTGTTCCAGCAGCTGCAGCTGGTCAACCAGGCGTTCTGGCAGCGCATCCACGAAACCTGCAGTGCCGACTCCAACCTGAAGGCCTTCCTGGCGTTCTTCTCGATGGCGACGAGCCTGACCTATTCCCTGGAAACCCAGCTGCAGAAGATCAGGCCACTGGTGATGAGCGCCGGCGAAGGGGGCGACGGCGACTAGAGGAGGGCGCTGGCGCCTGTGGCAGGCGCCAGCGAAGGGTCATTCGGTGCGATTGAGGCGCACGGCCAGCACGTCGCAGGGCGCTCCGTGGAGAATGTCATTGGCGGTGGAGCCGAGCAGCAGCGCCAGCCCGTGGCGGCCGTGGCTGCCGACGACGACCAGGTCGCAGCCCTGTTCCTTGACCAGCCGGTGGATTTCCTGGCGCGGCTGGCCGTAAGCCAGGAAGCGCTGTTCCGGGCTCAGGCTCGGGTAGTGGCTGGCGAAGCCGTCGAGCCGTTCGCGGGCCTGATCGAACTGCTGCTGTTGCAGCATCGAAAGGTCCATGGGCACGTCACCGCCGAACGCCATGGCCATCGGCTCGATCACATGCACCAGCGCGAGCCGGGCGCCGCTGGCGGTCGCCAGGTCCTGGGCCCGGGCGACGACCGGATGGCATTCGTCGTTCAAATCGGTTGCGACCAGAAGATACTTGTAAGTCATGATGGCGGCTCCTCCTGAGATGACAGTTGCATCCAGTATGGCATTGCGGCAGTGATTTTAGTCGCCCGGCCCGCGAATCCTTTTCTGTCCTGGTATTTCCCGCGGGAGCCGGCGCGATCTCGTCCGGACGGTTTTCGGCAACCTCGCGCAGGTCGTGCGGCAGGCCTGTTATCATCGCCTTTCGAGTGGCCTGCAGGTGGCGCGCAGCGCGATCCGGTCGCGTCGAGCATCGCTCCGCCTCGGTAGTTGAGAGTCCTACATGCTGATTGCACAAAACGAATACCTGCTGGCCTGGGCCCTTTACGGTGTGGGCGCCCTGGGACTTCTTCTGGTCTGGTTCCGCATGACCCGGCCGCTGTGGCGCTGGCTGCGCGAGCCGCTGCGTCTGGTGGTGGCGGTGCTGCTGTTCACGCCGACCATCGTCGATCCTGCCCGCGAGCTGTTCGCGCCGGCGATCGCCATCACGGCACTGGATGTGCTGTTCAAGATCGGCAACAACGCCTGGCGTGCCGTCGCCGATCTCGCGCTCTACGGCCTGATCGCCTTCGGTCTCTACCTGGCGCTGGTCGCCCTCCGCTGGCCGCTGGAGCGCTGGCTCAGGCAGCGCCGTGGTGACGTCGACGAGGAGCAGGGCGATCCGCGCACCTTGCGCGAGCGCATGGAAGACGATGAATGGGACGAAGGCAGGAGAAGGCCGGGCGGCCGCTCCGTGCGCGCCGAACCGCGTCTGTAGGCATCGGGCAGCAAGATTCTGGTCGAACAGCGGAGGCAAGGCATGTGTGAATTGCTCGGCATGAGCGCCAACGTTCCCACCGATATCGTGTTCAGCTTTACCGGCCTGATGCAGCGCGGCGGCAAGACCGGCCCGCACAAGGACGGCTGGGGCATCGCCTTCTATGAGGGGCGTGGCCTGCGCCTGTTCCAGGACCCGGTGGCGAGCTGCGAATCCGAAGTCGCCAAGATGGTCCAGCACTATCTGATCAAGAGCGAAGTGGTCATCGGCCACATCCGGCAGGCCAATGTCGGCAAGGTCTGCCTGGTCAACACGCACCCCTTCGTGCGCGAACTCTGGGGCCAGCACTGGTGCTTCGCGCACAACGGCCAGCTCGCCGAGTTCCACCCCGCCCGCGGCTTCTACCGTCCGGTGGGCGAAACGGACAGCGAGGCGGCCTTCTGCGACCTGCTCAACCGCATCCGCAGCCGTTTTCCCGAGCCGGTCGAAGGCCACGCGCTGCTCGAGACGCTGATCGAGGCCTGCTCCGAATACCGCAGCCGGGGCGTGTTCAATTGCCTGTTGAGCAACGGGGAATGGCTGTTCAGCTTCTGCAGCACCAAGCTCGCGGAAATCACCCGGCGCTCGCCTTTCGGGCCGGCCCAGCTGCGTGACGCCGAGCTGACGGTGGATTTCCATGCCGAGACCACGCCCAACGACGTAGTCACGGTGCTGGCCACCGAGCCCTTGACCGACAACGAGCGCTGGACCCTTCACCAGCCCGGCGACTGGTCGCTGTGGCGCGGGGGCGAGTGTGTCGCCCGGGGGCAGGTCCCGGCATGCTGAGAAGCTACCTGCGGTTGATGCTGTTCGGTCTCGGGCTGCTGGTCGGGGTGCAGGTGCCCGGTTTCATGGCCGACTACGGCAAGCGCGTCGAGTCTCACCGGATCGAAGCGACCCATAGCCTCGAAGGATTCCAGGACACCGCGCGGCGCTTTTTCGCCGGCGACCTGAATGCCCTCGTCGCGCATTATGCCGACAGCGAGGACCCGGTATTTCGCAGCGACGCCCGCAGCCTGAATGGCCTGTTGCAGCGCAAGGCCCTGCTGGACCGGGAATGGCAGGCGATGCAGTCGCCCTGGTACGCGAAAGCCTGGCATCTGCTCACCGGTGCCGACCGGGCCTTGCTCGAGGAAACCTACAACGGCTATCGCTATCAGGTGCTGCTCGCACCGGATGCCATCGCCTGGGCGCTCTGTTGCGGATTGCTGCTGGCCTGGCTGGCGGAACTGCTGGTGCTGCTGTTCGCCGCCGCCTTCGCGCCTCGTCCCCGTCGCGTCCGGCACCAGGGCGGCCGATAGGCAACCCACCAACGGCTCCGGGGGCTTCGGTTTGGCTACCCGGAGGCGATCCTTATCGAGGAATGATCAGCCGGCGCGCGGCGCGAACATGATGATCAGCATGCCGGCGATCGCCACCAGGCTTCCGAGCACGTCCCAGCCGCTGGGCCGAATGCCATCGACCAGCCACAGCCAGAGCAGCGCCGTCCCGACGTAGACCCCGCCATAAGCCGCGTAGATGCGTCCCGCGCCCTCGGTCGGATGCAGCGTGAGCAGCCAGGCGAAGAGCGCCAAGGCCAGGGCCGCCGGCACCAGCAGCCAGGCGCTCTTGCCGTGCTTGAGCCACAGGTAGGGCAGGTAGCAGCCCACTATCTCGGCAATGGCGGTGAGGCCGAACAGTGCGAATGTCTTGATCATCGGGTGGTGATTCCTGTCGAGCGTTGCAGGGTGCGAGGTGGCATGTCGAAGCCGGGAGCGGTGATGCGGTCGTTCCGGGGCGGGATTGCGGCTCGGTGACGAGCGGGGCGCAGCCGGCGTTCGTCGGAGAGTCAGAACCCTTGAGGTCGGGGGATTTCGAAAACGTATCCGTCGATCAGCCTGGAGCCGTCTCATGACCGAAGACAACACGTCCCTCACCAACCGTCAGGGACATCCCGTTCACAACAACCAGAGTCTGCGTAGTGTCGGCGAACGCGGCCCCGCCACGCTAGAGAACTACCAGTTTCTGGAAAAGATCACCCATTTCGACCGCGAACGCATTCCCGAGCGTGTCGTGCACGCACGCGGGACCGCCGCCCATGGCTATTTCGAGGCCTACGGCAAGATCGGCGACGAGCCGGCCACCACCTATACCCGCGCCAAGGTGCTGACCGAGGCGGGCAGCAGGACGCCGGTCTTCCTGCGCTTTTCCACCGTCATCGGCGCCAAGGAATCCCCCGAGACGGCCCGCGATCCCCGCGGCTTCGCGATCAAGTTCTATACCGTCGAAGGCAACTGGGACCTGGTGGGCAACAACCTGAAGATCTTTTTCATTCGCGATGCGATCAAGTTTCCCGACATGATCCACGCGTTCAAGCCCGACCCGCTGAGCAACCGCCAGGAGCCCTGGCGCTTCTACGATTTCGTCCAGCATCACCCCGAGTCGCTGCACATGGTGACCTGGGTGAAGAGTCCCTGGGGTATTCCGGCCAACTACCGGCACATGGAAGGCTCCAGCGTAAATACCTATAAGCTGGTCAACGCCAAGGGTGAGGCGGTGCTGTGCAAGTTCTCCTTCGGGCCCAGGCTCGGGGTCAAGAACCTGACCAGCGAGCAGGCGGCCGAGATCCAGAAGCATGACGTCGGCCACGCCACCCGCGACCTGTACGACGCGATCGAGCGTGGCGAATACCCCGAGTGGGAAATGTGCGTCCAGATCATGGCCGACGGCGAGCACCCCGAGCTGGACTTCGATCCGCTGGACGACACCAAGCGCTGGCCCGAGGACAGGTTTCCGCTGATGCCGGTGGGGCGCCTGGTGCTCGACCGCAACCCGTCGAACGTCTTCGCCGAGACGGAGCAGGCCGCCTTCGGCACCGGCGTCCTGGTGGACGGCATCGACTTCTCCGATGACAAGATGCTGCAGGGTCGTACGCTGTCCTACTCCGATACGCAGCGCTACCGCGTCGGCCCCAACTACCTCCAGTTGCCGATCAACGCACCCAAGCGCCCGACGGCCACCAACCAGCGTGACGGGCAGATGGCCTTCTACGTGGACACCGGCGGTGAGAATCCCCATGTGAACTACGAGCCGAGCTCGCAGGGTGGACTGAAGGAGTCGCCATACCCCGGCACCGAGCATACTCCCTGGGTCGAGGGCAACCTGGGGCGCTACCAGACGGTCAAGACCGCCGCCGACTACACCCAGGCGGGCGAGCGCTACCGGACCTTCGAGGAGTGGGAGCGCGACGACCTGATCGCCAACCTGGTGGCCGACATGAAGGCCTGTCCGGAAGACATCCAGTTGCGCATGGTCTGGCACTTCTGGCACTGCGACGAGGATTACGGTCGTCGGGTCGCCGAGGGGGCCGGCATCGATCTGGAAAAAGCCCTGATGCTGCCGCCGCTGGAAGGCAAACCGGCGCCGGGCAAGGACCGGAGCTGACGCGTCGTCGTGCTCGCTGACGCCCCGCTTGCGGGGCGTTTTCATTGGGTCGCGTCATTTGGGCGCGGCCGCAGGCTGGGCTTTGCGGCGTCGGCAGCGTAGTATCCGCCGTTTTTTGGCAGGGCAGGAGGGGCCTGTCTGCCAGTCACCAGAGGGATGCACGCCAATGTCTGAAGCGACAAACCCCGTACTTCGCGCCATTACCCGAACCAGTCTGGTGGGCCAGATTCTCGTCGGCCTGGTCGCCGGTTGCCTGTTGGCGCTGATTGCGCCGGGCCTGGCGACATCCGCCAGCCTGGTTGGCGATCTTTTCGTCGCGGCCCTGAAAGCGGTGGCGCCCATCCTGGTGTTCGTGCTGGTGATGTCGTCGCTGGCCAACCACAAGCGTGGTCAGCCGACCCACATCAAGCCGATCATGCTGCTCTATGCGCTGGGCACGCTGAGCGCTGCCGTGGTCGCGGTGCTCGCGAGCTTCGCCTTCCCGTCGAGCCTGGTGCTGGTCAGCCAGGCCACCGACGTGGCGCCGCCGGAAGGCATTTCCGCGGTCTTGCGCACGCTGCTCTTCAGCGTTGCCGACAACCCCGTGTCGGCGCTGCTCAATGCCAACTTCATCGGCATCCTGGCCTGGGCGATAGGGCTCGGCTTCGCCTTCCGCCACGCCAGCGACAGCAGCCGCGCGCTGATCGGCGACCTCTCGGCCGGTGTGTCGCTGATCGTGAGGGTGGTTATCCGTTTCGCGCCGCTGGGGGTGTTCGGCCTGGTCGCCGGCGCCCTGGCCGAATCCGGCTTCGACGCGCTGCTGGGTTACCTGCACCTTCTGGTGGTGCTGGTCGGCTGCATGCTGTTCGTCGCCCTGGTGATGAACCCGCTGATCGTCTTCTGGAAGATCCGCCGCAACCCGTACCCGCTGGTCTTCACCTGCCTGCGTGAAAGCGGCCTGACGGCGTTCTTCACCCGCAGCTCGGCGGCCAACATTCCGGTGAACCTGCAGCTGTGCCAGCGCCTTGGCCTGCACGAGGACACCTATTCGGTCTCCATTCCGCTGGGTGCGACCATCAACATGGCGGGCGCGGCGATCACCATCACCGTGCTGACTCTGGCGGCGGTGCACACTCTG
This sequence comes from Stutzerimonas nosocomialis, assembly GCF_005876855.1. Classification (GTDB taxonomy): domain Bacteria; phylum Pseudomonadota; class Gammaproteobacteria; order Pseudomonadales; family Pseudomonadaceae; genus Stutzerimonas; species Stutzerimonas nosocomialis. The sequence continues at coordinate 127,778 of NZ_QLAE01000007.1, read as the reverse complement.
GGCGTGGCGGTCGATATTCCTTCGGCGCTGCTGCTGAGCCTGGTGGCCGCGGTCTGCGCCTGCGGCGCGTCGGGCGTGGCCGGCGGCTCGCTGCTGCTGATTCCGCTGGCATGCAGCCTGTTCGGCATTTCCAATGAACTGGCGATGCAGGTGGTGGCGGTCGGTTTCATCATCGGCATCGTTCAGGACTCGGCCGAGACGGCGCTCAACTCGTCGACCGACGTGCTGTTCACCGCGGCATCCTGCATTGCCCATGGCGACTACGATCCGCTGCCGCAGGGCGAGACCGATCGCGTATGACGACATCGAGTCCGGGCCATGGCCCGGGCTCAATCGAAGTAGAAACGTAGAAACGTAGAAACGAAAACGGCGCCCTGGGGCGCCGTTTTCGTTTACGCGTCGGTCACTCAGCCTTTCCAGCGCTTGAGGACCAGCGTGGCGTTGGTGCCACCGAAACCGAAGCTGTTGCTCATGACGGTATCGATCTTGGCGTCTTCGCGGGTTTCGCGAACGATCGGCAGATCGGCCACCTCGGCGTCCAGCTCGTCGATGTTGGCCGAGCCGGCGATGAAGTTGCCCTCCATCATCAGCATCGAATAGATCGCCTCGTGAACGCCGGCAGCGCCCAGGGAGTGGCCCGACAGGCTCTTGGTGGAGCTGATGGCCGGCATCTTGTCGCCGAACATGTTGCGGACGGCCTTGGCTTCGGCCACGTCGCCCACCGGGGTGGAGGTGCCGTGGGTGTTGAGGTAGTCGACCGGGCCCTCGACGGTGGCCATCGCCTGCTGCATGCAGCGCAGCGCGCCTTCGCCGCTCGGGGCGACCATGTCGTAACCGTCGGAGGTTGCGCCGTAGCCGACGATCTCGGCATAGATCTTGGCGCCACGCTTGAGCGCGTGCTCCAGCTCCTCGACCACCACCATGCCGCCGCCGCCGGCGATGACGAAACCGTCACGCTTGGCATCGTAGGCGCGCGAGGCTTTCTCCGGCGTCGCGTTGTACTGGCTGGAGAGGGCGCCCATGGCGTCGAACAGGCAGCTCTGGCTCCAGTGTTCTTCTTCGCCGCCGCCGGCGAAGACCACGTCCTGCTTGCCCATCTGGATCTGCTCCATCGCATGGCCGATGCAATGCGCGCTGGTGGCGCAGGCCGAGGCGATGGAGTAGTTGATGCCCTTGATGCGGAACGGCGTGGCCAGGCACGCCGACACGGTGCTGCTCATGGTGCGCGGGACGCGGTATGGGCCGATGCGCTTGACGCCCTTGTCACGCAGGATGTCGATGGCTTCCATCTGGTTGATGGTCGACGCACCGCCGGAGCCTGCGATCAGGCCGAAGCGTGGATTGGAGATCTCGTCGGCGGTGAAGCCCGCGTCCTTTACGGCCTGCTCCATGGCCAGGTAGGCATACGCCGCCGCATCGCCCATGAAGCGCAGGACCTTGCGGTCGATGAGTTCTTCGAGGTTGAGGTTGACCGAGCCCGAAACCTGGCTGCGCAGGCCCATGTCGGCATATTCCTGGTTGAAGCGAATACCGGGGCGGCTGGCGCGCAGGTTGGCGGAGACGGTGTCTTTATCATTGCCCAGGCAGGAAACGATACCCAGACCGGTGATCACGACGCGGCGCATGCGGAAGTCCTTCAGAAACTGTCGGTAGAGGTGAACAGGCCGACACGCAAACCTTCGGCACTGTAGATCTCGCGGCCATCGACGCTGACGGTGCCATCGGCGATGCCGAGGATCAGCGAGCGGTTGATGGTGCGCTTGATATGAATGTTGTAGGTGACCTTCTTGGCGGTCGGCAGGACCTGGCCGAAGAATTTCACTTCACCCGAGCCCAGCGCGCGGCCGCGTCCGGGGTTGCCCTGCCAGCCGAGGTAGAAACCTACCAGCTGCCACATGGCATCGAGCCCGAGGCAGCCCGGCATCACCGGGTCGCCTTCGAAATGGCAGGCGAAGAACCACAGGTCCGGGTTGATATCGAGTTCAGCGACCAGTTCGCCCTTGCCGAACTTGCCGCCGACTTCGCTGATATGAACGATGCGGTCGACCATGAGCATGTTCGGCGACGGCAGCTGTGCATTTCCGGGCCCGAACAGCTCACCGCGGCTGCAGCGCAGCAGTTCTTCCCGGGTAAATGCGTGTTGTTTGGTCATGCGTATTCCTCAATGGTCCTCTTGATGGAGGCTTGCTGCTTCGTCGGGCCAGCGGCCTGACTCAAGACTAGTCATAGACTGCGGCGTGGCGCTGAAAGTCACAGCGCCGATCCTCTACCGGTATGGCGGTCGCACACCCCTTCCAGGTACTGCACGAGGCGCAAATGGGCTGCTACTTTAACACTAGTGGTCGCCGGGCGAAGCCTTGGGCGCTTATGAGGAAGAATTCGGTGCGGGCATGTCCGCGGTGGGCCGCCGCGGACGCTGCCTGCGCAGACTCGTCCGGCGCCGTCTGGTGGTCGGGGATGGGCGACGTATAATGCGCGGCATTGCCATCTCGCATGGCTCACAACGGAACCCCCATGACAGATCAGCAACTCATCGCCGTGCTTGGCGGCGGCAGCTTCGGCACCGCCATCGCCAATCTGCTGGCGGAGAACGGGCACACCGCGCGGCTGTGGATGCGCAACGCCGAGCAGGCTGAAACGATGCGCCAGGAGCGGCGCAATCCTCGCTACCTCAAGGGCGTGGCGATTCTTCCCGGCGTGCAGCCGGTCACCGATCTGGAGCAGACGCTGGCCGACTGCTCGCTGATCTTCGTCGCGTTGCCCTCGAGCGCCCTGCGTCAGGCGCTGGGCCCTTATGCCGCTCAGCTCGCCGGCAAGGCGCTGGTCAGCACCACCAAGGGCATCGAGGCCGACAGCTTCCTGCTGATGAGCCAGATCCTGCAGCAGGTGGTGCCAGACGCCCGGGTGGGCGTGTTGTCCGGCCCCAATCTCGCCCGGGAAGTGGCCGAGCACGCGCTGACCGCCACCGTCGTCGCCAGCGACGACGAAGCCCTGTGCCGCGACGTCCAGGCGGTGCTGCACGGCCGCACCTTCCGCGTCTATGCCAGCCGGGACCGCTTCGGGGTGGAGCTGGGCGGCGCGCTGAAGAACGTCTACGCGATCATGGCCGGCATGGCGGCAGCGCTCGGCATGGGCGAAAACACCCGCAGCATGCTGATCACGCGCGCGCTGGCCGAGATGACGCGCTTCGCCGTGCGCCTGGGCGCCAATCCCATGACCTTTCTCGGACTGGCCGGGGTAGGGGACCTGATCGTCACCTGTACCTCGTCGAAGAGCCGCAACTTCCAGGTCGGTCACGCGCTCGGGGAGGGGCTCACCCTCACTGACGCCATCGAGCGGCTGGGTGGCGAGACGGCCGAGGGCGTCAATACCCTGCGGGTCCTCAAGAGCAAGGCCGAGGAGCTGCAGGTCTACATGCCGCTTGTCGCAGGCTTGCATGCCATTCTGTTCGAGGGGCGTACCCTTGAGCAGGTCATTGAAATGCTGATGCGCGGGGAGCCCAAGACCGACGTGGATTTCATTTCCACCGACGGTTTCTAGGTGCCCGCAGGAGTAGCCATGGATCATTTCACTCGCAACGCGGACCGGGAAAACCTCATCCTGCGTACCGTCTGGATGCTGTTGTTCTTCTTCGTCTGGCAGCTCGCCGAGCTGCTGTTGCTGGCCGTCGTGGTGCTGCAGATGCTGCTGCGCCTGATCAACGGCGCCCCCCACGAAGGTCTGCTTCGCTTCGGCGATAGCCTGAGCCAGTACATCGCGCAGATCGGTCGGTTCGCGACCTTCAATACCGACCGCAAGCCTTGGCCGATGTCCGACTGGCCGACCCCGCGTCCGGCCGATATCGAAGTGGTCGAGGTGGTCACCCCGCCTTCCAGCGCTCAGGAAGGCCAGCCATGAAGCTCTGGCTGTTGCGCCACGGTGAAGCCGAGCCGCGTGCCCGCACCGATGCCGAGCGCAACCTCACCGACACGGGGCGCGAGGAAGTGCGCCGCAGTGCGGCGCATCTGGAAGGGCAGCAGCTCGAGGCGATCCTGGTCAGCCCGTACAACCGTGCCCAGCAGACCGCCGAGCTGGTGCGCCAGGTGCTCCGTTTCGAGGGGCCGGTGGTCACCGTGCCCTGGTTGACACCCGAATCGGACCTGCGCGAAGCGATGCTCTACCTGGATCGGCGCGAGGAGCGCGATCTGCTGCTGGTGACCCATCAGCCCTTCGTGGGCGCGCTGGGCGGCTGGCTGGTCGACGGTCATCGCAACGAACCGCTGCCGATGGCGACCGCCAGCCTTGCCGAGCTGGAAGGCGAGGACCTCGCCGCCGGGCTGATGAGCCTGGTTTCCTTGCGGCACCCCCGTCAGGCCTGACAGCGGCCACGTACGGCGCACCTGCCCAGGGCGCACCGCACGGGGCGTCAACCGGGACCGCTGCCCGCGGTGGTGCCCGGTCGCCGCGGGCTCAGGTCATCCGGCCATCGATATTCGGTTTCTTCTGGCTTACCCTCGGATACAGACGCAGCGTGAGCAGGCCGCCGCCCGGTGGCCTGCTCGGCGAGTGGCGGCTACGACAGACAACCCATAACAAGGAAACCGCATGACGCTCTGGAAACGTGAACCCGACCTGGACGAACTGAACGCCAACCAGAAGAACACCATCGGCGAGGTGCTCGACATCCGCTTCGAAGGGTTCGATGGCGAGTCGATCACCGCCAGCATGGCAGTCGATTCCCGCACCCATCAGCCCTACGGCCTGCTGCACGGCGGCGCTTCGGTGGTGCTGGCCGAGACGCTCGGCTCGACCGCCAGCTACCTGTGCATCGACCCGGCGGCGTTCTACTGCGTGGGTATCGAGGTCAACGCCAACCATCTGCGCGGGCTGCGCAGCGGGCGGGTCACCGCGGTCTGCAGGCCGGTTCACGTGGGGCGCTCGACCCACGTCTGGGACATTCGCCTCAGCGGCGACGACGGCAAGCCCAGCTGCATTTCCCGACTGACCGTTGCGGTGGTGCCGCTGGGCAACGACAAGCCGGGCAGCTGACGCCTTGGCCGGCGCCGCGCCAGATTTGGCTGGTGTGCCGCCTATTCAGGCAGGCTATGGCGATTGTCTGGCGGCCCGGCGCTGCCAGACAATGGACGCTTCCGATCGAATGTTGCGCCGCCCATGCAAAACGTCTTTTTCGCCCACGCCAATGGATTCCCCTCGGCGACCTACGACAAGCTGTTCAGGACCCTGGCGCCCGATTATCGGGTGACGCATCTGGAGCAGCACGGCCACGATCCGCGTTTCCCGGTGGACGACAACTGGAGCAACCTGGTGGGTGAGCTGCTCGAGCAGCTGTCGGCCTTGCCGGAGCCGGTCTGGGGCGTCGGACATTCGCTGGGCGGCGTGCTGCACTATCACGCCGCGCTACAGCGGCCGGAGTTCTATCGCGGGGTCGTGATGCTCGACTCGCCGGTGCTGACCTGGTTCGACCAGGCGGCCATCTGGACCGCCAAGCGCCTCGGTTTCATCGACCGGCTGACACCAGCCGGGCAGACGCTTGGCCGACGCGAGCGCTTCGCCAGCGTCGAGCAGGCCAGGGACTATTTCGCCGCCAAGCCGCTGTTTCGTGCATTCGACCCCGACTGCCTGGAGGCCTACGTGACCCACGGGCTTGCGCCCGACAACGATGGGTTCAGGCTGCGCTTCGACCCGCAGACCGAGATACGCATCTATCGCAGCGTGCCCCACGTGACGCCGGGCTGGCCGCTGATGCTCAAGGTTCCGCTGGCCGTGATCAGGGGCCATGACAGCCGGGTGGTGCGCCCCCATCACGCCATGCTGGCCCGGCTGATGCCACGCGGCGAGGCGTTGTGCATGCCGGGCAGCCACATGTTCCCGCTGGAACATCCGCAACAGACGGCAGGGCTGCTGCGTGAGCTGTTCAGCCGCTGGGCGATGGCCGGGCTGGATCAGGAGTACGCATGAACGCGCCGTTCGAAGAAATCCGCATGAGCCTGTCCGGGGTCGACCTGGCGGCGCACCAGTACGGCCCCGACGACGGGCGGCCGGTCATCGCGCTGCATGGCTGGCTCGATAACGCCGCGACCTTTTCCCGCCTTGCGCCGCGGCTCGAGGGGCTGCGCATCGTCGCGCTGGACCTTCCCGGCCATGGCCATTCGGGGCATCGCCCGCCCGGCGTCAACTACGCCATCTGGGACTATGCGCTCGATGTCCTGCGGGCCGCCGAACAGCTCGGCTGGGAGCGCTTCTCGCTGCTCGGGCATTCGATGGGGGCGATCGTCTCCGTGCTGCTGGCCGGCGCGCTGCCGGAACGCATCGAGCGCCTGGCGCTGATCGACGGGGTGATTCCCTACACCGGCGAGGCGGACAGCGCTCCGGGCCGGCTCGGCGAAGCCTTGCTGGCGCAACTGGCGGTCGACGCCAAGCGCAAGCCCGTCTATGCCTGCTTCGAGGATGCGGTGCAGGCGCGCATGAAGGGTGTCGGCGCGGTCAGTCACGAAGCGGCGCAGGCGCTCGTCCAGCGGGGGCTGATGCCGGTGCCCGGCGGTTTCACCTGGCGGACCGACCCGAGGCTGATGCTGCCCTCGGCGATGCGCCTGACGCGGGCCCATGCGCAGGCGTTCGTCGACCGCATCGCCTGCCCGGTGAGCCTGGTCCTCGCCGAGCAGGGCCTGCTGACCCAGCCGGCGCAGCGCGCGTTCGTCGAGCAGCTGCCGTTCCAGATGCACCGAATCGCCGGCGGCCATCATCTGCACCTGGACGACGATGCGGGTGCCGATGCGGTGGCCGAGCGATTCAACGCGTTCTTCGCCGGCTGAGCCGGGCCTGTCCAGGCCATGCAAAAGTCTGTCGCAAAGCGTGCCTTGACTTGATTCGGGCAACTGTTGAGGCTGACGGCTGGAACCTGCCACGAGTGCCCCGATGATCGATCTCTACACCGCCGCATTGCCCGACGACGTGTTCACCCCTCTGGAGCGGGGAGCGCAGGGCGCTCGTTTCGGCCGCAGGGCGCAGCGGGCCTCGACGCTTCCCGTGACCGCGTCGAGGCGGGTGCGCTGATGGGCAGGCTCTCCTCGCTGCGTCCGCTCACTTTCTCGCTCCTGCTGCTGACCGGCCTTGGCGCCTCGGCCGCGGACGTACCCGGCAGCGCCGATCTGCAGATACTGGAGCGCTATCCCCAGGCGGAAATCGTCGATTACCGCGAGCGGCACGTCGATGAGCGCATCTACCCGCAGGATTCCCTGCGCCGTATCGGCGGGAACCTGCGGATGGCCGCCCAGGTGGTCACCGCCGGCGACCTGACCGCGATCACTTACCTGTTGCCCAGCACCCACAGCGGCATCGAGGCCTTCACCCAGGGCCGAGAGGCGCTGCTCGAGCGCAATGCCGAACTGCTGTTCTGGTGCGAGGGCCGGGACTGCGGTTCGAGCAGCCTCTGGGCCAACTCGATCTTCGGCAAGTCCATGCTCTACGGGCCGGAAGCGCAGCAGGCGTATCTGCTGGCGCGCCTGCCAGACGACGCCGACAGCCTGGTCGCCCTCTACGGGATCACCCGGGGCAACGGGCGGCCCTACCTGCATGTCGAGCGTCTCGCGCCCGATGCGCCGCTCGGCGAGCTGCTGCCGACCTCGGCGACGTTGCTGCGCCAGCTGCGCGACAGTGGCGAGCTGAACCTGCCGCGTCTCGGCGAGCCGAGCCCGGCCTGGATCGACCTGCTCGCCAGCGTGTTGCGCCTCGACAGCAGCCTGCGCGTCAGCCTGGCCGGCGGGGCGTCCGAAGGCTGGCGCGATGCGCTGGTGGCCGAGCGCATCAGGGCGACGCGCCTCGAGCTCGAGCCGTCCCAGGAGGACGGCCTGCGCATTCGCCTGCTGCGCTGAAAGGCGCACCCTAGGCGCTTCGCTTCGCATGCAAAAAGATGTAGCGCCGCCGCGCCATTAGGGCACACTTGCGCGCCGGCAGTTTCTGCCAGCGCCCGGTGTTCGCGCCGTTCATTCGATAGGGTTCGCTCGCATGCTCAACAACGACCGCCTACTGGTGCAGATCCTGCTCCTGGCCTTGCTGGGTGCCTGTCTCTGGGTACTCGCGCCCTTCGTTTCCGCCCTGTTCTGGGCGGCGGTCCTGGCTTTCGCCAGCTGGCCGCTGATGCGCTTGCTGAGCCGCTCGCTGCGCGGCAATCAGACGCTGGCCGCCGGTCTGCTCACGCTTGGCTGGATGGTGCTGGTCGCGGTCCCGCTGGTCTGGCTGGGGTTCAACGTCGCCGACCACATTCGCGATGCCAACGCCCTGGTTCGCGACCTGCAGGTCGAAGGCCTGCCGCCCCCGCCGGAGTGGCTCGGCAACCTGCCGCTGGTTGGGTCGTATCTGGCCGAACTCTGGGAAACCATCGACGAGCAGGGCACCGCGCTGTTCGACAGCCTGCGTCCCTACATCGGCCAGGTCGGTAACTGGCTGCTGGTGCGCAGCGCACGCATCGGTGGCGGTGTCCTGGAGCTCGCGCTGAGCCTGGTGCTGGTGTTCTTCTTCTACCGCGACGGGCCACGCCTGGCGGCGTTCGTGCACAGCCTGCTGCTGCGCCTGATCGGTCCGCGTGCCGATCATTACCTCGAGCTGGTGGCCGGCACGGTGCAGCGGGTGGTCAATGGCGTGATCGGCACGGCCGCCGCCCAGGGCCTGCTGGCCTTCATCGGCTTTCTCATCGCCGGTGTGCCGGGTGCGCTGGTGCTCGGGCTGCTGACCTTCCTGCTGAGCATGATTCCCATGGGGCCGCCGCTGGTGTGGATTCCGGCCACGGCCTGGCTCGCCTGGCAGGGCAACTACGGCATGGCGATCTTCCTCGGTGTGTGGGGCATGTTCGTGGTCAGCGGGGTGGACAACGTGCTGCGCCCGTACCTGATCAGCCGCGGCGGCAACCTGCCGCTGGTGGTGGTGCTGCTGGGCGTGTTCGGCGGCCTTCTGGCCTTCGGCTTCATGGGGCTGTTCCTCGGCCCGACCCTGCTGGCCGTGGCCTACAGCCTGCTGACCGACTGGGTGACCAAGGAAACCGGCGTGCCGCCCGCGCAGGACCCGCACGCCTGAGCCCAGCGTGCCGCCTCAGCGGGGGCCGTGGGACCGCTCGTAGTCGTCCAGGGCGTCGCTGGCCACCAGCCGCCCCAGCTGGATGAGCTCTGGCGCCTTGTAGAACTCGTAGAACTTGCAGGCGCGCTTGGGGATGTTGATCAGTACGTTGGGCGGATAGCCGGCGACCTTGTACTGCGAGAGCGACGTCTGCATCACCTCGAAACTCTGGTTGATCAGGTCCAGCATCGACGCCGGGCCGGTCACGTCGGCCACCCTCGACCCTTCGGCCGACTTGGGCGCGCCTTCGGCCGTGGGCGCGGCGGCCGGCTGGCTGTCGTCCGTGCCTTCGGCCGCCACGGCCACATCGTGTTCCAGGCTCAGCGGATTCACATCGCTCTTGCGGCGGAACGGGATGTGCGCCGTCAGCGAGCTGACCATCATGTCGAACCGCCCGGGCCGCTCGATTTCCGGCAACGGATACTGGGCGTGGTTGTTGCCGTTGAGGTTCACCGCGATGATCAGGTCGCAGTGGCTCGACACCACCGGCACGATCGGCAGGGGATTGAGCAGGCCGCCGTCGACCAGCATGCGATTGCCCTGCAGGACCGGGGTGAACAGGCTCGGGATCGCCGCGGAGGCGCGCATGGCCTGGTGCAGGCAGCCCTCCTGGAACCAGATCTCCTGCTGGTGGGTGAGGTCGGTGGCCACCGCGGTGTAGGGGATCGGCAGGTCCTGGATATCGATCTCGCCGACGATCTCGCGGATCCGGCCGAAGACCCTTTCGCCACGGATCGCGCCCAGGCTGAAGCTCAGGTCCAGCAGGCGCAGGACGTCCAGGTAATCGAGGCTCTCGATCCAGTCGCGGTAGTCCGCCAGGCGGCCTGCCGCCTGTATCCCGCCGACCACGGCGCCCATCGAACAGCCGGCGATGCAGCCGATCTCGTAGCCGCGCGCCTCGATTTCCTCGATCACGCCGATGTGCGCATACCCCCGTGCGCCACCCGAACCCAGAACCAGTGCGACCCGTTTGCTCATGCCATTTCTCCCTGTCCAAGGGGCGATAGCTTCGGACTTCATCGAGGTGCCCGCAACCCTGTCGCCGGAAGCGCCCGCGATGCCGGGCGCGCGCCCTGGCCATCGGGTCGCGCGGCACGCCTTTTTGCTACAATTCGCGCCCCGTTCAGCGACCGTTACGAGAAGTGCCATGAGCGAACCGATCCGCCTGACCCAATACAGCCACGGTGCCGGCTGCGGCTGCAAGATTTCGCCCAAGGTGCTGGACGTGATCCTCGCCGGCAGTGGCGCGCAGAACCTCGACCCACGCCTGTGGGTGGGCAACGCCTCCCGCGACGACGCCGCGGTGTACGGCATCGACGAGGAGCGCGGCGTGGTCTCGACCACCGATTTCTTCATGCCGATCGTCGACGACCCCTACGATTTCGGCCGCATCGCCGCGACCAACGCGATCAGCGACATCTACGCCATGGGCGGCGAGCCCTTGATGGCCATCGCGATCCTCGGCTGGCCGGTCAACCTGCTGTCCCCCGAGATCGCCCGGGAGGTGATCCGGGGCGGGCGCGCCGTCTGCGACGAGGCCGGCATTCCCTTGGCGGGCGGGCATTCGATCGATGCGCCTGAGCCCATCTTCGGGCTCGCGGTCACCGGGCTGGTCAGCAAGGCGCAGATGAAGCGCAACGACACCGCCACCGCCGGCTGCAAGCTGTACCTCACCAAGCCCCTGGGCATCGGCATCCTCACCACGGCCGAAAAGAAGGCGAAGCTGCGCGAGCAGGACATCGGTCTGGCGCGGGACTGGATGTGCACCCTCAATACGCCCGGCGCCCATTTCGGCAAGCTCGCCGGCGTCAAGGCGATGACCGACGTGACCGGCTTCGGGCTGCTCGGCCACCTGGTGGAAATGGCGGACGGCAGTGGCCTGACCGCCGAGCTGCTGTTCGATCGCGTGCCGCGCCTGCCGGGTGTCGAGTACTACCTGGAGCAGGGCTGCGTGCCGGGTGGCACGGGCCGCAACTTCGAAAGCTATGGCGCCCGCATCGCGCCGCTCGCCGAGGACCGTCAGCACCTGCTCTGCGACCCGCAGACCAGCGGGGGACTGCTGGTGGCGGTGAGCCCGGAAGGCGAGGCCGAGTTTCTCGCCATGGCCTCGCGGCTGGGGTTGCAGCTCGAGGCGATCGGGCAGCTGGTCGAGGCACGACAGCATGCGGTCGAGGTTCTTTGATGCGGGCTGACATCAGCGATTTCCGCCAGCTGTTTCTCGACGGAGCGCCGCTGGTCGATGCCCGCGCCCCTGTCGAGTTCGCCAAAGGGGCGTTTCCTGGGGCGGTCAACCTGCCCCTGATGACCGACATCGAGCGGCAGAAGGTCGGCACCTGCTACAAGCAGCACGGCCAGCAGGCCGCCATCGAGCTGGGCCACAAGCTGGTTTGCGGCAAGACCAAGGCCGAGCGCATCCAGGGCTGGGCCGACTTCGCCCGGGCCCATCCCGATGGCTATCTGTACTGTTTTCGCGGCGGCCTGCGTTCGCAGCTGGTGCAGCAGTGGCTGCGGGATGAGGCGGGAATTGAGTATCCGCGCGTCGTCGGCGGCTACAAGGCGATGCGCTCCTTTCTCATGGAGACCCTCGACAGTGCCCTGGCCGAATGCCGGTTCCTGCTCGTGGGCGGGCTCACCGGTACCGGCAAGACCGAGGTCATCGCCCAGCTGGCCAACGGCCTGGACCTCGAAGGGCTGGCCAATCACCGGGGGTCGAGCTTCGGCAAGCGGGCCACGCCGCAGCCCTCGCAGATCGACTTCGAAAACGCGCTGTCCATAACCCTGCTCCGGCTGCGGGCCGCCGGTCACAGCCAGTTCGTGATGGAGGACGAGGCACGTCTGGTCGGACGCTGTTCGATTCCGCTGCCGCTGTTCCAGGGCATGCAGCATTACCCGGTGGTCTGGCTCGAAGACAGCTTCGAGGGGCGCGTGGAGCGCATCCTCAAGGACTACGTGATCGACCTGTGCGCCGAGTTCATCGACGAGCACGGTGCCGAGGGCTTCGCGGCCTTTGCCGTGCGGCTGCAGGAAAGCCTGTCCAACATCCACAAGCGCCTCGGGGGCGAACGTTACCAGCGCCTGGCGATGCTGATGGACCAGGCGCTGGCCGTGCAGTCGCGCACCGGCGAGGTCGACCTGCACCGTGGCTGGATCGAGGGGCTGCTGCGCGAGTACTACGACCCGATGTACGCCTTCCAGCGCGAGAGCAAGGCGCAGCGGATCGAGTTCGCCGGGGAGCAGGAAGCGGTGGTCCAGTACCTGCGCGAGCGCGCCGGACAACAGATCATGGATAACAACGAGAGGAAACTCATATGAAAGGCTGCATCGCTTTGTCGTTCATCCTGCTGGCTCTGACCGGTTGCGCCGGCAAGACCGCCTACCGCGACGCCTGCGCCAGCCAGCTGAGCGCCGCCTGGGCGGAGCTGGACCTGGCCGAGGCCGAAGGTTTCGCCGGCACCGTCAGCTATTCCAAGGCCCTGGCGTTGCTGACCGGCGCCAAGACCCAGCAGCAGTTCGAAGCCTTCCGTGGCTGTAGCGAAAAGGCCGAGAAGGCACGCTTCTACATCCGCGAGTCGCGCGCCGGTCGCTGATCGGGCCGACAGCGCTTTCGCCCGGCGTCCTGCCGGGCCGCGTCATTCGCCGGGCTCGCCGCCCGGCCTCCCGGAGTTTCCATGCAACTCGACTTTTCCGCGCTGAGCCCGCTCGAGGCCTACCGCTGGCTCGCCTCGACCGTCACCCCCCGGCCCATCGCCTGGGTGTCGACCTGTTCGGCGGCCGGGATCAGCAACCTTGCGCCTTTCAGTTTCTTTCAGGTCATCAGCGACGAGCCGCCGACGCTCATGGTCAACGTCGGCCTGCGTGGCGACGGTGAACTCAAGGACACCGCGCGCAACGTCATGGAGACCGGCGAGCTGGTGATTCAGTTGGTCAGTGCCGGGCATGCCGAGGCGATGAACGCCAGCGCGGCGACCCTGGGGCAGGGCGTCAGCGAGTTCGAGCACTGCGCGATTGCCAGCGAAGCGTCCTCGCAGGTTCGCCCGCCACGGGTGGCAGGCGCTGCGGTCGCCTTCGAATGCCGGGCGGCCCAGGTCATGCCGTACCCGCCGGGGCAGCCCAATTGCCACCTGATCTTCGCGCAGGTGCTGCTGGCCCATGTCGACGACCGCGTGCTCGATGAGCGAGGGCGGATCGACCCGGGCCGGCTCGATCTGCTCGGCCGGCTCGGTGGCAGCAGCTACAGCCTTACCCGCGAGCGCTTCGACATGAAGCGCCCCGACTGAGCCTTACAGGTGCCGGCCGCGACGGCGCCTGACGGCTTTTTCCAGTTCGACCAGCGCGCACACCGCCGCGCCCGCGGCCAGGCAGGCGAGCCAGGCCCGTGCATCCAGCGCTTCGGTGGCGAACAGCCGCTGCAGCGGTGACCAGTGCGTGAAGGCCAGCTGCAGCAACACGATCAGTCCGACCATGCTCCAGACCATGGGGTTGTCGCGCCAGCTGAAGCGCGCCGGGGCGTTCAGCCGACGGCTGCTGAACAGGTAGCCGACCTCGCAGGCCACCAGCGCATTGACTGCCAGCGTGCGGCTCGCCTCCAGGCTCCATCCCGCCTGCTCGGCCCAGAGGAACAGCCCCAGGCTGAACGCCGTGATCAGCGCGGCGACCAGCAGCACGCGCAACAGCAGCCGCGGCGACAGCAACGGCGTGTGCGGGTCGCGCGGCGGGCGTTGCATCAGATCGGCTTCGGCCGGCTCGAAGGCGAGCGCCAGGGCCAGGGTGACCGCGGTGATCATGTTGACCCAGAGGATCTGCAGCGGGGTGATCGGCAGGGTCAGGCCGAGCGCGATCGCCGCCAGTAACGCCAGGGCCTGGCCGGCGTTGGTCGGCAGGATGAACAGGATCGACTTCTTCAGGTTGTCGTAGACCGTGCGGCCTTCCTCGACGGCGTGGGTGATGGTCGCGAAGTTGTCGTCGGCGAGCACCATCTGCGCGGCTTCCTTGGCCGCTTCGGTGCCCTTGATGCCCATCGCCACGCCGATATCGGCGCGCTTGAGCGCGGGCGCGTCGTTGACCCCGTCGCCGGTCATCGCCACCCGTGCGCCGCAGGCCTGCAGGCGTTGCACCAGGCGCAGCTTGTGGGCGGGGCTGGTGCGGGCGAACACCGCGGTACGCGCCAGGCGGGCATCGAGTTCCGCATCGTCGAGCTGGTCCAGTTCGGCGCCGGTCAGCGCCTCGCCATCGCCCAGACCGAGTCGGGCGGCGACGGCGCGGGCGGTGGCAGCATGATCGCCGGTGATCATCTTCACCGCGACGCCGGCGCTGTGGCACTGGGCGATGGCGGCGATGGCTTCGTCGCGCGGCGGATCGAGCATGCCGACCAGCCCCAGCAGCACGAAGTCGCCCTCCAGGTCCTCGTAGCTGAGCATGTGTTGCGAGGCGCCCAGGGGCCTCAGCGCGAGGCCGAGCATGCGCAGGCCCTGGCTCGCGCCTTCGGCCAGCACCCCGTGCCAGTAGCCGGGGTCCAGCGGTTGCGGGGACCCGTCCTGCCACTGGCGGTTGCAGACCTCCAGCAACCGTTCCGGCGCACCGACCAGGTAGATCAGCGCGTGGCCGCCGTGGTCGTGGTGCAGGCTGGCCATGCAGCGACGCTCCGAGCTGAAGGGGATGGCGTCGACGCGCGGCAGGTGCGCCGCTTCCTGTTCGCCCTGCAACCCGAGCTTGCCGGCGAGCGTGAGCAGGGCGGCTTCGGTGGGATCGCCGGTGATGCACCACTGGCCGTCGCTCTGCCGCAGGCTCGCGCTGTTGCACAGCAGGCCGGCGCGCGCCAGGGCGAGCAGGTCGCTCGGCTCGTCGGAGGTTGTCGACGGCACTTGCGGCTCGATGCTGCCCTGGGGCGCGTAGCCGACGCCTTCGACCCGGTAGCGTTGCGCGGCGGTGAACACCTGCTGGACGGTCATTTCGTTGCGCGTCAGCGTGCCGGTCTTGTCCGAGCAGATGACCGTGACCGCGCCGAGGCTTTCGACCGCCGGCAGCCGCCGCACGATGGCCCTCCGCCGGGCCATGCGCCTGACGCCCAGGGCCAGGGTGATGGTCAGCACGGCCGGCAGGCCTTCCGGTATCGCCGCCACCGCAAGGCCGACCGCGGCGAGCAGCATGTCGTCGACGGCATAGCCGCGCAGCATCACTCCGAAGGTGAAGGTGATCACGGCCAGGCCCAGGACGATCAGCGTCAGCTGCCGGGCGAAGCGGGCCATGTCGGCGAGCAGGGGCGTCTGCAGGCTGACCACCTCGCCGAGCATGTGGCTGATGCGCCCCAGTTCGGTGTCCGCGCCGGTGGCGACCACCACGCCGCAGCCGCTGCCGGCGCTGACCAGGGTGCCGGAGAAGGCCATGCTGCTGCGGTCTCCGAGGCTGGCCTCGGGGTGCACCGCCTCGGTCTGCTTGTCGACCGGGAGGGATTCGCCGGTCAGCGCCGCCTCTTCGATGCGCAGGTCCCGGGTCTCCAGCAGGCGCAGGTCGGCCGGTACCCGGTCGCCGGCTTCGAGCAGCACCACGTCGCCCGGCACCAGGCGCTCGGCCGGCAGGCTGGTGACCTGGCCGGCGCGCCGCACCCGGCTGTCCAGGGTGAGCATCTTCTGGATCGCGCGCATCGCCTCTTCAGCCTTGCCTTCCTGGACGAAGCCGACCACGGCGTTGATCAGCACCACGCCGAAAATCACCGCGCTGTCGAGCCAGTGGCCCAGGGCCAGGGTCACCAGCGTGGCGAGCAGCAGGACGTAGATCAGCAGGTTGTGGAACTGCAGCAGGAAGCGCTTGACCGGACCGCTGCCGCGACGCTCCGGCAAGCGGTTGGGGCCGTAGGTCTCCAGGCGACGTTCGGCCTCTTCGGGGCTGAGCCCCTGCCGGTCGATGCCATGGTGCTGCAGCGCCTCGTCCGCCGGACGCCCGTGCCAGTCTCTGGGGGATGGGCTCATGAGTCCTCCTGATTGCGATGAATGCCTTGCAGACAGCCTAGAGGGTGACGGACGAGCCGGTACCGGCCTGGATCAAGGTTCGGGTCACAACTCTGGTTACCAAAGGTTGCTGGCGCTTTGCCTGGCAACCGGCGGTCTATAGCATCGCGGGTTCAACAGAGGAGAGCGGTATGCGCGGTCAACTGGATGCCTGTCTGCACGCGATCAATGCGGTATTGCTGGGCAAGGATGCACAGGTGCGGCTGGCGTTGGCCTGCCTGCTGGCGCGGGGGCATCTGCTGCTCGAAGACCTGCCCGGCATGGGCAAGACCACCCTCAGCCATGCGCTGGCACGGGTGATGGGGCTGAGCTTCCAGCGCATCCAGTTCACCTCCGATCTGCTGCCCGGCGACATCCTCGGTACCTCGGTGTTCGACAAGGAAACCAGCCGCTTCGTGTTCCACCCCGGGCCGATCTTCGCCGAGCTGGTGCTGGCCGACGAAATCAACCGGGCCACGCCCAAAAGCCAGAGTGCACTGCTCGAGGCGATGGAGGAGGGGCAGGTGACCATCGAGGGCGCGACCCGGCCGTTGCCCGAACCGTTCTTCGTCATCGCCACGCAGAACCCGGTCAGCTCGGGCGGCACCTTCACCTTGCCCGAGTCGCAGCTCGACCGCTTCCTCATGCGCCTGTCGCTGGGCTATCCGGCCAAGGCCGCGGAAAAGGCGCTGCTGCTGGGCGAGGCCCGTCGCGACCTGCTGCCGCGCCTGGAGTCCATTTTCGATCACGCGGGCCTCGCGGCCGTGCAGCAGACGGTGGCGACGGTGCGGGTCAGCGATGCGCTGGCCGATTACGTGCTGCGTATCGCCGAAGCCACGCGCACCCAGCCGCAGTTCGCCTGGGGCCTGTCGCCCCGTGGCAGCCTGGCATTGCTCGCGGCGGCCCGGGCCTGGGCCTATCTCGACGAACGCGATTATGTGATTCCCGAAGACGTGCAGGCAGTGCTGCCGGCCGTGGTGGGTCATCGCCTGCGCGAACGCGCCGACCCGACCGGGCATGGCGGCGGTGCGCTGGTGCAGTGGCTGCTGCGCGAGGTGCCAGCGCTGTGAGCGCGGCTGTCGGTTGCGTGGCATGAATCGACTGCGCGGATTGGCCGCCCGCTGGCAGGACAAGCGCATCCCTCCGGCGGCCAGCGTACGTCTGGACCAGCGCCGCATCTTCATCCTGCCCACTGCCGTGGGCATCGCCTTTGGCGTGGCGCTGCTGCTGATGCTGCTGGCCGCGATCAATTACCAGAACAGCCTGGCCTATGGGGCGACCTTCCTGCTCGGATCGGTTTTCCTCGTGACCATCCTGCATACCTGGCGCAACCTCGCCGGGCTGGTGCTGCAGGCCGGCGGCGCGGCGCCGGTGTTCGTCGGCGAGCAGGCGCGTCTGAAGGTGCGCCTGGAGAGCCGCGGCCCGGCCTACCAGGCCGTGGCGCTGGGCTGGAAGGAAAGCGGCCTGCAGCTGCTCGACGTGCCCGCCAAGGGCATCAGCGAGGTGGAACTGGCCGTGCCGGCGCAGCGCCGGGGCTGGCTCAGGCCGGGCCGGCTGCGGGTGGAGAGTCGCTTTCCGCTGGGCATCCTGGTGGCCTGGAGCTGGGTCGACCTGGAACTCGCCGCGCTGGTCTACCCGCGTCCGCTCGAAGGGGAGCTGCCCTGGGGCGTGGGGAGCGACGACAGCGAGGACGAGGGCGTCCGCGCGCAGGGCGCCGGTGCGGACGATTACCAGGGGCTCAAGCCCTGGCAGCCGGGTGAGTCGCGCCGCCGCCTGCACTGGAAGGCTTATTCGCGGGGGCAGGGCATGCTGGTCAAGGATTTCGCGGCGCTGGTCGGGCGCGACCTGCTGCTCGATCTCGACGCGCTGGATGCCGATATGGAAACGCGCCTGTCGCTGCTCTGCCATGCCGTGCTGGAGCTGACCGATCGCCACCAGCCCTTCCTGCTCAAGCTCGGGGCGCAGGTGATCGGCCCGGGCGATGACCAGGCGCATCGCGATCAGTGCCTGCGGGCGCTGGCGCTGTTCGGCGACTCCGCCACCCCGCAGGCCTCGCCATGAGCGGCGTCACCGCAGCCCGGAGCATCCCGCGCAACAGCCTGATCTGGCTGCTGGTCGCCCAGGTCCTGGTGATCCTTCCGCACCTGTCGCACCTGCCGCTGTGGGTGGTGGGCCTGTGGCTGGGCTGCGGCCTGTGGCGCATCCAGATCTTCCGCATGCGGGCGCCTTATCCGAGCGCCGTGACCAAGCTAGCGCTGATGGTCGGTGCCGGGGCGGGCGTCTATGCCTCGCGGGGCAGCCTGGTCGGGCTGGACGCGGGGGTGGTGCTGCTGATCGCCGCCTTCGTGCTCAAGCTGGTGGAGATGCGCACCCGTCGCGATGCGCTGGTGCTGATCCTGCTCGGGTTCTTCGCGGTGGTGACCAGCTACCTGTTCGAGGAAAGCATCGTCGCCGCACTGTTCAGCCTGCTGCCGATCGTCGCCTTGCTGGCGGCGATGATCGGGCTGCAACAGAACCGCCTGCATACCGCGCCCTGGCCGACCGTACGCCTGGCCGGAGGCCTGTTGCTGCAGGCGCTGCCCCTGATGCTGGTGCTGTTCGTCTTCTTCCCGCGCTTCGGCCCGCTGTGGTCGATGCCCAATCCGTCAGACAAGGGCGTGACCGGGCTGTCCGAAAGCATGGCGCCCGGCGATATCGCCGAGTTGAGCCGCTCCGGTGCGCTGGCGTTCAGGGCCAGCTTCGAGGGGCCGTTGCCGCCGCGCGAGCAGCTCTACTGGCGGGCGGTCACCTTCGAACGTTTCGATGGCCGGCGCTGGTCCCAGGCGTTTTCCTCCTACCTTCCGCAGGCGCCACAGTGGCAGCCCCGGGGAGAGGCGCTGGGCTACAGCGTGGTGATGCAGCCCAGCGGCCGTCCCTGGCTGTTCGCCCTGGACGTTCCCCAGCTCGAGGCGGGGGACGCGCGCATGATGGGGGACTTCCATCTGCAGCGCGCGATGCCTGTCGACAAGCCCCTGCTCTACGAGGTGCGTTCCTGGCCACAGGCGCTGCGCGAGCCGCAGGCCCTGCCAGACAATCTGCTCGCCCAGGCGCTGCAGCTGCCCGAATCGGGCAACCCGCGCAGCCGCGCCTGGGGCGAGGCGTTGCGGCGCAGCGCGCAGAACCCCGAGCAGGTGGTCGCGACGTTGCTGAGCCATTTCAATCGCGAACCGTTCGGCTATACCCTGCAGCCGCCTCCGGTCGGCACCGATATCGTCGATGACTTCCTGTTCCAGACCCGCCAGGGCTTCTGCATCCATTACGCGGGCTCGATGGTGTTCCTCCTGCGCGCGGCGGGCATTCCCTCGCGCATCGTGGCCGGCTATCAGGGCGGCGAATACAACCCCGCCGGCAATTACCTCGCGGTACGCCAGTACGATGCCCACGCATGGGTCGAATACTGGGTGCAGGGCCGCGGCTGGATCACCGTCGACCCGACCTTCCAGGTCGCGCCCGAGCGCATCGAGTTCGGTCTCGAGCAGGCGCTGGGCGAGGAGCACGTGCTCGACGAGTCGCCGATGTCGCTGATGCGGTTTCGCGACATCGGCTGGCTCAACGAGCTGCGCCTGGGCTGGGACAACCTCAATTACGGATGGCAGCGCTGGGTCCTCGGCTATCAGGGCGAGCAGCAGATGGACGTGCTGCGCCGCTGGTTCGGCAGCTTCGACCTGCAGACGCTGGGCCTCGGCCTGGTGGGCGCCTGCACGGCGCTGGTCGGCCTGCTGGCGGTGTTCCTGCTCAAGCCCTGGCGTCGCGAACGCGATCCGCTGCGCCGGCAGTTCCTGCGTTTCGAGCGGATGCTGGCCGGGCAGGGGCTGGTCCGCCAGCCCGGCGAAGGGCCGAGGGCGTTCGCCGAGCGAGCCGCACGGGCGCTGCCCGGGCAGGCCGGCCAGATTCGCAGCATCGGCACGCTGTACGAGGCCTGTCGTTACGCCGGTGACGAGCAGGCCGCGCAGCAGCTTCCCGGGGCGTTGGGAAACCTGCGCCGCGCGCTGCCCTGGCGGCGGGCTCGCTGAGCCTGCCGATCATCCGGCGCGATGCCGGGGCATTCATTGGCGCGCCTCGCTCGCCGCCCCGCCGGGCAGCCGCTAAGATCGCCTCGAAATAACCCGTATCCGAGGCTGCAATGACGCTTTCCCAACTTCTCGACGCCGTGCGCCAGGACCCGCTCTCGGTTCGCATCCCCGCGACCTGGGGCCAGGGGCGGGCAGGCTTTGGCGGCCTGGCCGCCGCGCTGGTGTACGAGGCCATGCGGGCCCAGGTGCCTGCCGACCGGCCGGTGCGTTCGCTGGCCATCACCTTCGTCGGACCGATGGCGGTGGAGACGCCCACGCGTTTCGAGGCCGAAGTGCTGCGTGAAGGCAGGGCCGTCAGCCAGGTGCTCGGCCGCGCGACCCAGGATGGTCAGGTGGTGACGCTGGTGCAGGGCAGCTTCGGCGCCTCGCGTGCCTCCGCGGTATCGGTCGAGGCGCTGGAGGCGCCCGATCTGCTGCCGGTCGACCAGTGCCAGGAACTGCCCTACGTGCCGGGCGGGCCGGAATTCACCCGTCACCTGGCGATGCGCTGGGCGCTCGGCGGGCTGCCGTTCAGCGGTAACCGTTCGCGGGAAATGGGGGGCTGGGTGCGCCTGCGCGGCGAGATCGAGCGCGAGCCGCTCGACGAGGCGCATCTGCTGGCGCTGGTCGATGCCTGGCCTCCAGCGGTGCTGCCGCACTTGACGAGCTTCGCGCCGGGAAGCTCGCTGACCTGGACCATCGAGTTCGTGCAGCCGGTACCGGCGCTCGACACCCATGACTGGTGTCGCTACCGCGCCATCATCGAACACGCCCGCGATGGCTACGGGCACTGCGCCGCGGCCCTGTGGACACCGGCCGGCGAGCTGGTCGCGCTCAGCCGGCAGACCGTGACCGTGTTCGGCTGACTTAGAGCTTGAGCTGGCCGATGGCGCGTGTCAGCTCGGCCGAAAGCTGGGCCAGCTCGGCGCTGGTGGCCGCGGAATCGACGGTCTGTTGAACGGTGCGTTCGGTGACGTCGCGAATGCCGGTCACCGAGCGGTTCATTTCTTCGGCGACCTGGCTCTGCTGCTCCGCAGCGACCGCGATCTGGGTGTTGCTTTCGCGCATCTGTGCCACCGCGCCGGTGATCGCCTCCAGGGCGACGCCGGCCTCGCGGGCCTCGCGCACGCAGTCGTCGGCCTTGAGCGAGCTTTCCTGCATGAACTCCACGGCGTCGCGTGTCATGGCCTGCAAGGCGGTGATCATGCGGGTGATTTCGTCGGTGGATTCCTGGACGCGCTTGGCCAGGTTGCGTACTTCGTCGGCGACCACGGCGAAGCCGCGGCCCATCTCGCCAGCTCGGGCCGCTTCGATGGCGGCGTTGAGCGCCAGCAGGTTGGTCTGTTCGGCGATGCTGTGGATCTCGGTGACCACGCCGTTGATCTTCTGGCTGTCGGTGGCCAGTTGCTGGATCGTTTCGGCGGTCTGCTGGATGCCCTGGGAAAGGCTGGAGATCGACCGTTCGACCTGGCCGACCACACGGTGACCGTCGCCCGCCAGGCGGTCGGCGTTCTGCGACTGGTCGCGGGTGTCGCCGGCGTGCTGGGCAATGTGATGAACCGTGGCGGTCATCTCGTTGATCGCCGTGGCCGCCTGGTCGGTCTCGCTCTGCTGGCCGAGCATGCCCTGGCGTACGTCCTTCATGCTCTCGGCCAGGCGACCCGCGCCTTCGTCGAGCCGCGCGGCGGCTTGCGCCACCGTGTTCACCACACGCTGGTAGCCGTTCTGCATGGCATTGAACGCGGTCGCCATCTGGCCGACTTCGTCGCGGCTGTCCAGCGGTACCCGGGCGGAAAGGTCGCCGCTGCGCTCGACGTGCAGCATGACGTCCTTGAGCGTGTTGAGGTGGCTGAGCAGAAAGCGGATCAGGAGCTGCGAGGCGGCCAGCAGGGCGAGCATCAGCACGGCGACGGCCAGGGCATAGCTGACGAAATGCTCGGTGAAGATTTCCAGCAGGCTCGGCGCGCGGGCGATCACGGCGACGTCCTGGCCGTTGGCATCCTGGATCACCTGTACGCCGATGATTTCGTTGCGGCCGAACAGGTCATCGTGGGGGACGTCGGTCCAGCCGGAGAGGGCGGGAACCTGGGCGCCGCCGATGGTCAGCGGCTGCCCCGGGCGGAACGGCCGCACGTCCGGATTGACCGGCAGGGCGGCGCCGGTCGGCCAGGCCTCGATGAGGGCCGCGTGGCTCTGCGCGCTGAGCCTGGCGCTGTCCTCGCGGGCATTCTGCTCCAGATGCATGGCGAAGAGCACCAGCAGCAAGGTGGTGACGAAGGCCACCATGTTGACTGCCCAAAACTTGTACTTGAGTGACAGATCGCGAATCCAGGCGCCCATGCTTTGCCTTCTTCCAGGGAAAATCCAAACGTGATCACATCGTGCCCATTTACTGGCCGGCAGACGTGACGCGCATCAACCATAGGTGGGTTAGCGGCGCCGGTGGCTCAAGCTTGAGCGCAGGCGTGGATTTTTCTCATTCGAGGGGCGGCAGACCGAAAAAGGCGCGGGCGCAGGCAGTGGTGTGCTCGGCCAGATCGGCTTCCGATTCGTCCCGGTGAAGGGCCACCTCCTTGAGTACCAGCGGCAGATAGGCCGGTTCGTTCTGGCCGCTCTTGGGGCGTGGGCGCAGCGTTCGCGGCAATAGGTACGGCGCATCGGTCTCGAGCATCAGCCTTCCGCGCGGGATGTCGCGCACCAGCGGGTGGAGGTGGGTGCCGCGTCGCTCGTCGCAGATCCAGCCGGTGATACCGATGTGCAGGTCCATGTCGAGGTAGGCGTAGAGCGCGCGCTTCTCTCCGGTGAAGCAGTGGACGACCGCGGCGCGGAGATGGTCGCGGTAGGGGCGTAGAATCTGAACCATGCGCTGGTCGGCGTCGCGCTCATGAAGGAACACCGGCAGCCCCAGTTGCACCGCGAGCTCCAGCTGTTCTTCCAGAGCGCGCTCCTGCTGGGGACGCGGCGAGAAGTCCCGGTTGAAATCCAGCCCGCATTCGCCGACCGCGCGCACCGGCTCCTGGCGCAGCAGGTCGGCCAGCTGCCGCCCGCTGTCGGCGGTCCACTCGCTGGCCTGGTGCGGATGAACCCCGGCAGTGGAGAACAGGCGCAGGCGGCTGTCGTCCAGCTCGCCGCACAGGGCCAGGGCCTGCTCACTCTCTGGGAGACTGGTACCGGTCAGTACCAGCTGCGTTACCCGGGCCTCGTAGGCCCGCTGGAGTAACGCCGGCGCATCCTTTGCCAATGCCGGGTGGGTGAGGTTGACCCCGATATCGACGAGCTGCATCTTGGTAATTTCCTTTTTAATCAATTGGATACGAGTTGAACATGAAGCGTGACTTAAGATGGGGCTAGCCCGTGCTCTCGCCCTGTGAGACCCTTTCCGACCCTTCATCATCGCGCTGGTGCGTCGACGACCTCCTCGGAAGGCCCATGCTGAGACTGTTGCCGCTGCTGCTTTGCCTGCTGGTGCTTGCGCCACAGACGGCGCTCGCGCGGCTGGCGGGCCCGCAGGAGGCCTGGCAGCAGGGCGCTACGGTACGCGATCTTGCCGAGATACGCCGCAGCGGGGTGCTGCGGGTGCTGGTCAACCAGAGCCGCAACAGCTCCGGTGAGGTGAAGGGAGAGGCGATAGGCGTCGAATACTCGCGCCTGCGGGCCTTCGAGCAGTATCTCAATCGGGACGTGGCGAAGGGCAGGTCGCCCATCGAACTGAAGATCATTCCCAGGGCCAAGGATCAGCTGCTCGCCGCGTTGCAGCGCGGGGAGGGCGATCTGGTCGCGCCGGGTGAGCTGATGGACCGCAAGAGCGCCCCCGGGATCGGTCGCAGCGGGGCCGTGGTGCGCGACGTGGCGCTGGTGCTGGTGACGCGCCAGGGCCAGCGCACCTATCGCAGCGCCGAAGCGTTGTCCGGACATACCCTGGCACTGCCGGCCGGCAGTGCCGCGGGCCCGGTGATCGAACGCCTGAACCGGCAGCTGGAAGAGCACAAGCGCGCGCCCATCCAGCTGGAGTGGGTGGACCCGACGCTGGCGGTCGAGGATGTGCTGGAAATGGTCCAGGCCGGCATCTTTCCGGCGACGGTGGTGGAACAGACGATCGCCGAACGGTGGGCCAAGGTCATGCCCAAATTGCGCGTCGAGAAGCGTTTCGTCATGGGCGAGCGGGACGATATGCACTGGTTCGTGCGCAAGGAGGCGGGGATGCTGCGTGCCAGCGCCGACCGCTTCCTCGCGCAGTACCGGGCCCCGGCCAATCAGGACGCCGCCTTCGTACGGGTCTACCGGCCGCTGTACAAGGTGCACCACCCACTCGATGCGGTGGGGCGCCAGCGCCTGGAAAAGGTCCGCCCGACACTGCAGCGCTATGCCGAGGAGATGTCCCTCGACTGGCTGGGGCTGGCGGCGCTGGCGTTCAAGGAGTCGACGCTCAACCCGGCGGCGCGGGGCGCTTCCGGGGCCACCGGGCTCATGCAGATCACGCCGGCGACGGCGCGCAGCATGGGTGTGCGGGACATCGGCAACCTCGACAACAACGTCCAGGCCAGCGCTCGTT
Organism: Stutzerimonas nosocomialis; assembly: GCF_005876855.1. GTDB lineage: Bacteria > Pseudomonadota > Gammaproteobacteria > Pseudomonadales > Pseudomonadaceae > Stutzerimonas > Stutzerimonas nosocomialis. Next base: position 103,044 of record NZ_QLAE01000007.1, on the reverse strand, counting down.
ACCTGGCCAGCATCCGGCGCGAGTTCTTTTCCAGCCCGCGGTTGAACGAGCGCGAACGGCTGGCCTTCATCCTCGCGGCCTACAACATGGGGCCGCAACGCGTGCAGAGCCTGCGCGCCGAAGCCCGTCGGCGAGGGCTCAACCCGAACCAGTGGTTCTTCCAGGTCGAGCGCATCGCCATGGAAACGGTCGGGATGGGCGTGGTCAGCTACGTCAACAGCGTCAACAAGTACTACCTCGCCTACGAGCGGCAGCGCGCGCTGATCGAAGGCGGCCGCCGCACCCTCACACTCAATTGACCGCTTCGGCGCTTTCGGCGATCGCCAGTTGCTGCGCGCCCTGCAGGCGCAAGCGCTCCCGCTCGTCGAAGTGGCGCTCGGCCAGGCGCTCGAGGGCCGTTCGCTTGTCGAGGGCGTCGAGCCCGCGGTTGCGTTCGATGGCCTCCCGTTCTGCCTGGTAGGCGGCCAGCCTGAGCTGCCAGGCCTGCCGCCTGGCGTCGAGCGATTCGAGCCGCTGGGTGGCTTCGGCGCCGACCAGTTGCTGGCGCAGTTGTCGCACCGCCTCGGGCGTGGCGCCCCGACTCATCAGCTCGCGGGTCTGCAGCGCGAGTTCGTGCTGCAGCTCCGGTACCACCGAATCCTGCACCTCGGGTGGCAACGACTGGCGCAGCCGATCGAGCGCCTGGCCCTTGGCCTGCGCATCGAGGCTGTCGTCATGGCGCAGTGCGAGGCGCTCCAGGGTGAAGCGCTGATGCGCCTCCTCGAAGCCGAAAAAGGCCTGGTGCGCTTCGCGGCCGAAGAGACTCGCCCGCAAAGCCTGGACCGCGGCGAGGCGCCTCTGCATGCCGGCAAGATCGCCGATCTGCGGATGCTGGCGTTCCAGCTCGATCAGCTGGCGCTTGTAGTCCAGGTACTGGGCGAGCAGGCGCATCGCCTGCCCGCGCGCCGGCTGCGCCAGATTCTGGCCGATGTACTGGCGCAAACGCTCGACGCTGCTGTGCAGGGGCTCCTCGCCGATCGAACTGAGGAAGTAATCGAACAGGCGGCGGATGTCTTCGCGGATCACCAGGTTGCCGGAGGCATCGACTTCGAAGCCGCCGTCGATGCGGGTGCCCCTGAGCGAAGGCGGCAACGGCGCCGGGGGCGTGGCAACCCGCGGGCTGGCCGCTGCGGGGGCCGGGCCAACGTCCTGGGCGGCGGCCGAACGTCGCGATTCGGACGTTTCCGGTGCCGGACTGGCTACCCGTCCGGACGGGGTGGAGATCACAACGACCGCCAGCAGGCCGAGCGCGGCGCCGGCGCCGAACAGCAACGGCAGTTTCTTCATGGCATCACCTCTGGACCAGGGAGCCGGGACCGGAGTCCCGGCGGGGTTCAGAGCCCTGCGTTCTTCAGGCGGTTGGCGTGCTGGCGGTAGACGGTGATCGGATCGGTCTCGAACAGGCTGGTCAGGCCAAGGGTCTGGTTCACCTCGTCGAGGTGGTTCATCCGATAGTTGTCGCGGATGACCTGGCCCAGGCGCGAACTGCAACGTCCGACCAGGCCGTCGTTGGCGTCGCCGAAGGCCAGCGATCCTGCGCCGGTCAGGGCGTCACTGATATCCAGCGCGTTGGTCAGCGGGCTGGTGCCACTCCAGGAGTAGTAGCGCACGCCGTTGACCTGATAATCGCCCTCGCCGCAGGCCGAGCGGGGCACGCCCTGGGGGAACCTGGCGTTGAAACGGGCGGCGCCTTCGCTGTTCAGCGACTCCAGGCTTCCGAGCGAATCCTGCGGGTTGCTGCTCGGGCTGCCGCTGAGGAAATGAATCAGGTCACCCATCGCATTGACGATGCCCGAGACGATGGCTTCGCTGGCCGATCCTTCGGGAATGCGCCGCAGCAGATCGGCGACGTCCGAACCTTTGTGGGGCGCGCCGACGCTGGTGACCGAGGCGACGAGGTTGGGGCGGACCGCGGCGACGTAGCGGACCGTCGGGCCGCCATGGCTGTGGCCAATCAGGTTGACCTTCGGCTTGCCGCTGATGGCGATGATCTCCTCGACCTGGGCGAGCAGCTCTTCGCCGCGTACTTCCGAGGTGTTGAGCTGGCTGACCTGCGTGACGTAGACCTGGGCGCCGCCGCTGCGCAGTGCCCGGGGGATGCCATACCAGTAGTCGACGCCGAGCAGGTTGTCGAAACCGAGCATTCCGTGGCCCAGCACGATGGGGTACTGGGTGGCGGTGTAACCGGTCGCTGCATGCGCAGGTGCGCTCAGAATTGCCGCGGCGGCTATGCAGGCGGCAAGCGCGTTCTTCTTGTTGTCCATGTTCGCTCTCTGGGTGCGTGGATCGGAAAGGAGGGGCAGTCCCTTGCCAATCACCGCGCCGGCGGCGCGTACAGCATTCACCCTGGCGCAGCAATCATGCCAGTCACGCAGTGCCGAGGCCTGTGCCGCTCTAGCTGGCAGGACCCGGTAGTTTCGATGTCCCTCGCAGGATCGCGCGCGCGCCCTCCGGTGTTACGGAGCGGAACGGTCAGTGGGCAGGAAGGTAATGTTTCGGATCATGGGCGGCTTTTCGCCGATGATCGTGACTGTTTGGTGCTGGTTTTGACTGTTCGGTCACGGGTATTCGATGGCGGTCACATACCAGGTCTGCTCGCCGGTGGGCGTCTGCACGCGGACCTCGGCGTCCAGCGCCTTGCCGACCAGCGCGCGGGCGAGGGGGGAGTCGATGCTGATCCAGCCCTGCTTGAGGTCCAGCTCGTCGGGGCCGACGATCCGGTAGCGGGCTTCGTCGCCGTTTTCGTCTTCCAGCGTGACCCAGGCACCGAAGTACACCTTGCCGGGGTCGGAGGGCCGTTCGCTGATGACCTTGAGCTTCTCCAGGCGCTTGGTCAGGAAGCGCACGCGGCTGTCGATTTCGCGCAGCATCTTCTTGCCGTAGGTGTATTCGGCATTTTCCGAGCGATCGCCCTGGGCCGCCGCTTCGCTGACCGCCTGGGTCACTTGCGGGCGACGCACGTGCCATAGCTCGTGCAGTTCGGCCCGCAGGCGCGCCTCGCCTTCGGGCGTGATCAGCGGAGTACCGGCGGCGCGGGGCGGACGATAGCGACTCATGAGGCTCTCGGCAGGGAAAAGGGAGCGGATTCTAGCAAGCTCAGGCCTCCCGCAGCACGGTCAGCGGGCTGACCTGCAGTGCCCGGCGGGTTCCGAGCGTGCCGGCGGCTCCGACCAGCACGGCGCCGATCAGCGGCAGCAGCAACAGCCAGGGGTGCGGCTGCCAGCGCAGGTCGAAGGCGAAGTGGTACAGCAACGCCGCCACCAGCTCGCAGCCGACAGCCGCCAGCAGGCCGCTGGCCGCCCCGAGCAGCCCGAACTCCGCACGACGCGCCTTGAGCAGCAGCGCGCGCTCGGCACCCAGGGCACGAAGCAGGGCGCCCTGGCGGATGCGCTCGTCGAGCGTCGCCTGCAGACCGGCGAACAGCACGGCCAGTCCGGCGGCCAGCACGAACAGCAGCACGAACTCCACGGCCAGCGAGACCTGGGCGAGGATGCTGCGGATCTGTGCCAGCAAGGCTTCGACCTGCAGCAGGGTGACCGACGGGAAGTCGCGCGCCAGTTCGACCAGCTGGCGCTCCTGGCCCGGCGGCAGGTGGAAGCTGGTCATGTAGGTGGCGGGCATGCCCTGCAGCGTGCCGGGTTCGAAGATCATGTAGAAGTTGGGCTGGAAGCTGTCCCAGTCGACTTCGCGCAGGCTGCTGACCACGGCGTCCCGGTTCAACCCGCCGATGGTGAAGCTCAGCCGGTCGCCGAGGGCGAGCTGCAGGCTTTCGGCCAGCTCGCTTTCCACCGAGACGCCGGGCAGTTCGCCACGGGTGGCCTCGCTCCACCAGGTGCCCGCGCTCAGATGGTTGTCCGGCGGCAGGTCGGCGGCCCAGGTCAGGCTGAGGTCGCGGTTGATCGCCCGCTCGCCGCGCGACTCCTTGCTCACCAGCTGGCGTACCGGTTCGCCATTGATCGCCACCAGGCGGCCGGGCACGACCGGGTAGAGCGGTGCGGCATGGTCGGAGAGTTGCGCGATACGGGCGGCGAAGGCGTCGCGATCGGCTTCGAGCACATTGAGCACGAAGTGGTTCGGTGCGTTCTCCGGCAGCTGATCCTGCCAGGTGTCGAGCAGTTCGCCGCGCAGCAGTGCGATCAGGGCCATCGCCAGCAGGATCAGGCCGAAGGCCAGCGATTGTCCGGCGGCCGCCAGCGGGTGGCGCAGCAGCTGTCCGAGTCCCAGGCGCCAGGGCAGCGACGAGCGGGCCAGCAGCGTACGCATCGAACGCAGCCCCAACAGCAGCAGGCCGCCGAGCAGAAGGGTCGCGACCAGGCCGCCGCCGATCAGGGCCAGCGTCAGTTTCAGGTCCAGGCTCAGGCGCCACATGATCAGGCCGAGCGCCAGGATCGCCGCGCCATACACGGCCCAGGTGCTGGGCGGCACCGGCAGCATGTCGCGACGCAGGACCCGCAGCGGCGGTACGCGGCCGAGGGAGGCCAGCGGCGGCAGGGCGAAGCCGGCGAGCGCGACCAGGCCTGTGGCGATGCCGGCCAGCGCCGGCCATGGCGTGGCCGGCGGAATCTCGGTAGCGAGCAGGTCGCGCAGCAGATGGAACAGGCCCTGCTGGGCGAGCCAGCCGAGCAGCGCGCCGCAGAGGCTTGCGAGTGCGCCAAGCAGCGCCAGCTGGATGCCGAACAGCAGCAGCGCCTCTCGGCGAGACAGCCCCATGCAGCGCAGCAGGGCGCTGGCATCGAAGCGGCGCGCCGCGAAACGCGCCGCGGACAGCGCCACGGCGACGCCCGACAACAGTACGGCGGCGAGGCTGGCGAGGTTCAGGTAACGCTCGGCGCGGCCCAGCGCGCCGCCGATCTGGCGGTTGCCGTCACGGGCCGTCTCGATGCGCTGATGGGGCTGCAGCGTCGGTTCGATCTGGCGGCGGTAGTCGGCCAGGGCCTCGGCCGAACCGCGCCACAGATCACGGTAGCGCACCCGGCTGCCCGGCTGGACCACGCCGGTCGCGGCGAGGTCGTCCAGGTGCATCAGTACCCGTGGCGTCAGGCTGTAGAAGTCGCCGACCCGGTCCGGTTCGTAGGTCAGCACCCGGGTCAGGCGCAAGGGCTGGTTGCCCACCTCGATGCTGTCGCCGATGGACAGGTCAAGCGCGGCGAACAGTCGCGCTTCGGCCCAGGCTTCGCCAGGTCCGGGTCCGTCGCCGGGTTGCTCCGCCTCATAGGGCGTGGCGGCGCTGCGCAGTTGCCCGCGCAGGGGATAGGGGCTGTCCGCGGCCTTGACGCTGGCCATCTGCAGCTCGTCTTCGGTGGCGACCATGCTGGAGAATTCGACGACCTGCGCGTGGTCCAGCCCCCGCTGCAGGCCGGCCTGGATCTGCTCGTCCTCGGCCGGCGCGCTGCCCTGCAGGACCAGGTCGGCGCCCAGGAACTCGGTGGCGCGCAGCAGCATGGCGTCGTTGAGGCGCGCGCCGAAATAGCCGATGGCGGTGCTGGTGGCGACCGCGATCAGCAGTGCGAAGAAGAGGATCCTCAGCTCGCCGGCGCGCGCATCGCGCACCAGCTGGCGAAAGGCGAGGGCGAGCAGGCGGGTGCTGGGCATGTGGGTCATGCGCTCAGCCCGTCCGCGACCTGGCGACCGGCTTCCAGTCGCAATACACGCTGGCAGCGCCGCGCCAGGCGCTCGTCGTGGGTCACCAGCACCAGGGTGGTGCCGCGCTCGCGGTTCAGTTCGAACAGCAGGTCGGTGATGTGCTCGCCGGTGTGGGTATCCAGGTTGCCGGTCGGCTCGTCGGCGAACAGCACCGCCGGCTCGGCGGCGAAGGCCCGGGCCAGCGCCACGCGCTGTTGCTCACCGCCGGACAGCTGGCGTGGGTAATGGGTCAGCCGCGGACCGAGCCCGACCCGCTCGAGCAGTGCCTGAGCCACGGCCCTGGCGTCGCGCCGGCCGTCGAGCTCCAGCGGCAGCATGACGTTCTCCAGGGCGTTGAGGCTGTCGAGCAGCTGGAAGGACTGGAACACGAAGCCGACATGCTCGGCGCGCACGCGTGCGCGCTGGTCCTCGTCGAGGCTGCCGAGCACCTGGCCGGCCAGCTCCACCTCGCCGCCGCTGGGCAGATCCAGCCCGGCGAGCAGGCCCAGCAGGGTGGATTTGCCCGATCCCGAGGTGCCGACGATGGCCAGACTGTCGCCCTTGGCGAGCTCCAGCGAGAGGTCTTCGAGGATGACCAGCTCGCCTTCCGCGCTGGGGACCACTTTGTTAAGGTGCCGTGCAGTAAGAATGCTGACGCTCATGGAGTATCCGATGCGAATGAGTCTGCTGAGGGGCGGCGTGCTGGCGTTGTTGCTCTGGGCCCAGGGGGCTCTGGCCGGCACTGTGCTGGTGGTCGGGGATAGTATCAGCGCCGCTTTCGGGCTGGATACCACGCAGGGCTGGGTGCATTTGCTGCAGCAGCGGCTGGACGAAGAAGGGCGCGAACACCGCGTGGTGAACGCCTCGGTGAGCGGAGACACCAGTGCTGGCGGGCTGTCGAGGCTACCGGCGCTGCTCGCCGAGCACGAGCCGACCGTCGTCGTCATCGAGCTGGGCGGCAACGATGGGCTGCGTGGTCAGCCGACCGCGCAATTGAAACAGAATCTTGCGCAGATGATCGAACGCTCGGAAGACGCGGGCGCCAAGGTGCTGTTGCTGGGGATGCGTCTGCCACCGAATCTGGGCCCCCGTTACACCGAGGCGTTCGCCGCGGCGTTCGATTCCGTGGCCGAAGAAAAATCGATCGCCTACGTACCCTTCATGCTCGAAGGCGTGGGCGGTGTCTCCGGGATGATGCAGCAGGACGGCATACACCCGACCGCTTCGGCGCAGCAGCGGCTGCTGGATAACGTCTGGCCGGCGCTCGAGCCCTTGCTTTGAGGCCGGAGCGCGGCTACTGTCGCGCCCGATCGAAGGAGCACCCGGATGCCGCGCCCAAGCTGGACCCCCTACGCCTATCGGCTGATCGAGCCGGATGAGCAGTTCGACCTGTTCGCCTGCCGTGAAAACCGGTTGCATCTGGCTGCCCGGCAACTGGAGCTGAACGGCACGGCGGACCGCACGCTCTGTGGCGGGCTGCTCCCGGCCCAGCCGCGCTGGCTCGAGCTGCAACTGCCGATGCTCAAGGATCGGCGCCTGTGCAGCGCCTGTCACGAGCTGTTGAAGGCCCAGCGCAAAGGCCGTTCGGCGTCGACGCTCGCCTGGTAGCTCTCGCCGGCGGCAGCGGTCAATGTACAATCGCAACCCTGTCATTCTCGTATTCCAAGGACTTCTGCCGATGCTGTCGCGTGCGCCTGCGCTGGTTCTCTGTCTGTCTCTCGCCGCCCTGTGCTCGACGTTACCGGCTGCCGCGCTGGAGTTGCCCCTGCCACCGGACGGCAGCGACATCGTCGGTCAGGTCCAGGTCATCAAGGCCCGATACGAGGACACCTTTTCCGACATCGGCGATGCCAACGACCTGGGCTACCTGGAAATGGTCGCCGCCAACCCCGGCGTCGACCCCTGGCTCCCGGGCGAGGGCACCGACATCATCCTGCCGACGCGCTTCATCCTGCCGCCCGGGCCGCGCGAAGGCATCGTGATCAATCTGGCCGAGTACCGGATGTATTACTTCCCCGAGGGCGAGCCGGTGGTGCACACCTACCCGCTGGGCATCGGTCGGGAAGGCTGGGACTCGCCGATCACCAGCACCAGGATCACCGTCAAGACGCCCAATCCGGCCTGGTATCCGCCGCAGTCGATCCGCGACGAACACGCCGCCGAGGGCGACCCGTTGCCGCGCGTTGTGCCGCCGGGGCCGGACAACCCGCTGGGGCCCTACAAGATGACCCTGGCGCTGCCGGGCTACCTGATCCACGGGTCGAACAAGAAGTTCGGCATCGGCACGCGGGTCAGCCATGGGTGTTTCCGCATGCTCAATCACAACCTGCTCGAACTGGCCGCGATGGTGCCGGTCGGGACCAAGGTGCGCATCATCAACGAGCCCTACAAGTTCGGTGTCAGCGAAGGCCGGGTCTATCTGGAGGCGCATACGCCGCTGGAGGCCGAGGAGAAGGGCCTGTCGCTGATGGACAAGCATGCGGCGGTGATCAACGGGCTGCTCAGCCGTGGAGAAGGCTTGGCCAACGTCCGGCTGGATTGGGAAATGATCCGCGACATCATTGCCGCCGAAGATGGCCTGCCGGTTCAGATCGCCGAGCCCGATACCGCCGTCGCCAGTCAGATGGAGTCGATCTTCTGAGGAAGAACTGCGGGCATAAAAAAGCCGACCTCGAGGTCGGCTTTTTCGTATCCGTGTCGCTTACTTGCGGCTGGCACGTTCCAGCATGCGCAGAGCGCGCTCGTTGGCTTCGTCAGCGGTCTGCTGGGCCTTCTGAGCGGCGGCCATGGCTTCGTCAGCCTTGCGGTAGGCTTCGTCGGCACGGGCTTGGGCGCGGGCAGCGGCGTCTTCGGTAGCGGTCAGACGGGCTTCGCTTTCTTGGGTCATGTTATTGCTGCAACCGGTAGCCAGAACAGCGGCCAGAGCCAGAGCAGAGAATTTCAGAACGTTGTTCATCGTGTTCCCCTTAAAGTGGAATTCCATAAAGCAACTTCCCAGTCATGAAAAGTTGGCGCGCACATACTACCTATAACTTCCGGTAAGTAAACTGAGCCAGCGCAACGGCAGCGCTTTTTTCGACCCAGACGTGAGTGCAACTTTCCAGGGCGTTACGGATAACCGTATCAATTATAAGTGCTTTATGAGGTCGTACGGTTTGGTTAGCAAGCGCATCTACGATACGCCTGCTGGTAAGTCAGTTTGAGACCGGAAAAATTCCGCGAACCTGAGGTTGAACCCGCAATCAAATGGATATACGCAGCGCCGCCGCCATTGCCGCGTTTGCTCTTCGGCGATTGTGGCCAAGTCTTGCGAAGCGTTAGCATGACCGAACAATGAGTGGGGTCCTAAGCCCCCTTGAATCGCTGCGGGTCGTTCCGCAGTCCGACCCTGCCGAGGAACGAAGATGAGCGATGCGCTGACCATTCACCATGACCAGGTCGGTCATCAGTTCGAGGTTACGGTCGACGGCCATCGCGCCTATCTGGCCTATATGGACCTGGGCAAGCAGACCCTCGATATCTACCGCACCTTTGTCCCGAACGCTTTGCGCGGTCGCGGAATCGCTGCGCTGCTGGCGCAGGAAGCACTCGATTACGCTGCTCGCGAGGGTTATACGGTGATTCCGTCGTGTTCCTATGTGGAGCGCTACATGGAGCGACAGCAGCAGAAGGGTGTTGCCGCTTCGGAATGAAAAACGCCGGCGATCGCCGGCGTGTTTCATGGATGCACGATTAACCGCGGGGACGCTTGGGCAGCACGTCCTTGAGCTTGGCGTGCATGCCCAGCAGAGCCTTCTCCGTGGTTTCCCAGTCGATGCAGGCGTCGGTGATCGAAACGCCGTACTTGAGATCGGCGAGGTCTTTCGGTATCGACTGATTGCCCCAGCCCAGGTGGCTTTCCACCATCAGGCCGACGATCGACTGGTTGCCTTCGAGAATCTGATTGGCCACGTTCTCCATCACCAGCGGCTGCAAGGCCGGGTCCTTGTTGGAGTTGGCGTGGCTGCAGTCGACCATGATGTTCGCCGGGATGCCGGCCTTGGCCAGTTCCTGCTCGCAGATCGCCACGCTGACCGAGTCATAGTTGGGCTTGCCATTGCCGCCGCGAAGCACGACGTGGCCGTAGCGGTTGCCCTTGGTGGTGACGATCGATACGCCGCCTTCCTGGTTGATGCCCAGGAAACGGTGGGGGCTGGAGACGGATTGCAGTGCGTTGATCGCGACGGTCAGGCTGCCGTCGGTGCCGTTCTTGAAGCCGACCGCCGAGGAAAGGCCCGAGGCCATTTCGCGATGGGTCTGGGATTCGGTGGTGCGAGCGCCGATGGCCGACCAGCTGATCAGGTCCTGCAGGTACTGCGGGGAGATCGGGTCCAGTGCCTCGGTGGCGGTGGGCAGCCCCATTTCGGCGAGATCACGCAGCAGCTGGCGGCCGATGTGCAGGCCGTCCTGGATCTTGAACGAGTCGTCCATGTAGGGATCGTTGATCAGGCCTTTCCAGCCGACCGTGGTGCGCGGCTTCTCGAAGTAGACGCGCATCACCAGGAACAGCGTGTCCGACACCTTCGCCGCCAGCTCCCTGAGCCGCCCGGCGTACTCGTGCGCGGCCTTGAGGTCGTGGATGGAGCAGGGGCCGACGACGATGAACAGGCGGTGGTCCTTGCCGTCGAGAATGTCCCGCACGACCTGGCGGCCGTGGGCGACGGTCTTCAACGCCGCGTCGGTCAGGGGGATCTCGCGTTTGAGCTGGTCGGGAGTGATCAGCGTCTCGTTGGAGGCAACGTTAAGGTCATCGATCGGTAAATCAGCCATCGTGTCACTCGTCTATTCACTGGTGCGCTCCGTCTGCGGCCCGGTGCGGCGGAGCGAGGCGTGGCGCAGCGGGGAAGGAACCTTAGCGTTTATGGGGCGCGCCGACAATGGCAAGCCCTGCGCCCGTGCCGCCTGGCCGGTACCCGTCGGGGAAATCCTCGGGTATTCCGCTGGCCGATCCACTGCCTGGCGTCGCGCAGAGGCTGATATCGTCTGTGGCGTCTACCGGTGCGCCTTGCGGGGCACCCGTCATCTACAGCCATGGAGCGTATTCACATGTCCGAATCCCGACCGCGTATCGGCATCATTGGTACTGGTGCCATCGGTGGCTTTTACGGTCTGATGCTGGCCCGTGCCGGCTACGACGTGCATTTTCTTCTGCGTAGCGAATATTTGGCCGTGGTGGAGAACGGGCTGGTGGTCAACAGTGCCCAGCATGGCTCGCTCAAGCTCCAGCCGGTGCAGGCCTATCGCGATGCCGAGCAGATGCCGCCGTGCGACTGGCTGCTGGTCGGTGCCAAGAGCACCAACAACGCGGCGCTGGTGCCAGCGATACGTGCTGCGGCGGCGCCGGATGCCAAGGTCGTGCTGCTGCAGAACGGTCTGGGTATCGAGGACGGGCTGCGGCCGTTGCTGCCGTCGAACCTGCACCTGCTCGGCGGCCTCTGCTTCATCTGCGCGCACCGCTCGGCGATGGGGGTGATCGAGCACGAAGCGCTCGGCGGCATCAACATCGCCTACCACTCCGGCCCGGCAGACGGGCAGGAGGCGCAGATGTCGCTGGTCCAGGAAGGGGTTTCAATGTTCAAGGCGGCGGGTATCGATTCCACCGCGATGGCCGACCTCGCTCAGGCACGCTGGCAGAAGCTGGTCTGGAACGCGCCGTACAACGGTCTCTCGGTGTTGCTTGGCGCCGGCACCAAGCCGCTGATGGAGAACCCCGACAGCCTGGCGCTGGTCAGGGCGATCATGGAAGAAACCTTCTCGGCCGCGACTGCCTGCGGGTGCCAGCTTCCCGAGGTGCTGGTGGACAGGATGCTGGTCGCGACCAGCCGGATGCCGGACTATCTGCCGAGCATGTATCACGACTTCGCCCATCGCCGGCCCATGGAACTCGAAGCGATCTATGCGGCGCCACTGGCCGCGGCGGCCCAGGCCGGCTGTGCGATGCCGAAGACCGAGGCGTTGCTGCAGGCGCTGCGCTTTCTCGAGGCGCGCAACCTCGATCGATGACCTGTCGTCGCGTCAGGCGCCGATAGTGTGACGGCGGTTATATAAGCGGCACACGAAATCTGGCGAGTGGCCATCCTCGACCGCCGGGGCGTCGGCCGGCTGCTAAGCTCTGATCGGGTCTGACTGCAGTCGAGGAGGCCACGTGATCCGATCAATTCTCTATGCCACGGACCTGAGTCTGTATGCCGCCTATGTGTTGCAGCACGCGCTCTCGCTCGCAAGGGCGTACCGGGCGGACCTCTATGTCGTGCATGCGGTCGAGCCCTTGGGGTTGTTCGCCGAGTCGGTGCTGCAGACCTATCTTGAGCCGGACGCCATCGATTCGCTCCATGATGGCGGGCTGTCGGCCGTCATGGCCAATCTCGAGGCCCGGGTGCACGAAGGCTTCATGGACGACGTGGGCGACGGTATCGACGATCGTGAGCTGATCCGCGCCGTGCGCGTGCTGCAGGGTGACCCGCCGCAGGTCATCCTGGCCGAGGCCGAGCGCCTCGGCGTCGATCTGCTGGTGATCGGCAGCCATAGCCATGGCATGGGGCTGGACACGCCCCTGGGCCGGACCGCGGCGCGGCTGGTCCAGCTGGCAGAGGTGCCGGTCTACCTGGTACCGATGCTGCCGAACCGCACATGAAGATGTGCGCTCGCGCTATGAGCAAAGTGTCGAAAAAGATCTAGAATCTCAGCTAAGCCAGCCATATGGTTATAAAACCCAAGCCGGCTCCGACCTGACCTTTGAGGATCGTTTATGAAGCTGCAGCAACTGCGCTACATCTGGGAAGTGGCGCACCATGACCTCAATGTCTCGGCCACGGCGCAAAGCCTGTTCACCTCGCAGCCTGGCATCAGCAAACAGATACGCCTGCTCGAAGACGAACTCGGTGTGGAGGTCTTCGCCCGCAGCGGCAAGCACCTCACGCGGATCACCCCGGCCGGCGAGCGGATCATCTTCACCGCCGGCGAGATCCTGCGCAAATGCGAAAGCATCAAGCAGATCGCCCAGGAGTTCTCCAACGAGAAGAAGGGCACGCTGACCATCGCGACCACCCACACCCAGGCGCGTTACGCCTTGCCCGCGATCATCGGCGACTTCATCAAGCAGTATCCCGACGTCTCCCTGCACATGCATCAGGGCACCCCGATGCAGATCGCCGAGATGGCCGCCGACGGGACCGTGGATTTCGCCATCGCCACCGAAGCGCTGGAGCATTTCGGCGATCTGGTGATGATGCCGTGCTACCGCTGGAACCGGTGCGTGATCGTGCCCCAGGGCCACCCGCTGGCCAAGCTCGACAAGCTGACCCTCGAAGCGTTGGCCGAGCACCCGATCGTGACCTACGTATTCGGCTTCACCGGGCGCTCGAAACTCGACGAGGCCTTCAGCCATCGCGGACTGTCACCCAAGGTGGTGTTCACCGCGGCCGATGCCGATGTGATCAAGACCTACGTGCGCCTGGGGCTGGGCGTCGGCATCGTGGCCCGCATGGCGGTCGATGCCAAGCTCGACCAGGACCTGGTGATGCTCGATGCCAGCGAGCTGTTCGAGGCCAGCGTGACCAAGATCGGCTTTCGTCGCGGGACCTTCCTGCGTGGGTTCATGTGCGACTTCATCCAGAAGTTCGCGCCCCATCTGGACCGTGGCGTGCTGGAAAAAGCCATCCAGTGCCACAACAAGGCCGAACTGGACGAGCTGTTCGCCGACGTCGAGCTGCCCACGCACTAGCAAAAGGCCCGCAAGCAAAAATGCCATTCGGTATACCGAATGGCTTTTTTTTGGGGGGCGGGGTGCCGTCAGGCCTTGGCGATCAGGTTGCCGGCGTGCAGGCCGCATTCCTTGTGGGTGGCTTCTTCCCACCACCAGCGGCCCTCGCGCTCGTGCTGGTTGGGCAGCACCGGGCGGGTGCAGGGCTCGCAGCCGATGCTGACGAAGCCGCGCTCGTGCAGGCTGTTGTAGGGTACTTCGAGCATGCGGATGTAGCCCCAGACCTCTTCGCTGGTCATCTGCGCCAGCGGGTTGAACTTGATCAGGGTGTTTTCCGGCGTGGAGAAGGTCGTGTCGAGCTCCATCACCGAGACCTGACTGCGGGTGCCGGGGCTCTGGTCGCGGCGCTGGCCGGTGGCCCAGGCGCGCACGCTGGCGAGCTTGCGGCGCAGCGGTTCGATCTTGCGGATACCGCAGCATTCACCGTGGCCGTCGCGGTAGAAGCTGAACAGCCCTTTCTCCTTGACCAGCGGTTCGAGCAGGGCGGGGTCGGGGGTCTGGATGTCGATGGCGATGTTGTAGTGTTCGCGAACCTGCTCGATGAAACGATAGGTCTCGCCGTGAAGACGCCCGGTGTCGAGGGTGAACACCTTGACGTTCTTGTTCAGCTTCCACGCCATGTCCACCAGCACCACATCCTCGGCGCCGCTGAAGGAAATCCACAGGTCATCGCCGAACAGGTCGAAGGCGAGGGTGAGAATTTCCTGCGGCGACTTGCCGGCATAGGTCGCGGCGAGTTCGGCGATATCGAAGGTTTGGCTCATCAGGCGGTTCCTTTGTATGGCGCTTGGCGGCGCTCTCAGGGCCGGGGATGGTAGCAAACCCGTGTTATGCCTCTAAATAATCTTTAAGGCATAAAACCCCGTCGGTATGGAATAAGCGCTGCGTTGCTTCGCCTCTGCCTTGTCGCTAGAGTGCCGCTTCTTTTATTCGCATTAGGAGTGGCCCTGTGGAAATAGCCTGCCTCGACCTTGAAGGCGTACTGGTCCCGGAGATCTGGATCGCGTTCGCCGAAAAGACCGGCATCGAGTCGCTGCGGGCGACCACGCGGGACATTCCCGACTACGACGTGCTGATGAAGCAGCGCCTGCGCATCCTCGACGAGCATGGTCTCAAGCTGGGCGATATCCAGTCGGTGATCGCCACGCTCGAACCCCTGGAAGGCGCCGTGGAATTCGTCGACTGGCTGCGCGAGCGCTTCCAGGTGGTGATCCTGTCCGACACCTTCTACGAGTTCTCCCAGCCCCTGATGCGCCAGCTCGGTTTCCCGACCTTGCTGTGCCACCGGCTGATCACCGACGAGACCGACCGTGTGGTGGATTACCAGCTGCGCCAGAAGGACCCGAAGCGCCAGTCGGTCATCGCGCTCAAGAGCCTGTACTACCGCGTCATCGCTGCCGGCGATTCCTACAACGACACCACCATGCTGTCCGAAGCGCACGCAGGCATTCTGTTCCATGCGCCGGACAACGTGATTCGGGAGTTCCCGCAGTTCCCGGCGGTGCACACCTACGATGACCTCAAGCGCGAGTTCATCAAGGCGTCCAACCGCAAGCTGGCGCTTTAAGAACGGCGAAGCTGGAAGCCTGTGGCGGAAACCCCTGACCGGGGCGTTGCCGTCCTGGCGCTTCCAGCTTCTGGCTAAAGCCGCTCCAGCGTCTGCAGCAGGACCTTCACCTTGTCGATCGATTCCTGGTATTCGGCCTGCCAGTCCGAGTCCGCGACGATCCCGCCACCACCCCAGCAGCTGATTCGCCCTTCGCTGGCCAGCAGGGTGCGGATGGTGATCGAACTGTCCATCTCCCCTCGAACGTCGATATAGAGCAGCGAGCCGCAATAGATGCTGCGGTCGGTGGGCTCCAGCTCGTCGATGATCTGCATCGCCCGTATCTTCGGCGCGCCAGTGATCGATCCGCCAGGAAAGCTGCCGGCCAGCAGGTCGAAGGCATCCTTTCCGGCGGCGAGCGTACCGGTGACGCTGCTCACCAGATGGTGCACGTTCGGGTAGCTTTCCAGGGCGAACAGCTCCGGCACCCGGATGCTGCCCACGTCGCAGGTGCGGCCCAGATCGTTGCGCAGCAGGTCGACGATCATCAGGTTTTCCGCGCGATCCTTGATGCTGGCAAGCAGGGCGCTGGCCTGCTCGGCGTCGACCCTGGCGTCGGCTGAGCGGGGCCGCGTGCCCTTGATCGGCCGGGTCTCGACCTGGCGGGCGTGACTGCGCAGGAAGCGCTCCGGCGACAGGCTGAGCACGGCGCCTTCGGGCAACGCCACGAAGCCGGCGAAGGGCGTGGGGCAGGCGTCGCGCAGCGCGCTGTAGGCTTGCCAGGGGTCGCCGGCATAGGCGGCCGAGAAGCGCTGCGCGTAGTTGACCTGATAGCAGTCTCCAGCGCCGATGTAGTGCTGGATGCGTTCGATCGCCTCGCGATACCGCGCCAATGGCTGGTCGGCGGAGAAGGGGCGCTGCAGACGAAACGGCGTGGAGGCTGGCACGGAGGGTTCGCTGAACAGCGCCACCAGACGCTGCCGCTCGGCGTCGGGAAGCGTCGGATGGAACACCAGCTGGCTGCTGCCCTGGTCATGGTCGGTGACCAGCGCCCAGGCGTAGAGCCCCAGCTGGGCGGGCGGCAGTGTCAGGTCGGCGAGCGTGGAGTGGGGCAGGCGCTCGAGCTGGCGTCCGAAATCGTAGGCCAGCAGGCCGATCAGCCCGCCGGCGAATGGCAGCTCGCAGCCCTCGGGCAGTTCGGCGTGGCCCAGCCCGGCCAGGGCCTCGCGCAGCCGCTGGAAATACGCCGCGCCGCTTTCTTCCGGCTGCGCCTGCAGGAGCCGTTCGGGCCAGGCGCTGATCAGGTCGAAGCGGCCCCGCCTGGCGGTGGGGCGGCCGGAGTCGAGCAGCACCGCGCCGGGCGCCTGGCGGACAGGTTCGAAATAGCCGCGCGGGTCGGCCTGGTAGGGCAGTGGGTGTAGCGTGCAGAGCGCCATGGTAGCTGTATGCGGAGCGTGCTCCCGCGTCGGGCGGGAGCGGGCTCAGTCGTGGGTGGGGACGTGGCCGAACAGTTCCTGAGCGAACCGCACGCGCTCGTCGGCGGTTTCCTGGATGCCCTTGGCCTTGAGTTCGGCCAGGCGCGCCTCGACGGCATGGGCCCGGTGCGTCAGCCCGCAATCGTTGGCGATCTGGATGTTGAGGCCGGGACGTGCGTTCAGCTCGAGGATCAGCGGGCCCTTCTCCTGGTCCAGCACCATGTCGACGCCGATGTAGCCCAGGCCGCACAGCTCGTAGCAACCGGCCGCCAGGCTCATGAAGCCATTCCAGTTGGGCAGCTGCACGCCGTCCACCGCATTGGTGGTGTCGGGGTGCTTGGTGATTTTGTTGTTCAGCCAGGTGCCGCGCAGGGTGACGCCGCTGGCCAGGTCCACGCCGACGCCGATGGCGCCCTGGTGCAGGTTCGCCTTGCCACCGGACTGGCGGGTCGGCAGGCGCAGCATGGCCATGATCGGGTAGCCCATCAGCACGATGATGCGGATGTCCGGTACGCCCTCGTAGCTGATGCTCTTGAAGATCTGGTCCGGGGTGACGCGGTATTCGATCAGCGCGCGGTCGCGATGTCCGCCCAGCGAGTACAGCCCGGTGAGGATGTTGGAGATCTGGTGCTCGATCTCCTCGTGGCTGATGATTTTGCCTGAGACGGTGCGGTAGCGGCCTTCGAAACGGTCGGCGATGACCATGATGCCGTCGCCGCCGGCGCCCTGCGCGGGCTTCACCACGAAATCGGGGCGATCCTTGACGATCTCGGCCAGCTTGGAAATGTCCTTTTCGGTCTCGATGATGCCGTACATCTCCGGCACGTTGATCCCGGCTTCGATCGCGCGCAGCTTGGTGATGATCTTGTCATCGACGATCGGGTACAGGCTGCGCTTGTTGTACTTGAGCACGTAGTCGGCGTTTCGCCGGTTGATGCCCATGATCCCCTTGGCTTCGAGGGCTTTCCACGTCTTGAACAGGCCGAACATGGATCAATCCTTCAGAAAGGCTTTGAAGCGGATCAGCTCCGACAGCCGATATCCGCGGTAGCGACCCATCGCCAGCATGAAGCCCACCAGGATCAGCAAGACGGCCGGGAAGGTGAAGACGAAGTAGACCACTTCCGGAATGCTCATCAGCACGTGCGCCAGGGACGCCGCGATGATGGTGCCGACGCCGACCTTGAAGGCGTGGCCGCCGCCGCGCTCTTCCCAGCTGATCGACAGGCGTTCGATGGTCATGGTCAGGATCACCATCGGGAACAGTGCGACCGAGAGGCCGCGTTCCAGGCCCAGCTTGTGGCTGAGCAGGCTGATCACCGCGATCAGCACCACGACGAAGGTCAGTACCACCGACAATCGGGGCAGCATCTGCAGCTTCAGGTGTTCGAGGTAGGAGCGCAGCGAGAGTCCGAGCGCCGTGATCAGGGTGAACAGCAGGATGCCGAAGCCCAGCTGCGTCTCGCGGAAGGCCAGGGCGATCAGGACCGGGGTGAACGTCCCCAGGGTCTGGATGCCGATCAGGTTGCGCAGGATCAGGATCACCAGGACGCCGATCGGGATGACGATCATGATCTGGTAGGTCTGCTGGGTGGAGAGCGGCAGGCCGTACAGCGAATAGTCGAGGAAGGCGCCGTCGGTGTTCTCGTCGGTCAGCTTGGCGAGGCGAATGGCGTTCATCTCGCTGTTGTTCAGAGTGAAGCTGATGCGCGGATTGCGACCGCCCTCAACGGTGATGAGCGGCTCGTCACCGGTCCACCAGACCAGGCGGTCGGCCGGCAGGCCCTGGTCGCCGTTCTCCGGGTTGAAGTAGAGCCAGCGGTTGCCGTTGAAGCTGCGCAGCCAGAGTTCCGGCGCCTGCTGTTGTTCGGCGATCAGGCGCACGGTGTGCACGCGCTCCATCGGCACGTGGGCAATGGACAGCAGCAGTTCGATCACGCGGGCCTTGTTCGGCGTCGAGGCGTCGCCGCCGAGCAGCAGCTTGACGTTGTCGTCGTTGGCGTTGTTGACGCGCTTGATGGCTTCGCTGATGAAGGTCTCGACATCCGCCGAGTGCTGGCGGATTGGGGAAAGCAGGGCTTCGGCGGCGATCTTTTCCGGCCCTTCGACCGGGATGCTGTCGCGGAAGATCGGGCCGCTGGGCTTGGTCTGCTCGCCGCTGTAGCGCTTGGTCAGCACCAGGCGGTAGTACAGGGTCTGGTTGCCGCTGGCGCGACGTGCCGACCAGGTCACCCGGCGGTTGTTTTCGCTGCGGTTGACGCTCACGCCGTAGTTGTTGGAGATGAAGCTCTCGTTGAGGCTGACGAATTCCTGGTTCAGCGGCGGCACGAACATCTGCACCTTCACCGGTTCGCGCGGATTGGCCTGGAATTCGACCTTGGCGTCGATGTTCCACAGGTCATCGGTTTCATCCTCGGTCACCGGAATGCCGAGGACGAAGATCTGGTAGCCCGTTACTGCCACGCCGATGGCGACGAGCAGAAAAATCAGGACCTTCAGATGCAGGGTAAGAGCGCGCATGTGTATTACTCGTCAGCGGAATCTTTGAGGCAGCCGGGCTTACCGGCGGCATAGGAGAGACTGGGGTCGATCAATGCGCCGAAGCGGGTGAGCGCATCGGAGCCGATCAGTAACGGGTATTGGAAAGCGGTACGGTCGGTGAGGTTCACTTCGACGTTTCGCTTGACCTTGCCCATGCACAGTTCGAGTTCGATCACCGGGCGGGCGGTGTAGGTCTTGTCTTCCTCGGGATCGAAGTCGCCGGCGCGCCGCTTGATCTTGCTCACCCGCATCAGGGGACGCTCGATGGGGTGCTCGTGGGCGTCGTCGATCGCCAGGTAGAAGCGCACCCAGGACTCGCCCTTGCGCTTGAAACGCTCGATGTCGCGAGCGCTCAGCGACGCGGTCTGCGCGCCGGTGTCGAGCTTGGCCTGGACCTCGAGCCCGAATTCGGGCAGCGCCACGTTTTCGTTCAGACCATAGATGTTTTTCTCGGCGCCGACTGCACTGGCGCAGCCGATCAGGCCGAATAACAGAAGGTAGGGTTTGAGGCTCATAGATCCTGTGGAATCGGTTCAGGCCTGGATAGGCAAGAGTGCTGGCGGAACGGAGTCGGCCGAGTAGACCCAGGCGCAACAAGGCGCGGATTCTAGCATGGGGGGTTGGCGGTCGCGACAGGCGGTTCATGTGGGCTCGGCAATGCGCTGACAGGTCTATTGTCGACAATCGCTCGCCTGTTGTTGACCAATCTGGGCTCAAGGCGTAGGTTTCGCCTCTGAAAGCGGTGTCGGTGTAGACAATATGCTCGAATCCCTTGAGTTTCCCCCCGCAGCGGCACTGGACAGCGAAACCCTGTCGGAGCACGTGTTCCGCCGCATCCAGTCGGCCATCGTGCAGGGGCACATCGCGCCGGGCAGCAAAATCTCCGAGCCGGAGCTGGCGCGCACCTACGGCATCAGCCGCGGGCCGCTGCGCGAGGCCATCCATCGCCTTGAGGGCCAGAAGCTGCTGGTGCGCGTGCCGCATGTGGGCGCGCGGGTGGTATCCCTGGACCATCGCGAGCTGGTCGAGCTTTACGAGATTCGCGAGTCGCTCGAAGGCATGGCCTGCCGGCTCGCGGCCGAGCACATGAGCCAGGCCGAGATCGACGAGCTGCGCCGGGTGCTGGAGACCCACGAACGCGACGAGGCCTTCCAGGCCGGCGTCGGCTACTACCAGCAGGAAGGGGATTTCGATTTCCACTACCGGATCATCCAGGGCAGCGGCAACCGAACCCTGGCCAAGCTGCTGTGCGACGAGCTCTACCAGCTGGTGCGCATGTACCGCATCCAGTTTTCCGCGACGCCGAACCGCCCGCACCAGGCGTTCGCCGAGCACCACCGCATTCTCGACGCCATCGCCGACCGTGACGGCGAGCTGGCCGAGCTGCTGATGCGCCGCCACATCGGTGCGTCCAAGCGCAACATCGAGCGTCACTTCAGGGACGCAACGGACAAGACAGCCAACCAACGAGGTGAGTCATGACTCAAGCATCTGCCGGGCAGCGCTTTCGCGATGCGGTCGCCAGCGAACATCCGCTGCAGGTGGTCGGCGCGATCAACGCCAACCACGCCCTGCTGGCCAAGCGCGCCGGCTTCAAGGCGATCTACCTGTCCGGCGGCGGGGTGGCGGCCGGCTCGCTGGGCCTGCCGGACCTCGGTATCTCGGGCCTGGACGACGTGCTCACCGACGTGCGCCGGATCACCGATGTCTGCGACCTGCCGCTGCTGGTCGATGTCGACACCGGGTTCGGCTCCTCGGCCTTCAACGTGGCGCGCACCGTGCGTTCGATGATCAAGTTCGGCGCCGCGGCCATCCATATCGAGGACCAGGTCGGCGCCAAGCGCTGCGGCCATCGGCCCAACAAGGAGATCGTCTCGCTGCAGGAAATGGTCGACCGGATCAAGGCGGCGGTCGACGCGCGCACCGACGACAGCTTCGTGATCATGGCGCGTACCGACGCGCTGGCGGTGGAGGGGCTGGAGGCCGCCCTGGAGCGCGCCGAAGCCTGTGTCGAGGCGGGCGCGGACATGGTCTTTCCCGAGGCAATCACCGAACTGGAAATGTACCGGCAGTTCGCGGCGCGGGTGAGGGCACCGATCCTGGCCAACATCACCGAGTTCGGCTCGACGCCTCTTTATACGACCGAAGAGCTGGCGAGCGCGGACGTCTCGCTGGTGCTCTATCCGCTGTCGGCGTTCCGCGCGATGAACAAGGCCGCCGAGAACGTCTACACCGCGATCCGCCGCGACGGCACCCAGAAGAACGTGGTGGACACCATGCAGACGCGCATGGAGCTGTACGAGCGCATCGGCTATCACGCCTATGAGCAGCATCTGGATCAGCTCTTCGCGCAGAAGAAGGGCTGATCGACCGGGCGGGGGCATCGGCCGCCCGCCTGACGCCAGTGGGCAGCAATCGAAGAATAAATCCAATAAAGGAGAGTGCGATGGCTGAAGCAAAGGTATTGAGCGGCGCGGGCCTCAGGGGTCAGGTCGCGGGACAGACGGCGCTGTGCACCGTGGGCAAGACCGGTGCGGGGCTGACCTACCGGGGCTACGACGTACGGGAACTGGCCGCCGGGGCCGATTTCGAGGAAGTCGCCTATCTGCTGCTGTACGGCGAGCTGCCCGATCGGACCCAGCTCGCCGATTACCGCGCGAGGCTCAAGGGCTTTCGCGAGTTGCCGCAGGCGCTCAAGGAAGTGCTCGAACGGATTCCCGCCTCGGCGCACCCGATGGACGTGATGCGCACCGGTGCCTCGATGCTGGGTAACCTGGAGCCGGAAACCGGCTTCGAGCAGCAGCAGGACAAGGCCGATCGCCTGCTGGGCGCGCTGCCGGGGATCATGACCTACTGGTATCGCTTCTCCCATCAGGGCGTGCGAATCGAATGCGACAGCGACGAGGCGAGCATCGGCGGGCATTTTCTCGCGCTGCTGCACGGCAAGGCGCCCAGCGAACTGCATGTCCGGGTGATGAACGTTTCGCTGATCCTCTACGCCGAACATGAATTCAACGCCTCGACCTTCACCGCGCGGGTCTGCGCCTCGACCCTGTCGGACCTGTATTCCTGCGTGACCGCGGCGATCGGTTCGCTGCGCGGCCCGCTGCATGGCGGGGCCAACGAGGCGGCCATGGCGCTGATCGAGCGTTTCGACTCGCCCGAGCAGGCGCGCGCCGAGTTGCTGAAGATGCTCGAGCGCAAGGACAAGATCATGGGTTTCGGCCATGCCATCTACAAGGACTCGGACCCGCGCAACGAAGTGATCAAGGCCTGGGCGAAGAAGCTCGCCGACGAGGTGGGCGATACGCGGCTGTATGCCGTATCCGAGGCCATCGACAAGACCATGTGGGAGGAGAAGAAGCTGTTCCCCAACGCCGATTTCTACCATGCCTCGGCGTACCACTTCATGGGCATCCCGACCGAGCTGTTCACCCCGATCTTCGTCTGCTCGCGGGTGTCCGGCTGGTGCGCGCACGTCTTCGAGCAGCGCGCCAACAACCGCATCATCCGTCCGAGCGCGGAATACACCGGAGTCGAGCAGCGTCCCTTCGTCGCCATCGACCAGCGCTGAACGCCCGGGGCGCCGCGCAGACGGCGCCCGTCATTTCATAGGCCATCTTGTGATCGAGTCCTGAGCATGAACACTGCACACCGCAAGCCGCTGCCGGGCAGCCGGCTGGATTATTTCGATGCCCGCGAAGCGGTCGAGGCCATCGCGCCAGGCGCCTACGCGAAACTGCCCTATACCTCCCGCGTGCTGGCCGAGAATCTGGTCCGCCGCTGCGATCCCGAGACCCTCGACGCCTCGCTCGGACAGCTGATCGAGCGCCGGCGGGACCTGGACTTCCCCTGGTTCCCTGCGCGGGTGGTCTGCCACGACATTCTCGGCCAGACCGCGCTGGTGGATCTGGCCGGCCTGCGCGACGCGATCGCCGAGCAGGGCGGGGACCCGGCGATGGTCAACCCAGTGGTGCCGACGCAACTGATCGTCGACCACTCGCTGGCGGTGGAGTGCGGCGGTTTCGATCCGGACGCCTTCGCCAAGAACCGCGCCATCGAAGACCGTCGCAACGAGGACCGCTTCCACTTCATCAACTGGACCAAGAAGGCCTTCAAGAACATCGACGTGATTCCGCCGGGCAACGGCATCCTGCACCAGATCAACCTGGAGCGGATGAGTCCGGTGATCCAGGCGCGCGACGGCGTGGCCTTCCCCGACACCCTGGTGGGCACCGACTCGCACACGCCGATGGTCGATGCGCTGGGGGTGATCGCCGTCGGCGTCGGTGGCCTGGAGGCCGAGAGCGTGATGCTGGGCCGGGCCTCCTGGATGCGCCTGCCGGACATCGTCGGGGTCGAGCTCACCGGCAAGCCGGGGCCCGGCATCACCGCCACCGACATCGTGCTTTCGCTGACCGAATTCCTTCGCCAGTCTAGGGTGGTGGGCGCCTACCTGGAATTCTTCGGCGAGGGCACCGCCAACCTGACCCTGGGTGACCGCGCCACCATCGCCAACATGGCGCCCGAATTCGGCGCGACGGCGGCGATGTTCTACATCGACCAGCAGACCATCGATTACCTTCGCCTGACCGGACGCGAGGACGAGCAGGTGCGGCTGGTCGAAACCTATGCGCGCGAAACCGGGCTGTGGGGCGACAGCCTCGCCAGCGCCGAATACGAGCGCGTGCTGCACTTCGACCTTTCCAGCGTCGTGCGTACCCTGGCCGGCCCCTCGAACCCGCACCGACGCCTGCCGGTTTCCGAACTCGCCGCGCGGGGCATCGCCGGGCCGGTCGAGCAGCAGCCGGGGCTGATGCCCGATGGCGCGGTGATCATCGCCGCCATCACCAGCTGCACCAACACCAACAACCCGCGCAACATGATCGCCGCCGGCCTGCTGGCGCGTAACGCCAACCGCCTGGGCCTCCAGCGCAAACCCTGGGTGAAGTCCTCGCTGGCGCCGGGCTCCAAGACCGTCGCGCTCTACCTGCAGGAGGGCGGCCTGCTGCCGGAACTCGAACGCCTCGGTTTCGGCGTGGTGGCCTTCGCCTGCACCACCTGCAACGGCATGTCCGGTGCGCTGGACCCGGCGATCCAGCAGGAAATCATCGAGCGCGATCTCTATGCCACCGCCGTGCTGTCGGGCAACCGCAACTTCGACGGGCGCATCCATCCCTACGCCAAGCAGGCCTTCCTGGCATCGCCGCCGCTGGTGGTGGCCTATGCGATCGCCGGCACCATCCGCTTCGACATCGAAAAGGACGTGCTGGGGCTGGACGCCGAAGGTCGTGAGATCCGCCTGAAGGATATCTGGCCGAGCGACGAGGAGATCGATGCCGTGGTCCGCGCGTCGGTCAAGCCCGAGCAGTACCGCAGCGTCTACATCCCGATGTTCGCCATTCAGGAAGACACCGGGCCCGCGGTCAGCCCGCTCTACGAATGGCGCCCGATGAGCACCTACATCCGCCGTCCGCCCTATTGGGAAGGCGCGCTGGCCGGGGCGCGCAGCCTCACCGGCATGCGTCCGCTGGCGGTGCTGCCGGACAACATCACCACCGACCACCTGTCGCCGTCCAATGCCATCCTCGCCAACAGCGCGGCGGGCGAATACCTGGCGAAGATGGGCCTGCCCGAAGAGGACTTCAATTCCTACGCGACCCATCGCGGCGATCACCTGACCGCCCAGCGCGCGACCTTCGCCAACCCCCAGTTGATCAACGAGATGGCGGTGGTGGACGGCCAGGTGAAGCAGGGTTCGCTGACCCGCGTCGAGCCCGACGGAACCGTCATGCGCATGTGGGAGGCCATCGAGCTGTACATGCAGCGCAAGCAGCCGCTGATCATCATCGCCGGCGCCGACTACGGGCAGGGCTCGTCCCGCGACTGGGCGGCCAAGGGCGTGCGGCTGGCCGGCGTCGAAGCCATCGTGGCCGAGGGGTTCGAGCGCATTCACCGCACCAACCTGATCGGCATGGGCGTTCTTCCGCTGGAGTTCGAGCCGGGAATGACGCGCCTGACCCTCGGCATCGACGGCAGCGAGACCTACGACGTGCTGGGCGAGCGCACCCCGCGCGCGACGCTGACGCTGGTCATCACCCGGCGCAGCGGCGAGCGCGTCGAGGTACCGGTGATCTGCCGCCTCGATACCGCCGAAGAGGTTTCCATCTATGAGGCCGGTGGGGTGCTGCAGCGCTTTGCCCAGGACTTCCTGGAATCCTCCGTAGAGGCCACCGCCGCCGCGCGCTCGGCCGCTGTATAGGCAGACCCTTCAAGGAGACCGAGATGGCCGCCGTACCGCAGATTCGAATCCCCGCCACCTACATGCGTGGCGGTACCAGCAAGGGCGTGTTCTTCCGCCTCGAAGACCTGCCCGAGCGCGCGCGCGCGCCGGGCCTGGCCCGCGACGCACTGTTGCTGAGGGTGATCGGCAGCCCCGATCCCTATGGCAAGCAGATCGATGGCATGGGCGGGGCGACGTCCAGCACCAGCAAGACGGTGATCGTTTCACGCAGCAGCCGGCCAGGCCACGACGTCGATTACCTCTTCGGCCAGGTCTCGATCGACGCGGCCTTCGTCGACTGGAGCGGCAACTGCGGCAACCTGTCGTCGGCCGTCGGGCCGTTCGCCATCGCCGCCGGGCTGGTCGACGCCGAGCGGGTTCCGCGCAACGGTGTGTGCACGGTGCGCATCTGGCAGGCCAATATCGGCAAGACCATCGTCGCGCAGGTGCCGATCGTCGAAGGGCAGGTGCAGGAGACCGGCGACTTCGAGCTGGACGGGGTGACCTTTCCCGCGGCGGAGGTCCAACTGGAGTTCCTCGATCCCGCCGACGAGGGAGACGGCGAGGGCGGCGGTGCCATGTTCCCGACCGGCAACCTGGTCGATGAACTCGACGTGCCCGGCATCGGCACGCTTCGCGCGACGCTGATCAATGCGGGTATCCCGACCATCTTCCTCGAAGCCGAGGCCCTCGGTTACACCGGCACCGAGCTGCAGGAGGCCATCAATGGCGACCCGGCGGCCCTGCTCAGGTTCGAGACCATCCGTGCCCACGGGGCGCTGCGCATGGGCCTCATCGCGTCGCTGGACGAGGCCGCCAGACGCCAGCACACACCCAAGGTCGCCTTCGTTGCGCCGCCGGTCGGCTACCTGTCGTCCAGCGGCCGAAACGTCGCCGTCGAGGATGTCGATCTACTGGTGCGCGCGCTGTCGATGGGCAAGCTGCACCACGCCATGATGGGCACCGCCGCCGTGGCCATCGGCACGGCGGCCGCGATTCCCGGCACCCTGGTCAACCTCGCCGCCGGTGGCGGCGAACGCAGCGCGGTGCGTTTCGGTCACCCCTCGGGCGTACTGCGCGTCGGCGCCGAAGCGCGCCAGGTGGACGGCCAGTGGCAGGTGACCAAGGCGCTCATGAGCCGCAGCGCGCGGGTGCTGATGGAGGGCTGGGTACGCGTCCCGGGCGACGCGTTCTGACCGGAGCCAGCGGCCGCGCCATCATTTTTGCCATCAGCCGATGAGGTGAGAAGCATGAGCGCCAATGTCGATCTCAACGAGCGTCCCGATTACGACCCGGTGATCCAGGACATCGCCGATTACGTACTGAGCTACCGCGTCGAATCGCCCGAGGCCTTGGATACCGCCCGCAACTGCCTGATGGACACCCTGGGTTGCGGCCTGCTGGCGCTGCGTTTTCCCGAATGCACCAAGCACCTCGGGCCGCTGGTGGAGGGCACTCTGGTGCCCCACGGCGCGCGGGTGCCAGGCACCAGCTTCCGGCTCGATCCGGTCAAGGCGGCATGGGACATCGGCTGCATCGTCCGCTGGCTGGACTACAACGACACCTGGCTGGCCGCCGAATGGGGGCATCCGTCGGACAACCTCGGCGGCATCCTGGCGGTGGCCGATCACCTGTCGCAAAGGCGTGTGGCCAATGGCGAGGCGCCATTGACCATGCGTACCGTGCTCGACGCGATGGTCATGGCGCACGAGATCCAGGGCGTGCTGGCGCTCGAGAACGCTTTCAACCGCGTCGGGCTCGACCACGTCTTCCTGGTCAAGCTGGCGTCCACCGCCGTTACCGCGAAGCTGATGGGGGCGAGCCGCGAGCAGCTCCTGTCGGCGCTCTCCCACGCCATCGTCGATGGCCAGGCGCTGCGCACCTACCGCCATGCGCCCAATGCGGGGTCACGCAAATCCTGGGCGGCGGGTGATGCGACCAGCCGAGCGGTGCGCCTGGCCGATATCGCCCTGCGGGGCGAAATGGGCATTCCCGGCGCGCTCAGCGCACCGCAATGGGGCTTCTACGACGTGCTGTTCAGCCACACCAACAAGGATCTGGCCACCAAGCCAGCGGCGCTGCGGCAGTTCCGTCTGCCCCAGCCGTACGGCTCGTACGTCATGGAGCACGTGCTGTTCAAGATCAGCTTTCCCGCCGAGTTCCACGCCCAGACCGCCGCCGAGGCCGCCGTCATCCTGCACCCGCAGGTGCGTGAGCGGTTCGATCGCATCGAGCGGATCGTCATAACCACCCACGAGTCGGCGATCCGCATCATTTCGAAGGTCGGCCCGCTGGCCAACGCGGCCGACCGCGATCACTGCCTGCAGTACATGGTGGCGGTGCCCTTGCTCTATGGCGATCTGACGGCCGAGCATTACGAGGATGCCTTCCATGCCGAGCACCCACTGATCGACCAGCTGCGCAACAAGATGGAGGTGGTAGAAGACGAGCGCTACAGCCGCGAATACCTGGAGCCCGACAAACGCTCCATTGCCAACGCGATCCAGGTGTTCTTCGACGACGGGACCTGTACCGGGCAGGTGGCGGTGGAGTATCCGATCGGCCATCGCCGCCGCCGTGCGGAGGGTATCCCGCTGCTGGAGCGCAAGTTCGCCAGCAACCTGGCGACGCGTTTCCCCGCTCAGCGGTGCGAGCGGATCATCTCGCTATGCCACGATCAGGCCACGCTGGAGGCGACGCCGGTGCATCGTTTCGTCGATCTGTTCGTGATCTGAGGGCCGCCTGCGGCAATTGGTCCCGGCTTTTGTAACAAAGTGTCGGCACCAAGCCGCATTTGTGCGGTCTACGAAGGCGGTGGTTATTTGAGACGACGCTCGACGCCTTTTTCCACGAGGATTTTCGCGGAGATTTCCTCCACCGAGAAATGCGTCGAATTGATGAAGGCGATGTTCTCGCGACGGAACAGCGCCTCGACCTCGCGGACCTCGAATTCGCACTGGGCGAAGCTGGCGTAGCGGCTGTTGGGCTTGCGCTCGTTGCGGATCGCGGTGAGCCGGTCGGGGTCGATGGTCAAGCCGAACAGCTTGTCCTGGTGCTTTTTCAGCGCCGCCGGCAGTTGCAAGCGCTCCATGTCGTCTTCGGTGAGCGGGTAGTTGGCGGCACGAATGCCGAACTGCATGGCCATGTACAGACAGGTCGGTGTCTTGCCGCAGCGGGACACGCCCACCAGGATCAGGTCGGCCTTGTCGTAATAGTGGGTGCGCGCGCCGTCGTCGTTATCGAGGGCGAAGTTGACCGCCTCGATGCGCTCCATGTAGTTGGCGTTGTGGCTGATGGAATGGGATTTGCCTACGGAGTAGGAGGAATGTGACATCAGTTCATGTTCCAGGGGAGCAAGGAATGAAGAAAAGATGTCGATCATGAAGCCATTGGATTCGGCCAGAATGTCCCGGATTTCCTGGTTCACCAGCGTATCGAAAATGATTGGGCGGGCGCCGTCCCTGTCGGCCGCCGTATTGATCTGCTGCACCATCGCCCGCGCTTTGTCCGCCGTATCGATGTACGGACGCGTCAGTTTGGTGAAGGTGATGTTCTCGAATTGGGCGAGCAGGCTCTGGCCCAGCGTTTCCGCGGTAATGCCAGTGCCGTCGGAGATGAAGAAAGCTGTTCGTTTCATTGCACCTTGGGCCTTAAGTCGAGAACCGTTCTTGGCTATAGTAAGGCCCGTTTCGCCGAGCGCAGACTGGCGGGCATTGTTACTTATTTCACACAGCCAGGCCACACTAACGCGGCGCAGGTGCGCCCGAGTCTTCCAACAAACAGTGGAGAGATCACCTTGGTAGAGTACGTAGTTTCCCTCGATAAGCTCGGCAATCACGATGTTGAGCGAGTGGGGGGCAAGAACGCATCCCTCGGCGAGATGATCAGCAATCTGGCAGGAGCCGGCGTTTCGGTGCCAGGTGGTTTCGCGACCACTGCCCAGGCCTATCGCGACTTTCTCGAACAGAGCGGTCTGAACGATCGCATCCATGCCACCCTCGATGCCCTGGACGTCGACGACGTCAACGCCCTGGCCAAGGCCGGCGCGCAGATCCGGCAGTGGGTGATGGAGGCCCAATTCCCGGCGCAACTGGACGCCGATATCCGTACCGCCTTCGCCGAGATGGCCGGCGGCAACGACAACATGGCCGTCGCCGTGCGCTCCTCGGCGACCGCCGAAGACCTGCCCGATGCGTCCTTCGCCGGTCAGCAGGAAACCTTCCTCAACATCCGTGGCGTCGATAACGTCATCCGCGCGGCCAAGGAGGTTTTCGCCTCGCTGTTCAACGACCGCGCCATCGCCTACCGCGTACACCAGGGCTTCGACCACAAGCTGGTCGCCCTGTCCGCCGGCGTGCAGCGCATGGTGCGTTCGGAAACCGGTACCGCCGGCGTGATGTTCACCCTCGACACCGAATCGGGCTTCCGCGACGTGGTGTTCATCACCGGCGCCTACGGCCTGGGTGAAACCGTGGTGCAGGGTGCGGTCAACCCCGACGAATTCTATGTCCACAAGCCGACGCTCGAAGCCGGTCGCCCGGCCATCCTGCGCCGCAACCTGGGCAGCAAGGCGATCAAGATGATCTACGGCGACGAGGCCAAGGCCGGCAAGTCGGTCAAGACTGTCGACGTGGACAAGGCCGATCGCGCGCGCTTCGCGCTCTCCGACGAGGAAGTCACCAACCTGGCCAGGCAGGCGCTGATCATCGAGAAGCACTACGGCCGCCCGATGGACATCGAGTGGGCGAAGGATGGCGACGACGGCAAGCTCTACATCGTCCAGGCGCGTCCCGAGACCGTGAAGAGCCGCAGCAGCGCGAACGTCATGGAGCGCTACCTGCTCAAGGAAAAGGGCAAGGTTCTGGTCGAAGGCCGCGCCATCGGCCAGCGCATCGGCGCAGGCCCGGTCAAGATCATTCGTGACGTCTCCGAGATGGACAAGGTCCAGCCGGGCGACGTGCTGGTATCGGACATGACCGACCCTGACTGGGAGCCGGTGATGAAACGCGCCAGCGCCATCGTCACCAACCGCGGTGGGCGTACCTGCCATGCGGCGATCATCGCGCGTGAGCTGGGCATTCCGGCGGTGGTGGGCTGCGGCAACGCCACCGAGCTGCTGAAGGATGGCCAGACCGTGACGGTATCCTGCGCCGAGGGCGACACCGGCCTGATCTTCGAGGGCGAGCTTGGCTTCGACATTCGCAAGAACTCGATCGATGCGATGCCCGAGCTGCCGTTCAAGATCATGATGAACGTCGGCAACCCCGACCGTGCGTTCGACTTCGCCCAGTTGCCCAACGAGGGCGTTGGCCTGGCGCGTCTGGAATTCATCATCAACCGCATGATCGGCGTGCATCCCAAGGCGCTGCTCAACTACGAAGGCCTGCCGACCGACGTCAAGAGCAGCGTGGACAAGCGCATCGCCGGCTACGCCGACCCGGTCAGCTTCTATGTCGACAAGCTGGTCGAGGGCGTCAGCACCCTGGCCGCCGCGTTCTGGCCGAAGAAGGTCATCGTTCGCCTGTCGGACTTCAAGTCCAACGAATACGCCAACCTCATCGGCGGCAAGCTGTACGAGCCCGAGGAAGAGAACCCGATGCTCGGCTTCCGCGGCGCGTCTCGCTACATCAGCGACTCCTTCCGCGACTGCTTCGAACTCGAGTGCCGCGCGATGAAAAAGGTCCGCGACGAGATG
The DNA here is from genome assembly GCF_005876855.1 of Stutzerimonas nosocomialis. GTDB lineage: Bacteria > Pseudomonadota > Gammaproteobacteria > Pseudomonadales > Pseudomonadaceae > Stutzerimonas > Stutzerimonas nosocomialis. The sequence goes on along the minus strand of NZ_QLAE01000007.1, from coordinate 72,042 downwards.
GGGCTGACCAACGTCGAGCTGATGGTGCCCTTCGTGCGCACCCTGGGCGAGGCCTCTCAGGTCGTCGACCTGCTCGGCCACTACGGGCTCAAGCGCGGCGAGAACGGGCTGAAGGTCATCATGATGTGCGAGCTGCCGTCCAACGCCTTGCTGGCTGACGAGTTCCTCGAGTACTTCGATGGTTTCTCCATCGGCTCCAACGACATGACCCAGCTGACCCTGGGCCTGGACCGGGACTCTGGCATCATCGCGCACCTGTTCGACGAGCGTAACCCGGCGGTCAAGAAGCTGTTGTCCAACGCCATCCAGGCCTGCAACAAGGCCGGCAAGTACATCGGCATCTGCGGACAGGGCCCTTCCGATCACCCGGACCTGGCCAAATGGCTGATGGAGCAGGGCATCGAAAGCGTGTCGCTGAACCCGGACTCGGTACTCGATACCTGGTTCTTCCTGGCGGACGCCGAGATCTGACCAGGCGACGACGATGAAAAAGGGCGGGCAACCGCCCTTTTTCATGCCTGGCGCCTGGAGCCGGACAGCGTCGCGTTCCATCGGGAGCGATAGGTCGTTAAGATGTGACGAACTCGTCGCATCTGGTCATGGTTCGTCTGGCGGAGGTCCGCATGTTCGTGACGCTCGAGCGGTTACTCAACCTGGATGACGATTACCGACGGGTGTTCGATGTCGCGGGGCATCAGTTGCTGCTGATCGTGGTCGAAGGTCAGCCGCGGCTGATCGAAAACCGCTGTCCGCACCAGGGCGCGCCGTTGGCGCGCGCCACCCTGAGTGGCACGGTATTGCGCTGTCCTCGCCATGGTGCGAGGTTCGATGTCACCACTGGCCGGGCGCTTGATGCGACCTGCCACGCGTTGGCGGTCTATCCGCTGGCCTACGACGGCGACCGAATCGGCGTCGAAGTCTGAGCTTTCAACCACAGGAGCTTCCCATGCAATACGTCACCCCCGATCTGTGCGATGCCTATCCCGATCTGGTGCAAGTGGTAGAGCCGATGTTCAGCAATTTCGGCGGCCGCGATTCGTTCGGCGGCGAGATCGTCACGGTGAAATGCTTCGAGGACAATTCCAGGGTCAAGGAGCAGGTCGAGCTCGACGGCACCGGCAAGGTGATGGTCGTCGACGGTGGCGGTTCGCTGCGCCACGCGCTGCTCGGTGACATGCTTGCCGAGAAGGCGGCGCGCAACGGCTGGGAAGGCATCATCATCTACGGTTGCATTCGCGACGTGGACGTCATTGCCCAGACCGAACTCGGTGTCCAGGCGCTGGCGACCCATCCGCGCAAGTCCGAAAAGCGCGGTCTGGGCGATCTGAACGTGCCCGTCACCTTTTGCGGCGTCACCTTCCGCCAAGGCGAATACGTCTATGCCGACAACAACGGCATCCTGGTGTCGCCCGAGCCGCTGAAGATGCCCGATTGACCTGCGGCCATTGCCGCCCGTTTTTCCTGCCCGGCTAAGCCGGGCTTTTTATGAGCAGGACCGCCATACCGATGCAACAGAACGACAACGATCGCTGGGGGCTCATTCACGCACTGGTGCTCGACGGGCGAGGGGGCGCGCGCAGCCTGGCGTATGCCTCGCTCGAGTCGCTGCGGCTCGAGGACGGCGAGACGCTGTGGGTGCACCTGGATCGCAGCCACCCGGAGGCCGTCGCCTGGCTGCGCAGTCGAGACGAGATCGGCACTTTTGCCTGCGATGTGTTGCTCGAGGAAAACACCCGGCCGCGCATGCTCGCGCTGCCTGGCGAGGCGCTCGCCCTGTTCCTGCGTGGAGTCAATCTCAACCCCGGCGCCGAGCCCGAGGACATGGTATCGCTGCGCGTGTTCGCCAATGCCAGGATGGTGGTTTCCCTGCGGCTGAGGCCTTTGCGCGCCACCGAGCTGGTCATCGAGCAACTGGCCGGCGGGCAGGGGCCGAACAGCGCATCCCGGTTGCTGCTGGCGCTGGCCGACTCGCTGACCGATCGGGTCGACGACCTGGTGGCCGAGCTCGGCGAAACGACCGACAGCGAGGAGGAGCGCCTGGAGCAGGATTCGCGTTACACGCCCGAGCACGAGCGCGTGTTGTCGCTGCGCCGGCGTGCCGCCAGCCTCCGGCGCTTCCTGCTGCCTCAGCGCGACCTTTATGCGCAGCTGACCCGCACACCGCTGTCCTGGCGCGACGCCGACGACAGTGCCGACTGGAACGAGCTCAGCAACCGGCTGATTCGTTTCGTCGAGGAGCTGGAGCTGATCCGCGAACGGGCGAGCCTGGTGCTGGAGTCCGAACAAAGGCGGCTTAACGAGCGGATGAACCGGACCATGTACCTGATCGGCATCATCACCGCCTTCTTCCTGCCCCTGAGTTTTTTCACCGGGCTGCTGGGAATCAACGTCGGCGGCATTCCCGGCGCCGAGTTTCCCTACGGTTTTGCCGTGGCCTGCGGCCTGATCGGCGCCGTTGCGCTGTTTCAATGGTGGATCCTGCGCCGTTTGCGCTGGGTTTGAATGTGACTCGGTCGGCGGTTTGCAGCGTCTAGCCGACACATATCCCGAGGTGCGCATGCACGATCCGTTTGAAAAATCCTTGCGCGACATGCTCAACACGCCATCGAGCCACGATGACGATGCGTGTCTCGATCGCGTACTGAAAACCGCTAACCGTCAGGTCGGAGCAGGGGATCTGTTCGGCCTGATGGGCCATTGGCTGCAGGTCCTGCTGATCGCGTTCAACAGCGGATCGCCGCATATCGCGCCTGTCTCGCGCCGCCACTCGCCAACCCGTTCGACTGATAAGGCTGATTGATCATGGAATTCGATCCCTGGACCCAGAATCTGTTGTCTGCGATGAGCTCCCTGTGGGCGTCGGTTGCGGCGTTCCTTCCGCGCCTGTTCGGTGCTCTGATCGTGGTGGTGCTGGGCTTTGTCATCGCCAAGCTGCTCGACACGCTGTTGTCCAAGGTGCTGGCGCGCCTCGGGCTCGATCGGCTGATGGCCGGCACCGGCCTGACCAAGCTGCTGGCGCGGGTGGGAATCCGGGCGCCGGTCTCGACGCTGATCGGCAAGATCGTCTACTGGTTCGTGCTGCTCATCTTCCTGGTCTCGGCGGCCGAATCGCTGGGTCTGGAGCGTGTTTCGTCGACCCTCGACGTGCTCGCCCTGTACATCCCGAAAGTGTTCGGCGCCGCGCTGATCCTGCTCGCCGGCGTGCTGCTGGCCCAGCTGGTCAGCGGGCTCGTGCGTGGCGCTGCCGAAGGCGTCGGGCTGGACTATGCGGGCGGGCTGGCCCGTCTGGCGCAGGGGCTGGTCATCATCATCAGCATTTCGGTGGCCATCGGTCAGCTCGAGGTGAAGACCGAGCTGCTCAACTACGTCATCGCCATCGTGCTGATTTCGGTGGGCCTGGCGGTCGCCCTGGCCTTTGGCCTGGGGAGCCGCGAGCTGGTCGCGCAGATCCTGGCCGGCATCTACATTCGCGAGCTGTACGAGGTGGGGCAGCGCATCGGTCTCGCCGATGTGGAAGGACAGATCGAGGAGATCGGTACGGTCAAGACGCTATTGCTGACCGATAACGGCGAACTCGTTTCGGTCGCTAACAGAACGCTGCTGGAGCAAAGAGTCAGAAGCCACTGATAGTCCGATATCTGCTAAAGTGTGCCGCCTTTTTTCTGGTCCCAGAGTAGCGGCCATGATACTGACTGCCGGCTCCAAGCGTCTTGACTAAAACCCATTCTCCATCGTTGCGCTATGACCCCCGCGAGCTTTCCGATGAAGAGCTGGTGGAGCGCGCGCACGTCGAGCTTTTTCATATTACGCGAGCTTATGAAGAGCTCATGCGGCGATATCAACGCACGCTATTCAATGTATGTGCGCGCTATCTGGGTAACGATCGAGACGCTGATGATGTCTGTCAGGAGGTAATGCTTAAAGTCTTGTACGGTCTGAAGAATTTCGAAGGCAAGTCGAAGTTCAAAACGTGGCTTTATAGCATCACCTATAACGAGTGCATCACCCAGTATCGGAAAGAGCGTCGAAAGCGGCGCTTACTTGACGCGCTGAGTCTCGACCCGCTCGAAGAAGCCTCGGAAGAGAAAGCGCCGAAAGTCGACGAGAAGGGCGGTCTTGACCGCTGGCTGGTGCATGTGAATCCCATCGACAGGGAAATTCTGGTACTTCGCTTCGTTGCCGAACTGGAGTTCCAGGAGATTGCCGATATCATGCACATGGGTCTTAGTGCAACGAAGATGCGTTACAAGCGTGCGCTGGATAAACTCCGGGAAAAATTTTCGGGCTTTGCCGAAACTTAGAGACGGAAAGTTGTCTGATACTCAGCGAACAGGCTTTGGTACACCCGGTTTCCTTAGATTGTTCTGATACCAACCACAGATGGGGATTTACGGATGAAACTGAAAAACACCTTAGGCGTTGTCATTGGCTCCCTGGTTGCCGCCACCTCCCTCAGCGCGCTGGCTCAGGGCCAGGGCGCTGTCGAGGTGGAAGCTTTCGGCAAGCACTACTTCACTGACAGCTCGCGTGATATCGAGAACGGCGAACTGTACGGTGCGAGCGTCGGCTACTTCCTGACCGACGATGTCGAACTGGCGTTGTCTTATGGCGAATACGGTGACATCAACTCCAACGACCGTATGGCGGACGGCCATCGCAAGGACATCAAGGGCAGCCTGACCTCCCTCGACGCTCTGTACCACTTCGGTCAGCCGGGTGTTGGTCTGCGTCCCTACGTCTCCGCTGGTGTGGCTCATCAGACCATTGGCCAGGCAACTCGCAGCGGCCGTGACCGCAGCACCTTCGCCAACATCGGTACCGGCGTGAAGTACTACTTCACCGAGAACGTCTATGCGCGTGCCGGCGTTGACGGCATGTACAACATCGACGCCGACGAAGGCGAGTGGATGGCTGGCGTGGGCGTTGGTCTGAACTTCGGTGGTGGTGCCCGTCAGGTCGCAGCCGCCGAGCCGACTCCCGAACCGGCTCCGATGCCTGTCGCCGCGCCTGCTCCCGAGCCGGAGCCGGCTCCGGAAGTGGTCCGCGTCGAGCTGGACGTGAAGTTCGACTTCGACCGCGCTCAAGTGCGTCCGGAAAGCTACAGCGACATCCAGAACCTGGCTGACTTCATGCAGCAGTACCCGCAGACCTCTACCACCGTGGAAGGTCACACGGACTCGGTCGGTACCGATCAGTACAACCAGCGTCTGTCCGAGCGCCGCGCCAATGCCGTTCGTGATGTGCTGGTCAACCAGTACGGTGTGGAAGGCAGCCGCGTGAACTCGGTTGGCTACGGCGAATCCCGTCCGGTTGCTGACAACAGCACCGAGGAAGGCCGCGCCATCAACCGTCGCGTTGAAGCGGAAGTGGAAGCGCAAGTGCGTTAATAGCGCCTCGCAAAAGAAAAGCCCGGCTCATGCCGGGCTTTTCTTTGTCTGCGATCTGGCGATCTGGCGGCAGTGTCCGGCGTTTCGGCTGCAGGCGCGCCATAGGGTCAGGCAGCGGGCGAAAAAAAGCCCCGCACGAGGCGGGGCTTCTTCTTGTTGCCGACCCTTAGGCCTGGATCACCGGGATCTTCGCGTTGGCCGCCGCTTCGCGGAACTCTGCGATCTGGTCGAAGGACAGGTAGCGGTAGACGTCGGCAGCCATGCTGTCGATGTCCGCTGCGTACTGCATGTATTCCTCGACCGTTGGCAGGCGACCCAGGATTGAGGCGACCGAGGCCAGTTCGGCGGATGCCAGGTAGACGTTGGCGCCGTCTCCCAGGCGGTTCGGGAAGTTGCGGGTGGAGGTGGAGACCACTGTCGAGTTCGAGGCGACGCGCGCCTGGTTACCCATGCACAGCGAGCAGCCCGGCATTTCCATCCGCGCACCGGCCTTGCCGTAGATGCCGTAGTAGCCTTCTTCGGTCAGCTGGTGGGCGTCCATCTTGGTCGGCGGAGCCAGCCACAGACGGGTCGGGATGCCGCCCTTGACCTTGTCGAGCAGCTTGCCGGCAGCGCGGAAGTGGCCGATGTTGGTCATGCACGAACCGATGAACACTTCGTCGATCTTGTCGCCGGCCACCTGAGAGAGCAGGCGGGCATCGTCCGGATCGTTCGGTGCGCAGAGCACGGGCTCGGTCACTTCGGCCAGATCGATCTCGATGACTTCGGTGTATTCGGCGTCGGCGTCGGCGGTCATCAGTTCCGGATTGGCCAGCCAGGCTTCCATCGCCTGTGCACGGCGCTCCAGGGTGCGCGCATCGCCGTAACCTTCACCGATCATCCAGCGCAGCAGGGTGATGTTGGATTTCAGGTACTCGGCGATCGACTCCTTCGACAGCTTGATGGTGCAACCGGCAGCGGAGCGCTCGGCGGAAGCGTCGGACAGTTCGAACGCCTGCTCGACGGTCAGCGACTCGAGGCCTTCGATCTCCAGGATGCGGCCGGAGAAGATGTTCTTCTTGCCCTTCTTCTCGACGGTCAGAAGTCCCTTCTGGATCGCGTAGTAGGGAATTGCGTGAACCAGGTCGCGCAGGGTGATGCCAGGCTGCATCTTGCCCTTGAAGCGCACCAGTACCGACTCGGGCATGTCCAGCGGCATCACGCCGGTGGCGGCGGCGAAGGCCACCAGGCCGGAACCGGCCGGGAAGGAAATGCCGATCGGGAAGCGGGTGTGCGAATCGCCGCCGGTGCCGACGGTGTCGGGCAGCAGCATGCGGTTCAGCCAGCTGTGGATGATGCCATCGCCCGGGCGCAGGGAAACGCCACCGCGGGTCATGATGAAATCAGGCAGCGTGTGGTGGGTCTTGACGTCGATCGGCTTCGGATAGGCCGCGGTGTGGCAGAAGGACTGCATCACCAGGTCGGTCGAGAAGCCCAGGCACGCCAGGTCCTTGAGTTCGTCGCGGGTCATCGGGCCCGTGGTGTCCTGGGAGCCGACAGTCGTCATCTTCGGTTCGCAATAGGTGCCCGGACGGACGCCTTTGCCTTCCGGCAGACCGCAGGCCTTGCCGACCATCTTCTGCGCCAGGGTGTAACCCTTGCCGGTGTCGACGGGGGCTTCAGGCAGCTTGAATAGGTCGGTCGGGCCCATGCCCAGCTCGGCACGCGCCTTGTCGGTCAGGCCGCGACCCACGATCAGCGGAATACGGCCGCCGGCGCGGACTTCGTCCAGCAGTACGGGCGTCTTCATCTCGAAGGTGGCCAGCACCTCTTCGGTGCCGTGCTTGCAGACCTTGCCTGCGTACGGATAGACGTCGATGACGTCGCCCATGTTCAGGCCGGAGACGTCGAACTCGATCGGCAGGGCGCCGGCGTCTTCCATGGTGTTGTAGAAGATCGGGGCGATCTTGGAGCCGAAGCAGAAGCCACCGGCGCGCTTGTTCGGCACGTACGGGATGTCATCGCCGAAGAACCACAGCACCGAGTTGGTGGCGGACTTGCGCGAGGAGCCGGTACCGACCACGTCGCCGACGTAGGCGATCGGGAAGCCCTTGGCGCGCAGGCCTTCGATCTGCTTCAGCGGGCCGATGGAGCCCGGCTGGTCGGGTTCGATGCCTTCGCGAGCCATCTTCAGCATGGCCAGGGCATGCAGCGGGATGTCGGGGCGCGACCAGGCGTCGGGCGCCGGGGAGAGGTCGTCGGTGTTGGTTTCGCCGGTGACCTTGAACACGGTCAGGCTGATCTTCTCGGCCAGCATCGGGCGCTTCTTGAACCACTCGCCATCGGCCCAGGACTGCAGGACGGCTTTGGCGTTGGCATTGCCGGCCTTGGCCTTTTCGGCGACGTCATGGAAGGCGTCGAACATCAGCAGGGTGTGCTTGAGCTGTTCGGCGGCGGTGGCGCCGAGGTCGGCATCGTCCAGCAGCTCGACCAGGGTGGCGATGTTGTAGCCGCCCTGCATGGTGCCGAGGAGTTCGACGGCGCGCTGCTTGCTGATCAGCGGGGAGGTCGCTTCGCCCTTGGCCAGGGCGGACAGGAACGCGGCCTTGACGTAGGCGGCTTCGTCCACGCCCGGCGGCACGCGGTTGGTGATCAGATCGAGGAGAAATTCTTCTTCGCCGGCGGGCGGGTTCTTCAGGAGGTCGACCAGGCCTGCGGTCTGCTCAGCGTTCAGCGGCTGGGGCACGATGCCCTGGTCGGCACGCTCTTGTACGTGTTTGCGGTAGGCTTCAAGCACAGTTATACCCTCATCATTGGTTCCAATGGGTTTCATCGGAACGCACATCCGGAAGCTGTTTTCAAAGTTTTACGGCGGATGATGAGGCCGGGAGGGCAAAAACTTGATTCTGCGCGCCCGGCTTGCAGCCGGTTCAACTGTGCTCGTGACGCTTTGAAAACAGCTTCTTGTGGACAGTGGCGCCTAAAACGGCGGGCTGATTCTACTGGAAAGAGCCGCTGAAGTTAAGCGGCGACGGCCTCGCGCTGCGTCCATGTGCCGCAGCGGCGCGGTTGCCGCGCAGCGCCCGCCACGCGGCATGGGCGTGAGCGCGGCGACGGCGGCGGTGACCGGGCTTGGACAAAAGTCTAAGATGCGCGCCTGTTCAGATCATTCACGTCCCATGTCCAACCATCGCATCAAAACGCCCTGTGTCGGCCTCTGTTCGACCGTCTATGGCGATCTCGTCTGCCGCGGCTGCAAGCGCTTCCATCACGAAGTGGTGAACTGGAATGCCTATAGCGACGAGGAGAAGCGTGCCGTGTGGCGGCGCCTGGAGATCCTTCTGGTGCAGGTGATGACCGCCAAGCTGGAGGTGTTCGATGCGCCGCTGCTGCGCAGCCAGCTGGAAACGCGGCAGGTGCGTTTCGTCCCGGAGCAGTCGCCTTATTGCTGGGCGTACCAGCTGATCGCGCGCGGCTCGCGGGTGATCCAGCAGGTGGAGGCCTACGGTATCGCGCTGCTGCCCGAGTTTCGCGACTGGCCCCTGCCGCAGCTGCGCGAGGCCATCGATCGCGAATTCTTCCTGCTCTCGGAAGCGCACTACGATCGCTACATCGCACCGCGCTTCCTGGTCGAGGGCATGGAGGTGCGCGTCTAGTCGCGCGCTCAGCGACGGGCGACCAGCTCCTCGAGGTGATCGATGATCTCGTCGGGCTTGAGCACCAGCACATCGCTCTCCAGGGCGTCGAGCACGACTTCTGCGGTATTGCCCATCAGCGCTCCGGAGAACCCGGTGCGGGCAACGGTGCCGATCACCGTCACCACGGCGCCCAGCTCGTGCGACACCTTCGGAATCAGCGCGTCGGCCGGGCCTTCCTCGATGTGCAGCTGTGCGTCCGCGATCCCGTACTCGGCCTGGAAGGCCTTGCAGGCCTCGCGGTAACGTTCTTCGATGGTTTCGCGCAGCTGAAAGGCCGGATCGGCGGCCGAGAGCATGGCCGAAGGGTGCGCGCTGATCACGTGCAGCTCGCCTGAGGCCAGGCGCGCGATCTCGTACCCGTGGCTGACGATGCCCGCATGCAGGGTGCGGTGCTCCAGATCGGCGTTGCCGACATCCACCGCGGCGAGAATCTTGCCGCCGGTCCAGGGCTTGTCGGTCTTGACCATCAGCACCGGGCAGGGGCAGTAGCGCAGCAGTTTCCAGTCGTCCGGCGTGAGCAGGGCGCGCTTGAGCGGGTTGTCGGGCAGGTGCTGTTTGATCACCAGCCCGCAGCCCTGGGCCTGCTGCACGACGACCGCGGTTTGCCAGGGGTTGTCGTGCCAGGCCTGTTCGCCGCTGACGCTGAAGCCTTCTTCTCGCAGCGAGGCCTGCAGCCGCTGCAGAAGCTCGCCGTGGTCGTGCTTGCGTTCGCAGACCAGCAGATGCAGGTGCGACTGGGCGACACCGGCGATGAGTTTGGCGCGCTTGAGCACGAAGCCCTGATCCTCGTGCGCATCGATGATGACCAGAATACGGCGGATGGCTTGCATGATCGTTCTCCTGCGCGTGGATTGGGCTGACTTTCACTATAGAGGGTCGTTTCGCCCGTTGGTTTTGACCTGAGTCAGACTGGCGGGCTGGCCGCCATGCGCGCCATTCGTATAATGGCGCGCCTTTTCACAGGACCCGTCCAGGACGCCCATGTTGCTGCCCGAAATCGAAACCTTCCTGTTGTGCCCAACGCCCGCCGGCTGGATCGAGCAGGCCCTGGCTCATCAGGACGTGCTGCTGATCGACCACGCCAACTGCGAGAAGAAGGCGGCCTCCACGGCGCTGACGCTGCTGTTTCGCTATGTTGAGAAAGCCGACCTGCAATACAAGCTCTCCCGGCTGGCCCGTGAGGAGTTGCGGCATTTCGAGCAGGTGGCGGCCCTGATGAAAAAGCGCGGGGTGGCGTACCGACCGGTGAGCGCGTCGCTCTACGCCCAGCGTCTGCACAAGCACATCCGCACCAGCGAGCCGCACAAGCTGGTCGATACCCTGATTGTCGGAGCCTTCATCGAGGCGCGTTCGTGCGAGCGGTTCTACCGGCTGGCTCCGCACCTGGACGAGGAGCTGGGCACCTTCTACCGCTCGCTGCTCAAGTCCGAAGCGCGCCACTATCAGGACTACCTGAAGATGGCCGCCCAATACGCTGGCGAGCCGATCGACGATCGGGTCGCGTTCTTCGCCGAGGTCGAACGCGACGCGATCCTGACGCCGGACGAGGAGCTGCGTTTCCACAGCGGCGCGGCGGCCTAGCGATAGCGGATTCCGGGCGCAGCCGTTGCGTCGCTAGGAGAGGGGGAAGGGGTCGAGCCGATAGCCGTGCTCGTCCACCTGGAGCGCCCAGCCTTGGCGATCCCAGTCGCCGAGCACGATGCGCTGGGCCGGATGGCCGTCTATTTCCAGCTCGTGAATCGCCGGTCGGTGGGTGTGGCCATGGATCAGGCGTGTGACGCCATGCCGGCGCAGCAAGGGCGGTACTTCCTCGGGCGTGACGTCGACGATGTCGCTGGCCTTCATGCGGGTCTGTTCGCGGCTCTGCCGGCGCAGATTGCTCGCCAGTTTCTGCCGTGTGGAGAGCGGCAGGTTGCGCAGGACGAACAGGCTCAACGGGTTGCGTAGCCAGCGGCGCAGACGCATGTAGGCCTCGTCGCGGGTGCAGAGGCTGTCGCCGTGCATCAGCAGCACCGGTTCGCCGTTGAAACGTTGCACGCAGGGGTCGGCCAGCAGGGTGCAGCCGGCTTCGCGGCAGAAGTCCCGGCCAAGCAGAAAGTCGCGGTTGCCATGCATGAGATAGACCGCGACGCCGCCATCGCTGAGCCTGCGCAGGGCCTTGGCGATCGAGTGCTGAAAGGGCGACATGGCGTCGTCACCGATCCAGGCTTCGAAGAAGTCGCCCAGGATGTAGAGCGCCTTGGCCTGTGGCGCGCGGGTCTCGAGAAAATGCAGAAACGCCCGGGTGATGTCCGGGCGTTGTTCTTCGAGGTGCAGATCCGAGATCAGCAGGATCACATCATCACTCGACAATTTCGGCCTTTTCGATGATGACGTCATCGACCGGCACGTCCTGGTGACCCGACTTCATGGTCGTGGCCACGCCCTTGATCTTGTTCACCACGTCCATGCCGTCGGTCACTTCACCGAAGACCGCATAGCCCCAGCCCTGCACGGTGGGCGCGGTGTGGTCGAGGAAGGTGTTGTCGGCGACGTTGATGAAGAACTGCGCGGAGGCCGAGTGCGGTTCCATGGTGCGGGCCATGGCGACGGTGCCGACCTTGTTCGACAGGCCGTTGTTGGCCTCGTTCTTGATCGGGGTGCGGGTTGGCTTCTGCTTCATGCCCGGCTCGAAGCCGCCGCCCTGGATCATGAAGTTGCCGATCACCCGGTGGAACACCGTGTTGTCGTAATGGCCGGCACTCACGTACTCCTTGAAGTTGGCCACCGTTGCCGGGGCCTTGTCTTCGAACAGCTTGAGGGTGATGACGCCGTGGTTGGTGTGGAGTTTGATCATCTGAACTATTCCGTTTCGGTGGGCAGATAGCGTTGCGACAGTGACGCTGGAGCAAATGCTGCAGGTTCAGCACGGATCGCTGCCTCGTGCCGCCACCTCTGAACCAGGCATGGCGTAGGCGCTTTGCTCTGTCAGGGGGTTGACGGGTCCGCTATCATAAGCCCTTTGATCTGACCGGCCTACCCTGAGCCGCGCACCGCATAACGTTAAGGACGCCATGAGCAAGCCCGAGACTGTCGCCGCTTCGAACTTTCTTCGCCCCATCGTCCAGGCCGACCTGGACACGGGTAAACATGCGAAGGTCATCACCCGTTTTCCGCCGGAGCCCAACGGCTACCTGCACATCGGCCACGCCAAGTCGATCTGCCTGAACTTCGGCCTGGCCGAGGAGTTCGGCGGCGAGTGCAACCTGCGTTTCGACGACACCAACCCGGCCAAGGAAGACCAGGAATACATCGACGCGATCAAGAGCGACGTGCAGTGGCTGGGCTTCCAGTGGGCGGGAGAAGAGCGCTACGCCTCCAATTACTTCGATCAGCTGCACGACTGGGCGATCCACCTGATCAAGGCCGGCAAGGCCTATGTCGATGATCTTTCTCCTGAGCAGGCGCGCGAGTACCGCGGCACGCTCACCGAGCCGGGCAGGAACAGCCCGTTCCGCGACCGCAGCGTGGAGGAGAACCTGGACCTCTTCGCACGGATGAAGGCCGGCGAGTTCCCCGATGGCGCGCGGGCGCTGCGGGCGAAGATCGACATGGCCGCGCCGAACATGAACCTGCGCGACCCGATTCTCTACCGCATCCGCCATGCCCATCACCACCAGACCGGCGACAAGTGGTGCATCTACCCGAGCTACGACTTCACCCACGGTCAGTCCGACGCCCTCGAAGGCATCACCCACTCGATCTGCACCCTGGAGTTCGAAGATCACCGCCCGCTGTACGAGTGGTTCCTGGATAACCTCCCGGTCCCGGCCAAGCCGCGCCAGTACGAATTCGCCCGGCTCAACCTGAACTACACCATCACCAGCAAGCGCAAGCTCAAGCAGCTGGTCGACGAGAAGCACGTCAACGGCTGGGACGATCCGCGCATGTCGACGCTGTCCGGCTATCGCCGCCGTGGCTACACGCCGGCTTCGATCCGGACCTTCTGCGACATGATCGGCGTCAACCGCGCCGGCGGCGTGGTGGACATCGGCATGCTGGAGTTCGCCATCCGCGAGGACCTGGACGCCAATGCCGCCCGTGCCATGTGCGTGCTCAAGCCGCTGAAGGTGGTGATCACCAACTACCCCGAAGGCAAGGTCGAGAACCTCGAGCTGCCGCGCCATCCGAAGCAGGATATGGGCGTGCGCGTGCTGCCGTTCTCCCGCGAGCTGTACATCGATGCCAGCGACTTCGAGGAAGTCCCGCCCGCCGGCTACAAGCGGCTGATTCCCGGCGGGGAAGTGCGCCTGCGCGGCAGCTACGTGATCCGCGCCGACGAAGCGATCAAGGACGCCGCCGGTAACGTCGTCGAACTGCGTTGCTCCTATGACGAGAACACCCTCGGCAAGAACCCGGAAGGGCGCAAGGTCAAGGGCGTGATCCACTGGGTGCCGGCCGCCGAGAGCGTCGAATGCGAGGTGCGCCTGTACGATCGCCTGTTCCGTTCGGCCAATCCGGAAAAGAGCGAGGAGGGCGGCAGCTTCCTCGACAACATCAACCCGGAGTCGCTGGTCGTGCTGACCGGCTGCCGCGCCGAGCCGTCGCTGGCCCAGGCGCAGCCCGAGGAGCGTTTCCAGTTCGAGCGCGAAGGCTATTTCTGCGCCGACCTGAAGGACTCCAGGCCCGGCGCGCCGGTGTTCAACCGCACCGTCACCCTGCGTGATTCCTGGGGACAGTGATGGCGCTCTCGATCTACAACACGCTCAGCAAGACCAAGGAAGTCTTCCAGCCGCTGGAAGGCAACAGCGTGCGCATGTACGTCTGCGGCATGACCGTCTACGACTACTGCCACCTGGGTCATGGGCGCAGCATGGTCGCCTTCGACGTGATCACCCGCTGGTTGCGCCACAGCGGTTATGACCTGACCTACGTGCGCAACATCACCGACATCGACGACAAGATCATCAACCGTGCCCGCGAGAACGGCGAAGCCTTCGACGTGCTCACCGAGCGCATGATCGCCGCGATGCACGAGGACGAAGCGCGCCTCAACATCCTCAAGCCGGACCAGGAGCCGCGTGCGACCGATCACATCGCCGGCATGCACGCGATGATCCAGACGCTGATCGACAAGGGCTTCGCCTACGCGCCGGGCAATGGCGACGTCTACTACCGCGTCGGGCGCTTCGCCGGCTACGGCAAGCTGTCGCGCCGGCGCATCGAGGACCTGCGCATCGGTGCCCGCATCGAGCCGGGCGAGGCGAAGGAAGACCCGCTGGACTTCGTGCTCTGGAAGGGCGCCAAGCCCGGCGAGCCGAGCTGGGATTCGCCGTGGGGCAAGGGCCGTCCTGGCTGGCACATCGAATGCTCGGTGATGTCCACCTGCTGCCTGGGCGAGTCGTTCGACATCCATGGCGGCGGCAACGACCTGGAATTCCCGCACCACGAGAACGAGATCGCCCAGAGCGAGGCGGCCACCGGCAAGCCCTACGCCAAATCCTGGCTGCACTGCGGGATGATCACCATCAACGGCGAGAAGATGTCCAAGTCGCTGGGCAACTTCTTCACCATCCGCGAGGTGCTGGAGAAGTATCACCCCGAGGTGGTGCGCTACCTGTTGATCGCCAGCCACTATCGCAGCCCGATCAACTATTCCGAAGACAACCTGCGCGAAGCCAAGGCCGCGCTGGAGCGCTTCTACAACGCGCTCAAGGGATTGCCGGCGGCCGAGCCCGCCGGGGGCGAGGCCTTCGTGGAGCGCTTTGGCGCGGCGATGGACGATGACTTCAATACGGCCGGCGCCTGCTCCGTGCTGTTCGAGCTTGCCCGGGAAGTCAACCGCCTGCGCGACAGCGAGCCGGAAACGGCGGCCGCGCTCGCGGCGCGGCTCAAGCAGCTGGGCGGACTGCTCGGCGTGCTGCAGCTGGACCCGGACGCCTTCCTCCAGGCGGGCGCCGAAGGCAAGGTCGATGCCGCCGAGGTCGAGGCGCTGATCGCCGCGCGCCTGCAGGCGCGTGCCGAAAAGAACTGGGCCGAGTCCGACCGTATCCGCGACCAGCTGAGCGCCATGGGCGTGGTCCTGGAAGACGGCAAGGGCGGTACCACCTGGCGTCTGGCCGATTAGCCCGGCTGGATGACCGAGCGCCGCCTGCGGGCGGCGTTTTTCATGGCGAAACGAGGAACGGCGATGAGCACGCAGTTACAGGTTGAAGATCTGGTGATGGGCGACGGCAAGGAAGTGGTCAAGGGCGCCCTGATCACCACGCACTACGATGGCACCCTGGAGGACGGCACGCGGTTCGATTCCTCCCATGCGCGCGGCAAGCCGTTTCAGTGCGTGATCGGTACCGGCCGGGTCATCAAGGGTTGGGACCAGGGGCTGATGGGGATGCGCGTCGGCGGCAAGCGTCGGCTGTTCGTACCGGCATCGCTGGCCTACGGCGAGCGGCAGGTGGGCGAGCACATCAAGCCGCATTCCAACCTGATCTTCGAGATCGAGCTGCTCGAAGTGCTGACCCGCGACGACTGATCCAGAACCCGGCCCAGTCACCTCGGCCATCCCTTCCGGTTGGACCCTTTCGATGCCCTCCGCTGTACAGCGCTACACGCAACTCATCGCCAAGGCGCTCGCGCGCTATTTCCCACGCACCACCGCCTATCTGCGGGCCGAGCGCGAGGCCGCCGCCCGTGCGGCGAAACCCAAGCGCCGCAAGGCGGCGACGAAGCCGCGCAAGACCTCGTCCCGGGCCAAGACGGCGTCCGCCGAGGGGAGCGGAAAGCGCAAGGCCGCAGCGACACCGAAGGTAGCCCGCGCGCGGGGCATCTACAGCGCGACGCCGATGCCCGTGACGCAGGCGAAAATCCAGGCGATGCGCGCCCAGGTCGCGGCTGCGGCGCGGGCCGGCGTGGTCAGCGAGCCGTCTCCGGCGCAGTGGGCGATGATCCTCAGCGACCAGCCGCTGACCCGGATCTTCGCCGGGGCCGGGTCGGGCAAGTCGACGACGCTGGTGCTGCGCCTGGTGTTCATGCTCCGCCACCTGGACATCGAGCCCGGGCGCATCACGGTGATCTCCTTCACCAACGCCTCCTGTGCGGAGTTGCGCGCGCAGCTGATCAGGGTGCTCGCGTTCTGGCAGCATCCCTTCGACCAGACGCAGGCGCGCCAATGCGTGCGTACCTTCCATTCGGCGATGGGGGTGATGGCCAAGGCGCTGCTGGGCAATCCGGCCTGGTTCGAGCAGCTGGGCGAGGGCGCGGCGGCGGGTACCAGGGAGCTGGACAACCCCCTCGCGGGCGGCCGGCTCGGCGCCGCGCAGCGGCAGCTGCTGCACCAGGCGTACGACAGTGCCTATGCCGGTGACGCTCGTTTTCGCCGCCATGTCCACGCCTTGCTCGGCTCCTCACCACCCGATGAAAGCGAGCCGCTGCCCAGAGCGCCGACGACGCCCTTCAGGCTCGAAGGCGAGCTGAGCCCGGCGCCGCTGCACGAGGCCTTCTTCCAGCAGGCCGGGTTCATGCAGAGCATCGGCCTTTGCATCGGCAGCCTGGACCCGCAATCGCTGGCCTGCAGCGCTCGCGAGCGGACGTTCTGCGAGGCGCTGGTGCTGTTCTGGGAACATTTCCAGGCCGCGCTGCGAGCCCGAGACCTGATGACCTTCGATGACGCCTTCGCCCAGCTGACCGCGAGGCTGGCCGGCAACGAGCCGATGCCCGGCGAGCTGCTCGAGCCGTTCGGGCATCTGTTGATCGATGAGTTCCAGGACATCTCCCCGCAGATCGTACAGTGGCTGCAGGCGCTGCACCGGCGGCTGGCTGGCGAGCGGCGGGCGGTCAGCCTGATGGCCATTGGCGACGACTGGCAGTCGATCTACGGCTGGCGGGGCAGTTCGCCGGAGCTGTTCATCGATTTCGATCGACACTTCCCGGTCAAGGGCAAGGCGCGCAGTACGCAACTGGTGCTGGGTACCAACTACCGCTCCATCGAGCCGATCATCCGCGACGGGGAAGCGGTGCTTTCGGCGGTCGCCTGCAAGCAGCCCAAGCAGAGCGAAGCGGTTCGGCCGCTGCAGGACGGCGATCATGGCGTCCGGCTGGTCACGCCCTTCGACATCCGCACGGGATTGCCGGGCCTGCTGCAGGAGATCGCGACGCAGTGCCGGCATGCCGCCGCGCGCGGCGGGCGCGAACGGACGGCGGTTTTGCTGCTGAGCCGGCGAAACGAGCCCCTCAAGCAGATCCAGGCACAGCTGGCGCCCGGCTTGCCGGTGAAGGCGATGACGATTCACCGGGCCAAGGGGCTGCAGGCGGAGGTGGCGATCATCGTCGACGACTGCCTGCCGGGCGCCCCGCACCCGCTGCGCAACGCGTTGTATGCCCGGTGCGGTTTCTTTCGCAGCAGCTATGACCAGGCGATGGCCGATGAGTCGCTGCGGCTGGCGTACGTCGCGATCACACGGGGTGTGAGCCGGGTGCTCTGGTTCGCCCGCAAGCCCCAGGGCGCCACCGCGCTGCTCGGCCCGCGCGAATCCCAGGGCAGGGCGCGATGAGTGCCGTATCGGGCGCTATGCGGAGTCGATGGAGGAATACAGCCCTTCGGCGCGCAGGCGCTTGTAGAGCGTGTTGCGGCTGATGCCCAGGCGCCGTGCGAGGTTCGAGACATTGCCGCCGCACGCCGCGAGCTGTTCGCCCAAGGCCCTGCCATCGAGCGATCGGAACGGCAGCACGTCGGAGAGCGTGGCGAGGGACCGGCGCTCGCAGGTCGAGGCGTCGAGATCGGCGAAGAAGTCTTCCGGCAGGTGCTCGAGGCCGATCGGCTGCTCCTCGGCCAGCGCCAGCGCGACCTGAACGACGCTGCTGGCCTGACGCAGATTGCCCGGCCAGGGATGCCGCGCGAACAGCTCCAGCACTTCCTGGCTCAGGCCTTGCGTCTGGTGCGGTTCGCGGTGCTGCGCCCACAGCTGCTGAAACAGCGCCTGACGGTCGCTGCGCTCGCGTAACGGCGGAAGGGTCAGGCTAAGCCCGCTGATGCGGTAGTACAGGTCCTGCCGGAAGCGCCCGGCCTGGATCTCCTCGCGCAGCGAGCGATGGGTGGCGCAGATCAGCCGAAAATCCACCGCGCAGGGCTCGCCGCCCCCGAGCGGTTGCACGCTGCGCTCCTGCAGCACGCGCAACAGCCGCGCCTGCAGCGCCGGCGGCATGTCGCCTATCTCGTCGAGAAACAGGATGCCGCCGTTGGCCTTGCGGATCAGCCCGACGCTGCCCTTGTGGCTGGCGCCGGTAAAGGCGCCTTTTTCGTAGCCGAACAGCTCGGACTCGATCAGCTCGGCCGGTATCGCCGCGCAGTTGACGGCGATCAGCGGCGCATCGGCCCGGCTGCTGCGCCGATGCAGCACCCTGACCAGCACTTCCTTGCCAACGCCGGTTTCGCCCTGGATGAGCAGGGGGATGTCCTTCTCCAGCAGACGCTGCGCCTGCTCGACCTTGGCGTGCACGCGGGGATCGCCCAGTTCGATCGCCGGAGATGCGTGCCGGTGCGCGCAGGCCTGGGCCGGGCGCCTTGGCCGCAACGGGCGGCGCAACCGACCGTGGAAGCGATGCCGACCGGTCGCATGCAGCACCAGCGGGCGATCCTCGGGCTGATCCAGCAGCTGGCGCAGCGGCAGGTCGAACAGCGACTCGATGCGCATCCGCGCCAGCGGCATGCCCAGCAGGCTGTCGGCCCGCCGGTTGGCGCAGACCACTTCGCCCGCTTCGTCGAAGATCAGCAGGCCCGCCCACTGGCTGTCGAGGCTGTCCTGTCCGGTGTTGAAGGTCAGCTGGAAATAGTCGTCATGGAACAGGTTGAGCAGCAGGCGGTTCTCCACCGACTGGCTCATCACCTTGACCATGCCCAGGGTGTGGGAGGGCGGCAGGTAACTGTCGCTGGAGACATCGAGCACGCCGACCAGCCGCCGCTCGGCATCGAAGATCGGCGCCGCCGCGCCGGTGAGGTAGCGGTTGGCCTCGAGGAAATGCTCGTCGCGCTGGATGTGCACCGCCTGGCCGCTGAACAGCGCCGTGCCGATCGCATTGGTGCCGGTGGTGCGCTCGACCCAGCTGGCGCCGCTGGCGAACCCGGCCTGCTGCGTCGGCTCGACGAAGCGCCGGTCGCCCCAGGCCTGCAGGAGCCGACCCTGGTCGTCCGCCAGCAGGATCAGGCAACGGGTGTTGGAGAGGATGTTGTCGTAGTAGGGCAGCACCTCGCGCTGGGTCGTGTGCACCAGGCGCTCTCGCCGCTCGAGCAGGAGGCTGACCTCGTCGGCCGCGGGTCGACCGAAGACCGGATGGCTGCGGTGGGTGAGGCCGTATTCTTCGCACCGCGCCCAGGACTCTCTGATCATGGCGTGATGGGATGCGACCTTGGCGCTATGGACCATGGCTGTGCCTTGCGCGCTGCGCGTTCTTGTTGTTCTGGCGAGGCTCGCGGGGGAGCTAACTGAACAGTCTTGTTCAGATCTGTTCACTGTCAATGTTCGAAAATGTTCATTTGAACAGCGGCAAACTCCGTCTCCAGCGGAGAAGGGCCGTGCCAGACGCGGCCGTGGGCGATGGCATGGTTGTCGCTATGGGAGTCGGCATGACAACCATAAGGATGCGTCATGTCACTTACCCTGGATCATGTCTCCAGAGCGGTGGACGGCCAGCTTCACATCGATGAGGCGAACCTGCATTTCGAGCCCGGTTCCTTCAACGTGCTGATCGGTCGCACGCTGTCCGGCAAGACCTCGCTGATGCGCCTGATGGCCGGGCTGGACAAGCCGACCCGCGGACGGATCCTGATCGACGGGGTGGACGTGACCGGCGTGCCGGTGCGCAAGCGCAACGTGTCGATGGTCTATCAGCAGTTCATCAACTACCCGACCTTGAGCGTCTTCGAGAACATCGCCTCGCCGTTGCGCCAGGCCGGCGTGGCCAGGGCCGAAGTCGAGCGCCGGGTCCGCGAAACCGCCGAAATGCTGCACATCGAGGCGTATCTGGATCGGCTCCCGCTGGAGCTCTCCGGCGGGCAGCAGCAGCGCACGGCGATGGCCCGCGCGCTGGTCAAGGACGCCGAGCTGGTGCTGTTCGACGAGCCCCTGGTCAACCTCGACTACAAGCTGCGCGAGGAGCTGCGCCAGGAGATGCGCGAGCTGTTCCGCACCCGCCGCAGCATCGCGGTATACGCCACCACCGAGCCCAACGAGGCGCTGGCCCTGGGCGGCACCGCCACCGTTCTGCACGAGGGACGGGTGCTGCAGAGCGGGCCGACCGCCGAGGTCTACCATCGGCCCAACCAGATGCTCGCGGCCGAGCTGTTCTCCGAGCCGCCGATCAACCTGTTGCCCGGGCGCATCGCCGCCGCCGAGGTGAGCTTCATGGATTGCCTGCACTTTCCCCTGAACGCCGACCTGCGAACGCTCGGCGAAGGCGATTACCGCTTCGGCGTCAGGCCGAGCCACATTGGCCTGGTGCCTTCTAACGACGATGACCTCGAGGTATCGGGCAGCGTCGAGCTGGCCGAAATCAGCGGCTCGGAGACCTTCCTCCACGTGCGCAACGACCACTTCGGCCTGGTGCTGCACCTGCAAGGGGTGCACGACTACCCGGTGGATTCGCCGATCCGCGTCTACATCCCGACCCACAAGCTGTTCGTGTTCGACGCGCAGGGCCGCCTGGCCCAGGCGCCGGCGCGGCGTGCCTAGGAGCTGACCATGGCCGAAATCCGCCTGCAGAACCTGGCCCACAGCTATGCCGAACGGCCGGCGGGGCCGCAGGACTATGCGATCCGCGAGATGGACCATGTCTGGGAGCAGGGCGGCGCCTACGCCCTGCTGGGGCCGTCCGGCTGTGGCAAGTCGACCCTGCTCAACATCATCTCCGGCCTGCTCAGCCCGTCCGAAGGCAAAGTGCTGTTCGACGCGCGGGAGGTGAACCGGCTGACGCCGGAGCAGCGCAACATCGCCCAGGTTTTCCAATTTCCGGTGGTGTACGACACCATGACGGTGTTCGACAACCTGGCCTTCCCGCTGCGCAATCAGGGCCTGGCCGAGGCGCGGGTGACGAGCAAGGTGAACGAGATCGCCGAGGTACTGGACCTGCAGCCGTTGCTGGGCCGGAAGGCGCGCAACCTGACGGCCGACGAGAAGCAGAAGGTCTCGATGGGGCGTGGCCTGGTACGTGACGACGTCTCCGCGATCCTCTTCGACGAACCGCTGACGGTGATCGACCCGCACCTCAAATGGAAGCTGCGGCGCAAGCTCAAGCAGATCCACGAGCAGTTCAACATCACCATGATCTACGTCACCCACGATCAGCTGGAGGCCTCGACCTTCGCCGACAAGATCGCGGTGATGCACGGCGGGCAGATCGTCCAGTTCGGCACGCCGCGCGAGCTGTTCGAGCGGCCACGCCACACCTTCGTCGGTTTTTTCGTCGGCAGCCCCGGGATGAACCTGATCGAGGTCCAGGCCGAGCAGGGCGGCGTCGGCTTCGGCGAACAGCACCTGCCGCTGCCCGAGGCGCTGCGCGGGCAGCTTCCGGCGCTGGCGGGCAAGCGCCTGCAGATCGGCATCCGTCCCGAGTTCATTCATGTCGTCGACGAGCCCTGTGCCGGCGCGATGCAGGCCGAGGTGGTGCGCCTCGAAGACCTGGGCACCTACAAGATCCTCAGCGTTCGCCTGCAGGGCCATCTGCTCAAGGCCCGCCTGCCGGAGGAGCAGAGCCCGGCGCGCGAGGTGGTCTGGGTGTCGTTCCCGGCGCAGTGGCTGATGCTTTATGCCGACGACCTGCTGGTGGAGGCGCACCCATGAACCGCACCCCTAACAACCGCGCCTGGTGGCTGGTGTTGCCGGTATTCGCGCTGGTGGCCTTCAGCGCCGTCCTGCCGATGATGACCGTGGTCAACTATTCGGTGCAGGACATCTTCGATTCCTCGACCCGCTTCCTGGTCGGTGCCGACTGGTACCGCCAGGTGCTGCGCGACCCCCGCCTGCACGACTCGCTGCTGCGCCAGTTCATCTTTTCCGGCTGCGTGCTGCTGATCCAGATTCCGCTGGGCATCGCCGTTGCGCTGACGATGCCGACCCGGGGGCGCTGGGCCTCGTTCTGCCTGATCGTGATGGCCATTCCGCTGCTGATTCCGTGGAACGTGGTGGGGACCATCTGGCAGATTTTCGGCCGCGCCGACATCGGCCTGCTGGGCTACGCGCTGAACGCCCTGGGGATCAGCTACAACTACGCCTCCAACACCCGCGACGCCTGGGTGACGGTGCTGGTGATGGACGTCTGGCACTGGACTTCGCTGGTCGCGCTGCTCTGTTACTCGGGGCTGCGCGCGATCCCGGACGTGTATTACCAGGCCGCGCGTATCGACCGCGCCTCGGCCTGGGCGGTGTTTCGCCACATCCAGCTGCCCAAGCTCAAGAGCGTGCTGCTGATCGCCGTGATGCTGCGCTTCATGGACAGCTTCATGATCTACACCGAACCCTTCGTGCTGACCGGCGGCGGGCCTGGCAACGCGACCACCTTCCTCAGCCAGACGCTGACCAAGATGGCGGTCGGCCAGTTCGACCTGGGGCCTGCGGCGGCGTTCTCGCTGATCTACTTCCTCATCATCCTGCTGGTGTCCTGGCTGTTCTACACGGCCATGACGCACGGCGATCAGACGCGCTGAGGAGCCAACCATGAGCCTGCGCAAGCGTGTCGTGCTGCTGGTGTACATCCTCTTCCTGATGGTGCCCATCTACTGGCTGATGAACATGTCGTTCAAGAGCAACACCGAGATACTCGGTGGGCTCACGCTCTGGCCACGGGACTTCACCCTGGACAACTACCGGGTGATCTTCACCGACCGATCCTGGTACAGCGGCTACATCAATTCGCTGTACTACGTCTGTCTCAATACGGTGATCTCGCTGGTGGTGGCACTGCCGGCCGCGTACGCGTTCTCGCGCTTCCGCTTTCTCGGCGACAAGCACCTGTTCTTCTGGCTGCTGACCAACCGCATGGCGCCGCCCGCGGTGTTCCTGTTGCCGTTCTTCCAGCTCTATTCGTCGATCGGGTTGTTCGACACCCACATCGCCGTGGCGCTGGCGCATTGCCTGTTCAACGTGCCGCTGGCGGTGTGGATTCTCGAGGGCTTCATGTCGGGCGTGCCCAAGGAAATCGACGAGACGGCCTACCTCGACGGCTACAGCTTTCCCAAGTTCTTCGTGAAGCTGTTCATCCCCCTGATCGGCTCGGGGATCGGCGTGACGGCCTTCTTCTGCTTCATGTTTTCCTGGGTGGAGCTGCTGCTGGCCCGCACCCTGACCTCGGTCGATGCCAAGCCCATCGTCGCCGTGATGACCCGGACCGTTTCGGCTTCCGGCATCGACTGGGGCGTGCTCGCGGCGGCGGGCGTGCTCACCATCCTGCCCGGGATGCTGGTGATCTGGTTCGTTCGCAATCATGTGGCCAAGGGTTTCGCCCTTGGCCGGGTATAGGAGGCGACATGAGCTGGATGGCCTGGACCCTGCCCACGGCGCTGTTTTTCTGCGCGATAGGGCTGACGCTGGTGACCATGACCCTGTGGGAGCTGCGCCATCCCTGCGCGCCGCGTCGTGGCTGGCTGCCGATCACCACCACCCGGGGCGACCGGCTGTTCATCGGATTGCTCGGCAGCGCCTACTGGCACCTGATGCTGGTGGGGCTGACCGACTGGAGCATCTGGATAGCGTCCGCGCTGTCCGTCGTCTGGCTGTTTGCGGTGATGCGCTGGGGGTGAGCCGCAAGGCCGCTCTGTTCCGAATAACCCAATGGAGGTGTCTATGTTCGACAATAAAAACAACACCCGACAGGGCATGGCGCTGGCGGCCCTGCTGACGTTGTCCGGCGTCACCGGCTCGGCCTGGGCCGATGCCTACGAAGAGGCGGCCAAAAAGTGGATCGAATCCGAGTTCAACCCCTCGACGCTGACGCCCGAGCAGCAGATGGAGGAGTTGCGCTGGTTCATCAAGGCGGCCGAACCCTTTCGCGGCATGGATATCAACGTGGCGTCGGAGACCATCACCACCCACGAGTACGAATCCAAGACCCTGGCGCGCGCCTTCCAGGAGATCACCGGCATCCGGCTGCGCCACGACCTGATGCAGGAGGGGGATGTGGTGGAGAAACTGCAGACCCAGATGCAGTCGGGCAAGAACATCTACGACGGCTACATCAACGATTCGGACCTGATCGGCACGCATTTTCGCTATGGCAAGGCGGTCGCCATCAGCGACATGATCGAGAACGAGGCCAAGGACTACACCTTGCCGACCCTCGATCTGCAGGACTTCATCGGTCTGTCGTTCACCACCGGGCCGGACGGCAAGGTGTACCAGCTGCCGGTCCAGCAGTTCGCCAACCTCTACTGGTTCCGCGCCGACTGGTTCGAGCGTCCGGAACTCAAGGCGCAGTTCAAGGAGCGCTATGGCTACGAGCTGGGTGTGCCGATCAACTGGTCGGCCTACGAAGACATCGCCGAGTTCTTCAGCAAGCACGTGAAGGAAATCGACGGCCAGCGGGTGTATGGCCACATGGATTACGGCAAGAAGGACCCGTCGCTCGGTTGGCGCTTCACCGATGCCTGGTTCTCCATGGCCGGTGCCGGCGACAAGGGCCTGCCCAACGGGTTGCCGGTCGACGAATGGGGCATTCGCGTCGAGGATTGCCATCCGGTGGGTTCGAGCGTCTCGCGCGGCGGCGCGACCAATGGTCCGGCGGCCGTCTATGCCACCCAGAAGTACGTCGACTGGATGCGCGAGTACGCGCCGCGCGAAGCCCAGGGCATGACCTTTTCCGAGTCCGGCCCCGTGCCTGCGCAAGGCAACATCGCTCAGCAGATCTTCTGGTACACCGCCTTCACGGCCGACATGACCAAGCCGGGGCTGCCGGTGGTCAACGAGGACGGTACGCCCAAGTGGCGCATGGCGCCGTCGCCGAAGGGGCCGTACTGGGAGGAGGGCATGAAGCTCGGTTATCAGGACGCTGGCGCCTGGACCTTCCTCGACTCGACCCCGGAGAAGCGCCGGCTGGCGGCCTGGTTGTACGCGCAGTTCACCGTGTCCAAGACCGTATCGCTGAAGAAGACGCTGGTGGGGCTGACGCCGATCCGCGAGTCGGACATCAACTCCCAGGCGATGACCGAGGCAGCGCCGAAACTGGGCGGCCTGGTGGAGTTCTATCGCAGCCCGGCCCGGGTGCAGTGGACGCCGACCGGCACCAACGTGCCGGATTATCCGCGCCTGGCGCAGCTGTGGTGGCAGTTCATCGCCGAGGCGGCCAGCGGGGACAAGACGCCCCAGGAGGCGCTCGATGGCCTTGCCGAAGCCCAGGACACCATGATGGCGCGACTGGAGCGCGCCAAGGTGCAGCCCAAGTGCGGCCCGAAGATGAACGAGCCGCGCGACCCCGAGTACTGGCTGAGCCAGCCCGGCGCGCCGAAGCCCAAGCTTTCCAACGAAAAGCCCCAGGGCCAGACGGTGAGCTATGGGGAACTGATCAAGTCCTGGCAGACGCCGCGCTGATCGCGCTGCGCCCGTAACGCAAAACGGCACCCGAGGGTGCCGTTTTCATGCCGGCTTCAGGCGAGCATCAGGCGTGCAGATGCTCGGCCGCGTGCAGGGTGTTTTCCAGCAGGCAGGCGCGGGTCATCGGGCCGACGCCGCCCGGGACCGGCGTGATCCAGCCGGCACGCTGCAGGGCCGGCTCGTACTCCACGTCGCCGACCAGCTTGCCATCGGCCTGCCGGTTGATGCCGACATCGATGACGATCGCCCCCGGCTTGATCCACTCGCCCTTGACCAGTCCGGTAATGCCGGTGGCCACCACCACCAGGTCGGCGCGGCGGACGTGGTCGGCCAGGTCTCGGGTGAAGCGGTGGGTGACGGTGGTCGTGCAGCCGGCCAGCAACAGCTCGAGGGCCATCGGCCGGCCGACGATGTTCGATGCGCCCACCACCACGGCGTCGAGCCCGTAGAGGTCGACGCCGGTGCTCTGCAGCAGGGTCATGATGCCCTTGGGGGTGCAGGGCCTCAGCAGCGGCATGCGCTGGGCGAGGCGGCCGATGTTGTAGGGGTGGAAGCCGTCGACATCCTTGTCCGGGCGGATGCGTTCGAGCAGCAGGGAAGCGTCCAGGTGCCTGGGCAGCGGCAGCTGGACGAGGATGCCGTCCACCGACGGGTCTTCGTTGAGCTGGTCGATCAGCTCGAGCAGGGCATCCTGTGCGGTGTCGGCGGGCAGGTCATAGGCCTGGGACTTGAAACCGACCTCTTCGCAGTCCTTGCGCTTGTGGGCCACGTATACCTGCGAAGCCGGATCGGTGCCGACCAGGATCACCGCCAGGCCAGGCGCCCGCAAACCCTGTTCGCGACGCTCGGTAACCTGCCTGGCGATCTGTTGGCGGATATCGGCTGCGATCGTTTTACCGTCGATCAATTGTGCGGTCATGACGCTTGGCTAACCATCGGATGGGTTGAAAAAGGACGCGCATTCTCGCATGGTGAGGCGGCCCGGCAAAGGCGGCGAGCCCCGGTTTCCCTGTAACTCCTTTATCTCGCTGAAATTTTTCGAGATTTACTGTTGACGGGTAGCGGGCTGCTCTATAAGATTCGCCCCGCTTGTCGAGCACAGCCTACCGCTGGGTAAGATGGCGGTGAGGGAGAAATCCTTCGCAGCCGGAGCTTCAAGTCTGCGCTCCGAATAGAATGCAGATAAAGCGCCCGTAGCTCAGCTGGATAGAGCATCCGCCTTCTAAGCGGATGGTCGCAGGTTCGAGTCCTGCCGGGTGCGCCATTAGGCGTCTGGCACAAGCAAATGCAATATGGTGGGCGTAGCTCAGTTGGTAGAGCACAGGATTGTGGCTCCTGGTGTCGTGGGTTCGATTCCCATCGTCCACCCCATATTCGAAAAGCGCCAGGCACCTCGCCTGGCGCTTTTGTTTAAAGCCCCGTTTTTGCGGACGTGGTGAAATTGGTAGACACACCAGATTTAGGTTCTGGCGCCGCAAGGTGTGAGAGTTCGAGTCTCTCCGTCCGCACCATAGATGTCGCTGCATTGCCGAGTTGCCAGAAGCCCCGTGATGGGGGCTTTTTTGTGCCTGGCGTTTGATCGGGTCGGTGAGGTAGTGGTGCTTGCGGTGGTCGGTGCGCCGTCAGGTGGCGCTGATCAGGCTGACGCTGGAGATGTCGCCGTTCCAGATCATTTCATAGTGAGCTGTCTGGATAATCGAGGCCACTGGCCTGGGTGTCATCAGGGCCCAGCAAACCTTTCCTTCCTTTCTCACTGAGCGATAGCGAAGCCCCGGTTTCCCGGCTTCCTTGATCGACTTGCCAAAGTCCCGGGAATACCGGTAGTCGCTCGGGTGATAGATAGGATCGTTGAAGGGGAGGCCTGTGGCGTCCAGCATGCCGCTTTCGTCGAACAGGCACGACAGGCCGCGGAAGGTGAAGCGCTCGAAGCTCAGGCCTGCGACCTTCGACCAGTACAGCGCCTGATGGTGGCGGACCTCCGCGAGCGCCGTGTCCATGGTCGCGGCGAGGTAGAGCACGCCGTAGCTTCCGTCGCTGAAGCGAGATCCCGCGGGGTTCACATGGGTGAAGGGTGCTGTCGCATACGAACAGCCCGGGATGCCGAACGGAATTTCTTCGCGCGGGATCAATTCCAGGCGGCCGGTCTCGTTCTGCAGTCTGGGGTTGGTCAGAGCCTGGAGCTGGTACAGCGTTTCGAACTCGCTGGCGTCTGCGACATCATCGAACAGCGCGATCGGTGGGAACTTGGAGTTGACCAGGCGATAGGCCTGTTGCTGACCGCCGGATCGCTCCGCCAGTTGCCGTAGCGGCGTCACCACTGTGCGCCCCGCAGGCTGTCGATGCGCCTGAACGTTTCGTACAGGGAGATCATGTCCCCTTGCGACATGACGTCCAGCGGCGACCGTCCATTGAAAAAGGCATTGCCGTTGGCCATTGCCGGGAAGCCGTAGGCATTCTCCGGATTGTCGAACAGCGTCCGCAGGGCGGCATGAATGTTCAATACGAAACTGATGCGCTGCATCTGGTCCGGGTCCAGGCTCACCGACCAGGCGGAGTCACCCAGCTTGGCCCTTGAATGAGTGCTGCGCGAGATGCGCAGGATCCGGCAAGCCTGTTCAGTGGAGGCCTGCCATCTGTCGAGAATGTTCACGGCCGCTCTCAATCCGGTGGCGCCCTGATCCCGGGTAAGTGGCTGCGCCTGTGGCATCGCTGTCATGGCTCTTCTCCTGTGTCTGTAGATTCAATATAGCATCCTTTGTGTCTGCAGATAGGAATCGTCGTAATGCGCCTGTCGAGGCAGAGGGGCGCGCATTCGGAGTGAGTAGTGAGTAGTGAGTGTTTGAGGGCTTTTGCCTCGTGTTCCTTTCCCGCTTTTTTCTTCTTTATGGCGTGTCGGCGCCTGTAGCCCGCACCATGCGCCTGTCGTGAGCGATGCGGGTGACGGGTGCGGGGTGACTTCTGTCAACCGAGTCTCTAGAATGCATGCCCAATTCTTGGGCCGGAACGCCCGGCTAATGTCTGTGCAACGAGGAAAATACATGCAAGTTTCTGTTGAAAGCACCTCCGCTCTTGAGCGCCGCATGACCATCGGCGTGCCCGCCGAGCGCATCGAGACCGAAGTCAACAAGCGTCTGCAGCAGACTGCCAGCCGGGCGAAGATCCCGGGCTTCCGCCCCGGCAAGGTGCCCATGAGCGTCATTCGTCAGCGTTACGAAGCGGCCGCACGTCAGGAAGTCCTGGGCGACGTCATCCAGGCCACCTTCTATGAAGCCGTGGTCGCCGAGAAGCTGAACCCGGCCGGTGCGCCGGCGGTCGAGCCGAAGGTGTTCGAGAAGGGCAAGGATCTGGAATACATCGCCACGTTCGAAGTCTTTCCTGAATTCCAGGTAGCCGGTTTCGACGGTATCGAAGTCGAGCGCCTGAGCGCCGAGGTCGCCGAGTCCGACGTCGACAACATGCTGGAAATCCTGCGCAAGCAGAACACCCGCTACGAAGCGGTCGATCGCGCCGCCGAGAACGGCGACCAGCTGACCATCGATTTCGTAGGCAAGATCGACGGTGAAGCCTTTGCCGGTGGTTCGGCCAGCAACACTCAGCTGGTGCTGGGTTCGGGCCGCATGATCCCGGGCTTCGAGGATGCACTGGTGGGCGTCAAGGTCGGTGAAGAGCGCGTGATCAACCCGACCTTCCCCGAGGACTACCAGAATCTGGACCTGGCCGGCAAAACCGCCGAGTTCACCGTGACCGTCAACGCCGTGGCTGCACCCCAGCTGCCGGAACTGGACGAAGCGTTCTTCGCTCAGTTCGGCGTGCAGGAAGGTGGCCTGGAAGGCTTCCGCGCCGAGGTTCGCAAGAACATGGAGCGTGAGCTGCGTCAGGCGATCAAGTCCAAGGTCAAGAATCAGGTGATGGAAGGCCTGATCACCACCAACCAGATCGACGTGCCGAAGGCCCTGATCGACAACGAAGTCAATCGTCTGCGCGTCCAGGCCGTCCAGCAGTTCGGTGGCAACATCAAGCCCGACCAGCTGCCTGCCGAGCTGTTCCAGGAGCAGGCCAAGCGCCGTGTCGTGCTGGGTCTGATCGTCGCCGAAGTGGTCAAGCAGAAAGAGCTCAAGCCTGACGAAGCCCGCGTCCGCGAGCTGATCGAAGAGATGGCCTCGGCCTATCAGGAGCCCGAGCAGGTGGTGTCCTGGTACTACAAGAACGACGAGCAAATGAACGAAGTCCGCTCGGTTGTGCTCGAAGAGCAAGTTGTAGATACTGTTCTGCAGCAGGCTAAAGTGACCGACAAATCGGTCTCCTACGAAGAAGCAGTGAAGCCTGTGGAAGCGTCGCAAGCTGCCTGACTTTCTTCACATCGTTTGATGCGCAACCATAAGCCAGCCTCGTGCTGGCTTATGTCTTTGACGGCATGACATAGGGAGTATCGCTGGAACATGTCCCGTAATTCTTACATGCAAGCGCAAGCACCGGACATCCAGGCCGCCGGTGGCCTGGTCCCGATGGTTATCGAGCAATCGGCCCGGGGTGAGCGTGCGTACGACATCTATTCGCGTCTCCTGAAGGAGCGGGTGATCTTCATGGTCGGCCAGGTCGAAGACTACATGGCCAACCTGATCGTCGCGCAGCTGCTGTTCCTCGAGGCGGAAAACCCGGACAAGGACATCCACCTTTACATCAACTCGCCGGGCGGTTCGGTTACCGCCGGGATGGCCATCTACGACACCATGCAGTTCATCAAGCCCGACGTTTCGACGATCTGCATCGGTCAGGCCTGCAGCATGGGTGCGCTGCTGCTCGCCGGCGGCGCCGCTGGCAAGCGCTACTGCCTGCCGCATTCGCGGATGATGATCCACCAGCCTCTGGGCGGCTTCCAGGGGCAGGCTTCGGACATCGAAATTCACGCCCGCGAGATCCTGACGATCCGTGAGCGGCTGAACAAGGTCCTGGCCGAGCACACCGGTCAACCGATCGAGGTCATCGCCCGCGACACCGATCGCGACAACTTCATGAGCGGCGACGATGCCGTCACCTACGGCCTGATCGACCAGGTTCTGCGTCACCGTCAGGTCGCCAGCTGATTCCACCAGGGTCTGCGATGTCCGGCTGCCTCGTGGGCTTGAAAAAGCCCACGATTGCCTTCATCTTGTGTTCCAAGCCTTCCCCGATTGGATTGATCGAATGACTGACACCCGTAACGGCGAAGACTCCGGCAAACTGCTTTATTGCTCTTTTTGCGGCAAAAGCCAGCATGAAGTTCGCAAATTGATTGCCGGACCTTCGGTCTTCATCTGCGACGAGTGCGTCGACCTGTGCAATGACATCATCCGTGAGGAGGTGCAGGAAGCCCAGGCCGAAAGCAACGCGCACAAGCTGCCTGCGCCCAAGGAGATCAGCGGCATCCTCGACCAGTACGTCATTGGTCAGGAGCGCGCGAAGAAGATCCTGGCGGTGGCCGTTTACAACCACTACAAGCGGTTGAACCAGCGCGACAAGAAAGAAGAAGTCGAGCTGGGCAAGAGCAACATTCTCCTCATCGGGCCCACCGGCTCCGGCAAGACGCTGCTGGCCGAAACCCTGGCTCGTCTGCTCAACGTACCGTTCACCATCGCCGATGCGACCACCCTCACCGAAGCGGGGTACGTGGGCGAGGATGTCGAGAACATCATCCAGAAGCTGCTGCAGAAGTGCGATTACGATGTCGAAAAGGCCCAGATGGGCATCGTCTACATCGACGAGATCGACAAGATCTCCCGCAAGTCCGACAACCCCTCCATCACGCGTGACGTGTCGGGCGAGGGCGTGCAGCAGGCGCTGCTCAAGCTGATCGAAGGTACCGTAGCTTCGGTTCCTCCCCAGGGTGGTCGCAAGCATCCGCAGCAGGAATTCCTGCAGGTCGATACGCGCAACATCCTGTTCATCTGCGGCGGTGCCTTCGCCGGTCTGGAGAAGGTCATTCAGAACCGCTCCACCCAGGGCGGTATCGGTTTCAACGCCGAAGTCCGCAGCAAGGACCCGGGCAAGAAGGTCGGCGAGGCGCTGCGTGCCGTCGAGCCGGACGATCTGGTCAAGTTCGGTCTGATCCCCGAGTTCGTTGGTCGTCTGCCGGTCATCGCGACCCTGGATGAGCTGGACGAGGCGGCGCTGATCCAGATTCTGACCGAGCCCAAGAATGCGCTGACCAAGCAGTATGCGAAGCTGTTCGAACTCGAAGGGGTCGATCTGGAATTTCGTCCCGACGCGCTTCGCTCGGTTGCCCATCGGGCGCTCGAGCGGCGGACCGGTGCGCGTGGCCTGCGTTCGATCCTCGAAGGCGTGCTGCTCGACACCATGTACGACATCCCGTCGCAAAAAGATGTCAGCAAGGTGGTCATCGACGAGAGCGTCATCGAAGGTACGTCCAAGCCGCTGCTGATCTACGAGAACAGCGAGCCGCCTGCCAAGGTGGCGCCTGACGCGTGATAGAAAAGGGGCCTCCGGGCCCCTTTGCTTTTTAGCCGCTGTCCTTGTTTTTTAAGGGTGACACCCTCATCTTAATTCGAAGGGCACCCTGTCCGTTTCGGCCCTAGGGGCCGCAGTAGAGCTGAGACTTATGAATACAACCATCGAATTGCCCCTCCTGCCGCTGCGCGATGTGGTGGTGTATCCGCACATGGTGATTCCGCTGTTCGTTGGCCGCGAGAAGTCCATCGAGGCGCTCGAATCCGCCATGGTCGGCGACAAGCAGATTCTGCTGCTGGCGCAGAAAAACCCGGCTGACGACGATCCGGGCGAAGAGGCTCTTTATCGGGTCGGCACCGTGGCCACCGTTCTGCAGCTGCTCAAGTTGCCCGACGGTACGGTCAAGGTGCTGGTCGAGGGCGAGCAGCGGGGGCAGATCGAGCGCTTTTACGAGATCGACGAGCATTGCCGCGCCGAAGTGAGCCTGATCGACGAATCGGCCGTGGCCGAACGCGAGGCGGAAGTCTTCGTTCGCAGCCTGCTCAGCCAGTTCGAGCAGTATGTGCAGCTGGGCAAGAAGGTGCCGGCCGAGGTGCTTTCCTCGCTCAGCAGCATCGACGAGCCGTCGCGCCTAGTGGATACCATGGCCGCGCATATGGCGCTGAAGATCGAGCAGAAGCAGGAAATTCTCGAAATCACCGACCTGGCTGCCCGCGTCGAGCATGTGCTGGCGTTGCTGGATGCCGAAATCGATCTGCTGCAGGTTGAGAAGCGCATCCGTGGCCGGGTGAAGAAGCAGATGGAGCGCAGCCAGCGCGAGTACTACCTGAATGAGCAGATGAAGGCCATTCAGAAGGAGCTGGGCGACATCGATGAGGGCCACAACGAGATCGATGATCTCAAGAAGCGCATCGAGAACGCTGGCCTGACCAAGGACGCCCATGCCAAGGCGCAGGCCGAGCTGAACAAGCTCAAGCAGATGTCGCCGATGTCCGCCGAAGCGACCGTGGTGCGCACCTACATCGACTGGCTGGTGAACGTGCCATGGAAGGCGGCGAGCAAGGTCCGCCTGGATATGGCCAAGGCCGAAGAAGTGCTCGACGCCGACCACTTCGGTCTCGAAGAGGTCAAGGACCGTATTCTCGAGTATCTCGCGGTGCAGAAGCGCGTGAAGAAGCTCAAGGGGCCGGTGCTCTGCCTGGTGGGGCCGCCCGGTGTGGGCAAGACGTCGCTGGCCGAGTCCATTGCGCGCTCGACCAATCGCAAGTTCGTGCGCATGGCGCTGGGTGGCGTGCGGGACGAGGCCGAGATCCGTGGGCATCGCAGAACCTACATCGGTTCGATGCCGGGTCGCCTGATCCAGAAGATGACCAAGGTCGGCGTGCGCAACCCGCTGTTCCTGCTCGACGAGATCGACAAGCTGGGCAGCGACATGCGCGGCGATCCGGCCTCGGCGCTGCTCGAGGTGCTCGATCCCGAGCAGAACCACAATTTCAACGATCACTATCTTGAGGTCGATTACGACCTGTCCGATGTGATGTTCCTCTGCACCGCGAACTCGATGAACATTCCTGCGCCGTTGCTCGACCGCATGGAAGTCATCCGCCTGCCTGGGTATACCGAGGACGAGAAGGTCAATATCGCCCGACGCTACCTGGCGCCCAAGCAGATTCAGGCCAACGGCATGAAGAAGGGCGAGCTCGAGTTCGACGAGGCGGCGCTGCTCGACATCATCCGCTACTACACCCGCGAAGCGGGCGTTCGCAGCCTGGAGCGGCAGATTGCCAAGGTCTGCCGCAAGGTGGTCAAGGAGCATGCTGCCGAGAAGCGCTTCCAGGTTCAGGTCACCGCCGATTCCCTCGAGCATTTCCTGGGTGTACGCAAATTCCGCTACGGTCTTGCCGAGCAGGAAGACCAGATCGGCCAGGTGACGGGGCTGGCCTGGACCCAGGTCGGTGGAGAGCTGCTGACGATCGAGTCTGCCGTGGTTCCGGGCAAAGGCCAACTGATCAAGACCGGTTCGCTGGGCGACGTCATGGGCGAGTCCATCACCGCTGCGCTCACCGTGGTACGCAGCCGCGCCAAGAGCCTCGGCATTGCGTCCGATTTCCAGGAGAAGCAGGACATCCACATTCACGTGCCCGAAGGCGCAACGCCCAAGGACGGTCCGAGCGCAGGTATCGGCATGTGCACCGCACTGGTTTCGGCATTGACGCACATTCCGGTGCGCGCCGATGTCGCAATGACAGGTGAGATCACTTTGCGTGGTCAGGTCCTTGCCATCGGTGGACTCAAGGAGAAGTTACTTGCCGCTCATCGGGGTGGAATCAAGACGGTGATCATCCCGGAAGAGAATCAACGTGATCTGAAAGAGATTCCTGAAAATATTAAGCAGGACCTGCAGATTAAACCGGTCAAGTGGATTGACGAGGTCCTGCAAATTGCGCTGCAATACGCGCCGGAGCCCTTGCCCGATGCGGCTCCCGATCTGGTTGCAAAGGATGACAAGCGCGAGTCTGATTCCAAGGAGCGAATCAGCACGCATTAGCCGGAGGCTTCCTTGACACAATTTTGAGGCCCTTGTTATAAACCGGCTCTTTGTGTCTGTGCCATTCCAGCACCGCTTTGCTTACACCTAAAAAATTATAGATAGACTCAACAGAAATAAGGGGACTTAGAGTGAACAAGTCGGAACTGATCGATGCCATCGCTGCATCTGCTGATATCCCGAAAGCTGTTGCTGGCCGTGCGCTGGACGCAGTGATCGAATCCGTCACTGGCGCTCTGAAGGCTGGTGACTCCGTGGTACTGGTTGGTTTCGGTACTTTCGCCGTGAAAGAGCGCGCTGCTCGCACTGGCCGCAACCCGCAGACTGGCAAGCCGATCAAGATCGATGCTGCCAAGATCCCGGGCTTCAAAGCTGGCAAGGCTCTGAAAGACGCTGTTAACTAAGCGTTTTCCGATCCGTTCGGTGCTCGGTTAGACTGGCACTGATCTGGAGCGGTTGAACCGGCAGGCAGCGCCTGTTGCGCGCCGGTACCGGGATAGCCCAACCGCTCCAAAGCTCCGAGAAGGCGCATCCATGGATGCGCCTTTCTTCTATCTGGATTCCACCCATGCTGCAGGTAGGCACGTGCAGCTGTTACCTGGGGGACGCATGCTTCAGAACATCAGGGACAATTCACAAGGCTGGATTGCCAAAACCATCATCGGCATCATCGTCATGCTCCTGGCGCTGACCGGCTTCGACGCGATTTTCAACGCGGTGAGCAATAGCCGGGATGCCGCGTCGGTAAATGGCGAAGAGATCTCGCAGGACGAGCTCACCCAGGCGGTAGAGCTGCAGCGCCGCCAGCTAGCCCAGCAGCTTGGCCGCGATTTCGATCCGTCGTTGCTCAACGACAGGTTGCTGCGTGAGTCGGCGTTGAACTCCCTGATCGAGCGGATGCTGCTTCTCCAGGCGGCCAAGTCGGCCGACTTCGCCTTTTCGCAGCAGTCGCTCGACCAGCTGATCCTGCAGACGCCTGAATTCCAAGTCGAGGGCGCGTTCAATGCCGCGCGGTTCGATCAGGTGCTGCAGCAGATGGGCTACACCCGTATGCAGTTCCGTCGTCTGCTGGAGCAGGAAATGCTCATCGGCCAGCTGCGGGCAGGTATCGCTGGAACGGGCTTCGTGACCGACCGGCAGATCGAGGATTTCGCCCGGCTTGAACGGCAGACCCGCGATTTCGCGGCAGTGACCGTCGCAGCCGATGCCGCGGCTGTCGAAGTCGGCGACGACGAGGTGCGCGCCTATTACGAAGCGCATGCCGACCAGTTCCGTACCCCCGAGCAGGTGGTACTGGAGTACGTTGAGCTCAAGAAGGATGCATTCTTCGACCAGGTCGACGTATCCGACGAGGAACTGCAGGAGCTGTACCACAACCAGATCGCCAACCTTGCCGAGCAGCGCCGTGCCGCGCACATCCTGATCGAGCCGGGCGATGGCGTGAGCGACGAGCAGGCACGCGAGAAGGTCGAGGAGATCCGCAAGCGCGTCGAGGCGGGTGAGGACTTCGCGGCGCTGGCCAAGGAGTTTTCCCAAGACCCGGGTTCGGCAAGCGAGGGCGGTGACCTGGGTTACGCGGGCCCGGGAGTGTACGACCAGGCGTTCGAAGACGCGCTCTACGCGCTTGACGAGAATCAGCTGTCACAGCCGGTGCGCTCGGAGTTCGGCTGGCATCTGATCAAGCTGCTCGGTGTGCGCTCGCCGGAAGTGCCGACGCTCGAAAGCATGCGTCCCGAGCTGGAACGTGAACTCAAGGCCCGCCAGGTTGAACAGCGTTTCGTGGAAGCCAGCAAGCGCCTCGAAGACGCGGCGTTCGAAGCCTCCGACCTTGGCCAGCCGGCCGAGGAGCTGGGCCTCAAGGTTCAGACCACGCCTGCCTTCGGCCGTGAAGGCGGAGAGGGGATCGCTGCCAACCGCCAGGTGATCCAGGCGGCGTTCAGTGAGGAAGTGCTGGTCGATGGCAACAACAGCGGTGTGATCGAACTGGATCCAGACACGTCTATCGCCCTGCGGGTCAAGGAGCATCTGCAGCCCGAGGCGCTCGAGCTGGATGAGGTGCGCGACGGCATCGTCGAGCAGCTTCGCCGCGACAAGGCGACCGAGCAGGCGCGCAGCGAAGGCGAGAAGCTGCTCGCCAGTCTGCGAGACGGGCAGGAGCGTTCGGTCGAGTGGCAACAGACGGAAGCAGCCACGCGCAACCAGGAAGGTGTGGACCCGGCGCTGCTGCAGGCGGTGTTCCGCATGCCCAAGCCTGAAGTCGCCGACAAGCCGAGCTACTCGGGTGTTTCGCTGCCCAATGGCGATTACGTGGTGCTCCGCCTGAGCGGTGTCAGCGAGCCGACCGAAGCCTTGTCCGATGAAGAGAAGCAGGACTATCGTCGCTTCCTCGCATCGCGTGCCGGGCAGCAGGACTTCGCCGCGTTCCGCGCCAAGCAGCAAGCCGAGGCTGAGATCGAGCGTTACTGATATCTGAAAGCAAGGCGCCTGCAGCCCCGCTGTAGCGCGCCTGAGGCAACAAAAAACCCGCATCGCTGCGGGTTTTTTCGTTTCAGGGTGGCGATCAGTCTTCGATCGCACCCATCGCGGTGGTGTTGAACCCACCGTCCACGTACAGGATTTCGCCGCTGATGCCCGAGGCCAGGTCGGAGCAGAGGAATGCGCCGGCGTTGCCGACTTCCTCGATGGTCACGTTGCGGCGCAGCGGGGTCTGGCGCTCGTTGGCTGCCAGCATCTTGCGGAAGCTCTTGATGCCGGATGCGGCGAGGGTGCGGATCGGGCCTGCCGAGACCGCGTTCACGCGGGTGCCTTCTGGGCCCAGGCTGCCGGCCAGGTAGCGGACGCCGGCCTCGAGGCTGGCCTTGGCCATGCCCATGACGTTGTAGTTGGGCATGGTGCGCTCGGCGCCCAGGTAGGACAGCGTCAGGATGCTGCCGCCGCGGCCGTTCATCATCGGCCGGCCGGCCTTGGCCAG
Source organism: Stutzerimonas nosocomialis (assembly GCF_005876855.1). GTDB lineage: Bacteria > Pseudomonadota > Gammaproteobacteria > Pseudomonadales > Pseudomonadaceae > Stutzerimonas > Stutzerimonas nosocomialis. The sequence continues at coordinate 34,465 of NZ_QLAE01000007.1, read as the reverse complement.
GGCGACCAGGCTGTAGGCGCTGATGTCGTGGGCGATACGGAAGCCTTCGCGGGTGGTGACTTCGGTGAAGTCGCCGTCCAGCTGATCGCCGGGGGCGAAGCCTACCGAGTGAACGATGATGTCCAGGCCATCCCACTTCTGGCCGAGTTGCTCGAAGACCTTGGCGATTTCCTCGTCGCTGGCCACATCGCAAGGGAAGCACAGTTCCGGTCCCGAGCCCCAGCCGGCGGCGAATTCCTCGACGCGGCCCTTGAGCTTGTCGTTCTGGTAGGTGAACGCCAGTTCGGCGCCTTCGCGATGCATGGCCGCAGCGATGCCCGAGGCGATGGACAGTTTGCTGGCAACGCCAACGATCAGTGCGCGCTTACCGGTTAGAAAACCCATGTGCTTGTTCCCTCTCATGTTTATCGTCGCCAGTGCCAGGTGCCATGAAGGCGGATTCCAGCAACTGCTGCGTGTACGGGTGTTGGGGTGCAGAAAAAATACTGTCTGCGGGCCCCTGTTCCACGACCTGTCCCTGTTTCATCACGATCAAGTGATGGCTCAGGGCCCGAACAACGGCCAGGTCATGGCTGATGAACAGGAAGGTCAGGTTGTACTTGGCCTGCAATGAACGCAGAAGCTCCACCACCTGGCGCTGTACCGTTCGATCGAGCGCGGAAGTCGGCTCGTCGAGGAGGATCAGCGCCGGTTTCAACACCAGAGCCCGGGCAATGGCGATGCGCTGCCGTTGCCCGCCGGAAAACTCGTGTGGATAGCGATGCCGGGTTTCCGGATCGAGACCTACTTCCACGAGTGCGTCGATGATGGCCTGTTCCCTCTCTGCCGGCGTCCCGATCCGATGGATCTGCAGGCCCTCGCCGATGATCTGGCCGACCGACATGCGTGGGCTCAGGCTACCAAAGGGGTCCTGAAACACCACCTGCATCTGTCGGCGCAGCGGCCGAACCTCGCGCTGGGACATCTTCTCCATCGCCTGGCCCTGGAAGCGAATCTCGCCTGTGCTCGAAAGCAGGCGCAGGATCGCCAGGCCAAGGGTGGACTTGCCGGAGCCGCTTTCGCCAACGATGCCGAGCGTCTGCCCCTGAAGGAGGCTGAAACCGATTCCGTCGACGGCCTTGATGTGATCGACGGTGCGCCGAAGCAGTCCCTTCTTGATCGGGAACCACACGCGCATGTCTTTCACCTCCAGCAACGGCTCGCCCGGCGTAGTCTCCACCGGCCTGCCGCTGGGCTCCGCACCGAGCAGTTCCTGGGTATAGGGATGCTGCGGCGAGCGGAACAATTCTTCACACGACGCCTGTTCGACGACGCGACCGCGCTGCATGACACATACGCGATGAGCGATGCGCCTGACCAGGTTCAGATCGTGGCTGATCAGGAGCAGCGCCATGCCCAGGCGCGCCTGCAATTGCTGGAGCAACTCCAGGATCTTCAGCTGAACGGTGACGTCCAGCGCCGTGGTCGGTTCATCGGCGATCAACAATTCGGGCTCGTTGGCCAGTGCCATGGCGATCATCACCCGCTGGCGCTGCCCGCCGGAAAGCTCGTGGGGAAAGGCGCGGATCCGCTTGCGTGGTTCCGGGATGCCGACCATCTCCAGCAGCTCCAGGGTGCGCGCCGTCGCCTGCCTGCCGCGCAGCCCCTTGTGCAGGGCCAGGATCTCATTGATCTGCTTGCCCACGGTATGCAACGGGTTGAGCGAGGTCATCGGCTCCTGGAAGATCATGGCGATCCGGTTGCCGCGCAGCTTGCGCATCGATTTTTCGTTCGCCTGCAGCAGGTCGTTGCCGCCATAGAGGATCTGCCCGGCCGGATGCGAAGCCTTGGGGTAGGGCAGCAAGCGCAGGATGGAATGGGCCGTTACGGACTTTCCGGACCCGCTTTCACCGACCAGCGCGAGCGTTTCACCTTTGCGGATATCGAAGCTGACGCCTTCGACCACCCGGTGCGGCGTACCGGCGGAGTTGAAGTCGACGGCGAGATCCCTGACTTCTACGAGTGTCTCGTCCATCTTATTTCCTCGGGTCGAACGCATCGCGGGCCGCTTCGCCGATGAATACCAGCAGCGTCAGCATGATTGCGAGCACCATGAATGCGGTGATGCCCAGCCAGGGCGCCTGCAGGTTGGCCTTGCCCTGGGCCACCAGCTCACCCAGAGAGGGCTCGCCTGGCGGCAGACCGAAGCCCAGGAAGTCGAGCGCGGTGAGCGTGCCGATGGCCCCGGTCAGAATGAAGGGCACGAACGTCATGGTCGATACCATGGCATTGGGCAGGATGTGGCGGAACATGATGGCGCCGTTCTGCATGCCCAGCGCCCGGGCCGCGCGCACGTACTCCAGGTTGCGTCCGCGCAGGAATTCGGCGCGGACCACATCGACCAGGCTCATCCAGGAAAACAGCAGCATGATCCCCAGCAGCCACCAGAAATTCGGCTGCACGAAGCTGGCCAGGATGATGAGCAGGTACAGGACCGGAAGGCCCGACCAGATCTCCAGCACCCGCTGGCCGACGAGATCGACCCACCCGCCGTAGAACCCCTGGAGTGCGCCGGCGATCACGCCGATGATCGAACTGAGCAGGGTCAGCGTGACGGCGAACAGCACCGAGATGCGAAAGCCGTATATCACCCGGGCGAGGACGTCCCGGCCCTGGTCGTCGGTACCCAGCCAGTTCATCGTCGATGGCGGGGCGGGAGCGGGCACCTGCAGGTCGTAGTTGATGCTCGAGTAGTAGAAGGGAATCGGCGGCCAGATCATCCAGCCGTCCTTCTCGGCGATGAGTTCCTGGATATAGGGGCTCTTGTAATTGGCCTGCAGCGGGAATTCGCCACCGAAGGTGGTTTCCGGGTAACGCTTGAGCACCGGGAAGTACCACTGGCCGTCGTAGCGCACCACGATCGGTTTGTCGTTGGCGAGGAACTCGGCGCCCAGGCTCAGCACGAAGAGCGCGAGGAACAGCCAGAGCGACCACCAGCCGCGACGATTGGCCTTGAACAGGGCGAAGCGGCGTTGATTCAGAGGAGACAGCGCCATTTCAGGCCTCCCTGCTTTCGAAGTCGATGCGCGGATCGACCAGGGTATAGGTCAGGTCACCGATCAGCTTGACCACCAGGCCGAGGAGGGTGAACAGGAACAGCGTACCGAACACCACCGGATAGTCGCGGTTGATCGCCGCCTCGAAGCTGAGCAGCCCCAGGCCGTCGAGGGAGAAAATCACCTCGATGAGCAGCGAGCCGGTGAAGAACATGCCGACGAACGCGGCGGGGAAACCGGCAATGATGATCAGCATCGCGTTGCGGAACACGTGGCCGTACAGCACGCGATTCTTGCTCAGGCCCTTGGCCCGGGCGGTGATGACGTACTGCTTGTTGATCTCGTCGAGGAAGCTGTTCTTGGTCAGCAATGTGAGGGTCGCGAAGTTGCCGATCACCAGCGCGGTGACCGGCAGCGCGAGGTGCCAGAAATAGTCGAGAATCTTGCCGGCCATGGTCAGTTCGTCGAAGTTGTTCGAGGTCAGCCCGCGTAGCGGAAACCAGTTCCAGTAGCTGCCGCCGGCGAACAGGACGATCAGCAGAATGGCGAACAGGAAGGCCGGAATGGCGTAGCCGACGATGATCGCCGAACTGGTCCAGACGTCGAACGCGCTGCCGTGGCGAGTCGCCTTGGCGATGCCCAGCGGGATCGACAGCAGGTACATGATCAACGTGCTCCACAGCCCCAGCGAGATCGAGACGGGCATCTTCTCGATGATCAGGTCGGTGACCTTCGCGTCGCGGAAGAAGCTCTCGCCGAAGTCGAAGCGCAGGTAGTTGCGCAGCATGATCCAGAAGCGCTCCGGCGCCGGTTTGTCGAAGCCGTACAGGCGCTCGATTTCGGCGATCAGCTCGGGGTCGAGCCCCTGGGCGCCGCGATAGGTATTGCCGGCGACCGCCACCTCGGAGCCACCGCCGGCGATGCGGCTGGTGGCGCCCTCGAAGCCTTCGAGCTTGGCGATCGCCTGTTCGACCGGGCCGCCTGGCGCGGCCTGAATGATGATGAAGTTGATCAGCAGGATGCCGAAAAGGGTCGGGATGATCAGCAGCAGGCGCCGAAGGATGTAAGCGAGCATGCTCAGTGCTCCGCTGCGTCGTCTTCGGGCGCCGCATCGGCCGCCAGCTTCTCGGCTTCCTTGACCTCGTCCGGATCGGCCTTGGGCATGGGCGTGTCAGGCTTGCGCCACCAGGTCATCAGGCCGATGTCCTGGTCGGGTGTCACCTCGGGATGGCCGAACTGGTTCCAGTAGGCCACGCGCCAGGTCTTGATGTGCCAGTTGGGTATCACGTAGTGGCCCCAGAGCAGTACGCGATCGAGCGCGCGAGTGCGGGTCACCAGCTCCTTGCGCGAATCGGCGGCGATCAGCTTGTCGACCAGAACGTCGATGGCGGGGTCCTTCAGGCCGATGAGGTTGCGGCTGCCGGGGTTGTCCGCGCTCGAGGAATGCCAGTATTCGCGCTGCTCGTTGCCGGGCGAGTTGGACTGGCCGAAGCTGCTGACGATCATGTCGTAGTCGCGCGAGCGCAGCCGGTTGATGTATTGCGAGACGTCGACCCGGCGAATCTCCAGCTCGATGCCGAGATCCGCGAGGTTGCGCTTGTAGGGCAGCAGGACCCTCTCGAATTCGGCCTGCACCAGCAGGAACTCGAGCTTCACCGGCTTGCCTTCGGTATCGACCATGCGGTCGTTCTCGATCTTCCAGCCGGCGTCCATCAACAGCTTGTAGGCCTGGCGCTGCTGGTCGCGGATGATGCCGTTGGCTTCGGTCCTGGGCAGCTCGAACGGGCGCTCGAACACCTCGTCGGGAATCTGGCCCCGCAGCGGTTCAAGAATCTTCAGCTCGTCGGCGTCCGGCAGGCCGGTGGCGGCCATCTCCGAGTTGTCGAAGTAGCTGGTGGTGCGGGTGTAGGCGCCATTGAACAGCTGGCGGTTGGTCCACTCGAAATCGAACAGCAGGCCCAGGGCCTCGCGTACGCGCCGGTCATGCAGCAGCGGCCGGCGCGTGTTGAGAATGAAGCCCTGCATGCCGGTCGGATTGTGGTTCTCGATCTCTTCCTTGACGATCCGCCCGTCCCTTACCGCCGGGATGTCATAGGCGGTGGCCCAGTTCTTGGCGCTGGTTTCGAGCCAGAAGTCGAACTGCCCGGCCTTGAATGCCTGCAGTGCGACGTCGTTGTCGCGGTAGTAGTCGAAGGTGATGCGGTCGAAATTGTAGAAGCCGCGATTGACCGGCAGGTCCTTGCCCCAGTAATCCTCGACGCGCTGATAGCGCACCGAGCGTCCGGCCTGGACGCGTTCGATCCGGTAGGGGCCACTGCCGAGTGGCGGCTCCAGTCCGCTGGAGTTGAAGTCGCGCTCGGCCCACCAGTGCTTGGGCAGCACCAACAGCTGGCCAAGGATCAGCGGCAGCTCGCGGTTGCCGGCGTGCTTGAAGTCGAAACGAACCCGTCGGGGGCTTTCGGCGGTGACCTTGGCGACATCGGCGTAGTAGGCCCGGTACCAGGGGGCGCCCTGGCTGATCAGGGTCTCGAAGGTGAAGACCACGTCTTCGGCCGTGACCGGCTCGCCGTCATGGAAGCGGGCTTCGGGACGCAGATGGAAGCGGACCCAGCTGTTGTCGGGCGCGCGCTCGATCTTCTCGGCCAGCAGGCCGTAGACGGTGAAGGGCTCGTCGAGGCTGTTGGTCGTCAGGGTGTCGTAGATCAGGCCGATCTCGTCGGCCGGCACGCCCTTGTTGATGAAGGGATTGAGAGAATCGAAGCCGCCGGAACCCGAGCGCCGGAGCGTACCGCCCTTGGGCGCGTCGGGGTGGGCGTAGTCGAAGTGCTGGAAATTGGCCGGATACTTGGGCTTCTCGCCATAGAGTGTGAGCGCATGCTGGGGCGCCGCCTGGGCCATGCCCGTCAGGCAGAGCAGGGACAGCAAACCGGCGCGCAAAAGCGGGTGCCGAAAGCGTTGTGTCATCGCGTGTTCTCCAAATCCTTCAGCCACCAGGCGCGTAGCCCGAGGGTGTAGGGCGGTGCGGCCACGTGGGCGAACCGGTTGCGGTAGGCCAGTCGGTGGTTGCTGATGAACCAGTTGGGGATGATGTAGTGATTCCACAGCAGCACGCGGTCGATGGCACGCGCTGCCGCTATCTGTTCGTCACGGGTGCTGGCGTTGACGAGCTTGCCCAGCAGTTCGTCGATGATCGGGTTGGCGACGCCGGCATAGTTGCGACCGCCTTTGACGTCCACCTGGCTGGAGTGGAAGTACAGCCATTGTTCCTTGCCCGGGCTCAAGCTCTGGCTGAGGGTCATGAGGATCATGTCGTAGTCGTAGTTGTCGAGCCGCTGCTTGTACTGGGCGCGGTCGACGGTGCGCAGGTTGGCCTGGATGCCGATCCGGCTGAGGTTTTCCGCATAGGGCTGGAGTATCCGTTCCAGGCCCGGGTTGACCAGCAGGATCTCGAACGTCAGCGGATGGCCTTGTGCGTTGCGCAGCCGCTGGCGCGACGGCTTCCAGCCGGCCTCCTCGAGCAGTCCCAGCGCGCTGCGAAGCGTCTCGCGGGGGATACCCCGGCCTTCGGTGTGCGGCAGTTTGAAGGGCTCGGTGAACAGGGCGGGCGGCAGCTGCTTGCGAAATGGCGAGAGCAGCAGCCATTCGCCGCCTTCCGGAATGCCGGTCGCGGCGAACTCGCTGTTGGGGTAGAAGCTTTCGCTGCGCCGGTAGGCGCCATAGAACAGCGCGCGGTTGGTCCACTGGAAGTCGAACATCATGCCCAGCGCTTCGCGGACCCTGGGGTCGGCGAAGGTGGCGCGACGGCTGTTCATGAACAGCCCCTGGGTCTGCGTCGGGATCTGGTGGGGAATTTCCGTGCGGATCACGTCGCCGCGCAAGACGGCTGGAAACTGGTAACCGTTGTTCCAGTTCTTCGCCTGGTGCTCGATATAGAAGTCGAATTCGCCGGCCTTGAAGGCTTCGAAGGCGACCGTGCTGTCGCGGTAGAACTCCACCTCGACGCGGTCGAAGTTGTACTTGCCGCGGTTGACCGCAAGGTCGGCGCCCCACCAGTTCTTCACGCGCTCGAAAACCACCTGGCGGCCCGGCTGGACCTGGGCGATGCGGTAAGGCCCGCTGCCCAGCGGTGGCTCGAACGTCGTTGCCTTGAAGTCTCGATCCTTCCAGTAATGCTGCGGCAGCACCGGCAGTTCGCCCAGGCGCATGATCAGCATCGGATCGGAGCGCTCGAAAACGAAGCGGACCCGGTGCCGGTTGAGGATGTCGACGCGCTTGATGCCCTGCAGGTTGGTCCGGTACTGCGGATGTCCGTCACGGGTCAGCAGGCGATAGGAGTAGGCCACATCGTAAGCGGTGATCGGCACGCCATCATGAAAGCGGGCTTTCTCGCGCAGGTTGAACACCACCCAGCTGCGGTCTTCGTTGTATTCGAGCGATTTGGCGATCAGCCCGTAGTAGGACGCCGGCTCGTCGCCGGATGGGTCGTAGCTGCCGCCACCGACCATCAGCGGTTCGTTGAACTCGCTGACGCCGTACTGGAAGAACCCGGGCGTGGCGACGGGGCTGGTGCCTTTGAAGGTGTAGGGGTTGAGCGTATCGAAAGAACCCGTGGCCATTAGCCTGACCGTACCGCCTCTCGGCGCGTCGGGGTTCACCCAGTCGAAGTGGGTAAAATTCGCCGGGTATTTGAGGGTGCCGAACTGCGCATAACCATGGCTTTCGCTCAGGGTCGCGAGGGCAGGGAAGCTCAAGGCCAGGCATGTCACCAGGAGAAAGAGGGGTCGCATCAGACGGAGATCCGATCCATGGCTGCTTCGAGGCTTTCTGGCTGTTCGGCCCGGTACAGTAACAGCTTGTCTGCACAGGAAAAAGGCTGTACATCTACGGCAAAACACCGTTATCGCGCTGGCCTTCGGGCAAGGTAGTCATCGTGCATACAAACAGCCATGGTCTGCAGTCCTGGCTTGAACGCTTGAGCCAGGCGGAACTCCCTGCCTTGGCTGCTGTGGTCAGCGAACTTCAACGCCTCACCCTCACTCACGACGCCTCGGTCGGCCAGCTCGCCGATGTGCTCCTGCGCGACGCCGCGCTCACCTCCAAGGTGCTGCGGGTCGGCAACAGCAGCTACTACAACCCCTCCCAGGAAACGATCAAGACCATCTCGCGGGCCATCGTCATGATCGGCTTCGAGAACGTCCGGCTGATCAGCCTTTCGGTGAGCCTGATCGACGGCTTGCTGACCCGCGTGCCTCGCGAGCAGTTGCAGGAGCTGCTCGCGCGGTCGTTTCACGCCGCGGTGCAGGCTCGCAACATCGCCGGCTACGTGTCGCGCCAGGAAGAGGAGGTGTTCATCGCGGCGCTGCTGTTCAACCTGGGTGAACTGGCCTTCTGGGGCTGTGGCGGGACGCAGGCCGATGCCCTCGCCGAAGCCCTCGCCCGACCCGGCGTGCAGCGGGACGATGCGGTTCAGCAGGTCCTTGGCACCAGTTTTCGTCAGCTGACCCTGGGGCTGATCAAGAACTGGGGGCTGGGCGAGCTGGCGGTGCTCGCGCAAAGTCCGGGGCGCTCCGCGGACCCTGCGGTGCGTGCGGTGACCCTGGGGGTGCGTATCAGCGAAGCGGCGCTGGAAGGCTGGAGCAGCCCGGGCATGCAACAGGCGATCGCGGAACTGGCGAATTATATTGACGTGACGCCGGAGGAGGCCCTGTCCCAGGTACTGGCCAGTGCCGATGAAGCCGTCAAGGTCGCCACCACCTTCGGCGCAGGTCTGGTGAGCCGGTTGATCCCCAGTACCGATCCGGAGCAGATCAGCCTTCAGCAGGCCCAGCGCAGGGCAAGCCTGCTGCAGTCGGACCTGACGTTGATGCAGCAGGCGTTGCAGGCGCTCGGCCAGCAGGCGACGGGTCGGGGAGAGGTCGGGCTCATTCTGGATACCCTGCTCGAAGGGTTGCACAGGGGTGCCGGTCTCGAGCGGGTGATGCTCGCCGTGCTTGCCGAGCAGCAGACGATGTTTCGCGCCAAGCGTGCCGTGGGCGAGGGCACGCAATCCTGGCTCGACGGGTTCCTGCTGCCTGTGGCGCCGCCGCGACAGCCGCATATCTTCAGCTACGTGCTGCGCCATCGCGAAGCGCTGTGGATGGGGGTTCCGGCCAGCAGCAACCTCAATGACATGGTCAGCGAGCCGATTCGCCAATGGTTGGGCAAGGGGATGTTCTTCATTGCGCCGTTGATGGCCGGTACACGTCAGATCGGCGTGCTTTACGCCGACAGCCGGCTCTCCGGGCGCGCCCTGACGCACGAGCAGTTCGTGGCGTTCCAGCGTTTTACCCAGCTGACCGGCCGCTGCCTGGAGGGCCTCGGTCGAAGCCCCGAGGCTGTGCGTCAGGGAAGGTAGAGCGTCAGCGTCTGCCCGGGCTTGAGCACGCTGCTGCTGGGGTTCCAGCTCTGCAGGCTTTGCAGCTGCACGTTGAACCGCTTGGCGATCATGTACAGCGAGTCACCGCGCTGCACCTTGTAATAGGTCGGGTTGGACGATTTGGGCTTCGTCGCCACGTTGGCCGCCGGTCCCTGAAGGAAGAGCGCCTGGCCGACCCGGAGGTTGCTGCCGGAAAGACGGTTCCAGCGCTGCAGGTCCTGTACCGATACGTTCTGCGCCTTGGCGATGCCCCAGAGGTTGTCACCTTGGCGCACGCGGTAGCTGCGGGGTGTCGAGACGTTGCTTCGCGCCACGGCCTGGCCGAGCGGAGAAGCGGGCTCGGAGGTTGCCGCCGAACCCGGGATGCTGAGCGTCTGGCCGATGCTCAGGCGATCGTCGCTCAGGCGGTTGATCTCGCGCAGGGTGCTGACCGTCAGTTGATGGCGGGTCGCGATGGCGCTCAGGGTGTCGCCGCGCCGTACCTGGTATTGCTGCCAGAGCACCACGTCCGAGGGTTTCATCAGCGCCAGGCTGGCGGAGAGCATTTCTGCCTTTTCCGCCGGGACCAGCAACTGCTGGGGGCCGTCGAGGGTGATGCGCTGCTTGTAGGCGGGGTTGAGCTGGAACAGCTCGTCTTCGTCCAGGTCGGCCATGGAGGCGATCTGGGCCAGGTTCATATGCTGCTTGAGGGGAACCGCTTCGAAGTACGGCTCGTTGGCGATCGGGCTGAGGGATATCCCGTGGGCCTGCGGCGACATCACCATCTGCGACAGGGCCAGCAGCTTGGGCACGTAGTTGCGGGTCTCCTGCGGGAGCGCCAGGTTCCAGTAGTCGGTCGGCAGGCCGAGCTTCTGGTTGCGCTCGATCGCGCGGCTGACGGTACCTTCACCGGCGTTGTAGGCCGCCAGCGCCAGCAGCCAGTCGCCATTGAACATGCCGTGCAGGCGGCTGAGGTAGCTCAGCGCGGCGTTGGTGGAGGCCGTGATGTCGCGCCGGCCGTCATACCAGCTGGTCTGGCGCAGGTTGTAGTGCAGCCCGGTGGACGGAATGAACTGCCACAGGCCAACGGCATGGGCGCGCGAGTAGGCCAGAGGGTTGTAGGAACTCTCGATCACCGGCAGCAGCGCGAGCTCCAGCGGCATGTCGCGCTCTTCGAGCGATTCGACGATGTAGTGGATGTAGGGAGCACCGCGCTTGGTGGCCTGCTCCACGGAGCGGGTGTTGTTGGCGAACAGCAGGCGCTGTTGCTCGATGCGAGGGTTGGAATCGGCAAGGTCCTGCAACTGGAACCCTTCGCGTAGTCGCTCCCAGATATCCTCGTGGGTCACCGGCGTCGGCGTATCGGTCAGCCAGATCGGCTCCTGCTGCAGGCTGCGAGCGAAGGGGCTGGACTTGCGAGGCGCGTCGACGTCGTGCTGGCCAGTGGTGGTTTGACAACCGGTGATGGCCAGGCAGACCGCGAGGGCGAGCACCCGACCGGAGGCTGCCAAAGCGTCCGAATCGAGGCGTTTGAAAGGAGCTGACAGCATTGGCTGGAGGGGTTCCCGGGCGCAAAGGTCGGGCGATTCTAGGAACGCATCCAGGGGGGGTCAAGCGAAGCGGCGCCGTTTTGGGGCACCGTCGACCTTATTCAGAAGCGATCCTTCCAGGCGCGAAGCGCAGCGAACACGTCGATTTCGGTGGCCAATTCGCTGCCACTCTGACGACTCGCCGCTTCCCGCACGCCGGGCTCCGCGCTGCGCAGGAATGGATTGGTCTGCAGCTCCAGGGCGAGTGTGCTCGGCAGGCTGATCCGGCCCTGCTCACGCCAATCGGAGACTTCCTGTAACCGTTTGTGAATGGCCGCATTGCCCGGCTCGACGGCCTGGGCGAAACGCAGGTTGCTCAGTGTGTACTCGTGGGTGCAGTACACCAGGGTCTCGGCGGGCAGGGCGGTGAATCGCCGCAGGGATTGGAACATCTGCTCGGCGGTGCCTTCGAACAACCGCCCGCAGCCCGCCGCGAACAGGGTGTCGCCGCAAAGCAGCCAGGGCGTAGCGCCCTCGTGGACGTAGGCGATATGCCCGAGCGTATGGCCGGGCACGGCGATCACGCGCAGGGTTGCGCCCAGCACCTCGAGGGTGTCGCCGTCGGTCAGGGCGATGTCCCGGCCGGGGATCGACTCGGCCGCCGGGCCGTACACCCGGGCGCCGGTCGCGGCCTTCAGCGCATCGACGCCGCCGACGTGATCGTGGTGGTGATGGGTGATCAGGATATTGGTCAGTTCCCAGTCCGGATGGGCCTCGAGCCAGCGCAGCACCGGGGCCGCGTCGCCTGGATCGACGGCTGCGCAGCGCCGCGCGTCGTCGTCCTGGAGGAGCCATATATAGTTGTCGGTGAAGGCGGGCAGTGCGGTGATGGTGAGCATATTACGGTCGCCAAGAGAGGGACAAAGGCGCATCCTAGCAGGCTCATTGAACAGATGGCCGGCCCTGCGGCGGGCGCCGGCGCAATCGATGAACGGAGTTGACGATGAAGCCCGAACCGTCCACCCAGCTCGATTCCTCCTGGTCGCACATGATCCGCGAGGCCAGCGAATGGTTCGCCGGCCCCCTCGGCCAACAGCTCTTGGCTCAGGAAAGGCGGATTCTGGGCGACGAACTGGACCGCTGCTTCGGCAGTTACCTGGTGCATTACGGCCCTTTTGCCGACTCGCTGCCCGAGTCGCCGATGATCAAGCGCAGCGTCAGGATAGGCGCGGCATTGCCGGGCGTGGAGATCGTCTGTGACGAACAGGCCTGGCCCCTCGGCGAGCACGCAGCCGATATCGTCGTGCTGCAGCATGGGCTCGATTTCAGCTGTTCGCCCCACGCCCTGCTGCGGGAAGCGGCGCGCAGCGTACGCCCCGGCGGCCACCTGCTGGTCGTCGGGGTGAATCCCTGGAGCGCCTGGGGCATGCGCCGCGCAGTGTCCCGCGAGGCCTTTCGCCATGCGCGCTGCATTCGCGCCACGCGCGTCGGGGACTGGCTGAACCTGCTGGGATTCGCACTAGAGAAACGCAGGTTCGGATGCTATTGTCCGCCGCTTTCGTCGAGCCGCTGGCAGTCGCGCCTGGCACGCATGGAGTCGGTCGGCGAGCGGGTTCAGCTGCCCGCCGGCGGGTTCTACCTGCTGGTGGCACGCAAGCTGATGGCCGGGCTCCGGCCTTTGCGCCAGGACCGCCGCGAACGCATGGGCAAGCTGATTCCTATGCCGGTCGCCAAGCTCAGTCGTCGCGACGTCGAGCAATAGGCCTGTCGCCGCGCCAGCCTGCAGACTGCCAGCACTCCCTTAATCAGCCCTGCGGGGCGCGAGGCGTTTTTTCACCCATGAGCGATACCCTGGTAGAGATCTATACGGACGGCGCGTGCAAGGGCAACCCCGGTCCTGGCGGCTGGGGGGCATTGCTGGTCTACAAGGGGGTCGAGCGCGAACTCTGGGGCGGCGAGCCCGAGACCACCAACAACCGCATGGAACTGATGGCCGCCATCCGCGCGCTGGCCGAGCTCAAAAGGCCCTGCGACGTGCGCCTGGTGACCGATTCCCAGTACGTCATGCAGGGCATCACCGAGTGGCTGCCGAACTGGAAGAAGCGGGGCTGGAAAACGGCCGCCAAGCAGCCGGTGAAGAACGCCGATCTCTGGCAGCAGCTCGACGAGCAGGTCAACCGACACCAGGTGCGCTGGGAATGGGTCCGCGGTCACGCCGGCCATCCCGGTAACGAGCGCGCCGACCTCTTGGCCAACCGTGGCGTGGTCCAGGCCAAACGACAACCCATTTTGTAAGCGAGCATCCGATGCGCAGCGTAGTACTCGATACCGAAACCACCGGCATGCCGGTCACCGATGGCCACCGGGTCATCGAAATCGGCTGTGTGGAGGTCATCGGCAGAAAACTGACCGGTCGCCATTACCATGTCTATCTGCAGCCTGATCGTGAAGTGGACGAGGGCGCCATCGCGGTACACGGCATCACCAACGAGTTCCTCGTGGACAAGCCGCGCTTTCGCGACGTCGCCGATGAGTTCTTCGAGTTCATCAAGGACTCGCAGCTGATCATCCACAACGCGGCGTTCGACATCGGCTTCATCAACAACGAGTTCGCCTTGCTCGGCCAGCGCGACCGCGCCGAGATCACCGATCATTGCACGGTGCTCGACACCCTGCTGATGGCGCGTGAACGCCACCCGGGCCAGCGCAACAGCCTCGATGCCCTTTGCAAGCGCTACGGCGTCGACAACTCCGGCCGCGACCTGCACGGCGCCTTGCTCGACGCCGAGATTCTCGCGGATGTCTACCTGACCATGACCGGCGGGCAGACCAACCTGTCCCTGGCCAGCGACGGGGCCGATCAGAACAGCGGCGGCCGTGCCGTGCCCTCGCCGATTCGACGCCTGCCGGCCGATCGCCGGCTCACCCAGGTGTTGCGTGCCAGCGAAGAAGAGCTCGCCCTGCATGTCGCCCGGCTCGCGGCGATCGAGAAGTCGGCCGGTGGCGCCTCGCTCTGGGCGCAGCTGGAACAGCCTTCCACGCCGAACGCCTGACCCCTTCGAAGCCGGGTTTGCCAGCGGCCCTCGAGGCTCTACCCTGAAGGAGAATTCCTTCAGGGGCGGCGCATGTACAAAGACCTCAAGTTTCCAATCCTCATCGTTCATCGCGACATCAAGGCCGACACCGTCGCCGGGGAGCGGGTGCGTGGCATCGCCACGGAGCTGGAGCAGGACGGCTTCACCATTCTGCCGACGGTGAGCTCGGTCGAGGGGCGGATCGTTGCCTCGACCCATCACGGATTGGCCTGCATCCTGGTCGCCGCCGAAGGCGCCGGGGACAACCAGCGCCTGCTGCACGACGTGGTCGAGCTGATCCGTGTCGCCCGTCGGCGGGCGCCCAAGTTGCCGATCTTCGCCCTCGGCGAGCAGATCACCATCGAGAACGCACCGGCCGACGCCATGGCGGACCTCAACGAGCTGCGGGGCCTGCTCTATCTCTATGAGGACACGGTGCCGTTCCTGGCCCGCCAGGTGGCCCGCGCGGCGCGCAATTACCTCGAAGGGCTGCTGCCACCGTTCTTTCGCGCGCTGGTGCAGCACACCGGCGAGTCCAATTATTCCTGGCACACCCCGGGGCACGGCGGTGGCGTGGCGTTCCGCAAGAGTCCGGTCGGCCAGGCGTTCCATCAGTTCTTCGGGGAAAACACGCTGCGCTCGGACCTGTCGGTCTCGGTGCCCGAGCTCGGTTCGCTGCTGGACCATACCGGCCCGCTGGCCGCCGCGGAGGAACGCGCGGCGCGCAACTTCGGTGCCGACCACACCTTCTTCGTCATCAACGGCACGTCCACCGCCAACAAGATCGTCTGGCATTCGATGGTCGCCCGCGACGACCTGGTGCTGGTGGATCGCAACTGTCACAAGTCGATCCTGCATTCGATCATCATGACCGGGGCGATACCGCTGTACCTCACACCCTCGCGCAACGAACTGGGAATCATCGGGCCGATTCCGCTCGGCGAGTTCAGCCGCGAGTCCATTCGGGCGAAGATCGAGGCCAACCCTCTGACGCGCGGCCGTGAGCCCAACGTCCGCCTGGCGGTGGTGACCAACTCGACGTACGACGGGCTGTGCTACAACGCCAACCTGATCAAGCGCACGCTGGGCGATTCGGTGCAGGCGCTGCATTTCGACGAGGCCTGGTATGCCTACGCGGCATTCCACGAGTTCTACGACGGTCGCTACGGGATGGACACGCGGGAGCAGGGGCCGCTGGTGTTCACCACCCATTCGACCCACAAGCTGCTCGCGGCCTTCAGCCAGGCGTCGATGATCCACGTGCTGGACAGCCAGACGCGTCAGCTCGACCGCGACCGGTTCAACGAAGCCTTCATGATGCACATTTCCACCTCGCCCCAATACGGCATCCTGGCTTCCCTCGATGTCGCTTCGGCGATGATGGAAGGGCCGGCCGGCCGCTCGCTGATCCAGGAAACCTTCGACGAGGCCCTGAGTTTCCGTCGCGCGCTGGCCAACCTCGGCGCGAATCTGCCGGCAGGCGACTGGTGGTTCGGCATCTGGCAGCCCGAATCGGCCGAGGGTGTCGACGAGGTGAAGGTGGGCGACTGGCTGCTCGAACCCGATGCGCCCTGGCACGGCTTCGGCGAGATCGCGCCGGACTACGTGCTGCTCGACCCGATCAAGGTCACCCTGGTCACCCCCGGGCTTACCGCATCCGGCGGGCTGGGCGAGAAGGGTATCCCGGCGGCGGTGGTCAGCAAGTTTCTCTGGGAGCGCGGCCTGGTCGTCGAGAAGACCGGGCTGTACTCCATGCTCGTGCTGTTTTCCATGGGCATCACCAAGGGCAAGTGGAGCACGCTGCTGACCGAACTGCTGGAGTTCAAGCGCCACTACGATGCCAATCTGCCCTTGTGCGACGCCTTGCCTTCGGTGGCCCGGGCCGGCGGCTCGACCTACCAGGGCATGGGGCTGCGCGATCTTTGCGACGCGCTGCACGGCTGCTACCGCGAGAATGCCACCGCGCGCGCGATGCGAAGGATGTACACCGTCCTGCCCGAGCAGGCGCTCAAGCCCGCCGATGCCTACGACAAGCTGGTGCGCGGGGAAGTGGAGGCGGTGCCGATCGACGAGCTGGAAGGGCGCGTGGCCGCGGTGATGCTGGTACCTTATCCGCCGGGTATCCCGCTGATCATGCCCGGCGAGCGGTTTACCGCGCAGAGCCGTTCGATCCTCGATTACCTGCGTTTCGCCCAGACGTTCGCCTCGCGCTTTCCCGGTTTCGATGCCGACGTCCACGGCCTGCAGAACGAAGCAGGCCCGTCGGGCGCGCGCTACACGGTCGATTGCATCAGCGGGATCTGAGCCGCTTTTTGCCGTCTATCAGAGGCTTATGGGGGGAACGTCAAAACGCTTCTTAACTCATGCCGTGGGCTGATTCACATCGTCCCGCATCGACATTCCCCCTGCGCTTGTTATAGTTGCGCGGTTTAGACCTCTGTCTTGCATATTGAATGCCCTGGCTGTCGAGGAAGATAGCGTGATCGAGTACAAAGCCTTCCGTATAGAGTTGGCCGACAAGATTGCCCATGTGGTGATCAACCGACCCGAGAAGGTCAACGCCATGAACGCCGACTTCTGGTTGGAGATCGTCGAGATCTTCCGCTGGATAGACGAGACGGACGAGGTGCGCGTGGTCGTGTTGTCCGGCGAGGGCAAGCACTTCTCTTCAGGTATCGATTTGCAGCTTCTGGCCCAGGCGGCCAGCGAGCTGGGCAAGGACGTCGGTCGCAATGCCGAGCGGCTGCGGCGCAAGATCCTTTCGCTGCAGGCGTCGTTCAATGCCGTGGACCTGTGCCGCAAACCGGTGATCGCGGCCATCCACGGCTACTGCCTGGGCGGCGCGATCGATCTGATCTCGGCCTGCGACATGCGCTACTGTACCGAGGACGCGCAGTTCTCCATCCGCGAGATCGACATGGGCATGGCGGCGGACGTCGGCACGCTTCAACGGCTGCCGCGGATCATCGGCGACGGCATGATGCGTGAACTGGCATACACCGGCCGTACCATCGAGGGGGAGGAGGCCAGGTCCATCGGGCTGGTCAACCGCACCTACGCCGATCAGGCCGCACTGCTCGACGGCGTATTCGCCCTGGCACGTGAAATTGCCGAGAAATCCCCGGTGGCGATTCGGGGGACCAAGGAGATGATCCGCTACATGCGCGATCACCGCGTCGATGACGGCCTGGAATACATCGCCACTTGGAACGCTGCCATGCTGCAGTCGGCCGATCTGAAGGTCGCCATGGCAGCGCACATGAGTAAACAGAAGCCGGACTTTGCCGACTGATGCACCACCTGAACGTTGCGCGGGAGGCGCACTAGGCATGGTTACTGGAGCTACATCACTCAGTCTCGTTCGCGATGAGTTGTTCGCCACCATGGAAGAGGCCGAGCAGAGCCTTGAACACTTCATCGTCGATCGCAACAACGGCAGCCTGCTGCAGCAGGCGGTCGAAAGCCTGCACCAGGTGCGCGGCACGCTGAACCTCATCGAGCTCACCGGTGCTGAGCTGCTGGCGCAGGAGATCCTGCAGCTGGCGACCGACATACCGGTCGGTGCCGGCGAAGATCGCGACACCCAGCTCGCGGCGTTGAGCAATGCGCTCTACGTTCTGGGGCGTTACCTGGAGAGCGTCGATGCCAGCCGCCAGGAAATTCCCGAGCTGCTGTTGCCGGCGATCAATGCCCTGCGCCTTGCCGCGGCGCAGCCGCCCCTGCCGGAAAGCTTCTTCTTCAGCGTACGGCTCGACCAGCCGCGTCCAGCCCTGGCGCGTGCGCCCAGCACGCCGGCTGATCTGGCGGGCGAGGCGCGCCGGTTGCGCCACATGTATCAGATCGGCCTGCTTGGCTTCATTCGCGAGCAAAACCTGCCGGCCAGCCTGAAGCTGATGGGACGTGCGCTGACCCGCCTCGACGCACTGTTCTGTCACCATCCCAGCGGCCGACTGTGCTGGCTGAGCAGCGCGGCGCTCGAGGCGCAACTCGACGGCCAGCTGCTGCCGCGCAGGTCGCGCAAGCAGCTGTTCTCCCGGCTCGATCGCGAACTCCGGCAGGTCGTCGCCAACCCGAATTACGAGGCTCCGCGCAACCTGCTCAAGGAACTCCTCTATCTGGTGGCCCTGGCCGACAGCTCGGGGCCTACCGTCAGCCAGGTGCGTGATGTCTTCGGTCTGGCCTCGCTGCCGTTCACCGATCACATGCTCGAAGAGGAATACCATCGCCTGTCCGGTCCGGGGCAGGCGGTGATGAAGTCCCTGTCTTCGGCCATCCGCGAAGAAATGGCCAGCCTCAAGGACATGCTCGACCTGGTCGAGCGCGGCACCGCGCCGGCCGAGGCTTTCTCCTCGCTGCATACTCTGATCGCCAAACTGGCGAAGACCCTGAGCATGGTGGGCCTTTCCTCCGCGGCCAACGCGCTGCATGCACAACTGCAGGTGGTCAGTGCCTGGAGCCATGACGAAGCGCCCAAGCCCGATGCGCTGCAGAAGCTTGCCGATGCGGTGCTTTATGTCGAGAGCATGGTCGCCAGCCTGGAGCGCGGCGAGCGTCGCGATGCACGTCCGCAGATCGCGCAGCCCGGCCAGGAAGGCGAGACCTTCGCCAACCACCAGCTGACCGAGGCGCGCATCGTCGTGCTCGACGAGGCCACCGCCGGTCTGGCACTGGCCAAGCGCGCGATCACCGCCTACCTCGAATCCAACGGCGACAAGCTGCACCTGGCCAACGTGCCGTTCAGCCTGCTGGCCGTGCGTGGCGGGCTGACCTTCCTCGATCAGGATCGTGCGGCGGAGCTCATCGGCGCCTGCGCCGAATACATCCAGAAGGAAATGATCGACAGCCCGCAGATGCCCTCCGAGCAGATGCTCGAAACGCTCGCCGACGCATTGACCAGCCTCGAGTACTACCTCGAAGGCGGCGCCGTACTGCGTCGCGATCAGAGCCGCTCGAGCGTGCTCGACCTCACGGCAGAGAGCGTGCGAGCCCTGGGTCTCCCGGTGGCGGCCTGATGAGCCTTCGCTGGCAGCCCGAGCTGCTCGATCCGGCAATGCCGGGCGGGTGGGCTCTGGTACACAGCCAGCAGCAGTTCCTGTTCGACGACAACGGCGTGCTGTTCCCGCGGGACTGGTTGCGCCGGCTCGACCTGGGCGTGGTCAGCGAACAGGGGTTGGGGTATTTCGACGGAGAGCCGGTGTTCCTCTTCGAGCTGGCCCAGCTCGAGGACGTCCCCGGCGCACGCTGGCAGGGCCTGAGGCAGTTCATGCTGCAGGACGGTGACCGTGATCTGTTCCGCATGCTGGGATTCGCCGCGCAGATCGGTACCTGGGCGCATCAGCACCGCTTCTGCGGCAGCTGCGGCAGCCCCATGCAGCAGCGCACCGGCGAGCGCGCCATGCATTGCCCGGCCTGCGGGTTGCACCAGTACCCGCGCTTGTCGCCAAGCATGATCGTGCTGGTCACCCGTGGTGACGAACTGCTGCTGGCGCGTTCGCCACGTTTCGCGCCCGGGGTCTACAGCACCCTGGCCGGTTTCGTCGAACCGGGCGAGTCGCTCGAGCAGTGCGTCGAGCGCGAGGTGCGTGAGGAAGTGGGCGTTTCCATTCGCGACCTCAGGTACATCGGCAGCCAGGGCTGGCCCTTTCCCCATTCGCTGATGCTCGGCTTCCATGCGCAGTACGACGGCGGCGAAATCGTGCCGCAGCCCGAGGAGATCGAGGATGCGCGCTGGTTTTCCATCCATGCGCTGCCTGGGCTGCCCGCCCGGCAATCCATCGCGCGATACCTGATCGATCTCTACGTGGCGTCGCGCCTGGGGCTGGAGCCGCCGGCCCTTCCGCGCTGAGCGACTGCGAACCACTCCCCATCGCCTTCATGCGCCGCTCCGTCCGATGATCAATGTGCCAAGCAGTCGTCGGTAGGCGCGCAAAGGCGCACGGATAATTTCGGCCTTCCACAGGCAAGGATGAATCCTCATGCAATACCTTGGGCTGGCAATAGCCGTCGCGTTTCTGGCATTGATCGTGGTGTTGGTGGCGTTGCGCCTGTTGCTGGGCGGGCAGTGGCTGCTGGGTTGGCTGCGCGGTACCTTCGGGCTCGTGGTGCTGGCCCTGGGCTCGTTGATCGGGGTGATTGCCTATGACGTGCACAACTACCGGCCGTTGCCCGAGGCCGGTCCGGTGGCGACGCTGACCTTCAATGCCGATGGCCCGCAGCGTTACGACGTCAGGCTGGTACAGGGCAATGGCGAGCGTCGTGTCACGCTGGAGGGGGATCTCTGGCAGCTGGACATGCGCATCCTGCGCTGGAAAGGGCTGGCCGATCTGATCGGGCTGGAGCCCGGCTACCGCCTCGACAGGCTGTCGGGGCGCTACCTGGCCGTCGAGCAACAGGGGCAGGCGCGACATGCGCTGGTGTCGCTGTCCGAAAGCCCGGCGGGCTTGGACTTCTGGCGCTGGCTGCGCCTGAGTGGGCGCGACCTGTATCTCGTCGATTCCGAGGCGCGCCGGGTCAACTACATGCCTGTCGCCGCCGGTGCGGTGTTCCAGGTGAGCCTGGCGCCGACCGGCCTGATGGTACAGCCGATGAACCCGGCGGCGACCCAGGCGCTCAAGGACTGGTGATACCGATACGAACGAAAAAGGGAGCCAACAGGCTCCCTTTTTCGTTCCAGCGGCACTGTCAGGACAGGTAGCCACCGTCGACGTTCAGCGCAACGCCGGTGGTGTAGCTGGAGGCGTCGCTGGCCAGGTAGAGCACGGCGCCAGCCATTTCGCCCGGGTCGGCCACCCGACGCAGCGGGATCTGCTGCAGCGCGAGTTCGCGGATGGCGTCGTTCTTGACCAGCGCGGAAGCGAACTTGGTGTCGGTCAGGCCCGGCAGCAGGGCATTGCAGCGGATGCCGAACTGGGCGCATTCCTTGGCGAACACCTTGGTCATGTTGATGACCGCGCCCTTGGTGATCGAGTAGATGCCCTGGAAGTTGCCGGGGGAGACGCCGTTGATCGAGGCCACGTTGATGATGCTGCCGCCGCCGTGCTCGCGCATCAGCTTGCCGGCCTCGATGGACATGTAGAAATAACCGCGGATGTTCACATCGATGGTTTTCTGGAAGGCCGAGAGGTCGGTGTCCAGCACATGGCCGAACTGCGGGTTGGTCGCCGCGTTGTTGACCAGGATATCGAGACGGCCGAACTGTTCGCGGATCTGCGCGAAGACCGACTGGATCTGCTCCATCTCGCCGATGTGGCAGGCAATGGCGGTGGCCTTGCCACCGGCCGCGGTGATCGCATCGGCCACAGCCTGGCAACCGTCGAGCTTGCGGCTGGACACGATCACGTGAGCGCCCTGCTGGGCGAGCAGCTTGGCGATGGCCTCGCCAATGCCTCGGCTGGCGCCGGAGACGAAGGCGATCTTGCCGTCCAGGTCGAAAAGGGTGGTCTTAGGCATGTCGGGATTCCTTGTTGTTGGTCAGCGGCGCCGCTCGCCGCGATATTGGGCGTACGGGCTCAAAGCGAAGACTGGCCGATCACCTGCAAGGCTTTCTGCTCCAGCAGCCTGTTCATGTGGATGAACTGGGCGAAGCGTTTGTCCTGGGTCTGGCCGTGGTGATAACGGTAGTAGATCTGCTGGACGATTCCGGCCAGGCGGAACAGGCCATAGACATAGTAGAAGTCGATGCAGGGGATCTCGATTCCGGCACGGCTGGCGTAGTAGTCGGCGAACCCCTGGCGGGTGAGCATGCCGGGCATATGGCTCGGCTGGCGGCGGATCAGCTGCATCGGCTGCGGATCATCCGCTTCGATCCAGTAGGCGAGGGTATTGCCCAGGTCCATCAGCGGATCGCCGAGGGTGGTCAGTTCCCAGTCGAGCACGCCGATGATCTGCATCGGGTTCTCGGCGCTGAGAATGACGTTGTCGAAACGGTAGTCGTTATGGACGATCGCAGGCTTGGGGTGGTTGGCGGGCATCTTGTCCTTCAGCCAGGCCTTGACTGGCTCCCAGCCCGGCGCGTCGGGCGTCACGGCCTTCTCGTAACGGTCGATCCAGCCTTCGATCTGGCGTTTCACGTAGCCTTCGGGCTTGCCCAGGTCGCCCAGGCCGCACGCCTGATAGTCGACGTTGTGCAATTCGACGAACTTGTCGATGAAGCTCTCGCAGAGTGCTCGCGTCTGCGATGCATCGAAGCCCAGCTCCGGCGGAAGTTCGGCGCGCAGGATGATGCCCTTGACGCGCTCCATTACGTAGAACTCAGCGCCGATCACCGATTCGTCGGTGCAGTGCACATAGGCCTTGGGGCAGTAGGGGAAGCCCGAGTTGAGCTGGTTGAGAATCCGGTATTCGCGTCCCATGTCATGGGCCGACTTGGCCTTGTGGCCGAACGGCGGTCGCCTCAGGACGAATTCCTGGCCGGGGTACTCGAGCAGGTAGGTCAGGTTGGACGCTCCGCCTGGGAACTGGGTGATGCGAGGCGTACCCTCGAGGCCTCCAATGTGCGCCTTGAGGTAAGCGTCGATCACGTCCGCAGGCAGTTCTTCACCTTGGCGAATCGCGCTGGTCTGGTCGGTAAGCGCCATGTCTATCCCTTCTAATTATGTTCGGTGCTCGAGACGATTCACTAATTTAATGGGCAGCCCCGGTATCGCCAACCCTGGCCCCGGCATTATCGGCGCGGGTGTTGCCCTTCGATCAGAGCGCCTGATTGCGGGCGGCCAGGCAAAAAAAAACCGAAGCCAGAGGGCTTCGGTTCCTTTCTACGGCGAAACGAGCGGCGTCATCAGTTGGGGAACAGTTCGCCCAGCTTCAGAGCCAGCATCATGTCGCCCTCGGTACGCAGCTTGCCCGACATGAAGGCCTGCATGCCGTCGGTTTCGCCGGTCATGATGCCCTGCAGCGTCTCGCTATCCATGATCAGGGTGACGTTGGCGTCGCTGGAGTCGCCCTGCTGGATGTCGCAGGTGCCGTCCTTGACCACGATGTAGTAGTTGTCGGCGTCGGTGATGTTGAACTGGAAGATCAGGTCCAGGCCGGCGGCCGCGCTGGAATTGAATTTCGCCTTCATGCCTTGGATGGTTTGGTCGACGTTGCTCATGGTCATTTCCTTGTGGGTGTGGGGAGGGACACGCCGCGATACCTCGCGGGCTGCTGGAGCCTATCGGTAGGTGACAAGCTCCGGCTTCTTCAACAGTTCCAGGTGCGCGTGACTATTGAAGGAAGCCAGTGCGACCTCTCGGTCGCGAAACTTCAGGAGGCTGATGGATGTGTTGACGATCTGCCAGTTCAACTCGAACGCCTTGATCGGCGGCACGCCAATAACCAGTTGCAACAGGGCGGTGATGGTTCCGCCGGATGTGAACACGGCGATGCGGTCCTTGTTCCCCGCGTGGGCGAGCAGCCGGTCGAGGCCTCCCTGGACGCGGTCGACGAAGGTCTGCCAGCTTTCCAGGCCTTCCTTGTCGTGGTCGCCCGATACCCAGCGCGCGATCACGTAGCTGAACAGGCGCTGGAACTCGGCGCGGTGATCGGCGGCGTTGCGCAAGATGTCCATGGCGTGCGGCTCGACGGCGAGCAGATCCTGCAGGTGCGCGCGGATGACCTCGTCGGCATGGAATTCATTGAAGGCCGCGTCGATTTCCACCTCCAGCGGCGGGCTCGCGGCGTCGTTCATGCGCTGCAGCGCGGCGCGTGCGGTATCGCGCTGGCGGTCCAGTTCGCCACAGAGGCAACGATCGAAACGGATGCCGAGCCGGGCCAGGTGATCGCCGACGGCCTGGGCCTGCAGGTGGCCCAGCGGGGAGAGCACGTCATAGTTATCTGCGCCGAAAGACGCCTGACCATGCCTGATCAGGTAGATACTGCCCATGCCCGCTGCCCCGCTAGCGCTGTTTTTTCGCGAGGGTAGGGACATACCCCACGGGTGTCAACGACAAATCATACGCTTGTTTGAATTGCGCTCGCTGGCCCGTATTCCACCGCGCCGGTATGCTTGAGCGATTACCCCAGGCAGCGCTCTGCGGGCGGTTGGCGTGTGAATTTAGGAGGACGTGTGGATTTTCTTGCCGATTACGCAAGCTTTCTGGCCAAGACCGTGACCCTGGTCGTGGCCATCATCGTCGTGCTGGTGACCATCGCGTCCCTGCGCAGGGGGCGTGCCAAGCAGTCCGGGGGTCACCTGGAAGTGCACAAGCTCAACGATTTCTACAAGGCGATGCGCGAGCGCCTTGAGCAGGCGATCTGGGACAAGGACACCTACAAGGCGCAACGCAAGCGCGAGGCCAAGGCGGCCAAGCAGGCGAAGAAAGGCGGCGCCGACAAGCCACGGGTGTTCGTGCTCGATTTCGATGGCGATATCAAGGCGTCGGCGGTCGACAACCTGCGCCACGAGATTACCGCGCTGCTGACGATGGCCACACCGAAGGACGAGGTGGTGGTGCGTCTGGAAAGCGGTGGCGGCATGGTCCATGGCTACGGGCTGGCGGCGTCTCAACTGGTGCGCATCCGCCAGGCGGGCGTGCCGCTGACGGTGTGCGTCGACAAGGTGGCCGCCAGCGGCGGCTACATGATGGCGTGCATCGGCGAGAAGATCCTCGCGGCGCCGTTCTCGATCCTGGGGTCGATCGGCGTGGTCGCTCAGCTGCCCAACGTCCATCGCCTGCTCAAGAAGCACGACGTGGATGTCGAGGTGCTCACGGCGGGCGAGTACAAACGCACGCTGACGGTATTCGGCGAGAACACCGAAAAAGGACGGGAAAAGTTTCAGGACGACCTGGAAACCACTCACGAGCTGTTCAAGAACTTCGTCGCCCGCTATCGCCCGCAGCTGGCGATCGACGAGGTGGCGACCGGCGAGGTGTGGCTGGGCACCGCGGCGCTCGGCAAGCAGCTGATCGACGAGATCAAGACCAGCGATGAATACCTGGCCGAGCGGGCTGGTGAGTGCGAGCTGTTCCAGCTGCACTACGCACAGAAGAAGAGCCTGCCCGAGCGTTTCGGCATGGCGGCGAGCGCCACGCTCGAGCATGGCCTGCTCAAGGGCTGGACCCGGCTGAACGAACAACGTTTCTGGCAATAGGAGAGCGCGATGAGCAGCTTCAAGGCACTGCAGGCCCGCGAAGGCGCCGACGGTCGGTTCACGACCGCGGTGGTCGAACGCCACGTCGATGACCTGCCGCAAGGCGATGTGTTGATCCGTGTTCGCTACTCGTCGCTCAACTTCAAGGATGCGTTGTCGGCGAGCGGCAACCGTGGCGTCACCCG
Source organism: Stutzerimonas nosocomialis (assembly GCF_005876855.1). GTDB lineage: Bacteria > Pseudomonadota > Gammaproteobacteria > Pseudomonadales > Pseudomonadaceae > Stutzerimonas > Stutzerimonas nosocomialis. Next base: position 9,177 of record NZ_QLAE01000007.1, on the reverse strand, counting down.
GCAGTACCCGCATACGCCGGGCATCGACGCGGCCGGAGTGGTGACGGCTTCCGCGGTGCCCGAATTCGCAGAGGGCGATGAGGTCATCGTCACCGGCTACGACCTGGGGATGAACACGGCGGGCGGGTTCGGACAGTACATCCGCGTGCCGGCGGCCTGGGTGATCAAGCGTCCGCACGGCTTGAGCCTGCGCGAGGCGATGATCCTCGGTACTGCGGGCCTGACCGCCGGGCTCTGCGTCGACAAACTCGAGCAGGCCGGTCTGCAGCCCGGCGCCGGCCCGATCCTGGTTACCGGCGCCACCGGTGGGGTCGGTAGCATCGCCGTGGCGCTGCTGGCCAGCCTCGGCCACAGCGTGGCGGCGGTGACGGGCAAGACGGACCAGGGCGAGTTCCTGACCCGCCTGGGCGCCAGCCAGATCGTCGATCGCGCTGCTTTGCAGACCGGTGCGGAAAAGCCGCTGCTCAAGGAACAGTGGGCCGGTGCCGTCGATACCGTGGGGGGCGACGTCCTGTTCAACGTGGTCAAGTCGCTGCATCGTGGCGCGAGCGTGGCCTGCTGCGGGCTGACCGCCGGAACGGAGTTCAGGGGCAACGTGCTGCCCTTCATTCTCAGGGGCGTGAATCTGCTGGGTGTCGATTCGGTCGAGCTGCCGCTGGTGGTCAAGGCCTCGATGTGGGACAAGCTTTCGCTGCAGTGGAAGATCCAGGCCCTTGAGGACCTGGCTCACGAGGTGGAACTCGGGCAGCTGCCGGCAGAGATCGAGCGGATACTGGCAGCAGGGCAGGTCGGGCGGACACTCGTCAGACTGGACTGAGTGTCAATCGGTGCGATAGAGAACGCCAACTACCCTGCAGTGATCGATTGAGAGAGATTAGCGCCATCTCAACGCAACTGCAGGGAATCACCATGAAAGCACTGGTCGCATTGTTCAAGCGCAGCACCTCCGAGACAGCCGGCACCTCGTCGAACCAGACCCCACTCGAACATCCCAATTTCTGGATGTACCAGTGATGAAAAACGAAAAACCCGCCAATCGGCGGGTTTTTCGTTCAAGCGGCAGGCTCAGCCCTGACGTCTGCGAAACAGCGGCAGCGGCTGATCCACCGCGGCCTGGTAGGCCTCGCTGAAATCGCCGAGGCTTTGCAGCGCGTCGTACGGATCACGGTCCGGACGCACGGCGAATGCGTCGAACCCGCAGCGCTGCATCATGAACAGCTGGTCGCGAAGCACATCGCCGATCGCCCGGACCTCACCCTTGTAACCATAACGCTCGCGAAGCAGCCGTGCGGTGGAGAAGTGGCGGCCGTCGGTGAACACCGGGAAGTTCAGCGCGATGACCTGGAATTTCTCCAGGTCGTCGGCGATCAGTTCGATCTCCTCGTCGCTGTCGAGCCACACGCCCAGCCCGCCGTCGCGCGCGCGCAGGGCATGGCCGTGCTCGAGCCACAGCCCCAGCGGGACGATGACGTCGTCGCTGTTGGACAGGCCTTCCAGGGTCGTGTCCTTGGGCAGCAGGTGCCAGGACTCGTCGATCACCTGGCCGTTCTTAATGATTCGCTGCATAGACGCGTTCCTTGAAGGGGGCGATGCCGATACGGCGGTAGGTGTCGATGAAGGGCTCGTCTTCCTCGCGGCTCTCCACGTACACATCGATGATCTTGCTGATGACGTCCGGCATCACGTCCTGGGCGAACGAGGGGCCGAGGATCTGTCCGAGGCTGGCGTTGCGGCTGGCGCTGCCGCCGAGGGAGACCTGGTAGAACTCCTCGCCCTTCTTGTCCACGCCGAGGATGCCGATGTGGCCGACGTGATGGTGGCCGCAGGCGTTCATGCAGCCGGAGATGTTGAGGTCGATGTCGCCGATGTCGAACAGATAGTCGAGGTCTTCGAAGCGGCGCTGGATCGCCTCGGCGATCGGAATCGACTTGGCATTGGCCAGCGAGCAGAAATCACCGCCCGGGCAGCAGATGATGTCGGTCAGCAAGCCGATGTTCGGCGTCGCGAACCCGAGTTCGCGCAGTTCGCCCCAGAGGGTGAACAGGTCGCTCTGGCGAATGTCGGCAAGGATGATGTTCTGGTTGTGGGAGGTGCGGACCTCGCCGAAGCAGTAGCGGTCGGCCAGGTCGGCCAGTGCATCGAACTGCTTGTCGGTGATATCGCCGGGGGCCGTGCCAGTCGGCTTGAGCGACAGCGTCACGGCGGCATAACCCGGCTTCTTGTGCGCGAAGACGTTGCGCGTGCGCCAGCGGGCGAAGCCGGGATGCTCGGCGTCCAGTGCCTGTAACGTGGCGTCCTGGTCTTCCAGCGCTTCGTAGGCCGGCTCGACGAAGAACGCCGAGACGCGTGCGACTTCGGCTTCGGTGAGGATGGTCGGGCCATCCTTGAGGTGCGCCCATTCGGCCGCCACGCGCTCGGCGAAGACTTCCGGCGTCAGTGCCTTGACCAGGATCTTGATGCGCGCCTTGAACTTGTTGTCGCGACGCCCGTAGCGGTTGTACACCCGCAGGATCGCCTCAAGGTAGGTCAGCAGGTGCTGCCACGGCAGGAATTCGTTGATGAAGCTGCCCACGATCGGCGTGCGACCCAGGCCACCGCCCACCGAGACGCGGAAGCCCAGCTCCCCGGCATCGTTACGTACGGCCTCCAGGCCGATGTCGTGCACTTCGATCGCCGCGCGGTCGCTGACCGCGCCATTGACGGCGATCTTGAACTTGCGCGGCAGATGCGCGAATTCGGGGTGGAAGGTCGACCACTGGCGGATGATTTCGCACCAGGGGCGCGGATCGACCAGCTCGTCCTTCGCGACGCCGGCGAACTGGTCGGTGGTGGTGTTGCGGATGCAGTTGCCGCTGGTCTGGATGGCGTGCATCTGCACCGTGGCGAGCTCGGCGAGAATCTCGGGTACGTCCTCGAGGTCGGGCCAGTTGAACTGCACGTTCTGACGGGTACTGATGTGGGCGTAGCCCTTGTCGTAGTGGCGGGCGATGTGTGCGAGCTTGCGCAGCTGGTGGCTGCCCAGCAGCCCATAAGGTACGGCGATCCGCAGCATCGGCGCATAGCGCTGGATATAGAGGCCGTTCTGCAGGCGCAGCGGGCGGAACTCCTCTCCGCTCAGTTCACCGGCCAGATAGCGGCGGGTCTGATCGCGGAACTGCTTTACGCGGTCCTCGATGATCCGTTGATCGTACTCGTCGTATACGTACATGAAGATTCCTGTCGGTCAGGCTGCTTACGGCTGAATGCGCGCACGGCCGCGCACTTCGCAGAGCCGGGCACGATAGCAGCAAGGCGTTATGTGCAAAAGTGATGTTTTTGTATATGAAGCGAACTAATAGTGCTAACGCCCAGGCGGTCCGCCGACTTGAGGGCAGGGCGCTTGTCGTCTTAACTCAAGCCCCATAAGCACAACGACAGGGGATAGGCCATGACCGAGAAATTCGATCCGCACAACCGTGACAGTGGTGTCGATGCCGTCGCGATCTTCGTTCTGATCATGCTGGCGGTCGCCACCGCGGTATTCTGGGTCAGCCACCAGTAGCGCCGAGGCCTCCGGCTAGGGCGTTGCGAGGTGTATGACCAGCAGCACGATGCCCAGGAGCGCCAGCGCGAAGACCGCGGTGAAGCCCAGGCCCAGCAGGATGAAATGCACCGGCTTGCCCCGCGAGAAGTCGCGGGCGCGGTTCTTGCCGCTCTGTACGCCGAGCGCCGCGGCCAGCACGCTCGATAGCATCTCGCCGAACGTCAGGGGTTTTTCATCCGATTCTTCGGTCATGGGCAGGCCCTCCGTAACGGGAGTCTAGCAGCGCGTATCCACCTGGCGAGGCGGGAGACTGCAACGCCTCCATTCGTCGAGGTTGATTTAAGACGCTACGCCCTTTAAAACTCCAGCACGCCGCGTGCACGCGTCGATGCGACCTCGGTCGGGCATCCCAATGGGGCGCCCGTGATGTCAGGGTAAGGAGAAGTCGGTGCCGAAGGACTCAAAGAAATCGAACTGGCGATGCGGGGCGGTTGGCCTGCTGTGGGCGTGCGTGGCGGCCTCGGCGACGGCCGCGCCGGTGAATATCTATGTAGGCCATGGGCAGATGCCGTTCGCCGGCGGCACCGAGCAGGCGCCGGGGCTGTTCGGCGAACTCAGCGAGCAGCTCTGCGCACGGCTGCAGCTCGAATGCCTGTTTCGCAGCGTGCCCTGGCGCCGTGTTCAGCATGAGGCGGCAGCCGACCCGTCCGGGCTAGTGCTCAACCTGGGACGTTTCCCCGAGCGCGAAGACAAGTTCATCTGGCTGGTGGATGTGCTCTCCACCCGCTATTGCGTGGCAAGTCTCGGTCGGCCGTTCGACACGCTGGCCGACGCCCTGGCGAGCGGCCCCGTTGCGGTCATGAGCGGTACGCCGCGTGCGCAGGAGCTGCGCGCGCAGCTGCGGGAGGGCCAGCAGATCGTCGAGGTCGCCGACCCCGAGCAGGGGGCCGAACTGTTGAACAGTGGCCGTGTGGTGGCCTGGTACGAAATCGAGTTGCGCGCCCGTTACCTGTGGCGCCGCCTGGGTTACTCGCAGACCCTGACCATGGGCCGGCCCATCGGGCAGCTGGACAGTTATATCGCCGGCAACACACAGCTGAACGGCGGCCAGGCGCTGCAGCAACGCATGGCCGACGCTTTCGTCGAAATGCAGCGCGACGGCAGCTGGCGGCGGATTCTCGTCGAATACCTGGGAGAGGAAGACGCCGTGCGGCTGCTGCGCTAGCGCAGGGTGGCCTTGAACCAGTCCCACAGCCCGAGCGAAAAGCCCGGGAGCACGTCGATTCCCAGCGCCGACTTGATCAGGTACAGCACCGCCAGGCCGAGCAGCAGGGAAAACAGCAGGAAGACCGCGATGGTGCCGGCCTTGGCCGCGCGCGACAGTTCCTGCTGACCGCGGGTGAGGTCGCGTTTGTTGCGCCCGGCCAGCAGCACGAAATAGTAGCGCCAGCGCCAGATGCGGATGGTTGCTCGCAGGTCCACCCGATGCTGGCCCCACTTTCTCGCGCCGAAGGCGATCTTCAGGGCTTCGAGCTGCTCATCGCTGAAGCTGTCCCGCAGCTCGCCTGGCAGGCGTTCCTTGAGGCCGATGACGAAGGGGTCCTGCTGGATATCGAGGTCTTGCATCTACCGCATCCTTATCACTGGCTGGCGCTGAAAGTGTGTCGCCGTTTGCATTTCGGCCGCCGACGCGATTACTGGAGGGTGGCCAGTTGCCCCGATAGCCACTCGAAGGTGGGGCGCTCGGCGCTCTGCTCCGCGGCGCAGCGGCGCTGCAGTTGCCAGAGTGCATCGAGGCGGGTGGGCTGGCCGGCGGCTTCGGTACGCGTGAGCAGCTCTTCGAGCAGGCAACCGAACGCTCTTGCCTCGACCCGCTGCAGCGCCAGCCCTTGGACGGTACCGGGTTCGAAGAACGAGGCGGCGCCGAAATCGCTGAGCAGGCATCGGCCTGAGGAGTCGACCAGCAGGTTATGGGCGTACAGGTCCCCGTGCAGGACGCCGAGCTCATGCAGGTGAGCCGTGACCGACGCCACCCCCCGGGCTATCCCCAGCGTCTGCTCCAAGCTGAAGCGCTGATTCGCGGCGTAGCAGTCGCGTGTGCAGCTCTCGAATGACGGCGGGCCGGCCAGCGGCTGGAACTGCGGCCCGATCAGCTCGAGCAGCAGTCCTGGCGCTTCGTCGGCATGCTCGACCAACGGCCCGGCCACACGCATCAGGTTCGGGTGCTCGCCCGACGCGACACTGGCGGCCATCTCGCTATGCGCCAGGCCGTCGCTGGTCATGCTGCCTTTGAACAGCTTGACCGCCATGGCGCGCGGCGGCTGGCCAACGGGTTGCCAGGTCGCGCGGTAGATGAGGCCGGATGCGCCCTGGCCGAGCATCTCCCCGAGCGTGATGGCTTCTCGCGGCACCGGCGGAATCGGATGGTTCGCCAGCGCCACGGCTTCGTTGGCATCGCTGAACGGGTTGCCGGCGAAGGCGAGCCAGGTGAGGCGGGGCATCGCCGGCAACCAGTCGGGCAGCGAGGTCAGCTGGTTGGCGGCGATGCGAATCAGCTCGAGGTTGGTGCAACGGCCCAGGCTGGCCGGCAACGCCCGCAGGCAGTTGCCCGCGAGCAAAAGCTTCTGCAGCCTGGCGCATCGGCCGATGGATTCCGGCACCTGTTCCAGGCGGTTGTCGGTCAGCGTCAGCCAGCGCAAGCGCGGCGGCAAGGCTTCGGCCGGCAGGTGGCGGATCTGGTTGGCCTTGAATCCAACCATCTCCAGCTGCTGGCACTGCCCGACGGACGCGGGTACTTCGGCGAAGCGATTGTGCGAGCAGAACAGGATCTTCAGGCGGTGCAGCCGGTGCAGATCCGCCGGCAGGCTGCTGAGCCGGTTGCCCGAAAGGTTGAGGACTTCGAGGCTGTCGGCCAGGTCGAAGATTTGGGGCGGGAACTCGGTGAGGTCGGCCGAGAGGTCGAGCCGGGTCGTGCCGGCCAGTTCGCCGCGCTTGAGTTGCTCCAGTGTGTGCATACGTCGTTCGTCTTCCGTTGGCGTGCGGTCGTGTGACCGTGGCGCTGCGCTGCGACTCATGTCAGCAGGCGCGATCGAAGTGGCCGCTCCGTAAGTCTTCCCGGTATTCAGCGACCAGGTTGGCGCGTATGCAAAAACGGCGGTGATCGTGGCGATGATGCTTCAAAGACAGTTCCTTCGCGAGGGCGTTGTGCCCTGCACTGGGACCACCCACCCGGCCGCCGGTTCGTTTCCCGGGCGGCCCGCTGTGAATCAGCGCTACAAGGCGTTTCGCCGCGACCGGCGGGCGATGACCTCGGTGGCTCGTGCGCGCAGTTGCCCGCAGCCGCCGTCGATGTCCTGGCCAGCGGAGTTGCGTACCTTGGTCAGCACGCCCCGGCTGTGCAGGTAGCGCACCATCTGCACGATACGCTCGCCGTCGGGGCGCTGGAATTCGTCGAGTTCCAGGCTGTTGTAGGGAATCAGGTTCATCACCGCGTACCGGCCCTTGAGCAGGCGCAGGATGCCGTCCATTTCGTCCTGGGTATCGTTGACGCCCTTGAGCAGGGTCCACTGATACTGGATCGGGAAGCCGACCGCTCGCGCGTAGGCTTCACCGAGATCGACCAACTCGTCGGGGTCGATGCGCGGCGCACGGGGCAGCAAGGCCTGGCGCAGCTCGGCGTCGGTGGTATGCAGCGAGAGGGCGAGGGCGGGCTTGACCCGCTGCTGCGGCAAGCGCTCGAACACCCGCGGATCGCCCACGGTGGAGAACACCAGGTTCTTGTGGCCGATGCCGCCGTCCGTGCCGAGCAGGTCGATCGCCTCGAGCACGTTGTCGAGGTTGTGGGCGGGTTCCCCCATGCCCATGAACACCACTTTCTTCACCGGCCGAAAGCGACGGGCGAGGGCGACCTGGGCGACGATCTCGGCGCTGCCCAGCTGGCGCAGCAGGCCGCTCTTGCCGGTCATGCAGAACACGCACCCCACCGCGCACCCGACCTGGCTCGACACGCACAAGCCGTCGCGCGGCAACAGCACGCTCTCGACCATCTGCCCATCGGCCAACTCCACCAGCAGACGGGCCGAGCCGTCGGCGGCGGGATGCTCGGAGCGCAAGCGCGCGAGGCCCGCGATTTCCTCGCTGACCCTGGGTAACCCTTCACGCACGCTCAGCGGCAGAAAGTGTTCGGCCTGCTGCTGCCGACGACCGATCTCCAGCGGCTGGCCCTTGAGCCAGGCACGGGTCATCCGCCCGATGTGCCGGGGTTTGGCGCCGAGGTCGGCGAGGCGCTGGTGGACGTCCTGGATTCGCATAGGGCGCGGATGCTACCACCGCCGCAGCCCCGGCGGTATGGGCCCTGACGTATATGCATGGTCGACTGGCTGGCCGCCGCTCAGGCGAGCGCCGTGCTATTGTCCGCGCCGATCTACAGGCCGACTGGAGCCGACCATGAAATTCATCCACCAGCGCGAACACCTCAACGAAGACGACCTCGTCGTCATCGAGTGCTCGCAACCCTGCAACATCCGCCTGATGAACGATGCCAACTTCCGCAGCTTCAAGAACGGCGGCCGCCATACCTACCACGGCGGCGCGTTCGATCGTTTCCCTGCAAGGATCACCGTACCGAGCACCGGCTTCTGGAACATCACCCTCGACACCGTCACCCGCAAAGCCATCAGCGTGACCCGCAAACCGACGCTCAAGCATTCGATCAAGATCGTTCGACGTTCCAGCTCGAACTTCAGCTGAGCATGCGCAGCCTACTCACCGGCCCACCAAGGCGGCGGTGACGGCAACGGCCTGCCGCTCGTAGCGAACGAACCTTCAACCGCATGTTAGGCTGCTGCCTAGAGCGATCGGCCGGATAAACCATTGATATAACCGGAGACTCGCTCTATACGTAAGTAGCCGAATGAAGCCTGGATGTGGTAGCACGTACTGGTAACGAGAGTGCTAATAAATCACCTAGCCGTGAAACTGTGAATTCGCCTGAAACTTGTGAGGTCCATCCGGCAATTTCCAGAGATTCGATTCCCCAGGCAGCTATGGTGATCTGCGTTGTGTTGGAACCAGCTGGCCACTTACTAGGCATACAGCTTGGCACAACTGGCACGTCGAACCGCAATCGCAAGACCGAACCTTCCCGCCCCAACGCAACTTCATGTATCTCCACAGACGAAAGGTCGCATGCATCGCCGAACAGTGAGCTCACTGCCTTCGGATTATCAAGAAAAGTAACCCAGTGCATGGGAGCACTTAACGTTTGGTTAAGAGGCGGGCTTTAGCCCGTCCCAGTGAGCGAAGCGAACGATTTGAACCACTAGTTAGGTTTCAGCTTTGGTTTTGCACGCTGCGCTAAGATAAGGAAGAGCGGGCCTAAAATTAAAAGTAGGGTGTGTGGCCATTTGCGCAACTCAAACAGAATAGGGAAAGAGTTGTATCGTGGCTTTCGGCGAAGATGAGCAAAAATATTGGCGCTGCATCTATGCTGATTAAGCATGCAAATGCAGATATGGCGGCCAGTCCATAAACTGAGCTAGAGCGCTTCCAAGCAAGGAAGGCAGCATACGCTATGAGGGTGTAAGCGATAAGTAACGGCCAATACACGTTAGGGAGCTGTATCGTTTCCATGGTCGGGCTTTTGTGTACCTAAC
>NZ_QLAE01000006.1 GCF_005876855.1 Stutzerimonas nosocomialis | reverse complement strand
TACTATGCGGTGAAAGCCAATCCGGCCACCGAGATCACCGAACTGCTGCGCGACAAGGGCTCGAACTTCGACATCGCCTCGATCTACGAGCTGGACAAGGTGATGGCCACCGGCGTCGGCCCGGAGCGCATCAGCTACGGCAACACCATCAAGAAATCCAAGGACATCCGCTACTTCTACGAGAAGGGCGTGCGCATGTTCGCCACCGACTCGGAAGCCGACCTGCGCAACATCGCCAAGGCCGCGCCGGGCTCGAAGGTCTACGTGCGAATCCTCACCGAAGGCTCCAACACCGCCGACTGGCCGCTGTCGCGCAAGTTCGGCTGCCAGACCGACATGGCGCTGGACCTGCTGATCCTCGCCAAGCAGCTGGGCCTGGTGCCCTACGGCATCTCCTTCCACGTCGGCTCGCAGCAGCGCGACATCGATGTCTGGGACGCCGCCATCGCCAAGGTCAAGGTGATCTTCGAGCGCCTCAAGGAAGAAGACGGCATCGTCCTGCAGATGATCAACATGGGCGGCGGCTTCCCGGCCAACTACATCGCCAAGACCAACGACCTGACCACCTACGCTGAAGAGATCATCCGCTTCCTCAAGGACGACTTCGGCGACGAACTGCCCGAGATCATCCTCGAACCGGGTCGCTCGCTGATCGCCAACGCCGGCGTGCTGGTCTCCGAAGTGGTGCTGGTCTCGCGCAAGTCGCGTACCGCCGTGGAGCGCTGGGTGTTCACCGACGTGGGCAAGTTCAGCGGCCTGATCGAGACGATGGACGAATCCATCAAATTCCCGATCTGGACCGAGAAGAAGGGCGAGATGGAAGAAGTGGTGATCGCCGGCCCGACCTGCGACAGCGCCGACATCATGTACGAGCACTACAAGTACGGCCTGCCGCTGAACCTCTCCAGTGGTGATCGCCTGTACTGGTTCTCCACCGGCGCCTACACCACCAGCTACAGCGCGGTGGAATTCAACGGCTTCCCGCCGCTGAAGGCCTACTACCTCTGAGCCCCGCCGCTGACCGAAACGCCGCGCTTGTCGCGGCGTTTTCGTGTCTGGTGTTCCTACAAATCTCGCGTCCCTTTGGGCGTGGTCGGGGACGTTTGGTCTTGACCGCGAACGGGTTAGGCACGAACGCGCGAGTCGGCGACGACGCTCAGACCGGCGAGGTGGCCTGGCCGATCAGTTCGTTGCAGCGGCGCGAATAGGCGAGGGCGATGTCGTCGATCTCCGGCAGGGCCGCTGCCAGCAGTTCGTCGCGGGCCTTGCGCAGGAACTTCAGGTGCCCGCCCTGCAGCGCCTGCAGGAGCCAGTGGCGTGCCCGCTCCCAGTCGCCTTGGGCGATGAGCACCGCGGCATAACTGAACTGACCGCGAAAGTCGCCGGCTTCGGCCGAGCGCCGATACCACTGGTGGCCGGCCTGGGGATCGGCGGGCACCACGCGGCCGTCCTCCAGATAACGGCCCACCAGGTTCATCGACTTCGCATGGCCCAGCTCGGCGGCGCGGTGATACAGGCGAAACGCGAGGGCCTGGTCCATGGGCACGCCGCGACCGGTGGCCAGCAGGTTGGCGAGGTTGTAGAGGCCCCAGTCCAGCTCGCGACGCGCGGCGTGGCGGTAGTGCCGGGCGGCGGCGGCCGGGTCGGGCTCGCAGCCCCAGCCAAGTTCCAGACAGCGCCCGGCCATGTTGCTGGCCATGGCGTGGCCGCGGTGGGCGGCGATCAGGAACCACTGGAGCGCCAGCGCGGCGTCCTGCGCGATACCGCGCCCGTCGAGCAGGATCTGGCCGAGCAGCGCCTGGGCATCGAGGTCGCCCTCGGCGGCGGCATCGAGGATCAGCCGCGCGGCATGGCGCGGATTGCGCTGCAGTTCGCTGAGCATCTGTTCGTCGCTGACGACTTCTTCACGGAGCAGGTGCATGTCAGACCTCGACCCAGCGGCGCAGCAGGTTGTGATAGGTGCCGGTCAGCTGGATCAGCGAAGGGTGTTCGGGCACGTCCCGATTGAGTTGCTGGATCGCCTGATCCAGCTCGTAGAGCAGGGTGCGCTGGGCATCTTCGCGGACCAGGCTCTGGATCCAGAAGAACGAGGCCAGGCGCTCGCCGCGGGTCACCGGCTCGACCTTGTGCAGGCTGGTGCCCGGGTAGAGCACCAGGTCGCCGGCGTCGAACTTGACCCGTTGTGTGCCGTAGGTGTCCTGGATCACCAGTTCGCCCCCTTCGTAGCTGTCCGGCTCGCTGAAGAACAGCGTGGCCGACAGATCGGTGCGCACCCGCTCGGTGCCCGCGCCGACCTGCCGTACCGCGTTGTCGATGTGATAGCCGAAGGCGCCGCCGCCGGTGTAGCGGTTGAACAGGGGCGGGAAGACCTTGCTCGGCAGTGCCGCGGACATGAACTGCGGATGGTGCCACAGGCGCTGCAGCATCGCCTCGCCGATCTCGCGGGCAAGCGGATCGTTTTCGGCGAGCTGGAGGTTGTGCTTGGCCCTGGCCGACTGGTAGCCGGCGGTGGCCTTGCCATCGCGCCAGTCGGCATCGCTCAGCGCGGTGCGGATGTTCCGGAGTTCGTCGGGGGAAAACAGGTTGCAGATGCGCAGCAGCATGGCTCACCGGGGGCAGGCGGGACGGGCGATGGCCCATGGGCGGGCTCATCGTGCAAGGCGAAAGTGTATAGAAAATGTAAGAAAATGTATTGATATCGATTCTCGTTTCGCATATTTTCGCCGCTCCCATTACCCCCTCGAGGAACTGTTCACCATGCGCGAAGCGCCGGAATTCAAGCTGCAATACCCGGGTCTGATGGCGTCGGCCATCGGGGTCGCGATGACCGCGTTGTCATCGCCGGCGCTTGCGCAATCTGCCGCCAAGCCCCGTCCGGACAGCGAGTCCGCGGTCGATCTGGAGTCCGTCACGGTCGTCGGCCAGGCCGAGGCCTACAAGACCGAATCGGCGTCGAGGAAGTACACCGCGCCGCTGCGCGAAACGCCCAAGTCGGTCACGGTGATCTCCGAGCAGGTGATGAAGGACAGCGGTTCGCTGTCGCTGGCCGATGCCCTGCGTACCACGTCGGGCATCACCTTCGGCGCGGGCGAGGGCGGCAATCCGGCGGGCGACCGGCCGATCATCCGCGGCTTCAACGCCGAAAGCGACACCTTCGTCGACGGCCTGCGCGACCTCGGTTCGCAGACCCGCGAGGTGTTCAACATCGAGCAGATCGAGGTGAGCAAGGGGCCGGGGTCGGCCTATACCGGCGCCGGCTCCACCGGTGGCAGCCTCAACCTCGTCAGCAAGACCGCCAAGCGCAACGATTTCGCCGATGCGGGCTTCACCTACGGCTCGGACCAGACCCGCCGCTACACCCTGGACGTCAACCGGGTGATCAGCGAGAACGTCGCCGGCCGCCTGAACCTGATGAAGCACGATGCCAACGTCGCCGGCCGCGACGGTGTCGACGTGAGCCGCTGGGGCGTCGCGCCGACGGTGACCTTCGGCTTCGACACGCCGACCCGGGCGACGCTGTCGTACTACCATCTGGAAACCGACGACATGCCGGACTACGGCCTGCCGCTGACCGTCGCCACCGCCGCCAACCCCGGTCGCACGCCGGTCAGCGTGGATCGCGACAACTTCTATGGGCTCGCCGCGCGCGATTTCCGCGAGAGCACCACCGATGCCGGAACGTTGCGGCTCGAGCACGACCTGAGCGACAGCCTGACCCTGTCCAACACCACCCGCATCGCCCGCACCACGCTCGACACCATCGTCACCAACCCGGACGATTCGCGCGGCAACGTCGCCAACGGGCTGGTGTCGCGGTCGTCCAAGAACCGCAATTCCAGCAACCGGAGCTGGGTCAACCAGACCGACCTGACCGCGCGCTTCGAGACCTCAGGCCTCGAACACACCCTGGTCGGCGGGATCGAGGCGAGCGCGGTCGACGTGCATAACCGGCCCTACGTGGTGACCCAGGGCGCGCCCGGGACCACCTGTACCGCGGCCACCCTGGCGTCGGGCGACTGCACCAGCCTCTACGATCCCAATCCGAAGGACGCCTGGACCGGTAGCGTCGCGCGCAGCAGTGCCAGCACCGATACCGACACCCGGACGCTGGCCGCCTACGTCTTCGACACGCTGAAATTCAACGAGCAGTGGTCGCTGAACATGGGGCTGCGCTACGACGACTACGAGACCCGGCAGAAGGCGGTCGCAGCCACCGGTGCGGTCACCCGGCCGGAAAACACCAGCCACTTCTGGAACTACCAGCTGGGCCTGGTCTTCAACCCGCTGCCCAACGGCAGCGTCTACGTCGCCTGGTCGACCTCCAGCAACCCGTCCGGCGAAACCGCCGGGGAAGGCGCCGACGGCCTCAGCACCAGCAACGAGATCCTCGATCCCGAGCGCAACCGCAACTACGAGGTGGGCACCAAGTGGGACCTGCTCGACGAGCGCCTCGGCCTGACCGCCGCGCTGTTCCGCACCGAGAAGACCAACGCGCGGGTCACCAACGCCGATGGCTTCCAGTCGAACATCGGCGAAACCCGGGTCGACGGCCTGGAGCTGAGCGCGACCGGCCAGCTCACCCGCAACTGGCAGGTGTTCGCCAGCTACACCTACCTGGACGCCGAACTGGTCGAGTCGGGCGCCGCCAACGTTGGCACCCGTAACGCGCCGGTATGGGTGCAGGGCCTGTACGACGGCAACGAGGTGCCGAGCACGCCGCAGAACAGCTTCAGCCTGTGGACCACCTACCACCTGACCGAGGACCTGACCGTCGGGGGCGGGGCGAACTATGTGGATTCGCGCTACGGCGACACGGCCAACCTGATCCAGGTGCCCGACTACTGGCGTTACGACGCGATGGCGGCCTATCGGCTGAGCAAGAACCTGGACCTGCAGCTCAACGTGCAGAACCTCGCCGACAAGCGCTATTTCGACCAGGTCTACGGCGCGCACATGGCCCATGTGGCCGCCGGGCGCACGGTGTTGCTGAGCACCAACGTGCATTTCTGACGGGACAGGCACAAATGAAAAGCCCCGCGATTGCGGGGCTTTTTCGTCAGGCCTTGAGTGATCGCTGAGCGCGTTCGATGACCGCCTGCAGCTTGTCGCTGTGCAGGTAGTGGTCCGGATACAGCCGCTCCGAGTGGCGGGCGACGCCGTGCTCGTTGACCAGGGTGAAGCTGAAGCCCCCTTTGCTGGTGGTCGCCAGAATGTGGCACTGCAGCGGGGAGAAGGCATTGCGGAGGGCGCTCATGGCGGCCTGTGCTTGTTGTTGAATCGACATCTTTATAGGTACTCACGTTCGGCCAAGACGGCCGCGAAGAAGAACTCCGAATTCGCTGCCAGACGTGGCAGTCAGAATGATCCTTATCGGAGCAGAGACAGCTGAAGAAGTTCATCGCACAAGGATGCTTGCAGCTGGCGAAAGTACTTGGGAGGCAAGGAGTCCCGGCAAGGTTCAGGCCGGTGACGATCAAGGAGGGGCCGCGCAGGCGGTCTTGTTGATATGCAGCGGGTACTAACGGGCAGCAGCATAACGGCTATGGCTCTGAAATTGTTGGATGTTGCGCACATTCCGACGACAGGTCGCCCGCTTCGAGCGAGGCGGCCGCTCAACGGCGCGGGATTAATCCTTTTTTCATTCGGCGAGCCTTCAAATTAGGTCGATCGGCCGATGTTCCCGCCCGGGTTCCCGAGCGAACAATCCGGCCAGCCGCGTCGCCCGTAAGGATCAAGCAAGGAGGCTGCCACTCCCCCGAAGCGCTTGAACGACAAGGCGGCACGCGGCATGGAAATCCACAAGGAGCAGATTGAATGCGCACACTCAAGCCACTGGCTGCCTGCATGTTTCTCATCTTCGGCGGCCATGCCCTGGCCGCCACCTCGGCGCTGCAGATTCAGGACGGTGCCGACAACGAGGCGCTGATCGAGCAGCTCAACGGTGACGGCAACGTCGCCGACCAGAGCCAGTTCGGCGATCTCAACCGCTCGGCCATCACCCAGGATGGCGGCGCCAACACGGCGATCACCCAGCAGTACGGACCGCTGAACCAGGCCGAACTGGTTCAGGTCGGCACTCTCAACAGCGTCAGCGTCTACCAGGTCGGCTACAACAACGTGGGCGAAATCACCCAACTGGGCGACGGCAACCAGATCGTTCTCAACCAGGACCAGGGGTTTGGCGAGCCCTATCTGCTCAACGGCTCGAGCGCGACGCTGTATCAGCAGGGCAACGACAACAGCCTGACGGTCGACCAGACCTGGTATGGCAACGATCTGACCGTGACCACCCTGGGCGACGGCAACAGCATGCACGTGGTTCAAAGCGGTTTCGGCAACGCCCGGCTGCAGCAGGAGGGCAGCGGCAACGTGGTCACCTTCGAGCAGCACAACGACAGCTTCGGTGGTTCGATGGAGGTCAGCCAGGCCGGCAACGGCAACTCGGCCAGCATGGCCCAGAGCGGGGGCGGTCGCTACGACGCCGGCACCGCCACGCTGCAGCAGAACGGCGATGCGAACCGGGCGAACGTTGCCCAGTACGGCGGATTCAACGAGCTCCGTTTCAGCCAGGACGGCAACGGCAACGAACTGGACGCCTACCAGGGCGGGCGCAGCACCGTGCTGGTGGGCAGCTCGACCGGTGACTTCAACCGCGTCGAGATCCAGCAGAGCATGGACGGTAACCACGCGGAACTGGTTCAGGTCGGTTCCGAGAACCTCGCCCAGATCGACCAGGGCGCCTATAACAGCAATGCCCAGGTCAGCCAGATCGGAATGGCCAACCAGGCCACTCTCGTGCAGTCCTCCTGGGATGCCAGCGCCAGTGCCAGCGTGATGCAGAACGGTAGCGGCAATCAGGCAACCATCCACCAGCGTTGAGTCAGTCGCGGCCGGCGCCTGCCGGCCGCGTTCACCTCGGCACCAAACAGCCCTCCTTCAGCCGGATTCCGACGACAGGCAGCCCATTCGGCGAGACTGCCGATGAGCGGTACGGGACTAATTCCCCGCTCGTCTCATGCACGTCCAATTTGGATCGATCGGCCGATTTCCGCGCCCCGACCTCGAGCGAACAATCCGGCAGGCCCGTCGCCCGCAAGCACCCCCGAGCACTCGGGAAGGCGGCCCGCGAACGACATCATGAGGAGGACGTATACATGAGCACACTGAAGCCACTGGCTGCCTGCCTGTTTCTCATCTTCAGCGGCCATGCCTGGCCGCCAATACGGCGCTGCAGGATCAGGAGGGCATCGACAACGAGGCGGTGATCGAGCAGTTCAACGGCGACGGCAATCTGGCCGAACAAATCCAGTCCGGCACACGCAATCACTCGGTCATCAGCCAGGATGGCAGCGACAATACGGCGTACGTCGAGCAGGCCGGCGAGCAGAACCAGGCGAAGGTGGCCCAGGTCGGCAACCTCAACAGTGCCAGCATCCACCAGGTCGACTACGACAACCTTGGCGAGATCACCCAACTGGGCGACGGCAACCAGGCGGACCTGCGGCAGGGTCAGCAAGGCGAGCCCTATCTCACCAACGGCTCGAGCGCCGTGCTGTACCAGGAGGGCAACAACAACAGCGTGACGGCCGTCCAGCAGTGGTACCGCGCCAACCTGACCGTGAGCTCCATCGGCGACAACAACGACGTTCAGGTGACGCAGGGCGGCTTCAGCGACATCGACGTGGCCCAGGTGGGCAACGACAACATCGCCAATATCGTGCATCAGGTGGCCGGTGCGGGCAGTGTGATGTCCCTCGAACAGATCGGCAACGGTAACGTCGCCAGCATGAGTCAGACGGGCGGCGCCCGTAACAACCCCGGCAGCGCCAGATTGCAGCAGAAAGGCGACAACAACCAGGCGGATATCCGTCAGGGCGGTCATTTCAATGAGGTGGACTTTAGCCAGGAGGGTAACGGAAACGAGCTGGATGTCGTTCAAGGTGGGGAGCGCATCGTGTTCACGGGCAGCTCGACGGGCGACTTCAACCGTGCGGAAATCGACCAGGGCGCTAGCGACGCCTATCTGGAGCTGACGCAGGTGGGCTCGGAGAACGTCGCGAAGGTCGACCAGCAGGCCTATCAGGGCGAAGCGCAGATCAGCCAGATCGGCACGGCCAATCAGGTCACCCTGATGCAGGCGTCCTCGGCGGTCGCCCCCAGCGCCAGCGTGATGCAGAACGGCAGCGGCAACCAGGCGACCATCACCCAGCGTTGAGCCTACCGGGCCGGCGCGCGCCGGCCGCCAGTCAGTAAAGGTCGCGGCGGTAGCGTCCCTGCTCCGCCAGCGACTCCAGGCGATCCTCGCCCAGCAGCTCGACCAGCAGCTGGTGCACGTCCCGGCCCATGCCTTCGAGGCTTCCGCACAGGTAGAGCGCGGCGTCGTCCTCCAGCCAGTCGCGCAACGGCTGCGCCGCTTCACGCAGCAGATGCTGTACGTAGACCTGTCCCCCGTCGCGCGAATAGGCGCGGTCGAGCCGTGCCAGATGGCCCGAGCGCTGCCAGCCTTGCAGTTCATCGTCCAGCAGGGCGTCATGGCGCGCGCTGCGTTCGCCGAACAGCAGCCAGTTGCGCGACCCCGCTGCGCGCTCGCGCAGGTGCGCGCGCAGGCCGGCCAGTCCCGTACCGCTGCCGATCAGGATCATGGGGGTGGCATCGCCGGGCCCATGGAACGCCGGGTTGGAGCGAATCCGCAGATCGATCGACTCGCCGAGCGCGGCGTATCGGCAAAGCCAGCCGGAGCCCAGGCCGAGACCGCCATCCTGGCCGGTCTGCTGGCGGACCAGCAGCTCCACGCAGCCGTCGGCGGGCACCGAGGCGATGGAGTACTCGCGATGCGGCAGCTTCGCGAGCTGGCCTGTCAGCTGCTGGGCCGGCAGGCCGCGCAAGGCGTCCAGCGCATCGGGCAGGCGGTACGCGGCCAGGTGTCGGGCCAGCGATTGGCCGTCTTCGAGCGGTTGCGCCCCGTCGAGTCCGAGGCGTTCCAGCCAGGCCGCGACCGTTGCGGCTGGCTGGCGCGGCCCGATCTCGGCGATATCGCCGGCGCGCCAGGCCGGCAGCGCGTCGGTTGGCGCGAGCGCCAGGTGATGGATCGGCGCGCCGGGGCTGCCGGGGTTCAGGCACTGGCGACGCTCCAGTCTCCAGCGGCCATAGGGCGCCGGTTGCCAGTCGACGAAGTCGCTGCGTCCGCTGAGATGACCCAGCAGGTGCTGCCAGTGCCGTACGGCGCTGGCGTCGCCGCGGTCCACCTCGACCCGATCGAACAGGGGCGAGGCATGGCGCTGGCGCAACCAGCGGTCGAGCGCCACGGCAAAACCGCAGAACTGCGCGTACTGGCGATCGCCGAGCGCCAGCACGGCGTAGGAGAGGTGCGACAGATCGAGTTCCCGGCCCAGCACCTGGCGGGCGAAGCGGGCACCGTCGTCCGGCGCCTCGCCTTCGCCATAGGTGGCGCAGACGAACAGCACGCGGCGTTGCCGCTGCAAGCGTCCGACATCGCAGGCGTTGAGCGGCAGCAGCTGAGCGTGGAGCCCGGCTGCTTTCAGCTGCGCGGCGCTGAGTTCCGCCAGGGCGCGGGCCTGTCCGCCCTGGCTGGCATGGAGGATCAGCAGGTCGTGCGCCGACGGGGCCGGCACGGTCGCATCGCCTCGTCGCAGGGGCCGGTACCAGAGGCAGAGCACGAGGTAGGCGACGCCGACGAGCACGGCCGACAGCCCGCGCGGCGGCCGCAGCCAGAGCAGCAGAACGGCGAGCAGCAGCGCGCCGAGCCATGGCCAGTGGCGAAGGGCGGGCGCAATGCGGGAGCGGGCGTCGGACAAGGAGGGAAACCTGCGGGGAATCACAGGCGCCGAGCCGCTGCCCAGGGACAGCGCTCGGCGCCGGTCGGTTACTGCGGCAGCACTTCGAAGGTGGCGCTGTAGCTGGCGCGGCGGGTGGTGGCCGGCGCGATCACGTTCTGCTGCGTGTCCAGTTCGGCTTCCAGCCAGTACATGCCCGCCTGCGGCCAGGTGATCGCGACCTTGCCGTCGGCATCGGTGGTGAATTTCATCTCGGCCAGGTCGTCGCGGTAGCGGTTGCCGCCCCGGATGACGCTCACCTCGAGGTCGGCGGCGGGCTTGCCGTCGAGCAGAAAGACGAACTCGGCCGCTTCGCCCGCGAAGAGGTCGTTGGGGTGAGTGACCGGCGACAGCTCCAGCCCCTGGCCGGTGGGCTCGAGGACACCTTCGCTGGGGTTGCCGGAGGTCACGAAGACTTCCATGCGGTTGCTGCGCTGGGACACCTTGAGCTCTTCGGCCTCCTTGGGCACCTGGGCGGAGAAGTCCGCGGCGCTGCCCATCCAGCGGCGCTGCTCGCCGTTTTCCTTGTAGCTGGCGAACAGGCCGTCGTTGGCGATGGCCAGCTTGTAGGTCCCTTTCTGGGTCAGGTGGACATCGAAGGTGCTGCGGTAGCGGCCGACGGCGCCGTTCTCGGCTTTCTGCAGGCTGCCGTCGGGGGCGATGATCTGCAGTTTGGCGCCGGGGCGGCGCATGGGTGTCGCGCCGGCCTGCGGCGTGGCGGGCTTGTCCTTGGCGGCAGTGGCGGGCGCGGATGCCTGCGGGCCGGGGCGTCCCTGGCCGGGCTGGCCGATGCCTTCGATCTGCAACGGGAAATGCTCGAAGTAGAAGAGGTCGTTGGAGACCGCGGCGTCCACGGTGATCCACGGGTCTTCACCCGACAGCACGGTGGCGGAGGGCAGCATCCAGGCCCGGTGAGCCTGGGCAGAGAGCGGCAGGCAGATGGCCAGCGCCAGTGCGGTCCACTTGATCATCGGTTTCATGGGGGCGTCCTTCAGGGTGTGAGCGTGAGGGTAACGGTGCCCAGTTCGCTTTCGCCCTGGGCCTGTTCGGTGGTGGCCTGCGTGGGCGGCCAGCTGAAGGGCAGGCGCAGCAGTTCGCGCCCGCCTACTTCGCGGGCGGCCTCGACCACCACGCGATAATCGCCGGCGGGCAGCGCCTCGAGCGGCGCCTGCGCGTCCGAATAGGTCAGCTTGTGCACGCCGACGGCACGGGTCGCGCCGCTGACGCCATCGACCGGCATTTCCAGGCTGCGGCCGCTGCGACGCCACCACTGGCGCAGGTCCTTGAGCCACTTTTCGCCTTCCTTGTCCTTGAGCTTGGTGTCGTACCAGACGGCAAGGTTGGCGACGTGGCTCTGGTCGGGTCGCTCCAGCCAGATCGCCACGTACGGGCGGTGGTATTCGGCCACCTGAAGACGCGGGATCTCCACGCCGAGTTCCAGGTTCGCCGCCATCAGCGACGGGCTGCACAGCGCGAGGGGCAACAGCAGGTGTTTACGCATCACGAGTCCTTCAGTGGATGAATAGCAGGGCCAGCAGAACGGGGATCACCAGGCCCGCGCCCACCAGCGGCCAGGTGCCGGGGCGGGCGCCGGCGTGGCGTTGCAGGAGCAGCAGTCCGGTGAGGCTGAACAGCACGCAGGCGACCGCGAAGACGTCGATGAACAGGCTCCAGGCGAGCCCGGTATGGCGGCCCTTGTGCAGGTCGTTGAACCAGGAGATCCAGCCCCGGTCGGTGCGTTCGTATTCCAGCTCGCCGCTGCCCAGGTCCAGGCTCAGCCAGGCATCGCCGCCCGGGCGGGGCAGGGCCACGTAGAGTTCGCCGTCGGACCACTCGGCCTCGCGCCCGGCGAGCGAGATGTCCAGTTCGCTTTCCAGCCAGCCGCGCAGCGCCCCGGGCAGGCCCTGGGCCGGCGGTGCGTCCAGCAGGGCCTGCTGCAAGGGCTCGGGCAGACGCGCCTGGTGGTGATGCACCTGGGGGCGGGATTCGATGGTGGCGGCGTGGTTGAGGGTAATGCCGGTGATCGCGAAAAGGAGCATGCCCACCAGACACAGCGCGGAGCTGATCCAGTGCCACTGGCGCAGGGTGCCAAACCAGAGTCGCGGCATGGGTTTCCTTGTTATGGGTGTCGCGAAGAGGTGAGGATTCTAGGCGTAGCGTGACGCGAATGCTAAGAATTTACCAACGGCATACATTCTCGTTTGACGGTATGCCGTTGGCCGCTGTCCCGCCCCGAAACGAAGAACGCCACCTGAGCGGTGGCGTTCGGAGCGGCGTTCTGAATCAGAACGTGAAGTTGGCGGACAACCAGAGGCGGCGGCCTTCTTCCAGTACCCCTGTGGTGGACTGAGTGCTCTGCAGGTAGTCGGTGCCGTAAGCGGTACCGCTGGGCGCCCCATTGTTGCCATAGGTCGTATAGGCGCGACCCCTGACGAAGTCCTTGTCCAGCAGGTTGTAGATCGTGGCGTTGAGCGTCACGTTCTCCGAGGCTCTGAACGAGCCGCCCAGGTGAAACAGCGTATAGGCCTTGGTGTTCTTGCCCAGGGTGTCGTAGATCGACTGGTTGGTGGAGTAGCTGCCGTTGGCATTGGCCAGGTTGTCGTACCTGGAGGTGAAGCGCGCCCGTTCGCCACGGTATTCGCTCTTCAGCCACAGATTGAGGCGGTCGGTGGTCTGCCAGCGCACTTGGGCATTGGCCAGGTGTTCCGGAGTATTGGTGAGAGGCTCGCCTTTGTTGTCCCCGCTCTTCTGCTCGCTATCCGTGTAGGTGTAGTTGGCGCTCAGCGTCCAGGCCGGCGCGAACTGCCAGCTTCCCGCCAGCTCCAGACCTTGGGTCACCGCTTCGTCGACGTTGATCTGCTGCGAGCAGGTGCCACCGTTGTTGCCTGCGCACAGTGGGTCCGAGATCGGGTCGCCAGCGGCGATCTTGTCCTTGAACTTGTTATGGAAGAGGGTGGCGTTGGCATTGAAGCCGGCCAGATTGTCGAAGTAGACACCGAATTCGGTGCTGGTGGTGGTTTCCGGGTCCAGGTTCGGGTTGCCGATGGTGATGATCGCGCCCTGGCCGGTAGCACCATTGATGCCGCCATGCAGGTCGTTCAGGTCCGGAGTACGGTAACCACGGCTGACGCCGCCCTTGAAAGTCCAGCTGTCAGCGGCATTCCAGACCAGGTAAGCACGAGGGCTGACGTGGCCACCGAACGCCTCGTGGTCGTCGTAACGGGCGCCCAGGGTCAGTGCCAGATCGTCGCGCAGGCGCCATTCGTCTTCGGCGAACAGTGCCCAGGTCTTCTGTTCGAAGTCGGTCTGGGCGATGCCATCGGTCATCTCCGCCTTCCACCACTGGGCGCCGACCGTGCCGATGTGGGATTCGCCGATCGGCGCGACCAGTTTGGTATCGAACACCAGGTTGGTGGTTTCCAGCTCGCGGGCGGCGCCGCCGATCGCACCGGGTACAGATGTCGGGGTTCCGATGGTGCCCGGAATGGTACGGCCGATGGTTTCGGTGGTGTTGTGCATCAGGCTGGAATCCAGAGTCCCGAAGCCCAGGCGTGCGGTGTGGGTCAATGCGACCTGCTCGCGCTCGAAGCGCAGCTCGTCGGCATATCCGCTGGCATTGGTGGATGGAGCCGTGCAGTTGTTGTTCAGGCCGTCGAGCGTACCGAGCTGACATTCGTCGTTGTTGTAGACCTGACGGCCTCGTTCCACGTCGAGTGCGAAATCGTGGTTCTCGTGGGGCGTCAGATCCAGGCGCGCGCCGAGGTTGTGTACACGCCCCTCGACCGGCGATGGGCCGCGCTTGCTGACCTCGACGCCGTTTCCGTAGGACAGATCGGACTCGTCCCGGTTGAACACGCTGCCGCGCAGCTGCAAGCCGAGCAAGTTGTCGATCAGCGGCCCGCTGGCGTACAGGCTTACGTTGCTGGTATCACCGAAATCGCGGTTTTCCTGGAAGGTGTGATCCAGGGTCAGGGAGCCACCCCATTCGTTGGCGACCTTCTTGGTGATGATGTTGATTACGCCACCCATGGCATCGGAACCGTAGAGCGTCGACATCGGACCGCGAATGACCTCGATGCGCTCGATGGCCGACAGCGGCGGCATGAAGCTGGTGCTGGTTTCGTTGAAGCCGTTGGGGGTGACGTTGCCGGCGGCGTTCTGTCGGCGGCCATCGATCAGGATCAGGGTGTACTGGCTCGGCATGCCGCGAATACTGATGTTCAGACCGCCGGTTTTGCCGGTCCCCTGGCCGATGTCGATGCCTTCCACGTCGCCCAGCGCCTGGGCCAGGTTGTTGTAACGTTTCTGCTGCAACTCCTCGGCGCTGATCACGCTGATGCTCGCAGGCGCGTCGGTCACCTTCTGTTCGAAGCCCGAGGCCGTCACCACCGTGGTGCCCAGCGTGACCGGGGTTTCCTGAGCGAGGGCGCAGAGACTGCAGCCCAGCACCGTACCGGCGACGGCTGAACGGGCGAGAGGCGATGGCATGGTCGAACTCCTTACGGATGTAAATTAGGAGTCGCATGATAATTATTCGCAATCGCCTTTGGTGCGCCTGCCTGATGTCTCCGTGCCTGCAAGCCCCTGAACTACGCTGAAAGCCTTGTGCCGTCTCGCTTGCAGCATTATTGCAAGAGATTTCGGCCCGCTGTTCGCGACCAGGCGAGCCCTTCTATGGCAGCGTGCGATGCGGTGACGATGAGCGTCAGGATCGCTCCCGCGCGGGGCGGGACGATCCTGACGAGAGGTGGGATCAACGCGGCTTAACGATCCGGAAGATCGTCGTTTAGGCGCTCGCGGTGGTGGGAAGCTGCCGTTGCACGACCTCTTCTGCGTAATGGCAGGCGACCTGGCGCTGGTCCAGCGGACGGAACTCGGGGACTTCGCTGCGGCAACGCTCGGTCGCGTACGGGCAGCGTTTGTGGAATACGCACCCCGATGGCGGATCGAGAGGATTGGGCAGTTCGCCGGCGATCTTGATCCGTGGTTTCTCCGGATTGCGCCGGATGCTCGGGGTCGCGGCCAGCAGCACCTGGGTGTAGGGGTGCAGCGGGCGGCTGTAGATCAGTTCCGCCGGGCCCATTTCCATCGGCCGGCCCAGGTACATCACCAGCACCTGATCGGCGACGTGGCGCACCACGGCCAGGTTGTGGGAGATGAACACGTACCCGGTGCGAAACTCCTCCTGCAGGTCCATGAACAGGTTCAGCACCTGCGCCTGGATCGAGACGTCCAGCGCCGAGGTCGGTTCGTCCGCCACCAGCACCTTGGGCTGCAGCATCATCGCCCGTGCCAGGGCGATGCGCTGGCGCTGGCCACCGGAAAACATGTGCGGGTAGCGCTGGTAATGCTCAGGTCGCAGGCCGACCTGCTGCATCATCGTCTGGACCTTCTCGCGCCGTTCGGCACGCGACAGCGAGGTGTTGATCAGCAGGGGTTCGCCGAGCTGGTCGCCGATCTTCTGCCGTGGATTGAGCGAGGCATAGGGGTTCTGGAACACCATCTGCACGTCCTTGCGCAGCTGCTTGCGGGCGGCCTTGTCGGCCCCGGCCACTTCCTGGCCGGCGATGCGCAGCGAGCCGGAGGTCGGCTCCTCGATCAGGGTCAGCGCCCGGGCCAGGGTCGACTTGCCGCAACCCGATTCGCCGACTACCGCCAGGGTCTCGCCTGGCTGCAGTTCGAAGGACACGCCGTTGAGCGCGCGGACCGTGGCGGTCGGCTTGAACAGGCCGCGGGAGATCTCGTAGTGGCGCGTCAGGTCGCGGGCGGAGAGGACGCTGCCCGGCGAGGTGTGTTCAGTGTGCATGAAACTCTCCAGCGGGGCGGCTCGGGCGTTGGGCTTGTGGCAATACCCGCGGCGTCTCGCCGGGGGCCATGTTGCGCGGGAAGAAGCAGCGCACCGCACCGCGGTCATAAGGCTCCAGGGCCGGGCGTTCCTGGCAGCGGGGCTGCGCGTAGGGGCAGCGGGGCGAGAGCAGGCAACCGGCCGGCCGGTCGTAGCGGCCCGGGACGATGCCCGGCAGCGTCGCCAGCCGTGGCGTGTCGGAGTGCTCGGGAATCGAGGCAAGCAGCGCCTCGGTGTAGGGGTGGGCGGGCGCCTCGAAGAGGGTCGGGACCTCGCCCATTTCCACCGCCTGGCCGGCATACATCACGCAGACGCGCTGGGCGGTCTCGGCGACCACGGCCAGGTCATGGGTGATGAGGATCAACGCCATGTTCTGGTCGCGCTGCAGGTCGAGCAGCAGGTCCATGATCTGCGCCTGGATGGTCACGTCCAGCGCGGTGGTCGGCTCGTCGGCGATCAGCAGTTGAGGTTCGCCGGCGATCGCCATGGCGATCGCGACGCGCTGGCTCATGCCACCGGAGAGCTGGTGCGGGTAGGCGTCGAGGCGGCTGGCGGCAGCCGGGATCTCGACCCGCTCGAGCAGCTCCAGTGCCCGTTGGCGCGCGGCCTTGCCCTTGAGCCCGAGGTGCTGGCGCAGCACTTCCTCGATCTGGAAGCCCACGGTGTAGCTGGGGTTCAGTGCGGTCATCGGGTCCTGGAAGACCATCGCCAGGTCCTTGCCGATCAGCCGGCGACGCTGGCGCCCCTTGAGCGACAGCAGGTCCTGCCCGGCGAACTGCAGGCGGGCGGCGTCGACCTTGCCGGGGGCATCGATCAGCCCCATCAGGGCCATCATGGTGACCGACTTGCCGGAGCCGGACTCGCCGACGATCGCCAGTACTTCGCCCTTGTCCACCGAGAGGTCGAGGCCGTCGACCACCGGCGGCGCGCTGGCATCGCCGAAGCGCACCGAAAGGTTCTGGATTTCGAGGAGGCTCATGGGCGGGTCTCCGGGGTGAAGAGGGTAGCGCGGGTGCGCCGGGTCTTGGCCGGCGGCGCATACGGGAAGAAAGGCATGTTCGGGACCCCTCAGGCGGCGTTCTTGAGCTTCGGGTCCAGCGCATCGCGCAGGCCGTCGCCCATCAGGTTGATCGCCAGCACGCTGAGCAGAATCGCCAGGCCCGGCAGCGAGACGACCCACCAGGCACGCTCGATGTAGTCACGCGCCGAGGCCAGCATGGTGCCCCACTCGGGCGTCGGCGGTTGCACGCCCAGGCCGAGGAAGCCCAGCGCCGCGGCATCGAGGATCGCCGAGGAGAAGCTTAAGGTTGCCTGCACGATCAGCGGCGCCATGCAGTTGGGCAGCACGCTGACGAACATCAGCCGCAGGGTGCCGGCACCGGCCAGACGCGAGGCGGTGACGTAGTCGCGGTTGAGTTCGGTCATCACCGCCGCACGGGTCAGGCGAACGTACGAAGGCAGCGAGACGATGGCGATGGCGAAGATGGTGTTGATCAGACCGGGGCCGAGGATGGCGACGATGGCCACTGCCAGCAGCAGCGACGGCAGCGCCAGCATGATGTCCATCAGGCGCATGATGAACGGGCCGAGCCGGTTCGGCGAGAAGCCGGCCAGCAGGCCGAGCAGGATCCCGGGAATCAGCGAGAAGACCACCGACGCCAGGCCGATCAGCAGCGACAGGCGCGCGCCGTGGATCAGCCGCGAGAGCATGTCGCGCCCCAGCTCGTCGGTGCCCAGCAGAAACTGCGTGGTGCCGCCCTCGGCCCAGACCGGAGGGGTCAGCAGGAAGTCGCGGAACTGCTCGCTGGGGTTGTAGGGGGCGACCCAGGGCGCGAACAGCGCGCAGAAGACCAGCAGCAGCATGTACAGCAGGCCCGCCAGCGCACCCTTGTTGTGGCAGAAGGCGCTCCAGAATTCGCGCAGCGGCGACGGGTAGTAGGGGGTCGGCTCGGCGGCCGGCAGGGTTTCGACGGTATTCATCTGCGGCCTCCTTCAGCGTTGATGGCGAATGCGTGGGTTGGCCAGGCCGTAGAGGATGTCCACGGTGAAATTGACCAGGATGACCAGGCAGGCGACCAGCAGGATGCCGTTCTGCACCACCGGGTAGTCGCGCGCGCCGATCGATTCGATCAGCCATTTGCCGATGCCTGGCCAGGAGAAGATCGTCTCGGTCAGCACGGCGCCGGCGAGCAGCGCGCCGACCTGCAGGCCGAACACCGTGAGCACCGGGATCAGCGCGTTGCGCAAGGCATGGACGAACACCACGCGCTTGGGCGACAGGCCTTTGGCGCGGGCGGTGCGGACGTAGTCCTCGCGCAGCACTTCGAGCATCGCCGAGCGGGTCATCCGGGCGATGACCGCCAGCGGGATGGTGCCCAGCACGATGGCCGGCAGGATCAGGTGGCGCAGGGCATTGAGGAAGGCGCCTTCTTCGTCGGACAGCAGGGTGTCGATGAGCATGAAGCCGGTGACCGGCTCGATGTCGTAGAGCAGGTCGATGCGCCCCGAGACCGGCGTCCAGCCGAGGCTCACCGAGAAGAACATGATCAGGATCAGGCCCCACCAGAAGATCGGCATCGAATAGCCGGTCAGCGAGAGCCCCATCACCCCGTGGTCGAACAGCGAGCCGCGTTTGAGGGCGGCGATCACGCCGGCCAGCAGGCCGAGGGTGCCGGCGAAGAACAGCGCCGCCAAGGCCAGTTCGACCGTGGCTGGAAACAGGGTGGTGAATTCGTCCCAGACACTGGTGCGGGTACGCAGCGATTCGCCCAGGTCACCCTTGGCGAGCTTGCCGATGTAGTCCAGGTATTGCGCGTAGAGCGGCTTGTTCAGGCCGAGGCGCTCCATCGCCTGGGCGTGCATTTCCGGGTCGACCCGGCGCTCGCCCATCATCACTTCGACCGGATCGCCCGGGATCAGCCGGATCAGCGCGAACGTGAGCAGGGTGACGCCGAAGAATGTGGGGATGAGCAACCCCAGCCGGCGCATGACAAAACTAAACATCGTGGTGAGTCACTCCTCATTAGGTCAATCCGCCGGAACTCGTGGCGCCGGCGGGTGTGTTTCTTCTTGTCCGAGGCAGCTGGTTGGCCGCGCTGCGGTGCGTCGCCGTCACCGCACGCGGGTCCTGGCGAAGTTGTTGTTGCTCATCGGGCTGATGGTGTAGCCCTCGACCGTGGTGCGCCGCACATTGAACAACCTGGGGTGCGCCAGGGGAATCCACGGCGACTGGCGGTGGAAGACGGCCAGGGCTTCTTCATAGAGCGGGGCGCGCTCGGCCGGGTCACTGGCCGCGCGCGCCTTGCCGATCAGCGCCTCGAACTTCGGGTCGCACCAGCGCGCCTGATTCTCTCCGGTTTCGGCCGCCGCACAGCTGAGGTTGGGGCTGAGGAAGTTGTCAGGATCGCCGTTGTCCCCGGCCCAGCCGAGCAGCACCAGGTCATGTTCGCCCGCCTTGGCGCGCTTGAGCAGCTCGCCCCATTCCAGCGAGCGGATGGTCAGGGTGATACCGGCCCTGGCGAGATCCGCTTGCATCATCTGTGCCGCCAGCGCCGGGTTGGGGATTGTCGGCGAGCTGCCGTTACGGATGAAGAGGTCGATGCGAAGGTCCTTCACGCCCGCCTCGGCGAGCAGGGCGCGGGCGCGCTCGGGATCGTGCGGCCAGCCCTGGATGTCGTGGTTGTAGCCTAGCAGCGTGGGTGGATAGGGCAGGACCGCGGGGCTTGCCGCGCCCGACCCGAACACCGCGCCGAGCAGCGACGGCTTGTCGATCGCCAGGTTGATGGCCTGGCGCACCCGCGCGTCGTCGAGCGGCTTGCGGGTGGTGTTGATCGCGACGTAGGTGGTCAGCAGCGCATCGATCTCGTCCACCGCGAGGTTGGCATCCTGCCTGAGCTGCGCCACGTCCTGCGGCTTGGGGTAGAGCGCCAGCTGGCATTCGTTGGCTCTTACGCGCTGCAGGCGCACGTTGGGGTCGAGGGTGATGGCGAAGATCAGGTTGTCCAGTTCGGGCTTGCCTTCGAAGTAGTCGGGGTTGGCCTTGAAGCGGATCTGGGCGTCCTTCTGGTAGCGGCCGAAGACGAACGGGCCGGTGCCGATCGGCTGGGCGTTGAGCTGGCCCTGCTTGCCTGCCGCGAGCAGCTGGTCGCCGTATTCGGCCGAATAGATGGAGGTGAACGGCATCGCCAGGTTGGCGAGAAAAGGCGCCTCCGGGCGGGTGAGGGTGAAGCGCACCGTCAGTTCGTCGAGCTTCTCGACGCGCTCGATCAGCTCGCCCAGGCCCATGGAGTCGAAGAAGCCGTAACCACGCGCGGCCGACTCGTGCCAGGGATGCTTCGGATCGAGCTGGCGCTGGAAGCTCCAGAGCACGTCGTCGGCGTTCATGGTGCGGGAGGGGGTGAAGTACTCGGTGCGGTGAAACGGCACGTCGGGGCGCAGGTGAAAGGTGTAGGTCAGGCCGTCGTCGCTGATCTCCCAGCGTTGCGCCAGGCTCGGCTCCAGTTCGGTGGTGCCGGGCTTGAACGCCAGCAGGCGGTTGAACAGGGTCTCGCCGGCGGCGTCGGCCGTCACCGCGCTGGTGTACTGGACCACGTCGAAGCCTTCGGGGCTGGCCTCGGTGCACACCGCCAGGCTCTTGGCCTGGGCCAGCGGGGCGCCGGCGGCGAGGGCGAATACCAGCGGCAGATGGCGCAGGGTCGAATGCATGGAAACTCTCCTGAAGGGCCGGGCGCAACCGGAGGGTGCGTCCGGCCCCGTCGCGATCAGAGCAGGTTGAACGGGAAGGTGCTGACGATGCGCAATTCGTCGACGCTGCCGTCGATCTGGTCCTTGCTCGCCCGGTGGGACATATACATCACCTTGAAGGTGCTGTCCTTCAGGACGCCGCCCTGCACCTTGTAGCCACCGGTGATGCCGTATTCGTGGTGGCGCTCGCCGTCCATCGCGCGAACCTCGGCGTAGTTGCCGTAGGCACCGTTGCGGTCGCCATCGTAATGGGTGCCGTCGATGTCCCAGCCCTTGGCGTACCACAGTGCGGTGCTGAAACCGGGGATGCCGAAGTAGCTCCAGTCGGTGTCGTAGCGGATCTGCGCGGATTTCTCGTTCGGGCTGTTGAAGTCCGACAGCAGCGAGTTGGCCAGGTAGATGGCCGCGGTCTCGTGAACGTAGTCGAAGTATTCGTCGCCGTCGACCTGCTGCCAGGCCAGTGTCAGCCCATGGGCGCGGTGGCTGAGGGTGAACGCCAGGCTCCAGGTGTTGTTGTCGATGTAGCCGGCCTCGCGCGAGCCGGCGTCGGTGGTGCGGTAGCCGTTGAAGGCGGTGCGCAGCGACAGGGTCTCGCGGTCGCCCAGGTCGTGGGTGACGCCCAGGTAGTACTGGTTCCAGACGTCCTCGAAGCGGCCGCCGTAGGCGGAGATCTCCAGGTTGTCGGCCGCCTTGTAGGTGCCGCCGAGGTAGTGATAGCGATCGCCGCGCGCTTCGCGGGTGCCGTATTCGGTGGTCAGCGGCTCGTCGCCGGAGCCGGTGCGCGGGCTCACGCGACGAAAGCTGCCGGCCTGCAGGGCGAGGTCGTCGAGCTCCTCGCTGGTCACCGCGTAGCCGGTGAAGCTCGACGGCAGGGCGCGGTTGTCGATGTAGTTGAACACCGGCGTGTCGACCAGGAAACGCCCGGCCTTGAGTTCGGTGTTGGAGACGCGCAGGCGCACGTCCGCGACGCCCAGCTTGGACCACTCGTCCACGCCCCGGCCGTCGCTGGCCAGGGTGCGGTTGCCGCCGCCACCGATGCGCCCCTTGCCGCGCTCGAGGTTGATCGCGTTGAAGGCGGCGATGTCCACGCCGAAGCCCACCGGGCCCTGGGTGTAGCCGGAGCTGTACTTGAGCACGGTGCCCTGTACCCAGGCGCGGCGGGTATGGGTCAGTTCGGAGCCGCCTTCCTTGGGGATGCGGAAGTAGAAGCTGTCCTGCATCTGCTCTCGGGCGGCGAAGTTGCGGGTGGTCAGCGTCAGCGCCTGCCCCTCGAAGAAGCCGGTGGCGCCGGCCTGGCCGCGCACGGGTTCGTCGACGGTGGGGAGTCGCTGGATCTCGGTCACCGGGCTGGGATTTTCCGGTGTCGGGGTGACGTCTGTCTGAGTGTCGAGGGTCTGGGCATGGACGCTCATCGCGAGCAGGCTCAGGCTCAATAGGGTGCCGCTACCAAAGGGGTGCTTCATTGCATGGCTTCCTGGTTTCAGTTCTTGTTGAGCGCAACGACACCCGGCCCTGCCAGATCCGGTCGGTGACTGGCCTGGGGCATGACGACGAGCATCCTTGCGGACTTCTGGCAGGCGTGCGGAAACACTCACCGGGCTTCGCCGGTAGAGCGGGAAAAGCGTCTTGTTATGGAATGCGAAGGGGGCGGTGGGCGGCCGGACGCCGCCCACCGCAGGCTTCAACGGGTGTTCTCGACCCCGTAGAAGGAGTTGCGTCCGAAGGGACTGATCTCGAAACCCTTCACGCTGGTGCGCATCGGCTGGTACACCGTCGAATGCGCGATCGGGGTGATCGGGACCTGTTGCTTGAGGCGATGCTGGGCCTTGACGTAGAGCGCCGTGCGCTCCTCCTGGTCGGTGACGCGCTTGGCGGCCGTGACCAGCTCGTCGTATTCGGGGTCGCACCACTTGGAGAAGTTGTTGCCGTCCACCGAGTCGCAGCCGTACAGCGTGCCGAGCCAGTTGTCCGGGTCGCCGTTGTCGCCGGTCCAGCCGATCAGCATCGCGTCGTGCTCGCCGGCGTGGGCGCGCTTGATGTATTCGCCCCATTCGTAGCTGACGATGCGCGCCTTGATGCCGACCTTGGCCCAGTCGGCCTGCAGCATCTCGGCCATCAGCTTGGCGTTGGGGTTGTAGGGACGCTGTACCGGCATCGCCCACAGGGTGATCTCGGTGCCTTCGGCGACACCGGCGGCCCTGAGCAGCTCGCGGGCCTTGTCCGGGTCGTAGGCGGCGTCCTTGATCGTTTCGTCATAGGACCACTGGGTCGGCGGCATGGCGTTGACCGCCAGCTGGCCTGCGCCCTGGTAGACCGCTTCGATGATGGACGCCTTGTTCACCGCCATGTCCAGCGCCTGGCGCACTTCGAGCTTGTCGAACGGCGCGCGGGTGACGTTGTAGGCGATGTAGCCAAGGTTGTAGCCCGGCTCGGTGGGGACGTTGAGGTTCGGGTCCTTGAGCAGCGCGGCGAGGTCGGCCGGACGCGGGTTCAGGGTGATCTGGCATTCGCCGGCGCGCAGCTTCTGGGCACGCACCGAGGCGTCGGTGCTGATGGCGAAGATCAGGTTGTCGAGCTTCACATCCTCCGGGTTCCAGTACTCCTTGTTGCCCTTGAAGCGGATCTGGGCGTCCTTCTGGTAGCGGCCGAACACGAACGGGCCGGTGCCGATCGGTTTCTGGTTGATCTCCGAAGCCTTGCCGCTTTCGAGCAGCTGGTTGGCATATTCGGCAGAGTGGATGGCGGCGAAGTTCATCGCCAGGTTCTGGATGAAGGCGGCGTCCACGTTGTTCAGGACGAACTTCACGGTCAGGTCGTCGACCTTTTCGATGCTCGCGATGTTCTTGTCCAGGCCCATGTCGACGAAGTAGGGGAACTCGGTGGGGTAGGCCTTGCGGAACGGATGCTCCCTGTCGAGCATGCGATTGAAGGTGAACAGCACGTCGTCGGCGTTGAAGTCGCGCGTCGGCTTGAAGTAATCGGTGCTGTGGAAGCGTACGCCGGGGCGCAGCTTGAAGGTGTAGGTGAGCCCGTCTTCGCTGACCTGCCACTCGGTGGCCAGTGCCGGCTTGGCCTTGGTGCCGCCGCGCTCGAACTCGGCCAGGCGGTTGAACACGGTTTCGGAGGCCGCATCGAAGTCGGTGCCGGTGGTGTACTGGCCCGGATCGAATCCACCCGGGCTGCCTTCGGAGCAGAACACCAGGTTGCTGGCCGCCTGGGTCAGGGGCGAGCCGAAGATCAGTCCAGCGGCGAGCAAAGCCCGGATCGGGGTGTTCAAGCGCATGCAAAACCTCATTTGTTTTTTCTAGTTTTGAGGGGCGGCGGGGACCGCTCATGATTTCTGCCGTCGCGTGCGTGACGATCCTGCCAGCGCTACGAGAACTACCGGACCTGCAGCCACAGGGTAGCGGCTGCGAGAAGCTGGGCTGGAAATTAAGTCATGCTGAAATTACGGTCAACAAAAATTAAGCAGTGCTAAATTTTGTCGTCATCTTGGTGCGTTAGTGGATCACTTTGGTGCAATTGCCTAGCGATTGCTGTGATCGTCGAACAACACCATGGTGGTGACCGTCAGCACTTCGGCAACCTCGTCGCCGACGTTCGCAAGGTGGTGTGCCTTGCCGGCGTCGAAGTGGATCGAGTCCCCGCTGGCCAGCGGGTATTCGCGCCCGTCGACGTGGTAGACGATGCGCCCCGAGAGCACGTAGGCGAACTCGGCGCCTTCATGGGAAATCAGCTCGGACTGATAGCCGACCGGCATGCTCATCTTCACCGCGTTGATCTGGTTGCCGGGAAAGCTGCTCGACAGCCGCTCGTAGGCCAGCGGTTGCCCTTCGATGGTGTAGCGCACCCGTTCGCCCTGGTGGGAGTCGGGCTGGGGTTGCGCCGGCTGGTCGAACAGCACGTTCATCGGCACGCCGAGGGATTTGGAGATGCTGGCCAGCGAGGAGATGGATACGCCGGTGAGGTTGCGCTCGGCCTGGGAGAGGAAGCTGGCCGTGAGCCCGGATTCGCTGGCCACCTGGTTGAGCGTCTTGTTGGCGGCCCGCCGGTAGCGGCGCAAGCGTTCGCCGATGCGATCTGCAGTCATGGGGTCGGCCCGTGGGGAAAGGGGCAGTATACCGGCCAGCGAAGCGCTGCGAAGGCGGTCCGGCCCTGGGCTGTTTGCAACATTTTGCAGAAAAGCTTTGCCTGAAAATTTAAGCTGTACTTAAATCTGGCCGCACAAGACATCGATCCGGAGTGGCAAACATGACCTTGGGAGTGGGGGGCAGTACGCCCGAGCAGGCGCTGGCGCGGCTGCGCGACATGACGGCGGGCGCTCGGCCCATCGCGCTGGACGAGTACCAGGCCCGCCTCGATCGGGCCCAGGCGCGGATGCGCGAACTCGGCATCGGCGCCCTGTTCATCGGCGCTGGCAGCAACCTCGAATATTTCACCGGCGTTCGCTGGAACCCCAGTGAACGCATGGTCGGTGCGATCCTGCCCGCCGACGGCGCCCTGGAATACCTGGCGCCGGCCTTCGAGGAGGGCACCATCCTCGACTTTCAGGTGGTCGAAGGCCCGGTGCGCCTGTGGGAAGAGCACGAGAGCCCCTATCGCCTGCTGCTCGAGCGGCTGCAGGCACTGGGCGTGGTCGGCGATCGCCGGGCCGCCCCACGCGTGGGAATCTGTTCGTCGCTGCCGTTCTTCATGTACGACGGCATCCGCCAGCTGACGATGGGCTACGAGTTCATCGATGCCGGCGTCGTGACCAGCTACTGCCGTCAGCGCAAATCGGCGGCCGAGATCGCGCTGATGCAGCGTGCCAAGGAGATGACCCTCGAGGTCCACAAGGCCGCCGCCAGCATCCTGCGCGAGGGCATCACCACCACCGAGGTGAGCGAATTCATCCACCAGGCCCATCGTGCGGTCGGCGCGTCCGGCTCGTACTTCTGCATCGTGCTGTTCGGCCCGGCCAGCGCCTTTCCCCACGGCGTCAGGCATGCGCAGACGCTGCGGCAGGGGGACATGGTGCTGATCGACACCGGCTGCCGGCTGCACGGCTACCTGTCGGACATCACCCGCAGCTATGTCTTCGGCGAGCCGAACGAGCGCCAGCGGGCCTTCTGGAACATGGAGAAGGATGCCCAGCTCGCGGCGTTCGCCGCCGCCCGGCTCGGCGCCCGTTGCGAGGAAGTGGACGAGGCGGCCCGCGCGTCCCTCGAAGCCGACGGCCTCGGCCCGGGTTACCAGTTGCCCGGTCTGCCGCATCGCACCGGACACGGCATCGGCCTGGACATCCATGAAGGCCCCTACCTGGTCCGTGGAGACGAGACGCCGCTGGACGTGGGCATGTGCGTGAGCAACGAGCCGATGATCTGCGTGCCCGGCGAATTCGGCATTCGCCTGGAGGATCACTTCTACATGAGTGAAACCGGCCCGCGCTGGTTCACCGAGCCGAGCCACAGCGTGGACGACCCCTTCGGCCTGAACCGCTGAGGCCGGGCCGGCGGCCAATCGCCCCGGTTTCGCGGGCGGGCCGCCCGCCATGGCCCAGGCACCGGCCGAAAACGGTGCCTGGCCCCGGTGTTGCTACTTCTCGAGGCTGACGCCGTAGAAGGAGTTGATGCCGAACGGGCTGATCTTGAAGTCCTTCACCTGGGTGCTCATCGGCTGGTAGACCGTCGAGTGGGCGATGGGCGTTATCTGGACGTTGGCCTTGAGCAGGTGCTGGGCCTGCTTGTACAGCTCGGTGCGCTCCTCGGAATCGGTGATGGCCTTGGCCTTCTTGATCAGCGCGTCGAACGGCTTGTCGCACAGGCGGCTGTAGTTGTTGCCGCCGATGGCGTCGCAGCCGTAGAGCACGTTGAGCCAGTTGTCCGGGTCGCCGTTGTCGCCGGTCCAGCCGATCAGCAGCGTGTCGTGTTCACCGGCCTTGGCGCGCTTGTTGTACTCGCCCCATTCGTAACTGACGATGCGCGCCTTGATGCCGATCTTCGCCCAGTCGGACTGGATCATCTCGGCCATCAGCCGCGCGTTGGGGTTGTAGGGGCGCTGTACCGGCATCGCCCAGAGGGTGATCTCGGTGCCTTCGGCGACCCCGGCGTCCCTGAGCAGCTGCCTGGCCTTGTCCGGATCGAAGGGGGTGTCCTTGATGGTGTCGTCGTAGGACCACTGGCCCGGCGGCATGCCATTGACCGCGAGCTGCCCGGCGCCCTGGTAGACGGCGTTGATGATCGCCGGCTTGTTGATCGCCATGTCCAGCGCCTGGCGCACCTCGAGCTTGTCGAACGGCTTGTGCTCGGTGTTGTAGGCCAGGTAGCCGAGGTTGAAGCCGGGCTGGTCGGGCATCTTCAGCTTCGGGTCCTTTCTCAGTGCGTCGAGTTCGGCCGGGCGCGGGAACAGCGTGATCTGGCATTCACCGGCGCGCAGTTTCTGCATGCGCACCGAGGCGTCGGTGTTGATGGCGAAGATCAGGTTGTCGATCTTCACGTCCTCGGGCTTCCAGTATTCGGTGTTGCCCTTGTAGCGAATCTGGGCGTCCTTCTGGTAGCGGCCGAACACGAACGGGCCGGTGCCGATGGGCTTCTGGTTGATCTGCGCGGCCTTGCCGGCCTTGAGCAACTGGTCGGCGTATTCGGCGGAGTGGATCGAGGCGAAGCTCATCGCCATGTTCTGGATGAAGGCGGCATCGACGCTATTGAGGGTGAAGCGCACGGTGTGGTCGTCGAGCTTCTCGAGGCGGGCGATGTTCTGGTCCATGCCCATGTCGGTGAAGTAGGGGAACTCCGTGGGGTAGGCCTTGCGGAAGGGGTGTTCGGTATCGAGCATGCGCTCGAAGGTGAACAGCACGTCGTCGGCGTTGAATTCGCGGGTCGGCTTGAAGTAGTCGGTGGTGTGGAACTTCACGCCCTTGCGCAGGTGGAAGGTGTAGGTCAGGCCGTCGTCGGAGATGTCCCACTTTTCGGCAAGCCCGGGTTCCACCTCGGTACCGCCGCGCTCGAACTGCGACAGCCGGTTGAAGACGGTTTCGGCCGCTGCATCGAAGTCGGTGCCGGTGGTGTACAGGCCCGGGTCGAATCCGGCCGGGCTGCCTTCGGAGCAGAACACCAGGTTGGCGGCCTGAGCCAGTGGCGCGCCGGCCAGCAGGCCGGCAGCGAGAAGATAAGGGAATATCGCGGTGGTGCGCATTAAGGACCCTCTGATCGTTGTGCTTCGGTTGAGCCTCTTGGGCTTCATTGAAGCTAGCAAGAGGTATGCCGTTGGCAAGCCGGCCCCTTGCGAGGCCGGTCGAGGGTCCGTTCCGGGTGCGGGATCAGGGCAGCAGGACTTCGATCACGCCGTTGGCGTTCATGGTTACCTGGCGGGTGCCGGCTTCGATCTCGGGTGCGATCGAGTCTTCCATGCGGCTGCTCTTCATCGCCATGCTGCGCATCATCACCGGCTGGTAGCCATTGCTGTCCAGGTTCAGGCTGACCACCTTGTAGTCACGGCCGCCCAGCGCTTCGGTCGCCAGTTGCGCGCGGGCACGGAACGCGGTGATCGCGTCCTTGAGCAGGGCATCCTCGTTCTGCTTGCGGATGCCATCGGAAACGCTGAACTGCATGCTGCCCATCTTCAGGGTGTTCATCAGCTCGCCGGTGAGCTTGGACAGCGCGGCGAAATCCGAACCCTCCAGGCGCAGCTCCGCGCGTTCGCGCCAGGCCGTGATCTGCTGCCCCTTTTCCTCGTAGACCGGGTAGCTGTTGCGGCTGCCGAGGCTGACCGTCACGCCCTCGACCTTGCGCGCACGCGCCAGCGCTTCGTTCATCACCTTGGAGGTTTCGGCGGCCAGCTGCGTCGGATCGTTGTGCTGGGTCTCGTTGTAGAGCGTCACGTGCATCCGGTCGTGGGCCACCTCGCTGCTGACTTCGGCGCGCAGCGAAATCTGGTTGTAGCGCGGCTCCTCGGCCATCGCCGGCAGGGCGACGGTGGCCACGGCGAGCAGTCCGAGGGCGGCGAACGACGGTCTGGTTGCGTACATGGGGGTTTCCTTGGTGGGGAGTGTCGGCAGAGCGTTGCAGACTTTGGCCGGCGGGTCGAGCCGGCTACGCTCGTAATGCGGCGCGTTGCCGCATCCGAGCAGTCCCCAGGCGCCCTTGGTTATACTCGCCGCTCCTTTGGAGAGCCCATGTACGCACCCGTTCAGCTGCTTTCGGCGAGCCGTCAAAACCTCAAGAGACTCACGCTGATCCGTTCCCTCGTGCTGGTCGCCCAGGCGGGCTCGGTAGGGCTGGCCTATGTCGCGAACCTGGTGACGCTGCCGTGGACGGCGCTGTGCATCACCCTGGCGATTTCCGCCTGCCTGTGCCTGGCGACGGCGATCCGCCTGCGTGGTCCCTGGCCGGTCACCGAACTCGAGTACGCCTCGCACCTGGGCTTCGACCTGATCATTCACAGCCTGCTGCTGTTCTACACCGGGGGGTCGACCAACCCCTTCGTCTCCTATTACCTGGTGCCCTTGACGATCGCCGCGGCGACGCTGCCGTGGCTCTATTCGATGGTGCTGTCGGCGCTGGCGCTGGCCGGCTACACCGCCCTGCTGCTGTGGTACGACCCGCTGCACCTGGATGCCGCCGCCCGGGCCACCATGCAGGTCTACGGCATGTGGCTGAGCTTCGCCCTGGCCGCGGCGCTGATCACCTTCTTCGTCGCACGCATGGCCGAGGAGCTGCGTCGCCAGGAGCAGCACCAGGCCCAGCGCCGCGAGGAAAGCATGCGCGACCAGCAGCTGCTCGCCGTGGCCACCCAGGCCGCCGGCGCCGCCCATGAGCTCGGCACGCCGCTGGCGACCATGAGCGTGCTGCTCAAGGAGCTGCGCCAGGAGCACAAGGAGCCGCAGTTGCAGGACGATCTGGCCCTGCTCCAGTCGCAGGTACAGCTGTGCAAGGAGAGCCTGCAGCAGCTGGTGCGCGCCGCCGAGGCCGACCGCCGCCAGGCGATCGTCGAGCAGACGGCGCGCGAATGGGTCGAGGCGGTGCTCAAGCGCTGGCACCTGATGCGCCCGGAGGCCAGCTACCGGTTCCAGTGCGTGGGGCGTGGCAGCGCTCCGCGGATGATGCCGCCAGCCGACCTGAGCCAGGCGCTGCTCAACCTGCTCAACAATGCCACCGACGCCAGCCCCGACGACCTCGACATTCGCCTGGACTGGGATGCGCAATGGGTCAAGCTGACCATTCGCGACAACGGCGCCGGCGTGCCGCTGGCGATCGCCGAGCAGATCGGTCGGCCTTTCTTCACCACCAAGGGCAAGGGTTTCGGCCTTGGCCTGTTTCTCAGTCAGGCCAGCGTGACCCGTGCCGGCGGTACAGTGAAGCTGTACAACCATGAGGATGGCGGCACACTGACCGAATTGCGGCTGCCCCACGGCGCCGCGCGTGCCTGAATGGCCACAGCGAGGATTAGCGAGATGAGCACCGAGGATCTGCAACTGGACGGCGACGAACACCACAAGCTGCTGCTGGTGGACGACGACCCCACCTTCACGCGGGTGATGGCGCGGGCGATGAGCCGCCGTGGCCTGCAGGTGAGCATCGCCGGCTCGGCGGACGAAGGGTTGGCGCTGGCCAGGCAGGACGTCCCCGATTACGCCGTGCTCGACCTGAAGATGGAGGGCGATTCCGGTCTGGTGCTGTTGCCCAAGCTGCTGGAGCTCGATCCGGAGATGCGTGTGCTGATCCTGACCGGCTATTCGAGCATCGCCACCGCCGTCGAGGCGATCAAGCGCGGCGCCTGCAACTACCTGTGCAAGCCGGCCGATGCCGACGACGTGCTGGCCGCACTGCTTTCGCAGCACGCCGACCTGGATACCCTGGTGCCGGAAAACCCGATGTCGGTCGACCGCCTGCAGTGGGAGCACATCCAGCGGGTACTGGCCGAGCACGAGGGCAACATCTCCGCGACCGCGCGCGCCCTGGGAATGCACCGCAGGACGCTGCAGCGCAAGCTGCAAAAACGCCCGGTACGTCGCTGATTTGGTTCGCCGGCGCAAGGCCATGCGCCGGTGGGCTTGCTAACATAAGGCCATCCCTTTCTTTCGCAGGCCCGTGCATGTACGCCCTGTTTCAACAGACCGTGGGGATCACCGCTCCGGTCTTCGCCATGTTGTTTCTCGGCGTCCTGCTCAAGCGCTTGGGCTGGATCGACATCGCCTTCGTCAACATGGCGTCGGCCCTGGTGTTCAAGGGCACGATGCCGACCATGCTGTTCCTCGCGATCCTGCACGCCGACCTCAGCCAGGCGGTCAAGCCGACGGTGATCGGCTACTTCGTCCTGGCGACCGTGGCCAGCTTTCTGATCGCCTGGGCCTGGGCGATCTGGCGCTGCCCGCTGGCCGACCGTGGCGTCTACGTGCAGGGCGCTTTCCGGGGCAACAACGGCATCGTCGGGCTGGCGCTGGCCACCAGCATGTACGGCGACTACGGGCTGTCGCTCGGCGGCGTGCTCGCCGGCGTGGTCATCCTGGTCTACAACACGCTGGCGGCGGTGATCCTGGCGCTGTACAGCCCGAGCGTGAAATCCGATGCCTGGAGCATCTTCAAGAGCATCGTCAGCAACCCGCTGATCATCGGCGTGGTGGGTGCGATTCCGTTCGCCTACTGGCAGATCGGCCTGCCCGCCTGGGTGCTGACCTCGGGACAGTACTTCGCCCAGATGACCCTGCCGCTGGCGCTGATCTGCATCGGCGGCACCCTGACCCTCGGCATGCTGCGCGACAGCGGCACCCTGGCCCTGAGCGCCAGCGCCATGAAGATGATCTGGCTGCCGGGCCTTGCCACCCTTGGCGCCTGGGCGCTGGGTTTTCGCGGCGCCGACCTGGGCGTGCTGTTCCTTTATTTCGCCAGCCCGACGGCGGCGGCCAGCTTCGTCATGGCCAAGGCGGTCAACGGCAACCACCAGCTGGCCTCCGGCATCATCGTGATGACCACGCTGGCGGCCGCGGTGACCACCAACGTCGGCATCTTCGTGCTGCAGTGGGGCGGCTGGATCTAACCTGCGTTAGCCGCGCTGCTGCTGCCAGGCGCGGACCCCGATCACCAGCAGGGTGATCGCGGTCAGCGGCAGGGCGTACCAGAGCATCGCGTGGCCGAAGGTCTGGGTGAAGCCCGCACCGGAGGCGTTGAGCACCAGGTAGGCGGTATAGGCCAGGTAGTAGGCGACGAACAGCAGGCCTTCCCAGCGGTTGATCAGATGCCCCGAGAAGAAGATCGGCAGGCAAGCCACGGCCACGGCGATCATCACCGGGAAGTCGAACGCCAGGGCGCTGGCCGAGACCACGATCGCCTGGGGCGAGACCAGCGAGGCCAGGCCGAGGACGCAGAGCAGGTTGAAGATGTTGCTGCCCACGACGTTACCCACGGCGATGTCACGCTCGCCCTTCAGGGCGGCCAGGATCGAGGTGGCCAGCTCCGGCAGCGAAGTGCCGATGGCGATCACCGTCAGGCCGATCACCAGTTCCGACAGGCCCAGGGCGCGCGCCAGACTGACGGCGCCTTCGACCAGCAGGTTCGAGCCGATCACCAGCAAGACCAGACCGGCCACCAGCAAGCCCAGGTTGATCGCCCAGGCGTAGGGCTTGGGCGTTTCGGTCAGGCCGAATTCCTCGGCGAACTCGTCCGGGCCGTCCGGTGCCTGCTCGCGCTTGCTCTTGATGATCAGGAACAGCGTGTACGCCACCACGCCGGCGAACAGCAGCGCGCCGTCCAGCCGGCTCAGCCTGCCGTCCCAGGCCAGGGCATAGGTGACCAGGCTCGCGCCGATCATGATCGGCACGTCGAGGCGGATCAGCTGGCGCGACACCACCAGCGGTGCGATGAGCGCCGAAACGCCGAGGATCAGCAGGACGTTGGCGATGTTGCTGCCCACCACGTTGCCGATCGCCAGGTCGCCGCTGCCTTCGAGCGCCGACTGGACGCTGACCGCCGTTTCCGGCGCGCTGGTGCCGAATGCGACGACGGTCAGGCCGATCACCAGCGGCGGGATGCCGAATTGCGCGGCGAGCTTGGCGGCGCCGCGTACCAGCACTTCCGCGCCGGCGACCAGCAGTACGAGGCCGGCGATCAGGTAGACGAATGTCATGGGTGTCATGGTGCAAGGGTTTCCGGAGTTCAGGGTTGTTGGGAAAGGGTTTCGCCGCGCTGGCGGCGCCAGGCGCGTATCGCCAGGACCACCAGCGTCAGCGCGGTCAGGGGCAGCACGTACCAGGCCATCGCATGCACGAACAGGGCGATCACCGGCCTGCCGGTGGCGAACAGCACCAGATAGGCGGTATAGGCCAGGTAGTAGAAGAAGAACAGCAGACCTTCCCAGCGGCTGATCTGGTAGCCCGAGAAGAAGATCGGCAGGCAGGCGAGGAATACCGCCATCATCACCGGGAAGTCGAAGGCCAGCGCATTGGGCGAGATCGACAGCCCGCTGGGCGCGACCAGGGCCGCGGCGCCGAGCACCAGCAGCAGGTTGAAGATGGAGCTGCCGACGATGTTGCCCACGGCGATGTCGCGTTCGCCCTTGAAGACCGCGAGCATCGAGGTAGCCAGCTCGGGCAGGGAGGTGCCGACGGCGATCACCGTCAGGCCGATGATCAGTTCCGACAGGCCCAGGGCCCGGGCCAGCGACACCGCGCCTTCCACCAGCAGGTTGGACCCGCCTATCAGCAGCACCAGGCCCACCACGACCAGCAGCAGGTTGATCAGCCAGGCGAATCGCCCCGGTTTTTCCTTGAGCGCGAATGCCTCGTCGAATTCGTCAGGCTCTCCCGCCGGGCGCTTGCTGCGGCGGCTGAGCACGATCAGCAGCACGCAGTAGCCGACCACCGAGGCGAACAGCAGCGCGCCGTCCAGGCGGTCCAGCGTGCCATCCCAGGCCAGGGCGAAGGTCAGGACG
Source organism: Stutzerimonas nosocomialis (assembly GCF_005876855.1). Taxonomy (GTDB): domain Bacteria; phylum Pseudomonadota; class Gammaproteobacteria; order Pseudomonadales; family Pseudomonadaceae; genus Stutzerimonas; species Stutzerimonas nosocomialis. The sequence goes on along the minus strand of NZ_QLAE01000006.1, from coordinate 150,285 downwards.
CCGGCGCCGATCATGATCGGGACGTCGAGGCGGATCAGCTGGCGGGAGACGATCAGCGGCGCGACCAGCGCCGACAGCCCGAGGATCAGCAACACGTTGGCGATGTTGCTGCCGATCACGTTGCCCACGGCAAGGTCGCCGCTGCCGCCCAGCGAGGCTTGCACGCTGACGGCGGTTTCCGGTGCGCTGGTACCGAAGGCCACCACCGTGAGGCCGATGATCAGGGGCGAGATACCGAAAATGGCCGCCAGGCGCGACGCCCCGCGTACCAGGACTTCGGCTCCAATCACCAGCAGCACCAGACCGGCGATCAGGTAGACGAAGATCAAAAGGGTCATGTTCAACTCCACGAAACAAAGGCGGCACCAGACTGCTCGCCATCAGACAGTCGGGTCGGGGCAGGGTGCCCGTCAGCGGTCCAGCTGCTCGATGCGCACCCGCGAAACACCCTGCCTGACGATGCCCAGCTCCGCGGCGGCCTTGTGCGAGAGGTCGATGATCCGCCCACGGCCATAGGGGCCGCGGTCGTTGATTCGAACCTCGACGCTGCGCCCGCTGGCCAGATGGGTGACCCGCACCCAGGTGCCGAACGGCAGCGTGCGATGTGCCGCGGTCATGGCGTGCTGGTCGAAGGTCTCGCCGTTGGCGGTGCGCTTGCCGTGGTGCTGCTTGCCATAGAAGGAGGCGAGTCCCTCCGCGCTGTAGGTGGCTGGTGCCGGCGCTGGCACGGGCACGCTCGCGGGCGGTCGTTCGACCGGCTCGTGGGTGGTACAGCCGGCCAGCAGCAGGGTCGTTAGTGTCGCAAGGGTGATCGCACGCAGCATGGGTTTCCTTCCTGACAAGAAAACGCCGGGCGTACCCGGCGTCGATCCTTGGAGGCTCGATCAGCCGTCGAGTTTCTTCTTCAGCAATTGGTTCACCTGGCCAGGGTTGGCCTTGCCCTTGGACGCCTTCATCGCCTGGCCGACGAAGAAGCCGAACATCTTGCCGCGCTTGGCTTCGTCGCTGGCGCGGTACTGTTCGACCTGCTCGGCATTGGCGGCGAGCACCTCGTCGAGCATCGCCTCGATGGCGCCGGTGTCGGTGACCTGCTTGAGACCCTTCTTCTCGATGATTTCATCCGCGGTGGCGCCTTCGCCAGCGGCCAGCGCTTCGAAGACCATCTTGGCGATCTTGCCGCTGATGGTGTTGTCCTTGATGCGCTGGATCATCCCGCCCAGTTGTTCGGCCGATACCGGCGACTGGTCGATTTCGAGGTTGTCCTTGTTGAGCAGGCTGGACAGCTCGCCCATCACCCAGTTGGCGGACAGCTTGGCATCGCCGCAGGCCTTCTGCACGGCTTCGAAGTAGTCGGCCAGTTCGCGGCTCGCGGCCAGTACCGTGGCGTCGTAGGCGGACAGCCCGTACTGGCTTTCGAAACGCTCGCGCTTCTGCACCGGCAGCTCCGGCAGGCTGGCGCGAACCTCGTCGAGGAAGCTTTGCTCGATGACCACCGGCAGCAGGTCGGGGCAGGGGAAGTAACGGTAGTCGTTGGCTTCCTCCTTGCTGCGCATCGAGCGCGTCTCGTCCTTGTTCGGGTCGTACAGGCGGGTTTCCTGGACGACCTTGCCGCCGTCCTCGATCAGCTCGATCTGGCGCTGCACCTCGTGGTTGATCGCCTTCTCGATGAAGCGGAAGGAGTTGACGTTCTTGATCTCCGCGCGGGTGCCGAACTCGGCCTGGCCCTTGGGGCGAACCGAGACGTTGCAGTCGCAGCGCAGCGAGCCTTCGGCCATGTTGCCGTCGCAGATGCCGAGGTAGCGCACCAGGGCGTGGATGGCCTTGACGTAGGCCACCGCCTCCTTGGCGCTGCGGATGTCCGGTTCGGAGACGATTTCCAGCAGCGGCGTGCCGGCGCGGTTCAGGTCGATGCCGCTCATGCCGTGGAAGTCTTCGTGCAGGCTCTTGCCGGCGTCTTCTTCCAGGTGCGCCCGGGTGATGCCGATGCGGCGCGTGGTGCCGTCTTCCAGGGTGATGTCCAGGTGTCCCTTGCCGACGATGGGGTGATCCATCTGGCTGGTCTGGTAGCCCTTGGGCAGGTCAGGGTAGAAGTAGTTCTTGCGCGCGAAGACGTTCTTCTCGGCGATCTCGGCGTCGATCGCCAGGCCGAACTTGCAGGCCATGCGCACGGCTTCGGCGTTGAGCACCGGCAGGGTGCCGGGCATGCCGAGGTCGACCAGGCTGGCCTGGGTGTTGGGCTCGGCGCCGAAGGCGGTGGCGCTGCCGGAGAAGATCTTCGATTGGGTGGCGAGCTGTGCGTGGATTTCCAGCCCGATCACGGTTTCCCATTGCATGTGTGTCGTCCTCAGAATCCGCTCGGTGCTTGGGTGTGCCATTCAGTGACCTGCTGGTACTGATGGGCGACGTTGAGCAGGCGGCTTTCCTGGAAATAGGGGGCCAGCAGCTGGACGCCCACCGGCAGGCCGTCGACGAAGCCGGCCGGCATGGACAGGCCCGGGATGCCGGCGAGGTTGGCGGTGATGGTGTAGATGTCCTCGAGGTAGGCCGATACCGGATCGGCGTTCTTCTCGCCCAGCTTCCAGGCCAGGTTCGGCGTGGTAGGGCCGAGGATCACGTCGACCTGCTCGAAGGCGCTGACGAAGTCGTTCTTGATCAGGCGGCGGATCTTCTGCGCTTTCAGGTAATAGGCATCGTAGTAGCCGGCCGACAGCGCGTAGGTGCCGACCATGATGCGGCGCTTGACCTCATCGCCGAAGCCTTCGGCGCGCGAGCGCTTGTAGAGGTCGGTGAGGTCCACCGGGTCCTCGCAGCGGTAGCCGAAGCGCACGCCGTCGAAGCGCGAGAGGTTGGAGGAGGCCTCGGCCGGCGCGATCACATAATAGGAGGGGATCGCGTGCTGCATGTTCGGCAGGCTGATCTCCCTGACCGTGGCGCCGAGCTTCTTCAGTACTTCGACCGCCGCCATCACCGCGTCTGCGATCTTCGCGTCCAGGCCGGCACCGAAGTACTCCTTCGGCAGGCCGATGCGCAGGCCCGAGAGCGGTTTGTCCAGGGCGGCGAGGTAGTCGTCCAGCGGCTGGTCGACGCTGGTCGAGTCCTTCGGGTCGAAACCGGCCATGGCACCCAGCAGCAGTGCGCAGTCTTCGGCGGTACGGGCCATGGGGCCGCCCTGGTCGAGGCTGGAGGCGTAGGCGATCATGCCCCAGCGCGAGACGCGGCCGTAGGTGGGCTTGAGGCCGGTGAGGTTGGTCAGCGCCGCCGGCTGGCGGATCGAGCCGCCGGTGTCGGTACCGGTGGCAGCGGGCAGCAGGCGGGCGGCGACCGCAGCCGCCGAACCGCCGGACGAGCCGCCTGGCACTCGGCTCAGGTCCCAGGGGTTCTTCACCGGGCCGTAGTAGCTCGACTCGTTGGCCGAGCCCATGGCGAACTCGTCCATGTTCAGCTTGCCGAGGCTCACCGCGCCGGCGTCGGCGAGGCGCTGCACCACGGTGGCGTCGTAGGGCGCCTTGAACGCATCGAGAATCTTCGATCCGCAGCTGGTGCGGATGCCCTGGGTGCAGAACAGGTCCTTGTGGGCGATCGGTGCGCCGAGCAGCGGGCCGTTTTCACCGGCGGCGCGGCGGGCATCGGCGGCTCGCGCCTGCTCGAGCGCCGGGTCGGCGGTGACGGTGATGAAGGCGTTGAGTTGCGGATCGAGCTGCTCGATGCGCGCCAGCAGCGTGCGGGTCAGCTCTTCGGCGGAAAAGTCCTTGGCGGCCAGGGCGCGGGCGATGCCGGCCAGGGTCAGTTGATGCATGTCGGCGTCCTTCATTACTCGATCACCCGCGGGACCAGATAGAGCCCATCCTCGACGGCCGGTGCGATGGCCTGATAGGCGTCGCGCTGATTGCCTTCGGTGACTTCGTCGGCGCGCAGGCGCTGGCTGGTTTCCAGCGGGTGGGCCAGCGGTTCGACGCCCTGGGTGTCGACGGCCTGCATGCGGTCGATCAGGCCGAGGATGTTGTTGAGGGTCTCGGTGGTGCGGGGAAGGTCGGCGTCATTCAGGCCCAGCCGGGCCAGGTGAGCGATCTTTTCCACCTCGGAGCGTTCTAGCGCCATCGGGAGTCTCCAGCGGAAGGAAGGGGCGTGCTTGCGCGCCTGCGGGCAGGCAACGTTCTGTACCGCGAGCAGCGGTTTATCGCCCAAAGGGCGAAATCTAGCATGCCAGGCCGGTTTCCCGGTAGCCGGAGCCCTTGAGCCGGGGTCTTGGAAAGGGCGCTCGGGAGACGAGTTGCACCTGGTGCCGAAATAGGCGGAAGCCGCTCACGTCCTTGATCGGTAGGCCCGACTCGTGCCTTGCCCAAAGGGCGCACCGTTGTTAGAGTTTGCCGCACTTTTTCCCCACGCGTTCGCCTCAGGGCCCTTTCCCAATGTTCAAGAAACTGCGTGGCATGTTTTCCAGCGATCTGTCGATCGACCTGGGCACTGCCAATACCCTCATTTATGTGCGCGACCGCGGCATCGTCCTCAACGAGCCGTCCGTGGTCGCCATCCGTAGCCACGGCAACCAGAAAAGCGTCGTCGCCGTCGGCACCGAAGCCAAGCGCATGCTGGGCCGTACCCCTGGCAACATCAACGCGATCCGCCCGATGAAGGATGGCGTCATCGCCGACTTCAGCGTCTGCGAAAAGATGCTGCAGTACTTCATCAACAAGGTTCACGAGAACAGCTTCCTGCAGCCCAGCCCTCGCGTGCTGATCTGCGTGCCCTGCAAGTCGACCCAGGTCGAGCGCCGGGCGATCCGCGAATCGGCGCTGGGTGCCGGTGCGCGTGAAGTGTTCCTGATCGAAGAGCCGATGGCCGCTGCCATCGGTGCCGGCCTGCCGGTCGAAGAGGCGCGTGGCTCGATGGTCGTCGACATCGGCGGCGGTACCACCGAGATCGCCCTGATCTCCCTCAACGGCGTGGTCTACGCCGAGTCCGTACGCGTCGGTGGCGACCGTTTCGACGAGTCGATCGTGACCTACGTACGTCGCAACTACGGCAGCCTGATCGGCGAATCCACCGCCGAGCGCATCAAGCAGGAAATCGGTTCGGCGTTCGCCGGCAGCGAACTGCGCGAAGTGGACGTTCGCGGCCGCAACCTGGCCGAAGGCGTACCGCGCAGCTTCACGCTCAACTCCAGCGAAGTGCTCGAGGCGCTGCAGGAGTCGCTGGCGACCATCGTTCAGGCCGTCAAGAGCGCCCTGGAGCAATCGCCGCCGGAACTGGCCGCCGACATCGCCGAGCGTGGCCTGGTGCTCACTGGCGGCGGTGCGCTGCTGCGTGACCTGGACAAGCTGCTGGCCCAGGAAACCGGCCTGCCGGTGATCGTCGCGGAAGATCCGCTGACCTGCGTCGCCCGTGGCGGTGGCCGTGCGCTGGAAATGATGGATCGCCATACCATGGACCTGTTGTCCACCGAATGATCCGGCAGGCCGCGGCGTCGAGCGGCGGGCGAACCTCTCGCCTGCCTCGCCGGCGCTCGTGAGCCTGTGGTTGCGAGGAAACCGCCATTAAGCCGCTATTCGCTAAGGGACCGTCACTCGGTGTGCGCCTGCTGGTGCTCGTCGTGCTGTCCGTTGCGCTGATGGTGGTCGATGCGCGTTTCGAGGCGCTCAAGCCGGTGCGCAGCCAGATGGGGCTGGTGCTGACGCCGTTCTACTGGCTGGCCGAGATGCCGGTTCGGCTCTGGGAAGGGGCAACGGCTCAGATCGCCAGCCGCGACAACCTGATGGCCGAGAACGAGAAGCTCAAGGCCGAAGCGCTGCTCATGCAGCGTCGGCTGCAGAAGCTCGCCGCACTGACCGAGCAGAACGTGCGCCTGCGCGAGCTGCTCAATTCGTCGGCGCTGGTGGACGACCGGGTACTGGTCGGCGAGCTGATCGGTGTCGATCCCAATCCCTATACCCATCGCATCCTGATCGACAAGGGTGAGCGCGACGGCGTGTTCCTCGGCCAGCCGGTGCTCGATGCCCGTGGTCTGATGGGGCAGGTGGTCGAGGTGATGCCCTACACCTCGCGGGTCATGCTGCTCACCGATACCACCCACAGCATTCCGGTCCAGGTCAACCGCAACGGCCTGCGCGCCATCGCCAGCGGCACCGGCAACCCGGAGCGCCTGGAACTGCGCCATGTGGCCGATACCGCCGACATCCGCGAGGGCGACCTGCTGGTCAGCTCGGGGCTCGGCCAGCGCTTTCCCACCGGTTATCCGGTAGCGACGGTCAAGGAAGTCATCCATGACTCCGGCCAGCCGTTCGCCATCGTTCGCGCGGTGCCTACCGCGGCCCTCAATCGCAGCCGTTACCTGCTCCTGGTGTTCACCGACACCCGATCCCCCGAAGAGCGCGCCAACGATTCGGCCGCCGCTCAGGAGGAGGCCGACCGCGAAGAGGCGGCGCAGCCCGCGGCGCCTGCCGAAACCACGCCTGCCCAGGCGCCGACAGAGGCTGCCCAGTGATCAACTCGCGGCGTAACAACGGCTGGCTCGTCTGGCTCACCTTCGTGCTGGGGTTGCTGCTCAGCGTGGCGCCCATGCCGGAATTCATGAACATCGGCCGGCCGCTGTGGCTGGCGATGTTCGTGACCTACTGGGTGCTCTACCTGCCGCACCGGGTCGGCATGACCACCGCCTGGATCCTCGGGATCGGCCAGGATGTCCTCTACGGCTCGCTGCTGGGCCAGCATGCCCTGGTGCTGACCCTGGTGGCCGGCATGGTGCTGGCGCTCAACCAGCGCCTGCGCATCTACCCGGTGTGGCAGCAGGTGATGATCCTGCTGGTGGTCTTCGGCCTGGCTCAGCTGGTCCAGCTGTGGCTGAACACCCTCGGCGGCAGTCGGCCGCCAACCCTGACGTTCCTGTTGCCGGCGCTGGTCAGCGCGCTGTTGTGGCCCTGGATATTCGTCGCCCTCCGCGGCCTGCGGCTGCGGTTTCACGTGAACTGATCCGGCGGCGCCCACCTTCTCGGCGCTGTCCCAACGGGAAGGAATGATGGCGATCCTCTATCTCGCATCCGCATCCCCGCGTCGGGCCGAGCTGCTCGGCCAGATCGGCGTGTCGTTCATCCCTCTTGTCGCGCCGATAGACGAAAGCGTCTTGCCGGACGAAACGCCCGAGGCGTACGTGGAGCGCCTGGCGCGGGCCAAGGCCGCCGCGGCTCTGACTCTGCTGGAGGCCGCGGGCGACAGCTGCGTGCTCGGCGCCGACACGGCCGTGGTGCTCGACGGGCGCATTCTCGGCAAGCCGGCCGACCGGCAGCACGCGCGGGACATGCTCGAAGCCCTGTCGGGGCGCGAACACCAGGTGCTGACCGCGGTGGCGGTCGCCGGCGCCGGGAGGTGTCAATCCCGGGTGGTGGCCAGCCGGGTGAGCTTCCGGCCCGTGTCGAGCGACGAAATCGATGCCTACTGGGCGACCGGAGAGCCCTGCGACAAGGCGGGCGCCTACGGAATCCAGGGGTTGGCGGCGGTATTCGTCAGTCACCTGCAGGGCAGCTACTCGGCGGTCGTAGGGCTGCCGCTCTGCGAAACGGCGCAGTTGCTCGAGGCGTTCGGCATCGGCCATTGGCACCCGAGGGCCTGAAGACGGTAGGCTTGCCGTCAAACGGCGGCGGTGTGACGGGCCAGTCGCCCGCGCCTTCAGCGAGAAGTGGCCAATGAGCGAAGAAATTCTGATCAACATCACCCCCATGGAGTCCCGCGTGGCGGTGGTGGAAAACGGTGTGCTGCAGGAGGTGCATGTCGAGCGCACGCAGCGCCGTGGCATCGTCGGCAACATCTACAAGGGCAAGGTCGTGCGGGTGTTGCCCGGCATGCAGGCGGCCTTCGTCGACATCGGGCTCGACCGCGCCGCGTTCATCCATGCGTCGGAAATCTCGGCGCGTGAAGGCAGCGCCGTCGAGCCGATCAGCGCCCTGGTGCATGACGGCCAGAGCCTGGTGGTGCAGGTCACCAAGGACCCGATCGGTACCAAGGGCGCCCGCCTGACCACCCAGCTGTCGATTCCCTCCCGCTATCTGGTCTACATGCCGCGTACCAGCCACGTCGGCATTTCGCTGCGGATCGAGGAAGAGGTCGAGCGTGAGCGGCTCAAGCAGATCGTCGCCGAATGCGTGGAGGCCGAGGGCATCGAGGAGGCCGGCGGTTTCATCCTGCGCACCGCGGCCGAAGGCGCCGGTGCCGACGAGATCATGATGGACATCCGCTACCTGCGCCGCCTGTGGGGGCAGATCGCCGGGCAGATGAAAAGCGCACGCGCGCCCTCGCTGATCTACGAGGACCTGACGCTGGCCATGCGGACCCTGCGTGACCTGGTCCATCCCCGCATCGAGAAGATCCGCATCGACTCGCGGGAGAACTTCCAGAAGATCAGCCAGTTCGTCGCCGAGCTGATGCCCGAGCTGGACGATCGCCTCGAACACTACCCCGGCGAGCGGCCGATCTTCGATCTCTACGGCGTCGAAGACGAGATCCAGCGGGCCCTCGAACGCAAGGTGATGCTCAAGTCCGGCGGCTACCTGGTGGTCGATCCGGCCGAGGCGATGACCACCATCGACGTCAACACCGGAGCCTTCGTCGGCCATCGCACGCTCGAGGAAACCATCTTCAAGACCAACCTGGAGGCGGCCACGGCGATCGCCCGCCAGCTGCGCCTGCGCAACATCGGCGGGATCATCATCATCGACTTCATCGACATGGAGGACGAAGAGCACCGTCGCCAGGTCCTGCGCACGCTGGAAAAGCAGCTTGAACGCGATCACGCCAAGACCAACATCATCGGCATCACCGAACTCGGCCTGGTGCAGATGACCCGCAAGCGCACCCGCGAAAGCCTCGAGCAGATCCTGTGCGAGCCCTGTTCGTGCTGCCAGGCGCGCGGCAAGCTGAAGACGCCGGAGACCATCTGCTACGAGATCTTCCGCGAAATCCTGCGCGAGGCGCGTGCCTACCAGGCCGAAGGCTACCGGGTACTGGCGAACCAGCGCGTGATCGACCGTCTGCTCGACGAGGAGTCGGGCAACGTCGCGGACCTGGAAGGCTTCATCGGGCGGCCGATCAAATTCCAGGTCGAAAGCATGTATTCCCAGGAACAGTACGACGTGGTGCTGCTCTGAATAGTGGTGCAGCGCGCTGTCCGCGCCCCGCTGGCGGCTGGAGTCTGAATTCGTGAGTCGGCTCGTTTCCCTGTTGGGCACCGTCGTGCGCCAGGCGCTCTGGCTGGTGGCCCTGGCGCTGATCCTCGCGGCGCTTTATGTCAGCCTGGGCCGGCAACTGATACCGCTGGTGGCCGAGTACCGCCTCGAAGCTCAGCAGCGCGCCCAGCAGGCGCTCGACATGCCGGTGTCGATCGGCCGTCTGGAAGGTGACTGGACGGGCCTGTTGCCGCGGGTGGTCGCCCATGACGTGCTCCTGGGGGAGGGCGACGCGGTGGTCCGGCTGGACCGTGCCGCCGTGGTGCCGGACCTGGTGGAAAGCCTATGGAATCGCCAGTTGCGCATTGCCTCGCTGGCGTTCGACGGCGTGCACCTGAGCCTGCACCAGGACGCCGATGGCAGCTGGCGGGTAGAAGGCTTGCCGCAGCGCCCCGACCAGCCGCCCGCCGACCCGGAGGCCGTCCTGCGCGCCCTGCAGCAGATCGGCGACCTGTCGCTGGGCGACAGCCAGATCACCTTCGAGCCTCACGATGCCGCGCCCCTGACCCTGAGCTACGCCAACCTTCGGTTGCGTACCCTCGGACAGCGGATGCGCCTGCAGGGCGAGCTGCTGCTGCCCGACGGCAAGCCGCTGGGGCTGAACGTCGAAGGGCGGGTCAACCCCGAGCGCTGGCGGCAGGGGCGCTTCGATGCCTATCTGCGTCTCCCCCAGAGCGACTGGGCCGGCTGGATTCCGGCGGAACTGACCGAGGCCTGGCGGCTCGATACGCTGGTCGCCGGCGGCGAGGCCTGGCTGCGCTGGCGCGGGGAGGCGCTGTCGCGCGCGGTGGTGCGGCTCAACGCGCCCCGGATGCAGGTTGCCTACGACCAGCGTGCCGCGGCGGAGGTCGACGATCTTTCGGTCGCCGTCTATGCCGATCGCACCGAGTCCGGCATGCGGGTGCTGGTCGACGGGCTGGCATTCAGCCTGGGCGACTCCCGCTGGGGTGGCACCACCCTGAGTCTGGTCGAGCGGCCTGATGCCGACGCCAGCACCTGGGGCCTCGAAGTGGATCGCCTGGACCTGGCCCCGATCGCGGCGCTGGCCAAGGCGCTCGCTCCCTTGCCTGAAGAGGCCGCCGAGGCCCTGGAGGCGCTGCAGCCAACGGGCACGCTGCGCAACATCGTGCTGGCCTACCGGCCGGACGCCGCGCCGCTCGAACGGGTGGAGTTCGCCACCAACCTCGAGAACGTGGCCTTTGGGGCCTATCACGGAGCGCCCGGCGCGACCAATGTGACGGGCAGCCTGCAGGGCACGCCCGCACGGGGCGAACTGAGGCTCGACAGCCGGGATTTCACCCTCGATCTCGCCCAGCTGTTCGATCAGCCCTGGCAATACCGGCGCGGCCGTGGCCGGCTCACCTGGACGTTCGACGAGCGGGCCTTCACGCTGGCGGCGCCCTACCTGCAGGTGGACGCCGAGGAAGGCGACCTTGCCGGGGATTTCCTGATCCGGCTGATGCGCGACCCCGAGGCCGAGGACTACATGGATCTGCGGGTCGGGCTGCGCAACGGTGATGCCCGCTTCACCGAAAAATACCTGCCGAGTCACGGGCTTGCGCCGGAACTCGGCGCCTGGCTGAAGAGCGCCATCCGCGGCGGCGGTATCGACAAGGGCTACTTCCAGTACCAGGGCTCGCTCCACGGCGACGCCGGCGAGGGCGCCCGCAGCCTGAGCCTGTATTTTCAGGTCCACGACGCCGAGCTGGCGTTCCAGCCCGACTGGCCCGCGCTTCGCGAAGGGCGGGGCGAAGTGCTGATCGAGGACAGCGGCGTGCGGGTGCGCCTGGAGGAAGGGCGAATCCTGGACAGCCGCATCCTCGAGGCCACTGCCGACGTGCCCCACGCCGCGCCCGGCGAAGCGCCTCGCCTGGCGATAAAGGGTCGGGTCGAGGGCAGCGTCGCCGACGGACTGAAGATTCTCCACGAGGCGCCCATCGGCACGGCCGAGCTGTTCGCCGGCTGGCAGGGGGAAGGTCCGCTGCACGGCGTGCTCGAACTCGACATCCCGCTGGATCACGGAGCCGAGCCGCATGTGCTGGCCGACTTTTCCACCGAAGGCGCCCGGCTGCTAATCGCCGAGCCGAAACTGGAACTGCAGAAGCTCGGCGGTCGCTTCCGCTATGACACGCGCCAGGGGCTGAGCGCCAGCGAGCTGCAGGCCGATGTGCTGGGCAAGCCGGTGCGCGGACGGGCGGTGGCGACCGGCAAGCCGGGCAGTCCGGGAACCCGCATCGAAGCCGAAGGCCGTGTCGAGCTGGCGCGGCTGAAGCAGTGGCTGGCCTTCGAGCAGGACGTGCCAGCCAGCGGCGAGCTGCCTTACCGATTGCGCCTGATGCTCGGTGCCGAAGGCGGCCAGTTGCAGATCGATTCATCACTTCAGGGGCTGAACGTTCAGCTGCCGGCGCCATTCGACAAGGCGACCGCCGCCAGGCGAGACAGCTCGTTGCGCATGACGCTTCAAGGGCCGGAGCGGCGCTACTGGGTGCGCTATGGCGACCTGGCCGCGCTCGCCTACGCCGCCCCGGCCGATCGCCTGCTGGAAGGCCGTGGCGAGCTGATGCTCGGTGGCGGCAGCGCCAGCCTCCCCGACGAGCGCGGCGTGCGGATTCGCGGCCGACTGGAGCAGCTCGACTGGAGCGCCTGGCAGCCGCTGGTCACGGGCCAGGGCAACGCCCCCGGCGGCGGAGCGGGCGGTGGCGCGGACGTATCGCTGCTGCGCAACGCGCAGGTGCAGATCGGCCGCTTCGCAGGCTTCGGCACCGAAATCGAGGAGCTGGATGTCGATCTGCAGCGGGCGCCGGCCGGCTGGCAGCTGGGTCTGCAGAGCGAGCTGCTGGCCGGTGAGGTGCAGGTGCCCGATGCGCGCGGCGCGGTCATTGGCGTGACGCTGCAGCATCTGCGCTTTCCGCCGGCGGACGCGAGCCCCGACGCGGCGCCCGCCACCGAAGACCCGCTCGCCGGTGTGGACCCCAGGTCGATCCCGCCCATGGATATCTTCATCGCCCGTGTTCTCCAGGGCGAGGCGCCGCTGGGCGCCTGGTCCTTGAAGCTTCGCCCGTCCGCCGAGGGCCTTGCCTTCAGTGATCTGGATATCGGCCTCAAGGGGGCGCGGCTTACGGGGGGCGGCGCCTGGGAGGCTCAGGGCAGCCGTTTCAGCGGGCGCGTCGAAGGGGGCAATCTGGGGGACGTGCTGCTGGCCTGGGGCTTCGCGCCAACGGTTACCAGCGAATCCTTCCATCTGGAGGCGGATGGGCGCTGGCCCGGATCGCCGGCCTGGCTGAGCCTCAAGCGCTATTCCGGAAACCTGTCGCCGAGTCTGCGCAGGGGCCAGTTCGTCGAGGTGGAGGGGAGTGCCCAGGCGTTGCGGGTGTTCGGCCTGCTCAACTTCAACTCGATCGGCCGGCGGCTGCGGCTGGATTTCTCCGATCTGTTCGGCAAGGGCCTCGGCTACGACCGGATGAAGGGCCAGCTCAGTGCCGAGCAGGGCGTCTACCGGACCCGTGAGCCGATCACCGTCACCAGCCCGTCCAGCAACCTCGAGCTGGACGGCATCCTCGACATGCCGGCCGATCGCATCGATGCCAGACTGCTGGTGACCTTGCCCGTGACCAACAACCTGCCGCTGGCCGCCCTGATCGTCGGGGCCCCGGCCATCGGCGGTGCGCTGTTCATCGCCGACAGGCTGCTGGGCGATCGCCTGGCCCGTTTCGCGACCGTCCAGTACAAGGTGGAAGGTCCCTGGCAGACCCCTTCGATCACCTTCGACAGGCCGTTCGAGAAACCCCAGTAACGCTCGCGCGCCAGGCACCGGGACAGCCATCGGAGCCAGGCGCGCAGCAAACCCTTGCACAAGGTGCGCATCGTGGCGATCAGCGTCATCCAGATGGTCAGCAGGCCCGAGATAGAACCCAACCTGGCTGCCGCCGGCAGGCTCCTGGAGCAGGCGGCGCAGGCCGGCGCGCAGCTGGCGGTTCTGCCCGAGAACTTCGCCGCGCTGGGCCATCCGGACGTGGCGGGGCTGGCGCGAGCCGAGGCCGACGGAAGCGGGCCGATCCTGCCCTGGTTGAAACGGACGGCCCGCGCCCTCAGGTTATGGATTGTCGCCGGCACCGTGCCTTTGCCGCCCGATGACGACCCGCTGGGCAAGCCGCTGGCCTGCTCGCTGCTGATCGATGCCGACGGCAATCGGGTGGCGCGCTACGACAAGATTCACCTGTTCGACGCCGAGGTCGCCGACAGCCGCAGGGTCTACCGTGAATCGGACCAGTACGCCGCAGGGCACCGGCTGGTGGTGGTCGATACGCCCGTGGGCCGGCTGGGCATGAGCGTCTGTTACGACCTGCGTTTCGCCGGGCTCTACAGCGCCTTGCGGGAGGGCGGCGCCGAGCTCATCTGCGCACCTTCGGCCTTTACCTCGGTGACCGGGCAGGCCCACTGGGAAACCCTGATTCGCAGCCGGGCGATCGAGACGCAGTGCTACGTCCTGGCGGCGGCGCAGGGCGGCGAGCACCCCGGCGGACGGACGACCCATGGTCATTCGTCTATCGTTGAGCCCTGGGGCCGGGTGTTGTGCCAGCAGGCCCAGGGCGAAGCGGTGCTGACCATCCACCGCGACGCGGCGGAGCAGGCCGCGATCCGCCAGCGCATACCGGTGCACGCGCACCGTCGATTTAGCGTGCCAGAGGTCGTTCCGACCGGCACTACGGAGTGAATATGAGTGAACTGCTGTTGCCTGTCACCGAGCGCCTGCTCACCCCGGGTGGGCTGGGTCTCGACGATCTTCCCGGCCTGCTCGGCGAACTGGCCGGGCCCGGTATCGACGCCGCCGACCTCTATTTTCAGGATCAGGTGACCGAGAGCTGGGTGCTCGAGGACGGCATCGTCAAGGAAGGCGGGTTTCATCTCGAACAGGGCGTGGGCGTGCGCGCCTTGTCCGGCGAGAAGACGGGCTTCGCCTACAGCAATGCGATTACCGCCGATGCCCTGAAACAGGCCGCTCATGCGGCGCGCTCGATTTCCCGGGGCGGTCGCTCCGGGCGCGTCGAGGTACTCGCCAAGGCGCCCCAGTCGCCGCTCTATACCCGTGACAACCCGCTCGACGGCATGGGCCGTGGCGAAAAGGTCGAGCTGCTCAAGCGCATCGACATCGCCACGCGGGCGCTGGACCCGCGCATCAAGCAGGTCACGGTAAGCCTGGCAGGGGTCTGGGAACACATCCTGGTGGCCGCGATGGACGGCAGCCTGGCGGCCGACATCCGCCCTCTGGTGCGCTTCAACGTGAGCGTCATCGTCGAGCAGAACGGCCGCCGTGAGCGTGGCGGGCAGGGCGGTGGCGGGCGTACCGGCTACGAATTCTTCCTCGCCGAGGACCGTGCCATGGGGTATGCGCGCGAGGCCCTGCGCCAGGCGCTGGTCAACCTCGAAGCGGTGGCGGCGCCGGCCGGCACCTTGCCGGTGGTCCTCGGCTCCGGCTGGTCCGGCGTGTTGCTGCACGAAGCGGTCGGGCATGGTCTGGAAGGCGACTTCAACCGCAAGGGCAGCTCGGCCTACAGCGGCAGGGTGGGCCAGCAGGTGGCGTCCAAACTCTGCACCATCGTCGACGACGGCACCCTGGCCGATCGCCGCGGCTCGTTGAGCGTCGATGACGAGGGCACCCCGACCCAGTGCACCACCCTGATCGAGAACGGCGTGCTGACCGGCTACATGCAGGACAAGCTGAACGCGCGCCTGATGGGCGTCGCGCCCACCGGCAACGGCCGCCGCGAATCCTATGCGCATCTGCCGATGCCGCGGATGACCAACACTTACATGCTGGCCGGAGAGAGCGATCCGCAGGAGATCATCGCGTCGGTCAAGCGTGGCATCTACTGCGCCAGCCTCGGCGGCGGACAGGTCGACATCACCAGTGGCAAGTTCGTCTTTTCCACCAGCGAGGCCTACCTCATCGAGGACGGCCGGATCACCGCGCCGGTCAAGGGCGCGACCCTGATCGGCAATGGTCCGGAGGTGATGAACCGGGTCTCGATGGTCGGCAACGACCTGGCGCTGGACAGCGGTGTGGGCACCTGCGGCAAGGATGGGCAGTCGGTGCCGGTCGGCGTGGGCCAGCCGACCTTGAAGATCGATGCGATCACCGTCGGCGGCACCGGCGCATGACGGCTCTTTCGCCGCGGGCGGAACCGCGCGGAGCCGCTAGCGCAGGCCGCGCTTGGTTTCGTCCAGGTCGCGGATGTATTTGAACACCTTGCGGGCGGCCGCCGGCGGCTTGTTGCGCGCCGCCTCGTGCTGCGCATGGCGGATGAGCCCACGCAGGTGCTGGCGATCGGCTTCGGGGTATTCGGTGACGAAGGCTTCCAGGGTCTGGTCGTCTCCGCCGATCAGCCGGTCGCGCCAGCGCTCCAGGGCGTGGAAGCGCTCGTTGTACTGGCGAGTCGAGGCGTCGACCTGGTCGACCAGCGCGAGAATGGCCTCGATGTCCTGGTCGCGCATCAGCTTGCCGATGTACTGCAGATGGCGTTTGCGGGCGATGTGGGCCTTGTGCTTCGGCGCATCGAGCAGGGCCTTGTGCAGCGCGTCGGTCAGGGGCAGGCGTTCGAGCAGCTCGGGCTTGAGCGTCGTCAGGCGCTCGCCGAGTTCCTGCAGTGCATGCAACTCGCGCTTGACCTGGGATTTGCTTTTTTCATCGAACGCATCGGCGTCGGAAAATTCAGACATGGGGCATGGTCCACTTGGAAAGGCCGCCATGATAACAGTAGCCTCACCGCCGTCGCCTGCATGGCGCCGTTGGGGGCACACGTTGGCAGAAGGTTTTGGAGCGCTTATGAGTGAGGTAGAGGGCATCGGTCCCGCGGCATTGCCAGGGTTGCGCGAGAAGGTCGCGCAGATCATCGAGGAAGCGCGGCGCCAAGGCGCCAGCGCCAGCGAGGTCTCGGTGTCGATGGAGCAGGGGCTGTCGACCACGGTGCGTCAGCGCGAGGTGGAGACCGTCGAGTTCAATCGCGACCAGGGCTTTGGCATCACCGTTTACGTAGGCCAGCGCAAGGGCTCGGCAAGCACCACCGGCGCGACGGACGACGACATCCGCGAGACCGTGGCGGCTGCCCTGGCGATCGCCCAGCACGCTTCGGAAGATTCGTACGCCGGGCTGGCTGACGCCTCGCTCATGGCGCGCGAGCTGCCCGACCTCGATCTCTTCCACCCCTGGGCGATCACGCCCGAACAGGCGATCGAACAGGCGCTGGCGTGTGAGGCGGCTGCCTTCGACACCGACAGCCGTATCCGCAATGCCGACGGCACCAGCCTCAATACCCACCAGGGCTGCCGGGCCTATGGCAACAGCCAGGGCTTTATCGGCAGCTACTGCAGCACCCGCCATAGCCTGAGCTGCGTGATGATCGCCGAAAGCGACGGGCAGATGCAGCGCGACTACTACTACGATGTCGGCCGCATCGGCACCTCGCTGGCCGACCCGCAGCTGATCGGGCGGCGGGCCGCCGAGCGGGCCGTCCGACGCCTTGGCGCGCGCCCGGTGCCGACCTGCGACGTGCCGGTGCTGTTTTCCGCCGACCTGGCCACCGGCCTGTTCGGGCACTTCCTGGCCGCGATTTCGGGTGGCAACCTCTATCGCAACGCGTCCTTTCTCGAAGGCGCCCTGGGGCAGACGCTGTTTCCCGAGTGGCTGCAGCTAGACGAGCGTCCGCACCTGCGGCAGGCGCTGGGCAGCGCGGGCTACGACGGCGACGGGCTGGCGACCTATGCCAAGCCGTTCGTGGAGGACGGTCGCCTGGTGTCCTACGTGCTCAGTACCTATTCGGGACGCAAGCTGGGGATGCCGAGTACGGCCAACGCCGGCGGCGTGCACAACCTGTTCGTCAGCCACGGCGAGGACGACCAGGCGGCGCTGATCCGGCGCATGGGGCGCGGTCTGCTGGTGACCGAGCTGATGGGCCAGGGGTTGAACCTGGTCACCGGCGATTATTCGCGAGGCGCGGGCGGTTACTGGGTGGAGAACGGCGAAATCCAGTTTCCGGTGCAGGAAGTGACCATCGCCGGCAACCTGCGGGACATGTTCAGGCAACTGGTCGCGGTGGGAAGCGACGTAGAGACGCGGGGCAACGTGCGCACCGGTTCGGTACTGATCGAGCGGATGAAAGTAGCGGGGAGCTGAGGGGGAGGGCTGCCGCCGGGATGCTGGCGGCAGCCGGACGGATCATTCGCCTTCTTCGAAGTAATCCTCGATCAGCGCGATCAGGGCGGCGAGGGCTTCGTCCTCCTGTTCGCCCTGGGTGCGCAGGTGCAGGGTGGTCCCCTTGCTTGCCGCGAGCATCATCACTGCCATGATCCCCTTGCCGTCGACCAGGCTGGCGGCGTCGCGCCCGACGCGGATGTCGCAGGGAAAGCGGTTGGCCACGCCGACGAATTTCGCCGCCGCGCGGGCATGAAGACCCAGTTTGTTGATGATGGTGATGTCGCAAGCAGGCATTGCGGTTCCTAGCTGAGGTCGCGGTGGCGGACCTGCAGATTCTTCAGCGGCTCCCGGAGGGCTCGCCCCAGGCGTTCGGCCAGATAGACCGAGCGATGGTGACCGCCCGTGCAGCCGATGGCAACCGTCACGTAGGCCCGATTGCTGGCGGCGAAGCGTGGCAGCCATTTGTTCAGGTAGGCCAGGATGTCCTGGTACATCTCTTCCACCTCGGGCTGGGTCGCCAGGTATTCGGCGACCGGCTGGTCGAGGCCGGACTGCGCGCGCAGCTCCGCTTTCCAGTAGGGGTTGGGCAGGCAGCGTACGTCGAACACCAGGTCGGCATCGACCGGCATGCCGCGCTTGAATCCGAAGGATTCGATCAGAAACGCGGTGCCGGGCTCCGGCTTGTTCAGCAGGCGCAGCTTCAGCACATCGCGTAGCTGATAGAGGTTGAGGTGGGTGGTGTCGATCTTCAGGTCGGCAAGGTCGGTGATGGGCGCCAGCAGCTGCCTTTCGTCCTGAATGGCCTCGGCCAGCGAACGTGTCTCGTTGGTCAGCGGGTGTCGTCGGCGCGTCTCCGAGAATCGCTTGAGCAGCGTCTCGTCATCGGCGTCCAGATACACCACGTCGCACTGGATGAAGCGCGCCCGCGCATCGGCGAGCAGCTCTGGAAAACGCTGCAGATGGCTGGGCAGGTTGCGCGCGTCGATCGATACCGCTACCTGCGGATGCAGCAGCTCGGTATGCAGCAGGGCCCGCTCCGTCAGTTCGGGAAGCAGGCCGGCCGGCAGGTTGTCGATGCAGTAGAAACCGTTGTCCTCCAGGACGTTGAGGGCTGTGCTCTTGCCTGAGCCGGACCGGCCGCTGACGATGATCAGGCGCATTTCAGACCTCTATTGCCCGTTCTGGACGTCGACCACCACGCTGTAGAGACTTTCGCTCGTCTGCGCCTGGCGCAGGCGGTCACGGACTTCGCTGCGATCGAGCATGCTGGCGATCTGGCGAAGCAGCTCCAGATGTTCGTCGGTAGCCGCCTGGGGTACCAGGAGCACGAACAGCAGGTCGACGGG
Source organism: Stutzerimonas nosocomialis (assembly GCF_005876855.1). Taxonomy (GTDB): domain Bacteria; phylum Pseudomonadota; class Gammaproteobacteria; order Pseudomonadales; family Pseudomonadaceae; genus Stutzerimonas; species Stutzerimonas nosocomialis. The sequence continues at coordinate 131,536 of NZ_QLAE01000006.1, read as the reverse complement.
CATTCCGTCGATGGCGTCGAAATCCACCGGTGCGTCGAGCCGGAGCACCGCGCTGAGCGGTGTTTGGCAGCCGGCGAGCCGGCAGTGGGGGATCGCGATGCCGTTGCCGAAGCCGGTCGAGCCGAGCTTCTCGCGGGCCACGAGACTTTCGAAGATGACCTGGGAGTCGAGGTCGGGCATGTCGTGCGCGACCAGTCTTGCGATCTGTTCGAGCACGCGTTTCTTGCTGCCGCCCGGGACGTTCACCAAGGAACGTCCGGGGGTCAGGATGGTTTCGAGTCGGATCATAATGAGGCGATCAGCGGGCGACGACGCCCTGGTGGCGATCGAGCTGTTTTTCCTTGTGCTTGATCAGTTGGCGGTCGAGCTTGTCGATCAGCAGATCAATGGCTGCGTACATGTCTTCGTGCTCGGCATTGGCGACCACTTCACGGCCGGCCACATGCAGAGTCGCTTCGATTTTCTGTTTGAGCTTCTCGACGGAGAGAATTACCTGAACCGCGATGATTCGGTCGAAATGGCGTTCGAGCTTTTCGAACTTGTCCTCGATGCAGTCGCGAAGGGCGTCGGTTACAACCAGGTGGTGTCCACTGATGTTGACTTGCATACAGCTTTCTCCTTTCTCGCCACGTGTGGTGGCAGGCCGGAGGGCCTGCCGCCGTAACGCTATGGCGGTCGCCGTCACATCAGTCGCTTGCGTTCGCTCGACGGTGCAATCCCGAGAGATTCGCGGTACTTGGCGACGGTGCGGCGGGCGACCTGAATGCCCTGTGCCTCCAGTAAACCAGCGATCTTGCTGTCGCTCAACGGCTTTTTCTGATTTTCCGCCGCCACCAGTTTCTTGATGATGGCGCGGATCGCGGTCGAAGAGCATTCGCCGCCTTCGGAGGTGCTCACGTGGCTGGAGAAGAAGTACTTCAGTTCGTAAATGCCGCGCGGGGTGTGCATGTACTTCTGCGTGGTCACTCGCGAAATGGTCGACTCGTGCATGCCGACGGCCTCGGCGATGTCGTGCAGCACCAGCGGCTTCATGGCCTCGTCGCCATAGTCGAGGAAGCCGCGCTGGTGTTCGACGATCTGGGTGGCGACCTTCATCAGCGTCTCGTTGCGGCTCTGCAGGCTCTTGATGAACCAGCGCGCCTCCTGCAACTGATTGCGCATGAAGGTGTTGTCGGCGCTCGAATCGGCGCGTTTGACGAAGCCTGCATACTGGGCGTTGACCCGCAGGCGCGGCACCGCCTCCTGGTTGAGCTCGACGATCCAGCGGTCGTTGTGCTTGCGCACGATGACGTCGGGCACCACGTATTCGGGTTCGCTCGCCTCGATCTGCGAGCCGGGACGTGGATTGAGGCTCTGGATCAGTTCGATGATCTGGCGCAGCTCGTCTTCCTTGAGCTTCATCTTGCGCATCAGCAGGCTGTAGTCGCGGCTGCCGAGCACGTCCAGATGATCGCTCACCAGTCGCTGCGCCTCGGCGAGCCAGGGCGTCTTGGCGGGCAGCTGGCGCAGCTGCAGCAGCAGGCATTCGCGCAGGTCGCGCGCACCGATGCCGGCCGGTTCGAACTGCTGGATGCGGCGCAGCACCACCTCGACTTCATCGAGCTCGATTCCCAGTTCCGGATCGAGCGAGTCGAGGACTTCCTGGAGCGATTCTTCCAGATAGCCCTGGTTGTTGATGCAGTCGATCAGGGTGACGGCGATAAGCCGGTCGGTGTCGCTCATCGGCGCCAGGTTCAGCTGCCAGAGCAGGTGGGTCTGCAGGCTTTCGCCGGCCGAGGTGCGTGCGGTGAAGTCCCACTCGTCGTCATCGCTGCTGGGCAGGCTGCTGGCGCTGGTCTGGTAGACGTCTTCCCAGGCGGTGTCCACCGGCAGTTCGTTGGGGATGCGCTCGCTCCATTCGCCGTCCTCGAGGTTCTCGACCGTGTTGATGGTCTCCTCGTAGGTGGTTTCCTGACGTGTTTCGGTGGTGTTCTCGGAGGCCTTCTCGGCGCCATCGGCCATCGGGTCGGGGCTGTCGAAATCGTCGCCCTCTTCCTGGCGCTCGAGCATGGGATTGGATTCCAGCGCCTCCTGAATTTCCTGCTGCAAATCCAGGGTGGAGAGCTGGAGCAATCGTATGGCTTGTTGCAGCTGAGGAGTCATCGTCAGCTGCTGGCCCATCTTCAGGACTAGCGAAGGTTTCATGGCAGGGGACTTTGAACCTTGAGTGCTGGCACGGCGGCGCCTGTTCCGACTTCACGGGCGCTCGGGGCGCCGACAGAAAGCAAATTATATGCCCGGTAATGAAGGCTTTGCCTAGACCCGAATCCGAAGGCCAGCAAAAAAACCGCCGTCAGAGGCGGAATTCGTGCCCCAGGTACACTTCCTTGACCAGCTGGTTGTCGAGGATCGCATCCGAGTCGCCTTCGGCGATGAGCTTGCCTTCGCTGACGATATAGGCCACTTCGCAGATATCCAGCGTTTCCCGGACGTTGTGATCGGTGATCAGCACGCCGATACCCTTGGCCTTGAGGTGATGGATGATCTGCTTGATGTCGCCGACCGAGATGGGGTCGACGCCGGCGAAGGGTTCGTCGAGCAGGATGAATTTCGGCGCGGTGGCCAGCGCGCGGGCGATCTCCACCCGACGCCGCTCGCCGCCCGACAGGCTCATGCCCAGGCTGTCGCGGATGTGGCTGATGTGAAATTCCTGCAGCAACGCCTCGAGCGCCTGCTGGCGACCACTGCGGTCGAGGTCCTTGCGGGTCTCGAGAATGGCCATGATGTTGTCCGCCACGCTCAGCTTGCGGAAGATCGAGGCTTCCTGCGGCAGGTAGCCGATCCCGGCGCGCGCCCGGCCGTGCATGGACAGGTGGGTGACGTCCTGATCGTCGATCATGACGCGGCCCTGGTCGGCGTTGACCAGCCCCACGATCATGTAGAAGCAGGTGGTCTTGCCGGCCCCGTTGGGCCCCAGCAGGCCGACGATCTGCCCGCTTTCGATGGACAGGCTGACATCGCGCACGACCTGCCGCTTCTTGTAGCTCTTGGCCAGATGCTGGGCTTTGAGAGTCGCCATTACTCGCTTTGCTCCGCCGCCTGTTCACGCTTGCGCGGCTGGATGACCATGTCTACCCGAGGGCGCGGCGAGGTGACTTCGGCGCCGGTGGCACGCCCGGCATTGACGATCTGGCGCTGGGTGTCATAGACGATCTTCTCGCCTTCGAAGGTGTTGCCTTCCTGGACCACGCGCGCCTGATCGAGCAGCACGATGCGCTCGTTGCTGGCGAAGTACTGGATGGTCAGGCCGTAGGCCTGCACGATCTGCTTGTCGGCGGCGGGCTTCTGCTCGTAGTAGGCCGGTTTGCCGATGGCGGTGAACACTTCGACGTCGCCGTTCTGGTTCTGGGTGATGGTCACGGTGTTGCCGGTGATCTTCATCGAGCCCTGGGTGATGACCACATCGCCCCGGTAGACGGCCACGCCCTGACGATCGTCGAGCTCGGCGCTGTCGGCCTGGACACGGATCGGCTGGTTGCGGTCTTCGGGCAGTGCCCAGAGGTTCGTGCTGGCCAGCAGAGCCGCCGCCAGGCCGAGAAGGGAAAGGGGGTTAACGAACCTCATGCTGGCCTCTTACGTTGGACAGCAGGAGCATCCTGCCGTCATTCAAATACGCTTTCATACCGGTCGCGGTAGTGACCCCGTTGGCGGCCTCGATTCTAACGGCTTGCTCGGTCTGCGCATATTGCTCGTCCGGCAATACCGTCATCCTGCTGGTGGTCAGGATCGTCGGCCTGCCTTTTTCGTCGTTGCGTTCGACCCGCACGTTGTCGATCAATTCCACTTCTGTACCTTCTGGTGACACTTCTCCCCGGTCGCTGCGCACATGCCAGGGCAGGTCGCTGCCGCGGTAGAGGTTCAGGTCCGGGCGGGTCAGCAGGCTGATGTCGCTGGCCTTGATGTGCTCGACGCGGTCGGCGGTCAGCTCGTAGTGGCGACGGCCGTCGGGCTGATACTGCACGGTGCGCGAGTTGACGACATAGAAGTCGATCTCGGGTTCTTCGGCGGTGATGGCCGGCGGCGACGCCATGAAGGTTTCCGGGCGGATGTTCCAGTAACCCACGGCGACCAGCACGGCGGCGAGGAGGGCGAAACCGACGGGAAGACGAAGTTTGCGCAGCATATGAACCTCTATAGGTAGGCTGCCTGGGCCGCTTCGAGCGTGCCCTGGGCGCGCATGATCAGTTCGCAGAACTCCCTTGCTGCGCCTTCCCCGCCCCGGGCCCGGGTAACGCCGTGGGCATGCTGGCGGACGAAGCCGTCAGCGCTCGCGACCGCCATCCCCAGGCCGACGCGACGCATCACGGGCAGGTCCGGCAGGTCGTCGCCCAGGTAGGCGACGTCGGCATAGCCTAGCCCCAGTTCGGCGAGCAGCTCGTCGAGCACCACGAGCTTGTCCTCACGACCCTGGTACAGGTGCTGGATGCCGAGGTTCTGGGCGCGGCGCTCGACCACCGGCGTCTTGCGGCCGCTGATGATCGCCGTGCGAACGCCCGAGTTGATCAGCATCTTGATGCCGTGCCCGTCGAGGGTATTGAAGGTCTTGAGCTCGCTGCCGTCGACGAGGAAATACAGCTTGCCATCGGTGAGCACGCCGTCGACGTCGAAAATGGCCAGGCGTATGCCGGCGGCGCGTTGCAGCAGGTCGGCATCCATCACATGACCCCCGCGCGCAGCAGGTCGTGCATGTTGAGTGCGCCGACGGGGCGGTCCGTCTCGTCGACCACCACCAGCGCGCTGATCTTGTGGTCTTCCATGATCTTCAACGCTTCGGCCGCGAGCATGTCGCCCTGAGCGGTCTTGCCATGCACGGTCATGACCTCCTCGATGCGCGCCTGGCGCACGTCGATACCCTTGTCCAGCGTCCGGCGCAGGTCGCCGTCGGTGAACACCCCGGCGAGGCGACCGTCTTCTTCGAGCACGACGGTCATGCCCAGTCCTTTTTCGGTCATCTCCAGCAGCGCGTCGCGCACCGAGGTGCCGCGCGTGACCTGCGGCAGGCGCTCTCCGCTGTGCATGACGTGTTCGACCTTGAGCAGCAGGCGCCGGCCCAGCGCACCGCCGGGGTGGGAGAAGGCGAAGTCCTCGGCGGTGAATCCGCGGGCTTCGAGCAGGGAGATCGCCAGGGCGTCGCCGAGCACGAGACAGGCGGTGGTAGAGGAGGTCGGGGCGAGGTTGAGCGGGCAGGCCTCGATCGCGACGCTGGCGTCGAGGTTGACCGCCGCCGCCTTGGCGAGCACCGACTCCGGATTGCCGGTCATGCTGATCAGGGTGATGCCGAGGCGTTTGATCAGCGGCAGCAGGGTGACGATCTCGCTGGTGCTGCCCGAGTTCGACAGGGCCAGGACCACATCGTCGCGGGTGATCATGCCCATGTCGCCATGGCTCGCCTCGGCCGGGTGGACGAAAAAGGCGGTGGTGCCGGTGCTGGCCAGCGTTGCGGCGATCTTGTTGCCGATGTGACCGGACTTGCCCATGCCGACCACCACGACGCGGCCCTTGCTGGCCAGGATCAGCTCGCAGGCGCGCACGAAATTGTCGTCGATGCGGTTCTTCAGCTGCTCTACCGCCTCGAGTTCTAAGCGGATGGTGCGCTGGGCGGTGTCGATCAGTTGGCTGCTCTGGCTCGTCATGATGCGAAGGTCTGGCTAAAAACGCGGGATTATAGCGACAAAGCGAGCGCCGCTCATCGAAAACGCGGTGCCGGCATGCGAATCCGGGGCCGGGTCCAAGCTGAACCGGTCCTGAACGAAAGTCGTATCTGTAATCTGGCGACACGCTCCCCGTTTGGGACGTTGCGGGGGCGGTGCTATAGTTCGCGCCCGAAAAAGCTCGCGCACGACAGTATCTCCAAGCCGGCGGAGGTCGTCTGTTTTGCAGGCTGCATGCAAGGAGACCAGATGAGCGCTGCCAACGATATTGCCGTCGAGCTGAAGGGTGTCACCTTCAAGCGCGGCGAGCGCAGCATTTTCGACAATGTCGATATCGCCATTCCGCGCGGCAAGGTGACGGCCATCATGGGCCCGTCCGGCTGCGGCAAGACCACCTTGCTGCGCCTGATCGCCGCGCAGTTGATGCCGGCTTCCGGCGAAGTGTGGGTCGCGGGGCGCAACCTGCCGGCATTGTCACGCAGCGAGCTGTTCGAGATGCGCAAGCACATGGGTGTGCTGTTCCAGAGCGGCGCGCTGTTCACCGACCTGGACGTGTTCGAGAACGTCGCCTTTCCGCTGCGGGTCCACACCAAGCTGCCGGACGACATGATCCGCGACATCGTGCTGATGAAATTGCAGGCGGTCGGCCTGCGTGGCGCGGTGGAGCTGATGCCGGACGAGCTGTCCGGCGGCATGAAGCGCCGCGTCGCGCTGGCGCGTGCGATCGCGCTGGACCCGCAGATCCTGATGTATGACGAACCCTTCGCCGGGCAGGACCCGATCGCGATGGGCGTGCTGGTGCGGCTGATTCGGCTGCTCAACGATGCACTGGGCATCACCAGCATCGTGGTGTCCCACGACCTCGCCGAGACCGCCAGCATCGCCGACCATATCTATGTGGTGGGCGACGGTCAGGTGCTGGGGCAGGGATCGCCTGAGGAATTGAAGCATTCGAGCGACCCGCGAATCGCCCAGTTCATGCAGGGCCTGGCCGACGGGCCGGTGCCTTTCCACTTTCCTGCGTCGGGTTACGCCGATGACCTGCTCGGAGGTGCCGATGCGTAAGCATTCTCTGCTCGATCGAGTCGGGCTGCTCGGTCGGGCCGGCCTCGACGTTTTGGCGGCGCTGGGACGCTCGACGCTGTTCCTCGGGCATGCCCTGCTCGGCCGGAGTGGCCTCAACAATTCGCTGGAGTTGCTGGTTCGCCAGTTGTACTCGGTGGGCGTGCTGTCGCTCGCCATCGTGGTGGTGTCGGGCATTTTCATCGGCATGGTGCTGGCGCTGCAGGGCTACAGCATTCTCGCCAGCTACGGGTCGGAGCAGGCGGTCGGGCAGATGGTTGCCCTGACACTGTTGCGCGAGCTCGGGCCGGTGGTCACGGCGTTGCTGTTCGCCGGGCGCGCGGGTTCGGCGCTGGCGGCCGAAATCGGCAACATGAAGGCGACCGAGCAGCTGTCGAGCCTGGAAGTCATTGGCGTCGATCCGCTCAAGTACATCATCGCCCCGCGGCTGTGGGCCGGCTTCATCTCGTTGCCCCTGCTGTCGGTGATCTTCAGCGTCGTCGGTATCTGGGGCGGTGCGATGGTCGCCGTCGACTGGCTGGGCGTCTATGAAGGGTCCTACTGGGCCAACATGCAGAACAGCGTGAGCTTCACTTCCGATGTGCTCAACGGGGTGATCAAGAGCGTCGTGTTCGCCCTCGTGGTGACCTGGATCGCGGTGTTCCAGGGCTACGACTGCGAGCCGACTTCCGAAGGTATCAGCCGAGCGACTACCCGGACCGTGGTGTACGGGTCCCTGGCGGTTCTGGGACTCGATTTCATTTTGACTGCCTTGATGTTTGGAGATTTCTGATGCGAATCCGCACACTGGAAATGGGTGTCGGTCTGTTCCTGGTGGCCGGGCTGCTGGCGCTGCTGCTGCTGTCGTTGCGGGTCAGCGGGCTGAGCGTTTCCGGTACCGATACCTACAAGCTTTACGCCTATTTCGACAATATCGCCGGTCTGACGGTCAGATCCAGGGTGACCATGGCGGGCGTCACCATCGGCAAGGTCACGGCGATCGATCTGGATCGCGACAGTTTCACCGGTCGCGTGACGATGGAAGTGAGCAAGGACGTGGACATGCTGCCGATGGATTCGACCGCTTCGATCCTGACCGCCGGCCTGCTCGGTGAGAAATACATCGGTATCAGCGTGGGAGGGGATGACGAGCTGCTGGTGGATGGCAGCACCATCCGTGATACCCAGTCCTCGCTGGTACTGGAAGAGCTGATCGGCAAATTTCTGCTGAATTCGGTCAATAGAGAATGAGGAGTTTCGACATGCTCAAAGCCTTGCGTCGTGGTTTGCTGGTCCTGCTTGCCAGCGTGCCGATGGTTGCCCTGGCGGCGCCGAGCGCCCATCAAGTGATCCAGCAGACCACCGACGAGCTGCTGGCCGACCTCAAGGAAAACAAGGAGCGGTACCGCAGCGAGCCGGGCGCCTTCTACGACGCGCTCAATACGATCCTCGGGCCGGTGGTGGATGCCGAAGGCATCTCGCGCAGCATCATGACGGTGCGCTATTCGCGCCAGGCCTCACCCGAGCAGATGAAGCGCTTCGAGGAGAACTTCAAGCGCAGCCTGATGCAGTTCTATGGCAATGCCCTGCTCGAATACAACAACCAGCAGATTCGCGTGCTGCCGGCCAGCGGCAAGCAGGATCCGGAGCGCACCAGCGTCGGCATGGAAGTGGTCGATCGCCAGGGCACGGTCTATCCGGTGCAGTACACCATGGTCAACCTCGGTGGCGAGTGGCGCGTGCGCAACGTGATCATCAACGGCATCAACGTGGGCAAGCTGTTCCGTGACCAGTTCGCCGACACCATGCAGCGAAATGGCGGCGATCTCGACAAGACCATCGACGGCTGGGCCCAGGTGGTGGCGCGTGCCCGCGAAACCGAGGCGGGTCAGCAGGCGACCGGCGATGACTGATGCGCGCATCGCCGAGGTCGCACCGGGCGAGCTGCGGCTCGACGGCGTGCTCGACTACCGTAGCGGCCCCGCGCTGCGTCAGGCGGGGCAGGCGCTGATTCGCAAGGCGACGACCCCGGCGGTGGTCATCGATTGCTCCGGCGTGCAGCAGTCCAGCAGTGTCGGGCTGTCGCTCCTGCTGGCCTATCAGCGCGACGCCACAGCGGCCGGACGGCAGCTGCGGATCGTCGCGTTGCCGGGCGACATGCGCCAGATGGCGGGGGTTTACGGCCTGCACGAGGTGCTGGCCTTCGACGAGGTCGTCGCGCCGCCCGCGTCGGCCTGACCCGTTTCTCGTCGGCTGCGCACCGCGCAGGGTTCGCAGCTCGCGGGGTTTTTTGTATGATGCACGGCCGTGCGCGTCCGTCGCCGATCGAGGTTGAACATGCAGGCTGCAGAAGTGAAAAACCTCCTGGAAGAGAAGCTTCCGGGAGTCCAGGTGGAAGTCGAAGGGGAAGGCTGCAACTTCCAGCTCAACGTCATCAGTGACGAGCTGGCGGCCCTGGGGCCGGTCAAGCGCCAGCAGCAGATCTATGCCCATCTGAACCCCTGGATCGCCAACGGCAGCATCCATGCGGTGACCATGAAATTCTTCAGCAGTACCGATTGGGCGCAGCGCGCCTGACCGCATTCGGCGTATCCGAACAGACCTGAGCGCACGCTCCGAATCACCGGCCGTGCGCTTTCTTCGAGACGGCCTCTGGCCCGCTATGGGAAATCCATGGACAAATTGCTAATTACCGGCGGCTCCCGTCTCGATGGCGAGATCCGCGTCTCCGGTGCCAAGAACTCGGCCCTGCCGATCCTGGCCGCCACCCTGCTGGCCGACACGCCCGTCACCGTGTGCAACCTGCCGCACCTGCACGACATCACCACCATGATCGAGCTGTTCGGTCGCATGGGCGTGCAGCCGGTGATCGACGAGAAGCTCAGCGTCGAGGTCGACGCCAGCAGCATCCGTACCCTGGTCGCGCCTTACGAGCTGGTCAAGACCATGCGGGCCTCGATCCTGGTGCTCGGCCCGATGGTCGCGCGCTTCGGCGAGGCGGAAGTGGCATTGCCCGGTGGCTGTGCCATCGGCTCGCGTCCGGTCGACCTGCACATCCGCGGGCTCGAGGCGATGGGCGCGCAGATCGACGTCGAAGGTGGCTATATCAAGGCCAAGGCGCCCGCCGGCGGTCTGCGTGGCGCGCACTTCTTCTTCGATACCGTCAGCGTGACCGGTACCGAGAACATCATGATGGCCGCTGCGCTGGCCAACGGCCGTAGCGTTCTGGAGAACGCCGCGCGCGAGCCGGAAGTCGTCGACCTGGCGAACTTCCTCAACGCGATGGGCGCACGGGTATCGGGTGCCGGCACCGCGACGATCACCATCGATGGCGTCAAGCGCCTGGGTGGCGGTCGTTACAGCGTGATGCCCGATCGCATCGAGACCGGAACCTACCTGGTCGCTGCCGCTGCGACCGGTGGCCGGGTGAAGCTCAAGGACACCGATCCGACGATCCTCGAGGCCGTGCTGCTCAAGCTGGAAGAGGCCGGTGCCTTCATCGATACCGGCAGCGACTGGATCGAGCTGAACATGAAGGGCAACCGGCCCAAGGCCGTCAGCGTCCGCACGGCGCCTTACCCGGCGTTCCCCACCGACATGCAGGCTCAGTTCATCTCGATGAACGCGGTGGCCGAGGGCACCGGCACCGTCATCGAGACGGTGTTCGAGAACCGCTTCATGCACGTCTATGAAATGAACCGCATGGGCGCGCAGATTCTCGTCGAAGGCAACACGGCGATCGTCACTGGCGTACCGCAGCTCAAGGGCGCCCCGGTGATGGCCACCGACCTGCGCGCATCGGCGAGCCTGGTGATCGCCGGGTTGGTCGCCCAGGGCGACACGCTGATCGACCGCATCTACCACATCGACCGCGGCTACGAGTGCATCGAGGAAAAGCTGCAGTTGCTCGGCGCCAGGATTCGTCGGGTACCGGGCTAAGGGCCTGACCTGCCGGCGGCCGCCCGGTCGCCGGCTCGCGGTTGCGATCGACCGGCCTGCGCCGGGTATTTTCTAAGGATTCGCCATGCTGACCATCGCCCTGTCCAAGGGACGCATCCTCGACGACACGCTGCCGCTGCTGGCGGCTGCCGGCATCGAGCCGACCGAGAATCCGGACAAGAGCCGCAAGCTGATCATCCCCACCACCCAGGACGATGTGCGTCTGCTCATCGTTCGTGCCACCGACGTGCCGACCTATGTCGAGCATGGCGCGGCGGATGTCGGCGTCGCCGGCAAGGACGTGCTGATGGAGTACGGCGGCCAGGGGCTCTACGAGCCGCTCGACCTGCAGATCGCCCGCTGCAAGCTGATGACCGCGGGCAAGGTCGGCGCGGCCGAGCCCAAGGGTCGCCTGCTGGTCGCGACCAAGTTCGTCAATGTCGCCAAGCGCTATTACGCCGAGCAGGGCCGCCAGGTCGACATCATCAAGCTCTATGGCTCGATGGAGCTGGCGCCGCTGGTCGGCCTGGCGGACAAGATCATCGACGTCGTGGACACCGGCAACACGCTCAAGGCCAACGGCCTCGAGCCCCAGGAACTGATCGCCACGATCAGCTCGCGGCTGATCGTCAACAAGGCGTCGATGAAGATGCAGCACGCCCGCATCCAGGCACTGATCGACGCCCTGCGCACCGCGGTCGAGTCGCGCTAGGCGGAGCGTTCGCGCTTCGCTATGCGCCCGATAGCTCAAATAGCCGGGTGGCCCGTGGTCGGGCTTGATATTCTGGCGCCCTTGCCGCGTGCCGGCGTTCGAGGCCGGCCGCGCCAGCCCATCGCTGCGACCTGAACCTGCTTGTGCATTTGCTTTCATGAGGCCCGATATGACCCGTCCCTGCGCTGTTCGCCGACTCGATGCTGCCGATCCCGCGTTTTCGAGTGACCTGGATCATCTGCTGAGCTGGGAAAGCGTCTCGGACGAAGGCGTCAACCAGCGCGTCCTGGAGATCATCGCGGCGGTTCGGCAGCGCGGCGATGCGGCCCTGGTCGAATTCACCCAGCGCTTCGACGGCCTGGAGGTCGGCTCGATGGCCGATCTGATCCTGCCGCGCCAGCGCCTGGAACAGGCCCTGGATCGCATCACGCCGACACAGCGCACCGCGCTGGAAACGGCCGCCGCGCGGGTGCGCAGCTATCACGAGAAGCAGCGACAGGATTCCTGGCAGTACACCGAAGCCGACGGTACGGTGCTGGGCCAGAAGGTCACGCCGCTCGATCGCGCCGGGCTCTACGTGCCCGGCGGCAAGGCCTCCTATCCTTCCTCGGTATTGATGAACGCGATTCCGGCGAAGGTCGCCGGGGTGCCGGAAGTGGTAATGGTGGTGCCCACGCCGCGCGGAGAGCTCAACGAGCTGGTGCTGGCCGCCGCGGCGATCGCCGGCGTCGACCGCGTCTTCACCATCGGCGGTGCCCAGGCCGTCGCGGCCCTGGCCTACGGCACCGAGAGCGTACCGCCGGTGGACAAGATCGTCGGCCCCGGCAACATCTATGTGGCCACCGCCAAGCGCCACGTGTTCGGCAAGGTCGGCATCGACATGATCGCCGGGCCCTCCGAGATCCTGGTGGTCTGTGACGGCCAGACCGATCCGGACTGGATCGCCATGGACCTGTTTTCCCAGGCCGAGCACGACGAGGATGCCCAGTCGATCCTGGTCAGCCCCGATGCCGCCTTCCTCGATCGCGTGGCGGCGAGCATCGAGCGGCTGCTGCCGACGCTGGAGCGCGAGGCCATCGCCCGTACCTCGCTCGAAGGGCGGGGCGCGCTGATCAAGGTGGCGGACATGGCGCAGGCGATCGAGGTGGCAAACCGCATCGCGCCGGAGCACCTGGAGCTGTCTGTGGCCGATCCCGAGCAGTGGCTGCCGCAGATTCGCCATGCCGGCGCGATCTTCATGGGGCGTTATACCGCCGAAGCGCTCGGCGACTACTGCGCCGGGCCGAATCACGTGCTGCCGACTTCCGGCACGGCGCGCTTCTCGTCGCCACTGGGCGTCTACGACTTTCAGAAGCGCTCCTCGATCATTCACTGCTCCGCCGACGGCGCATCCGAGCTGGGCAAGGTCGCCTCGGTGCTCGCCCGTGGGGAATCGCTGACGGCCCATGCGCGCAGCGCGGAATACCGGATCAAGGGCTAGCGGTACGTTTCACGCCGCAAGCGACAAGTCAGATCCTGGGGTGGGCAACGCTTTTCTTGCCCACCCTTGAGGAATGGAAAACCGACCACATTCGAGGAGAGAAGGGCGGATGAGCAAATTCTGGAGCCCTTTCGTCAAGGACCTGGTGCCCTATGTGCCGGGCGAGCAGCCGAAGCTGACCCGGCTGGTCAAGCTCAACACCAACGAAAACCCCTACGGCCCCTCGCCCAAGGCGATCGAGGCGATGCGTGCTCAGCTCGACGACGGCCTGCGGCTGTATCCCGATCCGAGCGGCGACGCGCTCAGGCAGGCGGTGGCGGACTTCTACCAGATTCCCGCCAGCCACGTGTTCGTGGGCAACGGCTCGGACGAGGTGCTGGCGCACGCGTTTCACGGCCTGTTCCAGCATGGCCGGCCGCTGCTGTTCCCCGATATCAGCTACAGCTTCTATCCCGTCTATTGCGGGCTCTATGGCATTCCTTTCGAGCCCGTCGCGCTCGACGAAGGCTTCCAGATCCGCATCGAGGATTACGCCCGTCCCAATGGCGGGATCATCTTCCCCAACCCCAACGCGCCGACCGGCTGCCTGCTGCCGCTGGAGGCGATCGAGCGCCTGCTGCAAGCCCATCCGGATTCGGTGGTGCTGGTTGACGAAGCCTATATCGATTTCGGCGGGCAGACGGCCGTCGCGCTGGTCCAGCGCTACCCCAACCTGCTGGTGACCCAGACCCTGTCGAAATCCCGGTCGCTGGCCGGGCTGCGGGTCGGCCTCGCGATTGGCCAGCCCGAGCTGATCGAGGCGCTGGAGCGGATCAAGAACAGCTTCAATTCCTATCCCCTCGATCGCATCGCGATTGCCGGCGCGGCGGCGGCATTCGCCGATCGCGATTATTTTCAGCAAACCTGTGCGCGGGTGATCGAAAGCCGCGAATCGCTCGTCGAGCGGATGCAGGTGCTGGGTTTCGAGGTGCTGCCCTCTGCGGCGAACTTCATCTTCGCCCGTCACCCGCAGCATGATGCGGCCGCCTTGGCGGCGGCCTTGCGTGAGCAGGGCATCATCGTGCGGCACTTCAAGCAGCCGCGGATCGCGCAGTTCCTGCGTATCACCATCGGTACGCCAGAGCAGAACCAGGCGTTGCTCGATAGCCTGGCTCCCATCCTTTCGGCATGAGATCGTTCAGCCCCGCTGCGGCGGGGCTGAACGCATGGTTCATTCGTCCGGCTTGTCAGGCTCGGCGGTGATCACCGGGCGCATGCCCACCTCGGCGGTCAGCGTCATCGGCTTGTTGTTGCGCAGTATCTCGATGGCGATCTTGTTGCCCGGGCGCGCGCGGGCGACCTGGTTCATCGAGCTGCGTCCGTCCACCGCCCTGGCGTTGTCGATGGTCAGGATCAGGTCGCCGGGCTGCAGGCCGGCACGCTCGGCCGGGCCATCGCGATAGACGCCCGCCACCACGATCCCGGGGCGCCCTTCGAGGCCGAAGGATTCGGCCAGTTCCGGCGTCAGCGACTGCACTTCCACGCCGAGCCAGCCGCGAATCACCTGGCCGTGGTCGATGATCGACTTCATCACCTCCAGCGCCAGCTTGACCGGGATCGCGAAGCCGATGCCCTGCGAACCGCCGGATTCGGAAATGATCGCGGTGTTGATGCCGATCAGGTTGCCGTTGGCATCGACCAGCGCGCCACCGGAGTTGCCCCGGTTGATCGCCGCGTCGGTCTGGATGAAGTCTTCGTAGGTGTTCAGGCCCAGCTGGTTGCGTCCGGTGGCGCTGATGATGCCCATGGTCACCGTCTGGCCGACGCCGAACGGGTTGCCGATCGCCAGGGTCACGTCGCCGATGCGGATGCTGTCGGAGTGGCCCAGGGTGATGGCGGGCAACTTGTCCAGGTCGATCTTCAGGACCGCAAGGTCGGTCTCAGGGTCGCTGCCGATCACGCGCGCCAGGGTTTCGCGGCCATCCTTGAGCGCCACGATGATCTGGTCCGCGTTGGCCGTCACGTGGTTGTTGGTCAGCAGGTAACCCTGGGGGCTCATGATCACCGCCGAGCCCAGGCTGTTCTCGATGCGGCGCTGGCGCGGCAGGCTTTCGCCGAAAAAGCGGCGGAACACCGGATCCTTGAGCATCGGGTGTTCGGACTGGCTGGTCATCTTGGTGGTGTAGAGGTTGGCCACCGAGGGAGCGGCGCTGCTGACCGCGCTGGCGTAGGAGTGCGGTCCCTGCTGTTGCGGCATGATCGTCCGCGGTGCCTGCTGCAGGCTGTATTGATGGGGGCTGAGACCGACCCAGTGCGGGTAGCGCTGGATGATCAGCAGGGCTACGAGCACGCCGACCACCAGGGGCCAGCCAAAAAAACGCAGGGCGTTGGTCATTGCGTTCCAGGTCCGGTGAGTTGCGGGCAGAGGGAGCGGCCCTTAGTCGGGTAGGGACAGGCCATTACTGGCCCGTCCCCCCCTAAGAACCGTACGTGCGGCTTTCACCGCATACGGCTCAAGTTTACGAAAAGCCAGCCTATGGCTGGCCGGCAACTATGGTGGCGATATTAACATTACCCTCCATATCGCAGAGCTACCTTTTCACGCTGGCTGTGCACCAGCGCATGGCAGTTGGGATGAAGCAGCATACGATTCCTCAGAGTATCCGGCCCGCCGTCCACACGCCTGATGACGTGATGGTCGTGCCAGCCGGTTTCCTTGTTGATCGCATGTCCGCACAGGGCACAAAGCCCCTTCTGCCTGCGGAAGATGCTGAGTATCTGCCCCCGATAACGCAGCGAGTGCTGCATCCGTTTGACCCTCAGCGCTTCCCACTTCAGCTCCTGCATCGCGTCGTAGGGCTGATACTCACCCGGTAGACGCTTGTGACGCACGATTGCGGTTTCCGCCAGCCCGTACAGCCGTCGGAACTGCCTTTCTCCCTTGCCATTCTTGTAGGGATACGCAAACACCCAGTTCTGCCTGCCTATGGATCGGAAGTATTTATTCCTGATCCAGTCAGCCGACTTCTTCGGATGCCTACGCTTCGCCCACCTCCAGAGTCGCCAGAACACCAAGTGATCAAGCTTGCTGAAGGTCTGTTTTGCCACGACCGGGGAGTGGTATTGCGCCCACCCTCTCAGTACCGGGTTCAGCTGGCCGATCAACGCATCCTGCGTCAGAGCCCCGCTGCCTTTGATGATCTCGCGCACTTTCCGATAGAACGCCGAGACGTTCTTCTTCGAGGGTTTGATCAACAGCTTGGCGTTCCTATACGGCGATTTCGGCACGTACTTCCTGAAATTCCACCCCAGAAAATCGAAGCCTTGATGGATATGCGTGATCTGCGTTTTCTCCCGTGACAGCGCAACCCCTCGTACCGACAGGAATTGCTCTACCCAGGGTTTGACCTCCTCTTCCAACAGCTCTTTCGAGGCTGCTGTCACGACGAAGTCATCCGCATAGCGCACACACTGCACTTTGATCTTCCTGGCCTTCATGGCACCCAGCTTCTGCGCCAGATGGCGCTTCAGCTGAGTCTCCAGACCATTCAGGGTGGCGTTTGCCAGACAGGGCGAGATAATTCCTCCCTGCGGCGTCCCGGCCTCCGTAGCCATGAGTTGTCGCCGGTCGATAACCCCGGCCTTCAACCATTTGCGCAGCACCTTCCTATCCATCGGGACATTCCGGCACAGCCACTCGTGGTTAATGTTGTCGAAGAACCCTTTGATATCACCTTCCAGAATCCAGACCGGCGCCGTTTGCGGCGACAGCAGGTGGAAAAGCTCAACCATTGCGTCAGCAGTCGAACGATCCGGGCGAAATCCATAGGACTTCGGATCGCTGGTGCTTTCCACGACAGGCTCCAACGCTTGGAGATACAGCGCCTGCATGGCCCGATCCAACATCGTCGGGATACCCAGCGGGCGTTTCTCCTGTTTACCGGGCTTCGGTATCCATACCCGCCACAGCGGTCTGGGCCGATAGCCTCGTTGTTTCGACAGACGTCCCACGGCATGGAGCTTGGCCTGAGGCGTTCCCCAGGTTTCTCCATCGACACCCGGCGTCTTACGACCCCGGTTCTCCGTGACTCGTCTTACGGCCAGACAGCGACCATAGAACGAGTGGGTCAGCAGTCGTTGCAGGCGTTTAACCCTGCGCCAGTCGCCTTCCCGAGTTGCCTGCGCAATCTTTAGCTGCGTTTTCCGAACGGTTTGTTGAATTCTGGCCCAATCGAGATCGTGCCAGTTCTTCACCCCGTCGAAGGACGCAGACGCGACCGATGTTGCTGGTTGCGTTTTCATACAGTCCTCCTGATATGCACGACATTCAGGACGGACTACTCCCCTATGGGCAGTAGTCGCCCATAGGGTCGTTTGGTTATCGCTGGAATCAGCGGCTCTTCTTACGCTCGTAAACCAGATGCACGTCAGCCAGGGTTGCCCCTGCCGGTAATATCTCAACCGGTATGCCACCCATTACAGGTAGCCCTTCGCTTTTTGCATCCTCCCATTCCCCACACCCATCAGCGCCCCTTGCGGTTTGCCTGCCTGACCGATGTTGCTGGCCAGGCGAGTGGTCGGGATTGCCACGTTCCCCGAGTCGCATCAATTCCCCGTTTAGGCTTCGTCTTTCCCCCGGCAGTCGTCGTGGTACCGCATCACACTCACCTACTGTGATGACCGACTGCGTTGCCGTTTGGCTGGGGCCGATAATTGCCGTAGGCCCGTCAATGCTTACGGAGGTTCTGGCGACGATTCACATGTGTTAGCCATGCGGGTTGGGTCATTAGCCTCGACACGTCCGTGCAATTCGGACGCGAAGCGTTCTCCGTCACCGGATAACACCCTCTTGCGAGCGAGACATTGTTAATCAGGCTTCACACCTTGGAGTTGGCCCCCAACGCATGCCGATCTAATGAACTGGCGGGTACACGCCAGGCTCGGTACTCCCTGAACAAGCAGAGCTGAGCAATGCGATTCGGAGCTTGACGCTCCGTGCTTGGTTCAACGTCCCCCAACGTCTCACGACGGTGATAAAGGCTCTATGCCCAACGTGAGGGACGAAATCTGCCCAGAGGGCGGAATTCACCCCATGGGTTAGACATTATTTGTAACAATCGAGCCAGGCTGGATTGCTACTTTCTGGTTTCTACACCCCATTGCGGACCCATTTTGGGTGCGAATTGATGCAGATTTATTGCCTCGCTTCGACAAAACGCAGAGCGTCCGAAGCGTAGGATTACCAGGCAAAGCCGGTACATTGACTGCTGTTTTAGGCATCAACCCCTTGATATCAAAGGATTTGGAGCCATGGTGCAGTGAACCAGACCAACCACGACACGTACACACGTGTCGCACAGGTGGCGGCATTATACGAAGCTGCATGAATAATGCAGCGTGCATGACGAAGAGGATCGATTGATGGCCATCGCCCTGAACACATTGGTTGCCGAAGCGGATCGCTATCTGAACGCCGCCAGGATCGCCGATTACTGTCCCAACGGGCTGCAGGTCGAAGGGCGGCCGCAGGTGCGGCGCATCGTCAGCGGGGTCACTGCCAGCCAGGCGCTGCTCGATGCGGCGGTGGAGGCCGAGGCCGATGTGATCCTCGTGCACCATGGCTATTTCTGGAAGAACGAGGATGCGCGCGTGGTGGGCATGAAACAGCGGCGGCTGAAGACGCTGCTGACCCACGACATCAGCCTGCTGGCCTATCACCTGCCGCTCGACGTGCATCCGGAGGTCGGCAACAACGTCCAGCTCGCGCGCCTGCTTGAGCTGACCATCGAAGGGCCGCTGGAGCCGGACAATCCCAAGTCGGTCGGGTTGGTCGGTTCGCTGGACTCGCCGCTCACCCCAGTGGATTTCATGCACCGCATCCATGAGGCGCTCGGCCGCGAACCGCTGATGATCGAGGGCTCAGGGCTGATCCGACGGGTCGCCTGGTGCACCGGCGGTGCCCAGGGGTATATCGACCAGGCGGTGAACGCCGGGGTCGATGCCTACCTGACCGGGGAAGCCTCCGAGCCGACCGTGCACGTCGCTCGCGAGAACGGCCTCAGTTTCTTCGCGGCCGGGCACCATGCGACCGAGCGGTATGGCGTACAGACGCTCGGGGATTATCTGGCGCGCCGCTTCGCGATCGAGCACCTGTTCATCGACATTCCGAATCCGGTGTGAGCACAGCACGCCAGGTATAACCATAGAGCCTTTTGGTATAACTGCGGGCCTGATTAGAATTTTTCGCCGTGCTAGAGTGCGGCGTTTCGCGGCCGGTCGTGCCGTTCATTTTTATCTCGTGAGTAGCCATGGTCGACAAACTGACGCATCTCAAACAGCTGGAGGCGGAAAGCATCCACATCATCCGCGAAGTCGCTGCCGAGTTCGACAATCCGGTGATGCTCTATTCGATCGGCAAGGATTCGGCGGTCATGTTGCACCTGGCGCGCAAGGCCTTCTTCCCGGGGCGCCTGCCGTTCCCGGTGCTGCACGTCGATACCCGCTGGAAATTCCAGGAGATGTACCGCTTCCGCGAACGCATGGTCAGCGAGATGGACCTGGACCTGATCACCCACATCAATCCCGAGGGTGTGGCCCAGGACATGAACCCCTTCACCTACGGCAGTGCCAAGCACACCGACGTGATGAAGACCGAAGGGCTCAAGCAGGCACTCGACAAGTACGGCTTCGACGCCGCGTTCGGCGGGGCTCGGCGGGATGAAGAAAAGTCCCGTGCCAAGGAGCGTGTCTACTCGTTCCGCGACAGCAAGCACCGCTGGGATCCGAAGAACCAGCGCCCCGAGCTGTGGAACGTCTACAACGGCAATGTGAAAAAGGGCGAGTCGATCCGGGTGTTCCCGCTGTCGAACTGGACCGAGCTGGATATCTGGCAATACATCTATCTGGAGCAGATCCCCATCGTCCCCCTGTACTTCGCCGCCGAGCGCGAGGTGATCGAGAAGAACGGCACGCTGATCATGATCGATGACGAGCGCATCCTCGAACACCTCTCGGAAGAGGAGAAGGGCCGCATCGAAAAACGCATGGTCCGTTTCCGCACCCTGGGCTGCTACCCGCTCACCGGCGCTGTGGAATCCACCGCCACGACCCTGCCGGAGATCATCCAGGAGATGCTGCTGACCCGCACCTCCGAGCGCCAGGGCCGCGTCATCGACCACGACGCCGCGGGCTCCATGGAAGAGAAAAAGCGGCAGGGCTATTTCTAACGTCCAGCGGACAACGAACTCGCGGGCATGCCCGTATCGGTTGATAAAACAGAATTCAGGCTAGCTGCGCCCTTCGGCTGCAGTGTGGAGCTATAGCGAATGAGTCACCAATCCGAACTGATCAGCGAGGACATCCTCGCGTACCTGGCCCAGCACGAGCGCAAGGAGCTGCTGCGCTTTCTCACCTGCGGCAACGTCGATGACGGCAAGAGCACGCTGATCGGCCGCCTGCTGCACGACTCCAAGATGATCTATGAGGATCATCTGGAAGCCATCACCCGCGATTCGAAAAAGGTCGGTACCACCGGCGACGAGGTTGACCTGGCGCTGCTGGTCGATGGCCTGCAGGCCGAGCGTGAGCAGGGCATCACCATCGACGTGGCCTACCGCTACTTCTCCACAGCCAAGCGCAAGTTCATCATTGCCGACACCCCCGGCCATGAGCAGTACACGCGCAACATGGCCACCGGCGCATCCACCTGCGACCTGGCGATCATCCTGGTCGATGCCCGCTACGGCGTGCAGACCCAGACCAAACGCCACAGCTTCATCGCCTCGCTGCTGGGCATCAAGCACATCGTCGTCGCCATCAACAAGATGGACCTGAACGGCTTCGATCAGCAGGTGTTCGAACAGATCAAGGCCGATTACCTGGCGTTCGCCGAGCGCATCGAGCTCAAGCCCACCTCGCTGCATTTCGTGCCGATGTCCGCTCTCAAGGGCGACAACGTGGTGAACAAGAGCGAGCGTTCACCGTGGTACACCGGGCCTGCGCTGATGGAAATTCTCGAGACGGTGGAAATCGCCGGCGACCGCAATTTCAACGACCTGCGCTTCCCGGTCCAGTACGTGAACCGGCCGAACCTCAACTTCCGGGGGTTTGCCGGCACGCTCGCCAGCGGCGTCGTGCGCAAGGGCGACGAAGTGGTGGTTCTGCCGTCAGGCAAGGGTAGCAAGGTCAAGTCCATCGTCACCTTCGATGGCGAGTTGGAGCAGGCGACGCCGGGTGAGGCTGTCACCCTGACGCTGGAAGACGAAATCGACGTCTCGCGCGGCGACATGCTGGTCCATGCCGACAACCGCCCCCGTATTGGCGATGCCTTCGAGGCGATGCTGGTGTGGATGGCCGAAGAGCCGATGCTTCCGGGCAAGAAATACGACATCAAGCGCGCCACCAGCTACGTGCCGGGCTCGATTGCCAGCATCGTGCACCGGGTCGATGTGAATACGCTCGAACATGGCGCTGCCAGCAGCCTGCAGCTGAACGAGATCGGCAAGGTCAAGGTTGCCCTGGATGCGCCCATCGCCTTCGACGGCTACGAGCAGAACCGCACCACCGGCGCCTTCATCGTCATCGACCGCTTGACCAACGGTACCGTCGGCGCCGGCATGATCATCGCCGACCCGCTGGACGGCCAGAACACCAGTGGCAGCCACGGCGCGCTGGCCCACGTCACCCGCGAAGAGCGCGCCGCGCGCTTCGGCCAGCAGCCGGCCACCGTGCTGTTCACCGGCCTTTCAGGTGCCGGCAAGAGCACGCTCGCCTATGCGGTTGAGCGCAAGCTGTTCGACATGGGGCGCGCAGTCTACGTGCTCGACGGCCAGAACCTGCGCCACGACCTGAACAAAGGCCTGCCGCAGGATCGCGCCGGCCGTACCGAAAACTGGCGCCGCGCCGCCCACGTCGCCCGCCAGTTCAACGAAGCCGGCCTGATCACCCTGGCGGCTTTCGTTGCGCCCGATGCCGAGGGCCGCGAACAGGCCAAGGCATTGATCGGTGGCGATCGCCTGCTGACGGTTTACGTCAAGGCCTCCGCGGAAGTATGTAGGCTGCGTGATCCGCAGGGGCTGTATACGGCCGGGGGAGATAATATTCCGGGCGTGGCGTTTGGGTATGACGAGCCTGAGGCGGCTGAGCTGGTCATCGACACCGAGGCCCTGCCGCTCGAAGAAGGGGTGAAGAAGGTGGTCGAACTGCTCCGCCAGCGCGGCGCGATTTAAGAACGTAGGGCGGGTGCAACCCGCCGGCGTCCTGTTTCATGGATTTGCTAGCTAAATAAGTTACGATCGTCTTTCGTTCGATCAACAAGGATGTGATTCGAATGTCTCGCTATCGTCGGGCCGCCATGCCCGGAGCATCTACTTTTTCACGGTCGTAACGGAGCGGCGCCAGTCAATTCTGACTGATTCCGCTGTCCGTGTTGCGCTATGCGAGGCAATCGTTTCGGTTCGCCAAACGCTGCCGTTTGACATCCGCGGTTGGGTTTTGCTACCCGACCACCTCCATGCGATCTGGACATTGCCAGAGGGCGACGCCGACTTTTCCAATCGCTGGCGCTTGATCAAGCGCCACGTCACACGCGCCTGTGCGGCTAGCTATGTGCGGCCAGACCTTCTCACCCGGCGGCGATCAGCCAAGCGGTGCGGCACCCTTTGGCAGCACCGCTTCTGGTAGCATCTCATCCGCGATGAGCGGGACTTCCGCCACCATATGGACTACCTGCACGCTAATCCGCTGAAACATGGGCTGGTATCGCGTGTTGCTGATTGGCCTTGGTCGTCTTTTCATCGTTGCGTCAGGGAAGGGATATACCCCATCGATTGGTCAGGTCGCGCAGCGTCAGAAACTATCCACGGCATGGAATAGGCGTAGGGCGGTGTAACCCCGCCGCGTATTCAGAGGGACATCGTCACGTCCGGACATGCCCGCAAAACAAAACCCCGCCGGAGGGCAGGGTTTTGTGTGTGGTCGGTCAGGCGGTGTGTAACCGCGCGGGTTTCACCCGCCCTACAGGGCTGACTACCTTGGCGGCCTTCGTGGCGCCGGATGCCGAGGGCCGCGAACAGGCCAAGGCATTGATCGGTGGCATCGCCTGCTAACGGTTTACGTCAAGGCCTCCGCTGAAATCTGCAAGCAGCGTGACCCGCAGGGGCTGTATGCGGCCGGTGGAGATAATATTCCGGGCGTGGCGTTTGGCTATGATGAGCCTGAAGCGGCTGAGCTGCTTATCGATACCGAAACCGTGTCGCTTGAGGAAGGTGTAAAGAGCGTGATCGAATTACTTCGCCAGCGCGGCGCAATTTAAGCCGAGGAGCCCTGCTCATGCAGGGTCCTATTTGTAAGAGCGATAAAGGATATTCGGGTGGAGAGCGGAATAAGGCAATAATCTCTATAAGCTGCCTAACCCAAATATAAGTTTGTAATTGGTTCCTCCGAGATCTGTGGGCTTGGTTGATTGGTTGGTTAGCAAAGGTGTCGTGCTCTTGCAATATTATGGGGATGGACTATTCGCATCCGTGAGGCATAAAGGCCGACCGCCATGCGCCTGCGGCCGAGGTGTCCACATGGCATCTCCACACTCCTGAGGCCGCTCTCTGGAGGCTGATTGACGTGCCGCGAATTGCGGAATGTGCTCCTTGCCCCATTGTGATATGCAGACTTCCCGCACCGTTGCTGCTAACGCTTGCTACGTTGCCTTCTCTTACTAGGTTGGATCGCTCGTAGCCTAAGTCTTCATTAGTGACGTCTGTCTGCCCATTATTGACGGAAGCTTCGAAGGCACTTTTGTAAGAAGACAATTCAGCATGAGCGCGCTTCATTTGGGTTATAACAACGCGCTCTTGAAAAAGAGGGACCGCAATCGCTGCGAGTAATCCAATAATAGCAACGGCGATCATGAGTTCAACAAGGGTGAACCCTAACGACCTTGTGTTCATGAGATTTCCGGTGGCATAAAAATATGCCCCGCACATGGCGGGGCATAAAATCGATCCGTTCAAGTAGCCTGAACGATAATCAACTTACTTCGGGCAGTTTGCTGGCAGATATTTGTCGTCCAGACCGGCGCTTGCCTGACAGGTCCAGGTGCCGTCGTTGGCACGGGTCCAAGTGATAGTTTCGTCCCGCAGAGCAATGGCAGCGCTGTTGCCAAAGGTGGCGGTGATGGTGTCGTCAGTACCGGTCAGGGCAGAAACTTGAGGTACGCCGGTGCCGTTAGGCAGCGTAACGCTAGTTTGTGCGTCGCCATCCAGCAGCGAAGATCCTGTGGCTTGCGGATCGCATTCGCCTGCTCCGTCGCCAATAGTTTCCTTGCCATCCAGAATGCATGCTTCTACAGCGGTCTTGATGGCGCCCGATTCTGCAACTACACGCTGTACCTGCGACTTAGCGACGTAGGTCTGGTACTGCGGGATGGCGATGGCGGCCAGGATACCGATGATGGCGACAACGATCATCAGTTCGATAAGAGTGAAGCCTTTCTGCATCTGAGCTTTCATGTGTATCTCCTTGGAGGTGTGGTTAGGCATCGGCCTGCCAAGTGTATTGCAGTCGTCGTGCCAACTTTCGAAGCGCCGCAAAATGCGCTTTTCACAGGCGGCTCGGTTCATTCCGACTTACTTAATTCTCAATTACTGACACTTTTGGTCACCCGGCTCGTTGGCGTTTGGATTGGATCGGCTTCTGCGCTATAAGGCGTGCACTGATCCATCGCGAGGCTTCCATGAGCGAAAACATTTCCCTTTCCGGCTTGGGCAAGCAAATGGTCCTGGCCGGGCTTCTTGACGAAAAGCGTGCCCAGCAGGCGCAGCAGCAGGCGGTCCGCAACAAGCTTTCACTGGTGACCTACGTCGTTCAGAACAAGATGGCAAAAGGGCGTGACGTCGCGGAGCTGGCGTCCGAGCAGTTCGGTATCGCCTTCATGGACCTCTCGGTGCTGGATAAAGACAACCAGCCCAAGGACATCGTCAGCGAAAAGCTGGTGCGCCAGCATCGTGTGTTGCCACTCTGGAAACGTGGCAACAAGCTTTATATAGGTGTGTCCGATCCAGGTAATCACCAAGCCATCACCGATATTCAGTTCAGCACGGGTCTGACCACCGAAGCCATTCTTGTCGAGGATGACAAGCTCGGCGATGCGATCGACAAGTTCTTCGACGGCGGCTCGAGCGGATTGGACGGCTTGGAAGACGTCGATCTCGACGGTGTCGATGTCGAGACGGTCGGTGAGGACGCCAAAAGTGACGATGGCGGCGGTGAGGCAGATGATGCGCCGGTCGTTCGCTTTGTCAATAAAATGCTTCTGGACGCTATCCGGGGCGGCTCCTCCGACTTGCATTTCGAACCTTATGAAAAGGCCTACCGGGTTCGTCTGCGGACCGATGGCATTCTGCATGAGGTGGCAAGGCCTCCGATCCAGCTGGCACCGCGTATATCCGCTCGCTTGAAGGTCATGGCCGGTCTCGACATTTCCGAGCGCCGCAAGCCGCAGGACGGCCGGATCAAGATGAAGCTGTCCAAGACCAAGGCCATCGACTTCCGGGTCAACACCCTGCCGACGCTCTGGGGTGAGAAGATCGTGATGCGGATCCTCGACCCCTCCAGCGCGCAGATGGGGATCGACGCGCTTGGGTATGAGGAGAGCCAGAAGGAGCTTTACCTCAACGCCTTGTCCCAGCCGCAAGGAATGATTCTGGTCACAGGCCCTACGGGTTCGGGCAAGACGGTATCGCTCTATACCGGCTTGAACATTCTCAATACGGTCGACGTGAACATCTCCACCGCGGAAGATCCGGTCGAAATCAACCTGGAAGGTATCAATCAGGTCAACGTCAACCCCAAGCAGGGTATGGACTTTTCCCAGGCGCTGCGTGCCTTTCTCCGTCAGGACCCCGATGTGATCATGGTGGGGGAAATTCGAGACCTCGAAACTGCCGAGATAGCCATCAAGGCGGCGCAAACGGGGCACATGGTCATGTCCACCCTGCACACCAACAGCGCTGCCGAGACCCTGACGCGCCTGCGAAACATGGGCGTGCCGGCATTCAACATCGCCACCTCGGTCAACCTGATCATCGCCCAGCGCCTTGCTCGCAAGCTCTGCGGCAGCTGCAAGAAGGAAGTCGACGTGCCACGCGATGCGCTTTTGCGAGAGGGCTTCCCGGAAGCAGCCATTGGTACCTTCAAGATATATGGCCCAGTAGGCTGCGAAAATTGCAAAGGCGGTTACAAAGGCCGTGTCGGTATTTATGAAGTGGTTAAAAACACGCCTGCCTTGCAGCGCATTATCATGGAAGACGGTAACTCCATCGATATCTCCACCCAGATGCGCAAAGATGGCTTCAATGACCTGCGGACCTCGGCGCTGCTGAAAGCGATGCAGGGCGTGACCAGCCTGGAAGAAGTGAACCGGGTGACCAAGGACTAAACACATGGCGCAGAAAGCGATAAAGAACAGCGTTTTTGTCTGGGAAGGCACTGACCGCAAAGGGGCGAAGCTCAAGGGAGAGCTTAGTGGCGTCAATCCGGCCCTGGTCAAAGCGCAGCTGCGCAAGCAGGGCATTAATCCGCAGAAGGTACGCAAGAAGAGCGTGTCGCTGTTCAGTGCTGGTAAGAAAATCAAGCCGATGGACATCGCCCTGTTTACACGGCAGATGGCGACCATGATGAAGGCAGGCGTACCGCTGCTGCAGTCCTTCGATATTATTGCTGAGGGCTTCGAGAATCCGAATATGCGCAAGCTCGTGGATGATCTAAAGCAAGAGGTTGCTGCGGGTAATAGTTTTGCTGCTTCGCTACGAAAAAAGCCGCAATATTTTGACGACCTCTATTGCAATCTGGTTGACTCTGGTGAGCAGTCTGGTGCACTAGAAACTTTGTTAGATCGTGTTGCTACATATAAAGAAAAAACCGAGGCATTGAAAGCAAAGATTAAAAAGGCGATGAACTATCCCGTTGCGGTGATATTGGTCGCTCTTATCGTTTCCGCTATTCTGCTAATTAAAGTGGTTCCGCAGTTTCAGGAAGTTTTCGCGAATTTTGGTGCCGAGTTGCCAGCGTTTACTATGATGGTCATTGGTCTTTCCGAAGCGCTTCAGTCATGGTGGTGGTTGGTGGTTGGCGGGGCGTTAGCTTTCGGGTTCGTGTTTAAAGAGGCGCATAAGCGGTCCGAAAAATTTCGCAACTGGATGGATAGATTTATTCTAAAGTTGCCAATAGTAGGGGAGATTATATATAAGTCAGCGATTGCGCGATTTGCGCGAACCTTGTCGACGACTTTTTCAGCGGGTGTGCCGCTGGTGGATGCACTGGATTCGGTCGCTGGTGCCACAGGGAACGTGGTCTTCCGCAATGCAACTATGAAAGTAAAAGCCGATGTTTCTACTGGTATGCAACTTAACTTCTCTATGCGCACCACCGGTACTTTTCCCAGTATGGCTATTCAGATGACTGCAATCGGCGAAGAGTCCGGGGCGCTGGACGAAATGCTGGGCAAGGTCGCGACCTTTTACGAGGATGAGGTGGATAACATGGTTGACGGTCTCACGGCTCTGATGGAACCGATGATCATGGCGGTGCTCGGTGTGCTAGTGGGCGGCTTGATCGTTGCGATGTATCTACCCATCTTCCAGTTGGGCGCCGTAGTGTAAATGTCCGCCTTCGAGCTTCTGGCCAGCCACGTGCTGGCCTTTGTTTTCTGCGCTGCCGTACTGGGTCTGCTGATTGGCAGCTTTCTGAACGTGGTCATCCACCGTCTGCCACTGATGATGCAGCGCGATTGGCAGCGGCAGGCCCGGGAGGTGCTGGAGTTGCCTGCCGAGCCGCAAGGTGCGCGCTTCAATCTCGTCGTTCCGCGCTCGCGCTGCCCGCATTGCAATCACCAGATTCGCTCCTGGGAAAACATTCCGCTGGTCAGCTGGTTGGCCCTCAAGGGCAAGTGCTCCAGCTGCAAGGCGCCGATCAGCAGGCGCTATCCGCTGGTCGAGCTGGCCTGTGGGTTGCTTTCGGGGTATGTCGCCTGGCATTTCGGCTTCGGCTGGCAGGCCGGTGCGATGTTGCTGTTGACCTGGGGCCTGCTCGCGATGAGCCTGATCGATGTAGATCACCAGCTGCTGCCAGATGATCTGGTCCTGCCGCTGCTTTGGCTGGGCCTTCTCGTCAATGTTGGCGGACTGTTCGTTTCCCTCGAGGATGCTGTCTGGGGTGCCGTTGCAGGCTACCTGGCGCTCTGGTCGGTTTATTGGCTGTTCAAGCTGGCAACCGGCAAGGAAGGCATGGGGTATGGCGACTTCAAGCTGCTCGCCATGCTTGGGGCATGGGGTGGCTGGCAGGTGTTGCCGCTGACCATCCTGTTGTCGTCGCTAGTCGGAGCCGTGCTGGGCAGTATCGTGCTGCGTCTTCAGCGGGCCGGCAGGGGTACGCCAATTCCTTTCGGGCCCTATCTTGCTATCGCTGGCTGGATCGCCTTGCTCTGGGGTGATGTCATCACGGCGAATTATCTGCAATTCGCTGGCTTCGGAAACTGAAGCCCTTCTTCAGGCCGAGCTGATCGGCCTGTCAATTTCGTCCAGCGCGGCTTGCGCGCCGAACCCGAAGGCGTTACTACTGCGCGTCCTTTTTTGTGGGCGCGCGAACTGGATGAAACCCTGGATTCTTGGACTGACCGGCGGCATTGGTAGCGGTAAGAGCGCGGCGGCCGAGCGCTTTGCCGCCCTGGGTGTCCATCTGGTGGATGCCGATCATGCTGCGCGCTGGGTGGTCGAACCTGGTCGGCCGGCGTTGGAGCGGATCGTCGAGCATTTCGGTGAGCAGATATTGCGATCCGATGGTGCGCTGGATCGCGCTGCGCTGAGGGGGCTGGTGTTCCAGAATGCCGAGGAGCGCAAATGGCTCGAAGCGCTGCTTCATCCCCTCATCGGCGAGGAGATTTCCCGTCATCTGTCGCAGGCCCGGTCGCCCTATGCCATCCTGGTTTCACCCTTGCTGGTGGAGTCCGGGCAGCACCGGCTTTCACAGCGCATCCTGGTGATCGACGTGCCCGAAGCGGTGCAGCTTGAGCGCACCATGCAGCGTGACGGTGTCAGTGAAGCGCAGGCGCGTGCGATTCTCGAGGTGCAGGCGTCGCGGACCGAGCGCTTGCGTCACGCCGACGATGTGCTGGTCAATGACCGGGATCTGGCCTGGCTCAACGCAGAGGTCGAGCGCCTGCATTCCTTCTATCTGACGCTAAGGGGAGGTCAGCCGTGAGCGCAACAGTGGTCGAATGCCCAACCTGTGGGGCGCCGGTCGAATGGGGCCCGCAAAGCCCGCAGCGTCCGTTTTGTTCGGAGCGCTGCAAGCTGATCGATCTGGGCGCCTGGGCGTCCGAGGCGCATGCCATACCGGGGGATCAGCTGGCGGATGAGTTGTTTTCCGAGGACCTGCCGCCGCGGCGCCACTGATCAGGGATTTTTCCAGGGTGCCTGCAGGTAGCGGCTGCGGTTGAAGGTTTCCAGCCAGTCCGGATAGAACACTACCAGCGCCGTGACCGCGGTGCCGTTTATGAAGGCTTCCGGGAACATCACCAGCCAGATGTAACCGGCAAAGTCGTCGAGCCAGGGCGGCATGGGATAGCGGCCGTCCACGAGCAGCACGCCCAGCGAGGCCAGTATGCAGAACAGCGCGGCGAGGGCGGCCGGAAAAAAGCCGGAAAAAAAGATATAGACGAAGAGGTTCTTCGGCTGCCGGCGCTCCACCAGCAGGGCGCAGGTTTCCGTGACGGCGACCGGTATCAGGATCAGCAGAATCCCGTTCATTCCAATCGCGCTCGCGTCCTGGTGACCCAGTGCCATGAGCCCAAGCTGGGCCAGAAAAGCGGCAAGAATCGCCAGTGGCCAGTCGAGCAGCAGGGTCACTGCCGTCAGGCCGATGAAATGGAACGACAGGCCCGACTCGAAATCCCGGCGTACCAGCCATAGCAGGAATATCGCGAGCACCGAGCCGAACAGCAGGTGTTGCCGGCGCGTATCGCTGAACAGCTCTACCCAGGGCGCTCGGATCACGGCCCAGCAAAGCGCCAGGCAGTAGATCACCCAGCCGGTGAGCAGGGTCGAGTCCGAAAGCAGTTCAGCGGAAATCATGTGCGCGCTCGATGATGTGTCCAGGCTGCGAGCGGTAATCCAGGCGCTGCAACCACCTGCAGTTACGACACGAAGGTCGTCAGGTGGTTGCGAGGGTGCTGTGCAGGGGCGCTCAGGGCGCCGGGTTGGGCTGGCTGGTGTGGATGGCGTTGATCGCCGCGATCAGTTCATCCGATAGCGTGATCTCGGCGCTGGCCAGGTTGCTCTCCAGTTGCTCGAGGGTGGTTGCGCCGATGATGTTGCTGGTTACGAAAGGTTGTTGGGTGACGAACGCCAGCGCCATCTGCGCCGGGTCGAGTCCGTGCTGCCTGGCGAGCGCGACGTAGCGCGAGCATGCGGTCTCCGATTGCGGGTTGGTGTAGCGGCTGAATCGGCTGAACAGACTCAGTCGGGCGCCGGCGGGGCGGGCGCCGGCTTCGTACTTGCCCGACAGCATGCCGAAGGCCAGTGGCGAGTAGGCGAGCAGGCCGCACTGCTCGCGAATGGCGACTTCGGCCAATCCTACTTCGAAGGTGCGGTTGAGCAGGTTGTAGGGATTCTGGATCGAGACGGCACGGGGCAATTGCCGGGCTTCGGCCAGTGCCAGGTAGGTCATGGTCCCCCAGGGCGTTTCGTTGGACAGGCCGATGTGGCGGATCTTGCCGGCCTTCACCTGTTCGTCCAGGGCTTCGAGCGTTTCCTGCAGGGGGGTGAAGTCCTGTTCCTTGTGGCGGTAGCCGAGTTGTCCGAAGAAGTTGGTGCTGCGTTCCGGCCAGTGCAGCTGGTACAGGTCTATCCAATCGGTTTGCAGGCGCTTAAGGCTGGCATCAACCGCGGCAGCGATGTGCTGACGGTTCATTTTCGGGTTCCCGCCGCGGATGTAGTCGATCCCGTTTCCCGGGCCTGCGATCTTGCTGGCGAGTATCCAGTCGGCGCGGTTGCCGCGGCTCTTGAAATAGCTGCCGATGATGAGTTCGGTGGCGGTGTAGGTTTCCTTCTTCGGTGGTACCGGATACATCTCGGCGGTGTCGATGAAGTTGATGCCGGCAGCTCTGGCGCGGTCGATCTGGGCGAAGGCCTCGGCCTCGCTGTTCTGCTCGCCCCAGGTCATGGTGCCCAGGCACAGGGAGCTGACGTCCAGGTTCGAGCGGCCGAGTTTTCGCAAT
The DNA here is from genome assembly GCF_005876855.1 of Stutzerimonas nosocomialis. Taxonomy (GTDB): domain Bacteria; phylum Pseudomonadota; class Gammaproteobacteria; order Pseudomonadales; family Pseudomonadaceae; genus Stutzerimonas; species Stutzerimonas nosocomialis. The sequence continues at coordinate 100,406 of NZ_QLAE01000006.1, read as the reverse complement.
TCCATGGTGGCTCCTTTATGGCGATGGCGATTAGAGGTTGCGCCATTGAACGTCAGGGGCAGGTCTATTGGAAGCGCGGGGCGTGTCGTGACGACGATTCACATGGATAGGGGTACTGAAAGCGGTTGCTATTCTTCTCGTTATCCGGATAATTGCGCAGCTTATCGCCGGGGATGCCTAGCCTGGCGACATGAAGGTAGGGGATGCCTAGCCTACCGAACCTCCGCCGTAGCGGACGCGCTGACCCGAGCCCCCGATAGCGTCTGTTTCCGGCTGCCCTGCTTGTCAGGGCGAGCACTATTCAGTAAGATTCGCCGTCTTATTTTCAGGGCGGCCCCTGAGGCTATAACGAATGAAGACTTTTACTGCTAAACCGGAAACCGTCAAGCGCGACTGGTTTGTCGTCGACGCTGCTGGTCAGACCCTGGGTCGTCTGGCTACCGAAATTGCCAGCCGTCTGCGTGGCAAGCACAAGGCGGAATACACTCCTCACGTTGATACTGGCGACTACATCGTTGTAATCAACGCTGAGCAAGTGCGTGTGACCGGTGCAAAGACTACCGACAAGATGTACTACTCTCACTCCGGTTTCCCGGGTGGCATCAAGTCGATCAACTTCGAAAAGCTGATCGCCAAGGCGCCTGAACGTGTGATCGAGACCGCGGTCAAGGGCATGCTGCCGAAGAATCCGCTGGGTCGCGACATGTACCGCAAGCTGAAGGTATACAAGGGTGCGAACCATCCTCACACCGCTCAGCAGCCCCAAGAACTGAAGATTTAACGGAATAGTTCATTATGTCGGCGACTCAAAACTACGGCACTGGCCGTCGCAAGACTGCAACCGCACGCGTATTCCTGCGTCCGGGTACTGGCAAGATTTCCATCAACAACCGCGCACTGGACAACTTCTTCGGTCGTGAAACTGCTCGCATGGTTGTTCGTCAGCCGCTCGAGCTGACTTCTACCGTCGAGAAGTTCGATGTGTATGTCACCGTCCTGGGTGGTGGTGTCAGCGGTCAGGCTGGTGCGATCCGTCACGGTATCAGCCGTGCACTGATCGAATACGACGAGACTCTGCGTAGCCCGCTGCGCAAGGCCGGCTTCGTGACTCGCGATGCGCGCGAAGTCGAGCGTAAGAAAGTTGGTCTGCGTAAGGCGCGTAAGCGTCCTCAGTACTCCAAGCGTTAATCCCGCTTGCGAAGAAAGCGCCCTGGTTCATTCGAATCGGGGCGTTTTTTTTTGCCCTTCGATTCATTGATGCGACAGCATGTCGCGCGCTCAATGTCTTATTTATAAAGGCTTACAGGTTCTTTGTGTCGGGCTATTACCTTGTCAGAGGAGGGGGTTTTCTTTACCATTTGGCGAATTTTTCGCGGCCCGATTTTACGTAGTAGACGCCTGCTTCCAAGCAGGCCATAAGAAGCTGATGGGAGAGGACTGAATGAGCAATGACGGCGTGAATGCTGGCCGGCGTCGCTTCCTGGTTGCCGCCACCTCGGTGGTGGGTGCGGCAGGAGCGGTGGGTGCCGCGGTCCCGTTCGTGGGGTCATGGTTCCCGAGTGCCAAGGCCAAGGCGGCCGGTGCGCCGGTTAGGGTGAATATCGGCAAGATCCAGCCGGGCCAGCAATTGGTGGCCGAATGGCGGGGGCAGCCGGTATTTATCGTGCGCCGGACCGACGAGGTGCTGAGCGGACTGGACAAGGTCGAAGCGGAAGTGGCCGATCCTCAGTCCGAGGAGTCGGTTCAGCCAGAGTATGTCGATCCGAAGACACGCTCCATCAAGCCCGAACTACTGGTGTTGGTGGGGCTGTGTACGCACCTCGGCTGCTCGCCGTCCTTTCGCCCGGAAGTCGGTCCCGCGGATCTCGGTGCGAACTGGCAAGGCGGCTATTTCTGCCCGTGCCACGGCTCCAAATACGACATGGCCGGCCGCGTTTACAAAGCGCAGCCAGCGCCCTTGAACCTGCCGGTGCCTCCGCACTCGTACGAGACGGATGATGTGCTCATCATCGGCGTGGACCAGGAGAACGCCTGATGAGCAAGTTCATGGAATGGGTCGATGCGCGCTTCCCCGCGACCAAGATGTGGGAAGACCATCTGAGCAAGTATTACGCGCCCAAGAACTTCAACGTTCTTTACTTCTTCGGGTCCCTGGCGCTGCTGGTTCTGGTCAACCAGATCCTGACCGGTATCTGGTTGACGATGAGCTTCGAGCCGTCGGCTGAAGGTGCCTTCGCCTCCGTCGAATACATCATGCGTGATGTCGAGTACGGCTGGATCATCCGTTACCTGCATTCGACTGGCGCTTCGGCGTTCTTCGTCGTCGTTTACCTGCACATGTTCCGCGGCATCCTCTACGGCTCCTACCAGAAGCCCCGGGAGCTGGTATGGATCTTCGGCATGCTGATCTATCTGGCGCTGATGGCCGAAGCCTTCATGGGTTATCTGCTGCCGTGGGGGCAGATGTCCTACTGGGGTGCCCAGGTGATCATCTCTCTGTTCGGCGCCATCCCGGTGATAGGCGACGATCTGACCCAGTGGATCCGTGGTGACTACCTGATCTCGGGCATCACCCTGAACCGCTTCTTCGCGCTTCATGTGATCGCCTTGCCGATCGTCATTCTCGGTCTGGTCGTGCTGCACATTCTGGCGCTCCATGAGGTCGGCTCGAACAACCCGATGGGCGTCGACATCAAGAAGTCCAAGGACGAAGCCGGCGTTCCGCTCGACGGCATTCCGTTCCACCCGTACTACACGGTGAAGGACATCGTCGGTGTCGTGGTCTTCCTGTTCATCTTCTGCGCCGTGGTGTTCTTCTTCCCGGAAATGGGAGGGTACTTCCTCGAGAAGCCGAACTTCGAAGCTGCCAACGCCTTCAAGACGCCTGAGCACATCGCGCCTGTCTGGTACTTCACACCCTTCTACGCCATCCTTCGTGCGGTGCCCGACAAGCTGCTGGGTGTCGTTGCGATGGGCGCCGCCATTGCCGTGCTGTTCGTGCTGCCCTGGCTCGACCGCAGCCCCGTCAAGTCGATGCGCTACAAGGGTTGGATGAGCAAGATCTGGCTGGTGGTGTTCTGCGTATCCTTCGTAATTCTCGGCGTCCTGGGCGTTCTGTCTCCTACTCCGGGGCGGACGCTGCTGTCCCAGGTGTGTACGTTCCTTTACTTCGCGTACTTCCTCCTGATGCCGTTCTACACCAAGCTCGAGAAGACCAAAGTAGTACCGGATAGGGTGGATGGCTGATGAAAAAGCAAATAGCTGCATTGATTCTCGCGCTGATGCCGGCCTTCACCTTCGCTGCCGGTGGCCATGGCGTCGAGCTGGACAAGGTCGATATCGATCTGACCGACAAGGCCGCACTGCAGGATGGTCTGCGCACGTTCGCCAACTACTGCATGGGTTGCCACAGCGCGCAGTACCAGCGATACGAGCGCGTCGCGACCGACCTCGGCATTCCCGAGGAAGTCATGATGGAGAACGTGGTCTTCAATGACGCCAAGTTTGGCGATCATATGCAGATCGGCATGCGTCCGGACGATGCCAAGAACTGGTTCGGTGCCGCGCCTCCGGACCTGACGCTGGTTGCACGTGTCCGTGGTAACGACTGGCTGTACTCCTATCTGCGAGCGTTTTACGAAGATCCGACCCGTCCGTATGGCGTGAACAACCGTGTCTTCCCGAACGTCGGCATGCCGCACGTATTGGCGCCGCTGCAAGGTCGTCAGGTGGTGGGCTGCAAGCAGGTTCAGGTGGTCGAGAGCGGCCGTCGTCAGTTCGACCCGCTGACCGGTACGCCCATCACTCACGAAGCCTGTGACCAGCTGACCGTCATGCCGGGCACCGGTAGCCAGACCGAGGCCGAGTACGACGAGACGGTGAAGAACCTGGTGACCTTCCTGGCGTACTCCGCCAATCCGGTCAAGCTGCAGAGCCAGCGCATCGGCACGTACGTGCTGCTGTTCCTGGCGGTCTTCTTCGTGTTCGCCTACCTGCTCAAGCGTGAGTACTGGAAAGACGTCCACTAAGCCGCAGCACCTGTTGCACCGCGCGCGCCTGATGGGCGCGCGTGTTTTTTCTGCTCCGTGAAGGCGCCGCCATCGGCGCCGTCGCGCGGGGCACGCTACGACACTCGTGGTTTGGCTTTCGCCACCCAACGAATTGCATTCATACGCGAGGAAGGACCCTATGGCCATGAACAACAAGCTGGCCTGTTACTCCGATCCCGCCGATCACTACTCCCATCGGGTGCGCCTGGTTCTTGCGGAAAAGGGTGTCGACGCCCAGATCATCGACGTCGACCCGCAGCGTTGCCCGCCGCAACTCGCCGAGGTCAATCCCTACGCCAGCGTTCCGACTTTCGTCGATCGCGATCTGGCGCTCTATGAGTCCACCGTGATCATGGAGTACCTCGAAGAGCGTTATCCGCATCCCGCCTTGCTGCCCGTTTACCCGGTTGCGCGGGCCAATACGCGCCTGCTGGTTCACCGCATCCAGCGTGACTGGTGTCGGCTGGTCGATCAGATCGGCGAGCGACGTGTCGCCGAGGCGGCCAAGGTGCAGGCACGCAAGGAGCTTCGTGAAAGCCTGACCGGTGTGTCGCCAGTGTTTGCGGACAAGCCTTATTTCCTCAGTGAAGAGCTCAGCCTGGTGGACTGCTGCCTGTTGCCAATCCTGTGGCGTTTGCCCAGTCTGGGTATCGAGCTACCGCGAGCAGCCAAGCCGCTGCTCGATTACATGGAGCGTAATTTCGTTCGCGAGGCCTTCCAGGTCAGTCTTTCCGACGTCGAGCGCCGAATGCGCTAAGAGAAGAGGCAGCCCCCATGAATTCAAGTCGTCCTTATCTGGTTCGCGCGCTGTACGAGTGGATCGTCGACAACGATTGCACGCCACACCTGCTGGTCAATGCGGAGCATCCTGGCGTGCGGGTGCCGGCCGGTTTCGCCAGCGACGGGCAGATCGTTCTGAACGTATCGCCCAGTGCGGTGCGCCAGATGCAGATGGATAACGACGCTGTCAGTTTCGAAGGGCGTTTCGGTGGGGTTCCCCATAGCCTCTATATCCCGTCGGCAGCCGTGATGGCGATCTACGCGCGAGAAAACGGCCAGGGCATGGTATTCGAGGTCGAGCCCACGCCCCCTGATGATGGTGCACCTGAGGACTCTTCTTCCTCAGCGGGTGGCCCGCGCCCCGGCCCGGGTGGGCGCCCGAGTCTCAAGGTGGTCAAGTAGGCCTTGCGAACAAAAAGCGGCGACCTGGAGGTCGCCGCTTTTTTTTGCCTTGCGTGGAGCGCTGGGTCAGTCGATGTATTCGAACAGCTTGACGATGCGTTGAACGCCGGACACGCCCTGCACCAGATTCGTGGCCCGCGTGCCTTCCTGGCGGGTGACCAGTCCCAGCAGGTAGACGATTCCGTTTTCGGTGATGACCTTGATGCGCGAGCCGGGCACCGAGCTGTCGGTCAGCATCTGTGCCTTGATCTTGCTGGTCAGCCAGGTGTCGTTACTGCGCGCCAGCGCCGACGAGGGCTGGAGGATCTGCAGCTCGTTGTGCACGCGCTTGACGCGCTGCACCTGGCTGGCCGCCTGTTCGGCCATCTGCTTGAGTTCTTCGCGGGGCGTTTGCCCTGCCAGCAGCACCACGCCGTTGTAGCTCGCAACGACGATATGCGAGTTCTTGTCCAGGTCGACATGGGCCTTGGCGATGTTCACCGAGGCCTTGGTCTCGATCAGTGAATCGTCGATCTTGCTGCCGATGGTGCGCGTGCCACGGTTGTCCGATATGGGGTCGTCGCGCGTCGCGTTCAATACCGAACTGCATCCGCCGGTGGCGGCGAGGCAGAGGGCGAGCGCCGCGGCGCCCAGGGTTTGCCGGTTCATTCTTCACTCCCGAACAGTTGATTGTCGATCAGGTCGCACAGGCAGTGGATCGCCAGGAGGTGGACCTCCTGAATACGTGCGGTAATTTTGGCCGGAACCCGGATTTCCACGTCTTCTGGCAAGAGCAGGGACGCCATGCCGCCGCCGTCGCGGCCGGTCAGGGCGACCACCAGCATCTCGCGATCGTGCGCGGCCTGGATCGCCTGGATGATGTTGGCCGAGTTGCCACTGGTGGAAATCGCCAGGAGGACATCGCCGGCCTGACCCAAAGCGCGGATCTGCTTCGAAAAGACTTCGTTATAGCTGTAATCGTTCGCGATCGAGGTCAGGGTCGAGCTGTCGGTGGTCAGGGCGATCGCCGGCAGGCTGGGCCGCTCCCGCTCGAAACGATTGAGAAGCTCGGAGGAGAAGTGCTGGGCATCGCCCGCCGAGCCGCCGTTGCCGCAGCTCAATATCTTGCCTTCGTTGAGCAGCGTGTTGACCATCGCCTGGCCAGCCTGCTCGATGCTCGGGGCCAGGACGTCCATGGCCTGCTGCTTGGTCTCGATGCTGGCTTGGAACAACTGGCGAATACGGGATTGCATATCCATTCGGTAATTCTGACCTTCGTGTGGCGTGCGGAACTGGCTTGACGCCGGTGAGCGGAGCGACTGGCCCTGGCTTCAGCTGTCAAAGGCGTTGCGAATCCAGTTCGGCTCGCTGGGCTGCGCGGTGGCGCTGAGGGCGACGACGTCGAAGCGGCAAGGGTGTTTGGCCCAGCGCGTTTCCTTCTGCAGAAACAGCTGGGCTGCCTTGATGAGCTTCTGCTGCTTGCGCGCGTCGACGCTTTCCAGGGCGCCGCCCCAGGCGCCGTGGCGCCTGTAGCGAACTTCGACGAATACTACTGTATCGCCATCGAGCATGACCAGATCGAGCTCACCGCTGCGGCAGAGCCAATTCTGCGTCACCAGGCGCAGGCCGTGCCGCTTCAGGTGCGCCAGCGCCAGGGCTTCGGCCGCTCGACCGCTGCTCTGGCGGTCCTCGCTCATGGCGTCAGGCTGTCGGGAAGGCGCTGCACCTGGCCGTCGCGGAACTCGGCCCATGGCAGCTCGCGCTCGACGCGCTGGTCGGGCGTCAGGCTGAGGATGCCCGAGAGCCCTTCGAGGCGCATTCCCGGCAGGGCCGCCAGCTGGCTCAGGCGCGGTGCGAGAAGATAGGCGTCGGCACCCATCGCGTACAGCCTGCCCAGGCTGCCACCGGCCTGCGGCCACTGCTGTTCGGCCTGTTGGCGCAGTGGGATGTTGGGGTCGAGCAGCCAGGGGGTCTCGGCGAAGCGGATGCCGTCAAGGTCCAGATACTGGGTGCGGTTGTTGGTGGCGGCGTGCAGGTGAGAGGTCGCATAGACCGGCACGTCACCGGCGTACTGGAAGATCAGCGTCGGCTTGACCTGCTGCGCCTGTTGCGGCGTTGCGGCCAGGAACACGAAATCGACGTCCTGGCGCCGCGTTGGCTCGGCATTGGGGCCGCTGGAGCGAACCTGGAACAGGTCGGCGATCTGCTTGGCCAGCTCGACCGGCTCAGCCAGTGGCTCTGCGGCAAGCAGGGTGCCGCCCTGGTCCAGCCAGGTCTGGCGGAAGGCCTCCAGCACGCGTGAGCCCCATTCGCCCCGAGGCGTCAGGGCGATGGCGCTACGGTGGCCGTCGGCCCATGCCCGGCGAGCCACTTCGCGCGCTTCGTCCTCGGCGGCGAGGCCGAACTGGAACAGTTGCGGCGGCGTCTTTTGCCCGGCATCGCTGTAGTTGAGTGCGAGGGTGATGATTGGCAGCTGCTCGCGCTCGGCGAGCTGGCGGACCTGCTCCTTTTCCAGCGGGCCGACGACCAGCTGGACGCCATCGGCCTGGGCCTGCTGATAAAAGTCATCCAAGGAGCGGAAGCGGGCCGGATCGTACAGTTCGATCTTCGGCGAGGTGTTTCCCATCTGGCGGTCCTGCAGGTGCGCGGCGAGGAATCCGTCTCGCAAGGCGCGTGCTACCGAGGCCAGCTGGCCATCGGTAGGCAGCAGCAGGCCGATGTGGGTCAGTGGCTGGTCGGCCATTTCCCTGAGTTTTACCAGTGCTTCCGGCAGGCGCTCGGCGGCAGGGTGGCCGGGGTGCTGGGCGCGCCAGGTGTCGATGGCCGCCTGTTGCTGGCCGAGCGTGCCGGCCTGCTTGAGCGCTGCTGCCAGCGACAGCCATCCAGCCAGGTCGGGCTCTTCGGCGCTGCCGAGTTGTTCGGTGGGTAGGTTGGAGACCAGTTCCCAGATCGCTTCGTTGTTCTGCTCGGCTGCCTGGCCGCCGAGCAGCGGGGCGATGAAGACGCGCTCGCGCGCGGCGGCCAGCAGCTGACCATCGCCCTCAAGGGCTTCGGCGCGGGCGAGCTGGCTGCGAACCTGCTGGTCCACCGGCAGTTCGGAAAGTCGCTCGAACGATGGGTGTTGCAGCAGCGCCAGTGCCTGCTGTGGCTCGCCTTTCGCGAGGGCCAGTTCGGCCTGCAGCGTTCTGGCGAAGATCTGCTGCGCGGGCTTGAGCACGTCCAGCGGAACCTGCTGGAGGATCTGCGCGGCGCGGTCGAGTTCGCCCTGCTTGAAGGACTGGTCCGCGGCGGTGAGGCGCAGCAGCGCGGCTTTTTCGGCGTCGCTGGTGGCGGCCTGCTCCAGCAGTTGCTGGGTGGATGCCTGGGGTGTGCGGGGCAATTCGCCAAGGGTCGACGTCGGGCTGCTGCCACAGGCCGACAGCAGGCCAACGAGGCAGAGGATGAGGAGCGGGCGCAGACGGGCCGTCATGGGAAAGGTTCCTGAAAGCAATAGTGAACGGATTGTACCCAAGCCCCTATGGGGCTGCGATGGTGCATCCCCGAAACGGGCTACAATGCGCGTTTCCGTTAGCGAGGTATGCCCTGTGACTGCGACAGCTGGTGCTAATTCCGCCGCGGGCGTGCTCTATGTAGTCGCCACGCCGATTGGCAATCTCGAGGACATCAGTGCCAGGGCGCTGCGCGTATTGAAGGAAGTGTCACTGATTGCTGCCGAGGACACGCGGCACTCGTCACGACTGCTGCAGCACTTCGGCATCACGACCCCCCTGGCGGCTTGCCACGATCACAACGAGCGTGACGAAGGCGGGCGGTTCCTGGATCGGTTGCTGGCCGGCGGCGACGTGGCGCTGATTTCCGATGCGGGAACGCCGCTCATTTCCGATCCCGGCTTTCATCTGGTGCGCCAGGTGCGTGCGGCCGGCATTCGCGTGGTGCCGGTTCCCGGGGCGTGCGCCTTGATTGCTGCGCTCAGTGCGGCGGGCCTGCCGTCCGACCGCTTCGCATTCGAGGGGTTTCTGCCGGCCAAGGTGGCCGGGCGCAGGGCGCGGCTCGAGTCCTTGAAGCAGGAGTCGCGCACGCTGCTGTTCTATGAGGCGCCCCATCGGCTTCTCGAAAGTCTGAAGGATATGGCTGAGGTGTTCGGCGAGGAGCGTTCCGCCGTGCTCGGGCGCGAGCTGACCAAGACGTTCGAGACGCTGCAGGGTTTGCCGTTGGGTGAGCTGGTTCGCTGGGTCGAGGCGGACAGCAATCAGCAGCGCGGCGAATGTGTGCTCGTCGTTGCCGGATGGCAGGCGCCAGCGAGTGAAGAGGCGCTGGATGCCGGTGCCTTGCGGGTGCTGGATCTGCTGCTGGCCGAGCTGCCGCTCAAGCGCGCCGCTGCGGTGGCTGCCGAGATCACCGGGGTGCGCAAGAACCTGCTGTATCAGGCGGCTCTGGAGCGCAAGGCATAGCCGAATGATGGCTTTCAGGTTGCGGCTGCCCGTGCCTAGCCCGTATTCTTGTCAGCGGAGAGTCGATCGGACAGTCGCTGTTCCGTTCTGCCTGCAGAGCGGGAGGGAGGAAAGTCCGGGCTCCATAGGGCGAAGTGCCAGGTAACGCCTGGGGGGCGTGAGCCTACGGAAAGTGCCACAGAAAATAACCGCCTAAGCGCTTCGGCGCCGGTAAGGGTGAAAAGGTGCGGTAAGAGCGCACCGCACGGCTGGCAACAGTCCGTGGCTAGGTAAACCCCACTTGGAGCAAGACCAAATAGGGATCCATTGGCGTGGCCCGCGCTGGATCCGGGTAGGTTGCTAGAGGCAGTCAGTGATGGCTGTCGTAGAGGAATGGCTGTCCTCGACAGAACCCGGCTTACAGATCGACTCTCCTCCTTCCTTTCGCTTGTGCTCGCTACATTTCTAATGCCTAAAAAGTCTTATTCTTAACAAGTCACTTTAAGTGTGCTTGTTAACTCCTCGCTTCGCCTGAAGATTCCCTCCTTTTCGCTCCTCGCGAGCTTCCCCAATGTTTCCAACCGCTTCGCTAAATGGCCGTCCTGTAAGGGTTTTCCCGCTGAGCGTGCCTTGACGGTGGGGTGGGCGCATTCCTATAGTGTGCCCAGGTGGTAGAAAGTGGTACGAAGTGGATAAAAATGGGCATGGATAGCTGAATTCAGGGGAAGCAGCCGTGTTTCGCGGAGCAAACGCCATCAGTCTCGACGCCAAAGGGCGGCTCGCGATGCCTAGCCGGTATCGTGACGAGCTCGTTTCGCGTTGCGATGGCCAGTTGATCGTCACGATCGACGCCGTGGATCGCTGCCTCTGCATTTATCCGCTGCCCGAATGGGAAGTCATCGAGGCGAAGTTGCGCGAGTTGCCCTCGTTGCGTGAAGAGGCGCGGCGGCTGCAGCGCCTGTTGATTGGCAATGCGGTGGATATCGAGCTCGACGGCAGTGGCCGGGTGCTCGTGCCGCCGCGTTTGCGCGAGTACGCCGGGCTGGACAAGCGCGCCATGCTGGTCGGCCAGCTCAACAAGTTTCAGCTGTGGAACGAGGACGATTGGAACGCGATATCCGACGCGGACCTGGCGGCCATCAAACAACCCGGCGGTCTGCCGGACGAAATGCGTGATCTCATCCTGTGAACCAGACAAGCAGCCTGCGCCATATCACCGTGTTGCTCGACGAAGCCGTCGCGGCGCTGGCCGTTCGTCCGGAAGGTCGCTACGTGGATGGCACCTTCGGGCGCGGAGGACACAGCCGCGCGCTGCTGCGGCAGCTCGGGCCTGGTGGCTGCTTGCTTGGTTTCGACAAAGACCCGCAGGCGATCGCTACGGGGCAAGCACTGGCGGCCGAGGACGGCCGCTTTGTCGTTGTGCAGAGAAGCTTTGCCGAGCTTGGCGACGAACTGGCGCAGCGTGGCTGGAGCGGGACGCTCAATGGCGTGCTGCTCGACCTGGGCGTGTCGTCGCCGCAGCTCGACGACCCGGAGCGCGGTTTCAGCTTTCTCAATGACGGTCCGCTCGACATGCGCATGGACCCGTCCCGCGGCGTGAGCGCGGCGCAATGGATCGCCAGCGCCAGCGAAGATGAAATCGCCCGGGTGTTCAAGGAATACGGGGAAGAGCGTTTCGCCAAGCGCATGGCGCGCGCGGTGGTCCAGCGCCGCGCCGAGCGTCCGTTCGAGCGCACCGCGGACCTGGCCAAGGTCCTGACGGACGCCAATCCGGCCTGGGAAAAAGGCAAGAATCCGGCGACGCGGGCCTTTCAGGGGCTGCGCATCTACATCAATAACGAGCTTGGCGATCTCGAAGCCGGTCTGCAGGCCGCTTTCGATGCGCTGGAAGTAGGCGGCAGGCTGGTGGTGATCAGCTTCCACTCGCTCGAAGACCGCATCGTCAAGCAGTTCATGCGCCGTTATGCCAAGGGCGAAGCCGACCAGTTGCCGCGCAATCTGCCGGTGATCGCCAAGGTGTTCGAGCCGCGGCTCAAGCTCATCGGCAAACCGCAGTTCGCCTCCGAATCCGAGGTCAAGGCCAATCCGCGCTCGCGCAGCGCGGTGATGCGTGTCGCGGAGAAGCTGCGATGAACCGGTCGTTGCGCACCATGCCCAAGGGCCGCTTCCTGATGCTGCTGCTGTTCGTCGGCGTGCTGTTGTCCGCGATCTGCGTGAGCTACAGCGCGCACTGGAATCGTCAGTTGCTCAACATGCTCTACACCGAGCTCAGCGTGCGCGACAAGGCGCAGGCCGAATGGGGCCGCCTGATTCTCGAGCAGAGCACCTGGACCGCCCATGGACGTATCGAGACGCTGGCCAGCGAGCAGCTGAAGATGCGCATTCCCGAACCGGCCGAAGTGAAGTTGGTGGCGCCATGATGAAGCTCGACGGCGCACTCTATCCCTGGCGCTTCCGCCTGGTGCTGCTGCTGCTGGCGCTGATGATCGGTGCCATTGTCTGGCGCATCGTCGAACTTCAGGTGTTCGACCAGGGTTTCCTCAAGGGCCAGGGCGATGCGCGCAGCGTCCGGCATATCCCCATTCCGGCACACCGGGGCCTGATCACCGATCGTAACGGCGAGCCACTGGCGGTCAGCACGCCGGTCACCACGCTCTGGGCCAATCCCAAGGAGCTGCAGGCGGTGCGTGCGCGCTGGCCGGAACTCGCGCAGGCCCTGGGGCAGAGCCCTGAGGCGCTTGCCCAGCGGCTGGAACAGCAGGCCGCCCGTGAATTCATGTACCTGGTGCGTGGCCTGACGCCCGAGCAGGGCCAGACCGTGCTCGACCTCAAGATCCCGGGGGTCTACGCCCAGGAAGAGTTCCGCCGTTTCTATCCGGCCGGTGAGGTGGCGGCCCACGTGGTCGGCTTCACCGATATCGACGACCGTGGCCGCGAAGGCATGGAGCTGGCCTACAACGAATGGCTGGCGGGCGTGCCGGGCAAGCGCCAGGTGCTCAAGGATCGCCGTGGCCGGCTGATTCGCGACGTCCAGGTGGTCAGCAATGCCAAATCCGGCAAGCCGCTGGCGCTTTCGATCGACCTTCGCCTGCAGTACCTGGCGCACCGCGAGTTGCGCAACGCGCTGGTCGAGTTCGGCGCCAAGGCCGGCAGCCTGGCGATGGTCGACGTCAAGACGGGCGAAGTGCTGGCGATGGTCAACCAGCCGACCTACAACCCGAACAATCGCCGCAACCTGCAGCCGGCGGCCATGCGCAATCGCGCCCTGATCGACGTGTTCGAGCCGGGCTCGACCATGAAGCCTATTTCAATGAGTGCGGCGCTGGCGACCGGCCGCTGGAAGCCCACCGACAAGGTCGACGTGCACCCGGGTTCGCTGCAGATCGGCAGGTACACCATCCGCGACGTGTCGCGAAGCGATGAGCCGTTGGACCTGACCGGCATCCTGATCAAGTCGAGCAACGTGGGCATGAGCAAGATCGCCTTCGATATCGGCGGCGAAGCCATCTACAACGTGATGCAGCAGGTCGGCCTCGGCCAGGATACCGGGCTCGGATTCCCCGGCGAGCGCGTCGGCAACCTGCCCAATCACCGCAACTGGCGCAAGGCCGAAACCGCCACGCTTTCCTATGGCTACGGTCTTTCGGTGACCGCTGTCCAGCTGGTTCACGCATTCTCCACCCTGGCCAACGACGGGCGTAACGTGCCTCTGTCCATGGTCCGGGTCGACCGTGCGCCGGAAGGTTCGCAGGTCATCTCCGAAGACATCGCCAAGACCATCCAGGGCATGCTCGTGCAAGTCGTCGAGGCGCCGGGTGGCGCCCATCGCGCACAGGTACCGGGCTACCATGTGGCAGGCAAGAGCGGCACGGCGCGCAAGGCGACCGTCGGCAGAAAGGGTTATACCGAGCACGCCTATCGCTCGTTGTTCGCGGGCTTCGCGCCAGCCAACAACCCGCGCATCGCCATGGTCGTGGTCATCGACGAGCCGAGCAAGGTCGGCTACTACGGCGGCCTGGTCTCGGCGCCGGTGTTCGGCAAGGTCATGGCCGGTGCGCTGCGTCTGATGAACGTTGCGCCGGACAATCTGCCCGCCGAGGTACAGACCGCTGACGCCACCGACCGCAAGGGAGGACGGAGCTGATGCCCATGCCGCTCAACCAGTTGCTGATCCAGGCCGACAGCGCCGTTCTGGTGCGCGAGCTCACGCTCGACAGCCGCAAGGTGCTGCCGGGCGATCTGTTCCTTGCGGTGCCAGGTCTGGAACAGGACGGGCGCTCGCACATCGCCGACGCGATCGCGCGCGGCGCGGCGGCCGTCGCGTACGAGGCCGAAGGCGCTCAGCCGATGCAGGTCGAAGGGGCCGTGCTGGTGCCGGTCCGTCAGCTCGGCGCACAGCTGTCGGCGATCGCCGGGCGTTTCTATGGCGAGCCGAGCCGTGGACTGCACATGGTCGGAGTGACGGGCACCAACGGCAAGACCAGCGTCAGCCAGCTGGTCGCCCAGGCGCTCGATGCGCTTGGCGAGCGTTGCGGAATCATCGGCACGCTGGGCACCGGCTTCCATGGACAGCTGGAGCAGGGGCGCCACACCACCCCCGATGCGATTGGCGTGCAGGCGACCCTGGCCACGCTGCGCAAGGCTGGAGCGCGCGCGGTCGCGATGGAAGTCTCGTCCCACGGGCTGGCCCAGGGCCGCGTGGCGGCGCTGAAGTTCGACGTCGCGGTGTTCACCAACCTGTCGCGCGACCACCTTGATTATCACGGCAGCATGCAGGCCTACGGCGAAGCCAAGGCGCAGCTGTTCGCCTTCCAGGGGTTGCGCTGCCGTGTCCTCAATCTCGACGATCCGTTCGGCCGCCTGCTCGCGGGCACGCCACACGAGTCGCGCGTCATTGGCTACAGCCTCGAAGACGCCTCCGCCTATTTGTATTGCCCCGAGGCGACGCTGGGGGACGATGGCATCCATGCACGGCTGGTCACGCCCCAGGGCGAATACGCGCTGCGCAGTCCGCTGCTGGGGCGCTTCAACCTGAGCAACGTGCTCGCGGCGGTGGGTGCGCTGCTGGGAATGAACTACCCGCTCGACGAGATCCTTAAGGTCATGCCGGCGCTGCAAGGGCCGGAAGGGCGCATGCAGCGCGTCGGCGGCGGTGAAAAGCCGCTGGTGGTGGTCGACTACGCACACACGCCGGACGCGCTGGAAAAAGTTCTCGACGCCCTGCGTCCGCACGCGCGCGGCAAGCTGCTCTGCCTGTTCGGCTGCGGTGGCGCCCGTGACAGCGGCAAGCGGCCGCTCATGGCGCAGGTCGCCGAGCGCCTGGCCGACCAGGTCGTGGTCACCGACGACAACCCCCGTACCGAAGATCCGGCGCAGATCCTCGAGGATATCCGTGCCGGTTTCGCCCAGCCGGGCGCGGTTCGCTTCGTGCCGGGGCGGGAGCGGGCCATCGCCGAGATCATCGCCAGCGCCGCGGCGGACGATGTCGTGCTGCTCGCCGGCAAGGGCCACGAGGATTATCAGGAAATCAACGGCGAGCGCCTGCCTTTCTCCGACCTCGAGCAGGCGCGCACGGCGCTCGACAGCTGGGAGCCGGCCCATGTTTGAGCAGATGCGTTTGAGTCAGCTGGCGCAGCCGCTTTCGGCACGACTGGTCGGTCAGGATGTGCAGTTTTCGTCCGTCAGCACCGACAGCCGCGTGATCGAGCCCGGGCAGCTGTTCGTCGCGCTGACCGGACCGCGCTTCGACGGCCACGACTACCTCGAACAGGTGGCGGCCAGCGGCGCCGTCGCCGCGCTGGTTGAACGTGAAGTCCAGGGCGCCGCGCTGCCGCAGCTGGTGGTGGCCGATACACGCCTTGCGCTGGGCCAGCTCGGCGCTCTCAATCGGGACCGCTTCGACGGTCCGATCGCGGCCATCACCGGTTCGAGCGGCAAGACCAGCGTCAAGGAGCTGCTGGCCAGCATCCTGCGCGCGGGCTTTGGCGAGACCGGTGTACTGGCGACGCGCGGCAACCTGAACAACGAGCTGGGCGTGCCGCTCACGCTGCTCGAACTCGCACCCGACCATCGCGCCGCGGTGATCGAGCTGGGCGCATCGCGTCTGGGCGAAATCGCCTACACGGTCGGGCTGGTTCGTCCGCACGTCACGATCATCAACAATGCCGGAACCGCCCACGTCGGCGAGTTCGGCGGCCCGGACAAGATCGTCCAGGCCAAGGGCGAAATTCTCGAAGGGTTGAGCGATGGCGGCGTAGCCATTCTCAACCGTGACGACAAGGCCTATGCGGTCTGGGAAACGCGTGCGGCGGGCCATCGGGTGCTGAGCTTCGGCCTGGAAAGCGCGCTGGCCGACTTCTACCCCGGTTCGATCGCCTACGACCTGCGTGGTTGCCCGAGCTTCATGCTGTTCGGTCCGACGGGGCGTGCGCGGGTGCAGTTGAACCTGCTCGGTCGCCACAACGTGGCCAATGCCCTGGCGGCGGCTGCGGCAGCCCATGCCCTGGGCGTGAGCCTGGAACATATCGTCGCCGGTCTGGAGCAACTGCAGCCGGTCAAGGGGCGGGCCGTGGCGCAGATCGCTGCCAACGGCGTGCGGGTCATCGACGACAGCTACAACGCCAATCCGGCTTCCATGTGCGCCGCGGTGGACGTGCTGGCCGGCTTCTCCGGGCGCAAGATTCTGGCGCTCGGTGATATGGGCGAGCTGGGCGAGTGGGCCGAGGAAGGGCACCGCGAGGTCGGCGCCTACGCCGCCGGGAAAGTGGACGCGCTCTACGGCATCGGCCCGCTGATGACCCACGCGGTGGCCGCCTTCGGCGCTGGCGGCCGGCATTTCGACGATCAGGCCAGCCTGATCGAAGCGCTCCAGGCAGAGCGCGGCAGCACCACCACCATACTAATCAAAGGCTCGCGCAGCGCGGCGATGGACAAGATCGTCGCCGCCCTGTGCCCTCAGGCCAGGGAGAAACACTGATGCTGCTGCTGCTCGCGGAGTATCTGCAACAGTTCTACAAGGGATTCTCGGTTTTCCAGTACCTGACCCTGCGCGGCATTCTCGGCGTGCTCACCGCGCTGGTGCTGTCGCTGTGCATGGGTCCGTGGCTGATCCGGACCCTGCAGATCCGCCAGATCGGCCAGGCCGTGCGCAACGACGGCCCGCAATCGCACCTGTCCAAATCCGGCACGCCGACCATGGGCGGTGCGCTGATCCTCAGCGCCATCACGATCGCCACGCTGCTCTGGGCCGACCTGTCGAACCGCTACGTCTGGGTCGTGCTGGCGGTGACGCTGCTGTTCGGCGCGATCGGCTGGGTCGATGACTACCGCAAGGTGATCGAGAAGAATTCCCGCGGCCTGCCGAGCCGCTGGAAGTACTTCTGGCAATCGGTCTTCGGCCTGGGCGCGGCGGCCTTCCTTTATGCCACGGCGCAGAACCCGATCGAGACGACGTTCATCATGCCGCTTCTGAAGAACATTGAGATTCCGCTGGGCCTGGGGTTCATCGTGCTGAGCTACTTCGTCATCGTCGGCTCGAGCAATGCGGTCAACCTCACCGACGGTCTGGACGGGTTGGCGATCATGCCGACGGTGATGGTCGGCGGTGCGCTGGGCATCTTCTGCTACCTCTCGGGTAACGCGAACTTCTCCGAGTACCTGTTGATCCCGAACGTGCCCGGTGCCGGCGAGTTGATCGTGTTCTGTGGCGCGCTGATCGGTGCGGGCCTTGGCTTCCTCTGGTTCAACACGTACCCGGCGCAGGTCTTCATGGGCGACGTCGGCGCGCTGGCCCTTGGCGCTGCGCTCGGCACCATCGCCGTGATCGTCCGGCAGGAGATCGTGCTGTTCATCATGGGCGGTGTCTTCGTCATGGAGACCCTGTCGGTGATGATCCAGGTCGCGTCGTTCAAGCTGACCGGCAAGCGCGTGTTCCGTATGGCGCCGATTCACCACCATTTCGAACTCAAAGGCTGGCCCGAGCCACGCGTGATCGTGCGGTTCTGGATCATCACCGTGATCCTGGTGCTGGTCGGCCTTGCCACCTTGAAGCTGAGGTAACCCAGAGTGCTGATCGCTTCCGACCAGTTCCGCATCGTTGTCGGTCTCGGCAAGAGCGGCATGTCCCTGGTTCGCCACTTGGCGCGCCGGGGACTTGCCTTTGCCGTGGCCGATACGCGTGCGAACCCGCCGGAGCTGCAGGCGCTGAGGAGCGAATATCCGCAGATCGAGGTTCGCTGCGGCGAGCTGGACGTGGAATTCCTCTGCCGCGCCAGCGAACTGCTGGTCAGCCCCGGGCTAGCCCTGAGCACGCCGGCCTTGCAGGAGGCCGCGGCGCGCGGCGTGAAGATCAGCGGCGACATCGAACTCTTTGCCCGTGAAGCCAGGGCGCCGATCGTGGCCATCACCGGTTCCAACGCCAAGAGCACCGTGACCACGCTGGTGGGTGAAATGGCAGCCGCTGCGGGGCGCCGCGTCGCCGTGGGCGGCAACCTGGGCACGCCCGCGCTGGACCTGCTCGACGATTCGGTGGAGCTGTACGTCATCGAGCTGTCGAGTTTCCAGTTGGAGACCACCGACCGGCTGGACGCCGAGGTCGCCACCTGCCTCAACATCAGCGAAGACCACATGGATCGCTACAGTGGCCTGCCGGCTTACCACCAGGCCAAGCACCGGATCTTCCGCGGCGCGCGCCAGGTGGTGTTCAACCGCGACGATCAACTGAGTCGCCCCCTGATTCGCGAAGACATCCCGCTCTGGTCGTTCGGCCTCGGGCGCCCGGATTTGAAGGGCTTCGGCCTGGTCGAAGAGGGTGGCGAGAAGTACCTGGCGTTCCAGTTCGAGCCCCTGTTGCCGGTGCGCGAGCTGAAGATGCGCGGCGCCCACAACCAGTCCAACGCACTGGCGGCCCTGGCGCTGGGCCATGCGGTGGGCTTGCCGTTCGAGCCCATGCTGCAAGCGCTGCGTGCGTTCACCGGGCTGCCGCACCGTTGCCAGTGGGTCGGCGAATGTCGCGGCGTTTCCTACTACGACGACTCCAAGGCGACCAATGTCGGCGCGGCGCTGGCGGCCATCGAAGGGCTGGGCGCCGATATCGAAGGCAAGCTGGTGCTGGTCGCCGGCGGCGATGGCAAGGGCGCCGACTTCAATGCGCTGCGGGCGCCGGTCGCACGCTTCTGCCGCTGCGTGATCCTGCTCGGGCGCGATGCGGCACGCCTTGCCGAGACGCTCGACGGCGCGGTGACCACGGTTTTCGTGAAGTCCCTGGACGAGGCGGTTCGCGAAGCCGCCGAACAGGCGCAGCCGGGCGATGCGGTGCTGCTGTCGCCGGCCTGCGCCAGCCTCGACATGTTCAAGAATTTCGAAGAGCGCGGCCGCCTGTTCGCCGCTGCGGTGGAGGCGCTCGCCTGATGCTCCGGTCCCTGCTCAATTCGCCATCGCCTCTTTTCAGCCGTCGCGGCCTGATGGACGTCGATTTTCCGATGCTGGCCGGCTGCCTGGCACTGCTCGGCCTGGGCCTGGTGATGATCGCCTCGGCCTCGTCGGAGGTCGCCGCGGTGAACGCCGGCAATGCGCTCTATCACATGATCCGTCACCTGGTGTACCTGATGATCGGCCTGGGCGTCGCGGGTCTGGTCCTGCTGGTGCCCCTGGCCAACTGGCAGCGCCTGGACTGGATGCTGCTGCTCGGCGCCTTCGTGCTGCTGGTGCTGGTGCTGGTGCCCGGCATCGGCCGCGAGGTGAACGGGTCGATGCGCTGGATCGGTTTCGGCGCCTTCAACGTGCAGCCGTCCGAACTGGCCAAGCTGTTCGTGGTGATCTACCTCGCCGGCTATCTGGTGCGGCGTCAGGAAGAGGTCCGCGAAAGCTGGGCTGGTTTCTTCAAGCCTTTCGTCGTGCTGCTGCCGATGGCCGGCCTGCTGCTGATGGAGCCCGACTTCGGCGCGACCGTGGTGATGATGGGCGCGGCGGCGGCGATGCTGTTCCTCGGCGGTGTCGGCCTGTTCCGTTTCGGCCTGATGGTGGTGCTGGCGGTGGCGGCGGTGTTCGTCCTCGTGCAGACCCAGGAATATCGCCTGCAACGCCTGATCACCTTCACCGACCCCTGGGCCGACCAGTACGGTGCCGGCTACCAGCTGACCCAGGCGCTGATCGCCTTCGGCCGCGGCGAATGGTTCGGCGTCGGGCTGGGCAACAGCGTTCAGAAGCAGTTCTACCTGCCCGAAGCGCACACCGATTTCGTGTTCTCGGTACTGGCCGAAGAGCTGGGCATGGTCGGCGCCCTGGCGACCGTGGCGCTGTTCGGTTTCGTCGGGGTTCGCGCGCTGTACATCGGCCTGTGGGCGGAAAAGGCCAAGCAGTTCTTCGCCGCCTATGTCGCCTGGGGCCTGGCATTCCTCTGGATCGGCCAGTTCCTGATCAACGTCGGGGTGAACGTCGGGTTGCTGCCGACCAAGGGCCTGACGTTGCCATTTCTCAGTTACGGCGGCAGCTCGCTGGTGGTGACCTGCATGAGCATGGCGCTGCTGCTGCGCATCGAGTGGGAAAGCCGCACGGTGCTTGGCAGCGAAGACGCCGACTTCAGCGAAGACGATTTCCCCGAAGACGCGAAGACCGGGGGGCTCGTCCATGGCCGGTAACGTGTTGATCATGGCGGGCGGCACCGGGGGCCACGTGTTCCCGGCGCTGGCGTGCGCCAAGGAATTCCAGGCACGCGGCTATTCGGTCCACTGGCTGGGCACGCCTCGTGGGATCGAGAACGAACTGGTGCCGGCTGCGGGGCTGCCGCTGCACCTGATTCCGGTCAGCGGCCTGCGCGGCAAAGGCGCGCTGTCGCTGCTCAAGGCGCCGTTCCAGCTGCTGCGCTCGCTGTTCCAGGCGCGCCGCCTGATGCGCCAGCTGGAGCCGGTATGCGTGCTGGGGCTGGGCGGCTATGTCACCGGCCCCGGTGGCCTGGCCGCCAGGCTTGCCGGGGCGCCGCTGATCATTCACGAGCAGAACGCCGTGGCCGGTACCGCCAATCGCAGCCTCGTGCCGATGGCTCGTCGTGTGTGCGAAGCCTTCCCCGACACCTTCGCCAGCAGCGCCAAGCGCCGCACCACCGGCAACCCGGTACGCGAGGAGCTGTTTCTCGAAACACCGCGCCAGACGCTGCACGACCGTCGGCCGCGCTTGCTGGTCCTGGGCGGCAGCCTGGGAGCAGAGCCGCTGAACAAGCTGGTGCCTGCCGCGCTCGCCATGCTGGCGCCGGAGCTGCGCCCCGAGGTTTTCCACCAGGCCGGCAAGCAGCACGCGGACCTGACCACCGAGCGCTACCGCGAGGCCGCGGTCGAGGCGCAGGTGGCTCCTTTCATCAAGGACATGGCGCGCGCCTATGCCTGGGCGGATCTGGTGATCTGCCGCGCAGGCGCGCTGACGGTCAGCGAACTGGCGGCGGCGGGGCTTCCTTCGTTCCTCATTCCGCTGCCCCATGCGATCGACGACCACCAGACGCGCAATGCGCAGTATCTGGCCAACGAGGGCGCCGCCGTCCTTCTTCCACAAGCCAAGACCGATGCGGCGCTGCTCGCCGCGCAGCTGACCGAGGTAATGATGCAGCCGGAAAAACTAAAGGCCATGGGGGCCACCGCGCGCCGTCTGGCGCGACCGGATGCGACTCGCACGGTTGTCGACATTTGCCTGGAGGTGGCTCGTGGCTAAATCTCCCGCGGCGGTAAAAGCCGAAATCCGCCGGATGCGCCGCATCCGTCGCATCCATTTCGTCGGCATCGGCGGCGTCGGCATGTGCGGCATCGCGGAAGTCCTGCTGAACCTCGGTTATGACGTTTCCGGCTCCGACCTCAGGGCGTCGGCGGCGACCGAGCGGCTCGAGAGCTTCGGCGCGCACATCTTCATCGGCCACCAGGCGGACAACGTGTCCGGTGCCGACGTGCTGGTGGTGTCCAGCGCGGTGAACGACTCCAACCCGGAAGTGGCCACGGCGCTCGAGCAGCGGATCCCGGTGGTACCCCGTGCCGAAATGCTGGCGGAGCTGATGCGTTACCGCCACGGCATCGCCGTTGCCGGCACCCATGGCAAGACCACGACCACCAGCCTGCTGGCCTCGGTGTTCGCCGCCGGCGGCCTGGACCCGACCTTCGTCATCGGTGGTCGGCTGAACGCGGCCGGAACCAACGCCCAGCTCGGCAGCAGCCGTTACCTGATTGCCGAAGCTGACGAAAGCGATGCGAGCTTCCTGCACCTGCAGCCCATGGTGGCCGTGGTGACCAACATCGACGCCGATCACATGAGCACCTACGGCGGCGATTTCGGCAAGCTGAAGAAGACCTTCATCGAGTTTCTGCACAACCTGCCGTTCTACGGGCTGGCGGTCGTCTGCGTGGACGACCCGGTGGTCAGCGAGATACTGCCCCAGGTCGGCCGCCCGGTGACCACCTATGGCTTCAGCGAAGGGGCCGACGTCCGTGCGGTCAATGTCCGCCAGGAAGGCATGCGCACCTATTTCACCGTGCTGCGCGACGGCCACGAGCCGCTCGACGTGTCGGTGAACATGCCGGGCAATCACAACGTCCTCAACGCGCTGGCGACCATCGCCATCGCCACCGACGAGGGCATCGACGACGAAGCCATCGCCCAGGGGCTGTCCGCCTTCCAGGGCGTTGGCCGCCGCTTCCAGGTGTACGGCGAGCTGCAGGTCGAAGGCGGCAGCGTGATGCTGGTCGACGACTACGGACATCATCCGCGTGAAGTGGCTGCGGTGATCCGCGCCGTCCGCGGCGGCTGGCCCGATCGGCGCCTGGTGATGGTCTACCAGCCCCATCGTTACACCCGTACCCGCGATCTCTACGAGGATTTCGTCCAGGTGCTGGCCGACGCGAATGTGCTGCTGCTGATGGAAGTCTATCCGGCCGGCGAGGAGCCGATCCCGGGGGCGGACAGCCGCCACCTGTGCCACAGCATTCGCCAGCGCGGCCAGCTCGACCCCATCTACATCGAGCGTGGCGTCGACTTGGGCCCGTTGGTCAAGCCGCTGCTGCGCGCGGGCGACATTCTCCTCTGCCAGGGCGCGGGGGACATCGGCGGCCTCGCGCCGCAACTGATCCAGAACCCTTTGTTTGGCGGGGCTGACAGCGCCGCAAGGAAAGCAAAATGACGTCGTTGCATTCGACCCGCGACGTGCGCGACTTCGGTCGTGTCGCCGTACTGTTCGGTGGCATCAGCGCCGAGCGCGAGGTTTCCCTGAAATCCGGCCAGGCTGTGCTCGGTGCACTGCTGGATGCCGGTGTCGACGCCTTCGGCATCGATGTCGGCGAGGATTTCGTCAAGCGCCTTGCCAGCGAGCGCATCGACCGTGCCTTCATCGTCCTGCACGGCCGTGGCGGCGAAGACGGCAGCATGCAGGGCCTGCTCGAATGCGCCGGGATCCCCTACACCGGCAGCGGCATCCTTGCCTCGGCTCTGGCGATGGACAAGTTGCGTACCAAGCAGGTCTGGCAAAGCCTCGGCCTGCCGACGCCTCGCCATGCCGCGCTCGCCAGCGAAGCCGACTGCCATCAGGCGGCGCAGGCACTCGGGTTTCCGTTGATCGTCAAACCGGCGCATGAAGGCTCGAGCATCGGCATGG
The DNA here is from genome assembly GCF_005876855.1 of Stutzerimonas nosocomialis. Taxonomy (GTDB): domain Bacteria; phylum Pseudomonadota; class Gammaproteobacteria; order Pseudomonadales; family Pseudomonadaceae; genus Stutzerimonas; species Stutzerimonas nosocomialis. Next base: position 77,145 of record NZ_QLAE01000006.1, on the reverse strand, counting down.
CCAAGGTGGGCGGCATCGCCGAGCTGATCGCTGCCTGGCGTGCGGCCAGTGCCTACGACTCGCAAGTGCTGGTCGAGCAGTGGATCCAGGGACCCGAATACACCGTCGCGCTGCTGCGCGGCGAGGTGCTGCCGCCCATTGGCCTCGGGACACCTCACACCTTTTACGACTACGACGCCAAGTACCTCGCTTCCGATACCCAGTACCGCATTCCGTGCGGGCTGGATGCGGTCAGCGAGCAGGCGCTCAAGTCGCTTTGCGCCCAGGCGAGCGATGCCGTGGGCGTACGTGGCTGGGCTCGGGTGGACGTGATGCAGGATGCCGAAAGCGGCCAGTTCTGGCTGCTCGAAGTGAACACCGTGCCGGGCATGACCGATCACAGTCTGGTGCCCATGGCCGCGCGTGCGGCGGGGCTCGATTTCCAACAGCTGGTGCTGTCGATTCTCGACGCCAGCCTAGAGGCGGGGCGCTGATCCATGGTCGCCATGCTGCGTCACACTCAACCGATCGGCCGTAGCCCGCTGCGCAAACCCGCGCCGCGCGGTGCCAGTCGGCTGGTGGCGCGCGAGCCACTTTCGGCCCGGCTGCCCAAGCCGAGCCTGAACGGCCTCAAGCGGATCATGTGGCCGGTGCTGCTGGCCGGCCTGGCGGTGGGTGGCTACGAGCTGAGCCAGATACTGCTGCCCTATGCGGATCGGCCGATCGCCAAGGTGAGCGTCCAGGGCGAGCTCGGCTACGTCAGCCAGCAGGCGATCCAGCGCCGCATCGCGCCGTTCGTCGAAGCGAGCTTTTTCACGGTTGATCTCAAGGCCATGCGCCACGACCTTGAACAGATGCCCTGGATTGCCCACGCCGAAGTGAGACGCGTCTGGCCCGACCAGGTAATGGTGCGGCTGGACGAACAATTGCCGATCGCCCGCTGGGGCGAAGAGGCATTGCTCAATAACAAGGGCGAGGCTTTTGCGCCCAACGAACTTGCCAACTACGAACACTTGCCACAACTCCAAGGTCCGAAGCGCGCTCAGCAACGGGTAATGCAGCAGTACCAGATGCTTAGCCAGATGCTGCGTCCGATGGGCTTCTCCATCACCCGACTGGAACTGCGCGAACGCGGAAGCTGGTTCCTGACGACCGGGCAGGGGGTAGAGCTTCTGCTGGGTCGCGATCACGTCGTGGAAAAGGTGCGTCGATTCATCACCATTTACGACACGGCGCTCAAGCAGCAGAGCGAGAACATCGCGCGGATCGACCTGCGCTACCCCAACGGCTTGGCCGTGGCGTGGCGCGAGCCCATCCCGGCCGCAACGGAAACTGCCGTTGCGGTAAAGAATTGAGGAACGGAAAAACATGTCAAGTGTGCAAAGCGGCAAGATGATCGTCGGCCTCGACATCGGCACCTCCAAGGTGGTGGCGCTGGTGGGCGAGGTGACCCCGGACGGTTCGATCGAGATCGTCGGCATCGGTACCCATCCGTCCCGTGGCCTGAAGAAGGGCGTGGTGGTCAACATCGAGTCCACCGTGCAGTCGATCCAGCGCGCCGTCGAGGAAGCCCAGCTGATGGCGGGCTGCCGCATCCATTCGGCGTTCGTCGGCCTGGCCGGCAACCACATCCGCAGCCTGAATTCCCACGGCATCGTCGCCATTCGCGATCGCGAGGTCAGCACTGCGGATCTGGAGCGGGTACTCGACGCCGCCCAGGCAGTCGCCATTCCGTCCGACCAGCGCGTATTGCACACGCTGCCCCAGGACTACGTGATCGATAACCAGGAGGGTGTACGCGAGCCTCTCGGCATGTCCGGCGTGCGCCTGGAAGCCAAGGTGCACGTGGTGACCTGCGCGGTGAACGCGGCGCAGAACATCGAGAAATGCGTGCGCCGCTGCGGCCTGGAAGTCGACGACATCATCCTCGAGCAACTGGCTTCGGCCCATGCGGTCCTGACCGACGACGAGAAGGAGCTGGGCGTCTGCCTGGTGGACATCGGCGGAGGTACGACCGACATCTGCATCTTCACCGAAGGCGCCATCCGCCATACGGCGGTGATCCCGATTGCCGGCGACCAGGTCACCAACGACATCGCCATGGCGCTGCGTACGCCAACGCAGTACGCCGAGGAGATCAAGGTCCGCTACGCGTGCGCGCTGGCCAAGCTGGCGGGTGCCGGGGAGACCATCAAGGTACCGAGCGTCGGAGAACGTCCGCCGCGGGAACTCTCGCGCCAAGCCCTGGCCGAAGTGGTGGAGCCGCGTTACGACGAGCTCTTCACCCTTATCCAGGCCGAACTGCGTCGCAGCGGCTACGAGGATCTGGTCCCCGCAGGGATCGTCCTCACGGGCGGTACTTCCAAGATGGAAGGTGCCGTCGAGCTGGCCGAGGAAATCTTCCACATGCCGGTGCGCCTGGGCGTACCGCAGAACGTCAAGGGCCTGGCCGACGTAGTGCGCAACCCCATCTATTCCACAGGCGTGGGCCTGCTGCTGTACGGATTGCAAAAGCAGACCGACGGCGTGCCCCTGTCCGGCCTCGGCAATTTTAGCGACGAATCAAAACCATCCGTTCTGGAACGGCTCAAGAGCTGGGTCCAGGGCAATTTCTGACAGTGCAACCGCAACACCAAAACTAGAAAGCTGAAAGGAGAGAGGGAAATGTTCGAACTCGTAGATCATACCCCGCAAAGCGCAGTGATTAAGGTCATCGGCGTCGGCGGAGGCGGCGGCAACGCCGTCAACCACATGGTGCGCAACAGCGTCGAAGGCGTGGAGTTCATCTGCGCCAACACCGATGCCCAGGCACTGAAGAAGGTCGAAGCCCGTTCCGTGCTGCAACTGGGTTCGGCTATCACCAAGGGCCTCGGCGCCGGCACCAATCCGGAAATCGGCCGTCAGGCCGCCATGGAGGACCGCGAGCGTATCGCCGAAGTCCTGCAGGGCGCCGACATGGTGTTCATCACCACCGGCATGGGTGGCGGTACCGGTACCGGCGCTGCGCCGATCATCGCTTCGGTGGCCAAGGAAATGGGCATCCTCACCGTCGCCGTGGTCACCCGTCCGTTCCCGTTCGAAGGCCGTCGTCGCATGCAGGTGGCCGACGAGGGGATTCGCGCGCTGTCCGAGTGCGTCGACTCGCTGATCACCATCCCCAACGAGAAGCTGCTGACCATCCTGGGCAAGGATGCGAGCCTGCTGTCCGCTTTCGCCAAGGCCGACGACGTGCTGGCCGGTGCGGTACGCGGCATCTCCGACATCATGCAGCGTCCAGGCCTGATGAACGTCGACTTCGCCGACGTGAAGACGGTCATGGGCGAAATGGGCATGGCGATGATGGGTACCGGTTGCGCCAGCGGCCCGAACCGCGCCCGCGAAGCCACCGAGGCGGCGATCCGCAATCCGCTGCTCGAGGACGTGAACCTGCAGGGCGCCCGCGGCATCCTGGTGAACATCACGGCTGGCCTGGATCTGTCCCTGGGCGAATACGCCGCCGTCGGTGAAATCATCGAGGCGTTCGCTTCCGAGCATGCGACCGTCAAGGTCGGCGCCGTGATCGACGCCGACATGCACGACGAACTGCACGTGACCGTCGTCGCCACCGGTCTCGGACCGCGCATGGAAAAGCCGGTCAAGGTCGTCGACAACACCGTTCAGACCGCTGCCATGGCTGCCCCGGCGGCACAGCCCCAGCGTGCCGAGCAGTCGTCGGTGAACTATCGTGATCTGGAGCGTCCGACCGTGATGCGCAACCAGGCTCATGGCGCTGCGACCGCTGCGAAAATGAACCCGCAGGAGGATCTGGATTACCTGGACATTCCGGCATTCCTGCGTCGTCAGGCTGATTGATGGAGTCAATCACAGTGATGGTGCTGATTGGTGTTCAGCAAAGTAGGCATCTGCTATGATCGCCTTCGTTTTGTTGAAAACCATTCGCAACTAGTGCCTTAGCGACCAAGCCATGATCAGACAACGCACATTGAAGAACATCATTCGCGCCACCGGCGTCGGTTTGCATTCGGGAGAGAAGGTTTATCTCACCCTTAAGCCGGCGCCTGTGGACACGGGAATCGTGTTCTGTCGTACCGACCTCAATCCGCCGGTGGAGATTGCCGCGCGGGCAGAGAACGTCGGTGAAACCACCATGTCGACCACGCTGGTGAACGGCGAAGTGAAGGTCGATACGGTGGAGCATCTGCTGTCGGCAATGGCTGGCCTGGGAATCGACAACGCCTACGTCGAGCTTTCAGCGCCTGAAGTGCCGATCATGGACGGTAGTGCAGGGCCCTTTGTGTTCCTGATTCAATCAGCTGGTCTCCAGGAGCAGGACGCCCACAAGAAGTTCATTCGGATCAAGCGCGAAGTCACCGTCGAGGATGGCGACAAGCGCGCGACCTTCCTGCCTTTCGAAGGCTTCAAGGTCAGTTTCGAGATCGATTTCGATCACCCTGTTTTCCATGGTCGAACGCAGACGGCCAGCGTGGATTTCTCGAGCACGTCCTTCGTCAAGGAAGTGAGCCGCGCGCGTACCTTCGGGTTCATGCGCGACATCGAGTTCTTGCGCTCGCACAACCTGGCGCTTGGCGGCAGCGTGGAAAACGCCATCGTCGTCGATGAAAACGGCGTGTTGAACGAAGACGGCCTGCGGTACGAGGACGAGTTCGTCAAGCACAAGATTCTCGATGCGATTGGTGATCTGTATCTTCTGGGCAATAGCCTGATCGGCGAATTCCGCGGCTTTAAATCCGGACATGCATTGAACAACCGCCTGTTGCGCACCCTGATGGCCCAAGAGGATGCGTGGGAAGTGGTTACCTTCGATGATCCGCAGACCGCACCGATCTCCTACATGCGCCCGGTTGCGGCCGGCTGAGCAATACTCTCCTTTCTTTAGAGGCCACCTTCGGGTGGCCTTTTTTTTGCCGGAATCATTGCGATTCCGGCAATGCCCAGGTCAGTTCATTCCGTCCAGCAAGCCGGCCAGGTCGTCGGCGTGTTCTTCTTCCTGAGCCAGGATGTCTTCGAAGATACGGCGGGTGGTCGGGTCCTTGTCGCCGATGTACTGGACGATCTCGCGGTAGCTGTCGATGGCGATGCGCTCGGCGACCAGATTCTCGAACACCATGTCGCGCAGGCCGTTGCCCTCGGCATACTGGGCATGGGCGCGCTCGGTCAGGTTGTCGGGGTTGAAGTCCGGCTCTCCGCCCAGCTGGACGATGCGTTCGGCCAGGCGGTCGGCATGCTCCTGCTCCTCGTTGGCGTGCTCGAGGAACTCGTCGGCGGCGACGCTGGATTTGAGGCCGGTCGCCATGTAGTAGTGGCGCTTGTAGCGCAGGTAGCAGACCAGCTCGGTCGCCAGCGCTTCGTTCAGCAGATTGATCACGGTTTCGCGGTCGGCCGAGTAGCTTTCGGTCACCGCTCCGTTCTCGACATGCTGGCGCGCGCGCTCACGCAGCGTGTTCTTGTCGCTCAGTTGCACATAGCTCATCAGGCGTCTCCCTTGATATGGCGTAGCGGCGCCGAAGGGCTGTCCGCTGCCTGTTGGATGCCGAGGTCACGGAAATCCCCGGCTCGCTACTCTGATCGACGGGCGTAGCGAAAGTTTAGCCGGGTCGATCCGTGCCGGACGCCGGTGGATCGTTCGGCTCCTCGATGGGGGCCGGCTCGCCGGGCTCTTCCCTGGAGGGAATGTGTCCGGGCCCTGGCGAGCCGTCGTCACGCGGATCGGGTTCTGGACGTTGCACGAACGTTCCTCAGCTCAAGGCGCGGATCAGCTCGTCCTTGCGCATCTTCGATCGACCGGAGATGTCCCGTTCCCTGGCCTTCTTCATCAGCTCGTCGCGGGTCATGTCGCTGAGCGCAGTGCTGCCGGATTTGCCGCTGCGGGCCGAGCCCTTGTTCGGGGAGTCGCCTTTGCGCGCCTGTGCCGCGCGGTGGGCCGAATCCTTGCGCTCGGCCCGTTTGGTGGTCGAAGACTTCTTCTGTCCCGAACCGCCCTGACGTTCGCCACCGCCCGACTGCTTGTTCACCGTCGCCCAGGCACGGGCTTCGGCCTCCTTCTCGGAAACGCCCTTGCTTTCGTAGCTCTCTTCGATGTGCTCGGCCTTGCGCTTCTGTTTCTCGGTGTATTTGCTCTTGTCGCCTTGAGGCATGACGTGTACCTCCCATCTGGGTGGCTGGTAGGGCGCAGCGCCTTACAGGCGACGTGCGCGCTGGTTTTCGTCCATCTGCCTGCAGGTCAGGAAGCCCTTGCCATCGACGCGTCCATTGGCATCGAAGCTGACGAAGTAGGGTTGCTGGTCGCCCTTGTGGCTGAGGATGTAGTCATTGCAGGTGCCCGGACTGGCGACCCTGTCGCTGGTGGCCGACGGCTCTCCGCCCAGTGTCAGGACCTCGGCGCGGGTCATGCCGTCACGCACGTCCTTGACCAGCGGCTCATCGCGGAAGGTCACGCGATCGACCGGGTTCTGAACATGGCCGGCGCAACCGGCGAGAAGGGCAATCGTGATTAGCGAAGCAGTAGCCTTGATCATGCGTACTTTCCTTCAATGACGGGTTTGTAGATTGGGCCGTGCAAAGGTCAATGAGTTTCACTTTTGGAAAGAATTAGAAACACTGCGAGGCGGAGGCCGGGATTCTTCCGGTGTTTTTCAAGGCGGCTTAAAACGAGCTACTTTGAATTGATCATGTCCGATATTGTCGGCAAACTGCGCTCAATGTGCTGGTAGTTGGCCATCATTAGGGTCTTTTGCCGGTTCGTTGATGAGAAATGGACGCAATTAAGGGTTCCCCTCGGGAACAAAACCCTTTGCAATTGGCCTGAACCGGGCATTGCTCCGAAGACCCTTCTTGCCTGCCGAGGGAGTGGCCTGTTCATACGGTGTCGGTTATCCGTTGCGCGAAGGCCCGGAGTTGAGCCTTGAGCCGCCGCACGAGCGGCCTGTTTGATAGCGTCCAGGCGATGGCTTCGGCGCTCACTGATTCACTTGAGGTAGAAATGAAGATCCTTGTATGTGGCGCCAAAGGGCAGGTTGGACGGGACATCATCAACCGCGCGCCGGCGTTCGGTCTGGAGGCCATCAGCCTCGACCGTAGCCAGCTCGACATTACCCAGGCCGATCAGGTGGAGCAGGCGGTGTTGCGCTACCGGCCGGAACTGATCATCAATTCGGCCGCATACACCAACGTGGATGGCGCCGAGAAGGAGCAGGCGCTCGCTGACGCCGTCAATCGCGACGGTCCGGGCAACCTCGCGGCGGTCGCCCAGAAGCACGGCATCGCCTTGCTGCACATCTCCACCGATTACGTCTTTTCGGGCGAAGCGAAGGCGCCGTATCGGGAAACCGACAAGACCGGGCCGACCGGGGTCTACGGTGCGAGCAAGCTGGCCGGTGAAACCGTGATCCAGGAGCGCCTGGACAGGCATGTGATCCTGCGAACGAGCTGGGTGTACGGCATTCACGGCAACAACTTCGTCAAGACCATGCTGCGGGTCGGCGCCCAGCGTGACGAGCTCTCGGTGGTCTGCGACCAGTTCGGGTGTCCGACCAAGGCCAGCAGCATTGCCGACACGCTGCTAGAGCTGGCGCGCCGCTACAAGCTCCAGGGCGACCTGCCCTGGGGGCTTTACCACTACAGTGGGCGTTCTCCCTGCTCCTGGTACGACTTTGCCGTCGAGATCTTTCAGCAGGCGCAGGCGCAAGGCCTGTTGGAGACTCGACCGACAGTGTTCGCCATTCCCACCCGCGAATATCCGACGCCGGCGCAACGGCCTCTATGGTCGGTGCTCGACTGCACACGTTTCGAGTCCACCTTCGGCCTGCCGACGCGCGATTGGCGCGACGAGCTGACCGAGGTGATCGACCACCTTGCCCAGGTCGAGCGCAGTGCTCGACAGATGGAGCAGCGGGCGCGCGCCTGAGACGTTCTACTCGCGAAGAAGCCTGGCCGATGACCGCTCGGAAGCCTGCTTGCCTGCGCGCTCGAAGGGTATGCGGGACGGGCGCGGCGGATGCGCCGTGAGGGGGGAGACGGCCGCCTTGCCTGGAGGCCGGCGAACGGATGGGGGGAGGGGGTGTCTGAAAATTACCCCTTTCATTACCGGGAGAACACCATGCTGAAATTCATCGGCGGTACCGCAGGCATCATTTTCATCATCGGGCTCATCGTGGTCATCGGCATCTTCAAGCTGATCTTCTGACCTTGCGCTGCGCCACGGCTTCTCCCTGAAGTCATGGCGCTGTACCCCTCAGCCCTGGGACGGCTCCTTCGTCGACGATGTCGCCATGATCTCTTCGAGGCCGAGTCCGGTGAGGCCGTGAATGGTTCGCCAGAGATAGTAGAAGATCCCCATCATCATCATCATGCTCGGAATCGCGATCATCGGATAACTGAGCAGCGTCATGCGCCCCAGCTCCTCGTTGAATGCTTCGCTGCCCGCCGGGCTGTGAACGATCCACTTGGCCAGGACGTAATTCATGAACGACGAGAAGAAGAAGGTGCCGCTGAGCCAGTAGGTGGCGCGCTGCAGGCGTGTCTCGAAGTGCTCGACCTGGCCGTTGCGCTCCAGTTGCTGGTGGATCTTGTCGACGTTGAGCACCTTGGGGTTGTAGAGCATGGTGCGGATCAGCGGGTAGCGCGTACGGGTCGAGGCCAGCACGACGATGCCGAGGATGCCGGGGATCGTCGCTTCCTTGATGGCCAGCCACTGCGGGTCGAGCTTCAACAGGCCGATGCCGCCGGTCAGCAGCACGCTGACCAGCCCGAGCAGGGCGATCCAGTTGAACTTGCGGTACTTGATCAGTTCCAGCGCTCCCCAACCCAGGGGAAAGGCGAGGGCCAGCAGCAGCGCGCCGTCCGGGCCGAGCCGTTCTTCGCCGCTGAGTTTCATCAGGATGAGCGAGGGGATCAGGATGCTGACCGCCAGGTCGATGAGCGGGCGGGGCTTGTGTTGAGCAGGGGCGTTCTGAGTGTCAGTCATATCATCAAGGGAGTTGGCTGGAGGGGCATGATCGCCTGCGAGACCCGGCGTCGCTAGACCATATTCGTCGGATGAGGACGCCGTCTCAATCGCCGGGTAGTTCGACGCGCTTGCGCGACCACTGACCGACCTCGAAGCCTACCACCACCAGGATCGCCAGGGCGAACGGCAACAGCAAATACAGGCAGCGAAAGACGATCAGCGCGGCGAGTACGTCCGCCGTTTGCAGCTCCGGCAGCGCGGCGATGAAGGTCACCTCCAGCACGCCGAGCCCGCCCGGGGCGTGGGACAGCAGGGCGAGGGAGAAGGAGGCGAGGAATGCGCCGAGCACCACCAGGTAGCCGGGGTTGTGCTCCGCGGGCAGTGCGAAGTAGATGATCGCCGCGGCGCAGAGCAACTCCAGTGGGCCGGCCAGCAGCTGCCGACCGACGATGGCCAGGCGAGGGTATTCGATGTGCCATTTGCCGAGCCGCCAGGGCGCGCGTTCGCGCCAGGCCCCGACCGCATACAGCGCCACCAGGGCCAGGAGCGCGCTGCCGATGGCGTAGGAAACCCAGGGGTCGACGCGGACCAGGCGGTTCAACAGGTCCGGGCGCAGCAACAGCACCGCGCCGATGGCCAGCAAGGTACCGAGGACGAAGGTCAGCGAGCAGAACACGATGAGCACGCCGATCTCGTGGGGCGTGAGGCCCTTGCTGCGGTACGCGCGGTAGCGCACGACCGCGCCGGAAAATACCGAGGCGCCGATGTTGTGGGCCAGGGCATAGGTGGTGAAGGAGCAGAGGGTGATGAACCACCAGGAGATCTTCTTGCCCAGGTGCGCCATGGCGATGCGGTCGTACCAGGCCAGCGCGCTATAGGCGCCGAGCGTGGCGGCCAGCGCCAGCCACCAGTTGCGATGGCCGATGGCGGCAAGGCTGCCGGCGATCTCGGCGAGCGAGATGTCGCGCAGCTCGTGATAGAGCAGGTAACTGGAGAACACCACTGCCGCGAGCCCAACGAAAGTCCAGGCGGCATCGCTCCTTTTCATCATCGGGTATTCATCACGCAGGTGGGCCCTTGCTTGCGGGATCGATTTGGCCGATCTGCAGCGGGTCGGGCAGGGAGGCCCGTATCATGCACGCCGCCGCATCAATCGGCCACTGATGCATGAATCGATCGTCGCATCGCCCCATTCGTTCCGTTCGATTTCTGTGGACACCTCTCGTCCGGTAGACGCAACCCCGGTTGTCCGTCCGTTGTCGTCCAAAGGGTTTAGACGATGCAGAGGGCGACCATGACCGATATCCCGCGTGACGACAGCCTGGAAAGCTCTACAGCCTTGCTGCGCGAAGGCTACACCTTCATCCGCGACCGTTGCCGTGCCCTCGGCAGCGACGTGTTCCAGACACGCCTGCTGATGCAGAACACCATCTGCATGAGCGGCGAAGAAGCGGCCCGGCTGTTCTATGACAAGGCGCTGTTCCAGCGCGCCCATGCCGCGCCCCGGATGCTGCAGCAGACGCTGTTCGGGCGCGGCGGCGTGCAGGGGCTCGACGGCGATGCCCACCTGCAGCGCAAGCGGCTGTTCGTCTCGTTGCTCGACGACCAGGGCGTGGCCGAAATGGTCCGGCTGGCGCAGGGGCAATGGGAGGCGGCCATCGAGCGCTGGCGCCAGGCCGATCGCGTGGTGTTGCTGATCGAGGCCCAGCGGATCCTCACCCAGGCCGCATGCCAATGGGCCGCCGTGCCGCTGGGCGACGAGGAGGTCGAGATCAGGCGTGCGCAATTGGCTGCGATGATCGACGGTGCCGGAGGGGTCGGCGCGCGCCACTGGCAGGCACGCAAGGCGCGCCGGGAGGCGGAGCGATGGACCGCTGGCCTGATCGAGCAGGTGCGCGCTGGAGCGCTTCCGGCGCCTGCCGAAAGCGCGCTGCAGGCGGTGGCCACGCACCGGGACGCCAATGGCGAGCGGCTCGATACGCGCATCGCGGCGGTCGAACTGCTCAACCTGCTGCGCCCGACGGTCGCGGTGTCGCGCTTCATCGTCTACGCGGCGCTCGAGTTGCTGGCCCATCCGGAGTGGCGCCAGCGGCTCGCCGACGGCTCCGACGAGGACCGCGAGCTGTTCGCGCAGGAGGTTCGCCGGCTCTACGCCTTCTTCCCGTTCACCGCCGCGAGGGTGCGCAAGGATTTCGAATGGAAGGGCTACCACTTCGCCGAAGGGACCCGGGTGATGCTCGACCTGTACGGGACCAACCGGGACCCGCGCAACTGGCAGGATCCCGAACACTTTCATCCGGAACGCTTCGAGCAGTGGGACGGCAATCCGTACAGCTTCATCACCCAGGGCGGTGCCGACGCGGCGACCAATCACCGCTGTCCCGGCGAACGCCTGTCCATCGAGCTGCTCAAGCTGGCCCTGCGCATGCTGACGCAGGCGATGACCTACGGCGTGCCGGCGCAGGACCTGCGGATCGACACCTCGAGGATGCCGGCCCAGCCGGAGAGCTGTTTCGTGATCAGCGACGTGCGCAGGCGCTGAGCGGGCTCAGCGGGCGGTCGTGGCGGCCTTCTGCGCGATCCAGTAGTCGATGAGTTCGCGCAGTTGCGACAGCTCGACCGGCTTGGCCATATGACCGTCCATGCCGGCCTCGCGAGCGCGCTCCTTGTGTTCGCTGAGGATGTGCGCGGTGAGCGCGACCACCGGCGTGCGGGGGCGTTGCTGGCTGGCCTCCCATTCGCGTAGCCGTTCGGTGGCGGTAAAGCCGTCCAGCACCGGCATCTCGCAGTCCATCAGGACGAGGTCGTAGGGCTGCGACATGATCGCCTTGAGCGCCTCCTCGCCATTGCTCGCGGTGTCGGGTTTGACGTTGAGCTTGTTCAGCATGCCGCGGATGACCTTGGTCGAGATGCTGTTGTCTTCGGCGACCAGGATGCGGAAGTCGTCCGGTACGCCCAGGGCAGCCGCGCTCTGCGGTTCCGGCTCCGGTTGCTGGTGAGGCAGCGAGCCGTGGGTGCGCTGGGCCAGCTCGTCGGCCAGGGTGGTCTTGAGCGTGTAGCCGGCCACCGGCTTGGCAAGGATCCGCTTGATGCCGGCGTTGCGGGCGATGATCTTGCTCGGCGCGGCGCTGATGCCGGTGAGCATGATCAGCAGCAGGTCATGGTTGAGGTTGAGGTCCTCCTTGATCTTGGCGGCCAGTTGCATGCCGGTCATGCCGGGCATTTCCTGGTCCAGGAGCACCACGTCGAAGAACTCGCGAAGGTGCGCCTTGGTGCGCAGCAGGGCCAGCGCCTCCTTGCCCGAGGCGACGGCACTGACGTTCATGCCCCAACTGCTGCACTGCTGCACCAGCACCTTGCGGCAGGTTTCGTTGTCGTCGACCACCAGCAGGCGTGCGCCGCGCAAGGGGCTCTCGAGGTCCGCGCTCGGCGGCAGGTGGATCTGCCGGCCCAGGGGCAGGGAGACCCACAGCGTATTGCCCTGGGAGGCGCCGCTGTGAATGCCGAACTCGCCGTTCATCAGGCCGACCAGCTGGCGGGCGATGATCAGCCCCAGGCGGCCGCTGAAGCGCGTCGCCGAAAGCACGTCGCGGCTGTTGAGGGCGGCGTTGAGCAGGGCTTCGCGCTCGGCCTGGTCCAGCGGTTGGCCGCTGTCCTGCACGGTGATGCGCAGGCGCGGGGCGTCCTCCGGACCGTCCATGGCGGCGACGAGCAGGACCTCGCCTTCGTCGGTCTGCTTGAAGGCATTGTCCAGCAGGCTCAGCAGCGTTTGGCGAAGCCGGGTCGGGTCGCCGGCAATGACCCGGGGCACCTGCGGCTGGATGAAGCTGATCAGCTCGACCTTGAGCTGTTCGGCCTTGGCCCGGTAGATGTCGAGGCAGTCCTCGACGAGCGCGTTGAGGTCGAACTGCACGTCGTCCAGTTCGATCTGCCCGGATTCGAGCTTGGAGATGTCGAGTATCTCGTTGATCAGGTTGAGCAGCTCGTTACCGGCGCTATGGATCGTCTGCACGTAGTCGCGCTGCTTGGCCGAAAGCGAGGTGCCCAGCAACAGCTCGGTCATTCCGAGCACGCCGTTCATCGGGGTGCGGATCTCGTGGCTGATCTTGGCCAGGAAGTCGGCCTTGGTCTTGAGCTCGGCGGTATTCACCGCGGCGGCGGTGTGCTGGGACAACCGGGCGGCATGGATATGCCGCTGGCGTTCGACCAGGGCGAAGCTCAGCACCATGCCGCTGATGGTGGCGACGCTGAACACACCGCTGACCAGCCAGCCGGGATTGAGCTGGTCGAGGCCGAACAGCACCGGCACGAAAAAGGCGAAACCCGTGTTGAACAGCAGCATCCCGGCGACCACCAGGCGCGCCGGACGATAGCCCTGGCGCCAGTGATAGATCGCGACCGCCGGAACGCTGATCGCCACGACCAGCACCAGCGAATAGATCAGCCAGCTGTGCCAGAGCCAGCCGGTCAGCAGAATGACCAGGGTGAAGATCGCCACCGCGCACAGCTCGATGCCGATCAGCCAGTTCACCCAGCGCCTCGGCCGATAGCGGAAGAAGCCAATGGTGAACGAGAGCAGCGCAAGACACGCGCAGAGCGCCGAGACGTCGGCGACCAGTGATTGCCTGAAGCCGAGCTCCGGCACCCACACGGCCAGCAGCCCGAGGTTTGCGGCGGTGCACGCCAGCAGCGCGCCATGCAGCAGGCCCAGCGAAATGTAGGTGTAGCTCAGGGTGTAGGCGAAGCGCAGCAGGTTGTGGATCATCAGCAGCGCCAGCGCGCCGAGCAGCGCGCCGAAGAGATAGGCCGGCTTTTCCTGGCTGACCAGCCCGGTCTCGTCGATGATCTGGAACCAGGCCATCAGCGGATGGTTCGACTGCATGCGCACATAGACCTCGCGCGCGCGCTCGTCATTGGGCAGCGAGAACAGGTACGCGCGGGCCGGTAGCGGTCGGCTGCTCATGGGCTGCTGCTCGCCGCTGCGAATATGCTGCTCGAGCTGGTTGCCGCGCAGCAGGTAGAAATCCAGCAGCTGGACGCGCGGCGCGAACAGCCACAGCCAGCTGGGATCGGCGTCGCCGTCCAGGCTGACCTGCAGCCAGATGGCCTTGTCGCTGGCCGGAGCGGTATAGGAGAGCTTGTCGAGGCGCTGGAACAGGTTGCGCTGGGCGAGGACCTCGTCCAGGGACAGGCGTCCGGATTCGTCGATCAGCAGTCGCCAGTTCGGATGGTGGTCGTCCTCTTGCGGGGAGTCACCGGCGCCGGCCGAAGGGGGTACCGGAAAGGCCTGCGCCGGCTGAGGGCTCCAGGCCGTCAGCAGCAGGCAGCAAACGATACCGATGGCAATCCAAAGCCGGCTCACGGCGAAGTCCCTTCAGGGGTATGACAGCGGATTATAGCCATGCCCCCAAGGCGCTGTAATGCGCAAAGGGGGTTTACCATTGGACTTTGGGCTGATTTCGCCGAGCGGTTGTTCGGGCGCTATGCCTGCTCGCGGGCAATCGCCCGATAGCCGATATCGTGGCGGTAGAAACAGCCGTTCCAGCGGATCTTCTCGGCCAGGCGATAGGCCTGTTGCTGGGCATCGGCGACGCTCCTGCCGATGGCCGTCGCGCAGAGGACACGGCCCCCGGACGTCACGACCTGGCCGTCACGCAGCGCCGTACCGGCATGGAACACCTTGCCGTCGAGCGCCGCGGCCGCATCCAGGCCTTCGATCACCTCGCCTTTGCCGTAGTCGCCCGGATAGCCACCGGCGGCGAGCACCACGCCGACCGTCGGGCGCGGGTCCCAGCGGGCTTCGACCTTGTCCAGCGCGCGCGCCAGTGCGGCCTCGACCAGCAGGACCAGGCTCGACTCCAGGCGCACCATGATCGGTTGCGTCTCCGGATCGCCGAAGCGGCAGTTGAACTCGATGACCTTGGGCGCGCCGGACTTGTCGATCATCAGGCCGGCATACAGGAAGCCGGTGTAGACGTTGCCTTCGGCGGCCATGCCCCTGACGGTCGGCCAGATCACCTCGTCCATCACCCGCTGGTGGACCTCGTCCGTCACCACCGGGGCGGGGGAGTACGCACCCATGCCGCCGGTGTTCGGGCCGGTGTCGCCGTCGCCGACGCGCTTGTGGTCCTGGCTGGTGGCCATCGGCAGGACGTTGGTGCCGTCGACCATGACGATGAAGCTGGCTTCCTCGCCCTCGAGGAACTCTTCGATCACCACCCGTGCACCGGCGTCGCCGAAGGCGTTGCCCGACAGCATGTCGCGCACGGCCGCTTCGGCTTCCTCCAGGGTCATGGCGACGATGACGCCCTTGCCGGCGGCGAGGCCGTCGGCCTTGATCACGATGGGGGCGCCTTTCTCGCGCAGGTAGGCCAGGGCCGGCTCGACCTCGGTGAAATTCTGGTAGCTCGCCGTCGGGATCTCGTGGCGCGCCAGGAAGTCCTTGGTGAAGGCTTTCGAGCCTTCCAGCTGGGCCGCGGCGGCGGTGGGGCCGAAGATGGCGAGCCCGCGGGCGCGGAACAGGTCGACGACGCCTTTGACCAGCGGGGCTTCGGGGCCGACGATGGTCAGCGCGACATGCTTTTCGGCGAAATCGGCAAGCTGCTCGATGGCCAGCACGTCGATGGCGACGTTCTCACACTTGGCTTCGGTAGCCGTGCCGGCATTGCCCGGCGCGACGAAAACTTTCTCGACGCGCTTGTCCTGCGCGACTTTCCAGGCCAGGGCGTGTTCGCGACCGCCGCTGCCGATGATCAGTACGTTCATTTCTCTCTCCCGTTGGAGGCTGGCCTTTGGCCCGCTCGGTGGATAAGCGGAGCGTTATCCACCCTACGATGTCTGGCGTTCCGTGTAGGGTGGATGGCCGAAGCCATCCACCGGCGGTCAATGGCGGAAGTGGCGCATCCCGGTGAAGACCATCGCGATACCGGCTTCGTCGGCCGCGGCGATCACCTCGGCGTCGCGCATCGAGCCACCGGGCTGGATCACCGCGGTGATGCCCGCCTTGGCGGCGTTGTCGATGCCGTCGCGGAAGGGGAAGAAGGCGTCGGAGGCCATGACCGCGCCCTGCACGGCCAGGCCGGCATGCTCGGCCTTGATCGCGGCGATGCGGGCCGAGTTGACGCGGCTCATCTGGCCGGCGCCGACGCCGACGGTCTGGCGGTTCTTCGCATAGACGATGGCGTTGGACTTGACGAACTTGGCCACTTTCCAGGCGAAGATCAGGTCGTGGATTTCCTTTTCGCTCGGCGCACGCTGGGTGACGATCTTCAGGTCCGACTCGCTGATCATGCCGATGTCGCGGCTCTGTATCAGCAGGCCGCCATTGACGCGCTTGAAGTCCCAGCCGGGCGCGCGCTCGGCGGGCCACTGGCCGCATTCGAGCAGGCGCACGTTGGCCTTGGCGGCCACGGCCTGGCGTGCCTCTTCGGAAATGCTCGGGGCAATGATGACTTCGACGAACTGACGTTCGACGATGGCGCGGGCGGTTTCACCGTCCAGCTCGCGGTTGAAGGCGATGATGCCACCGAAAGCCGACTCGCTGTCGGTGGCGTAGGCCAGTTCATAGGCCTGGCGGATGCCGCCGTCTTCTTCCGGCACCACCGCCACGCCGCAGGGGTTGGCGTGCTTGACGATGACACAGGCCGGCTTGACGAAGCTTTTCACGCACTCGAGCGCGGCGTCGGTATCGGCCACGTTGTTGAACGAGAGTTCCTTGCCCTGCAGCTGGCGCGCCGTGGCCACGCAGGCCTCGTCGGGCGACTCGACGTAGAACGCCGCCTGCTGGTGCGGGTTCTCGCCGTAGCGCATGTCCTGGGACTTGATGAACTGCATGCTGTAGGTGCGCGGGAACAGGCTGCGGCCTTCGGTGCTGAGGGTTTCGGCCGACTGGTCGATGCCGCCCAGGTAGTTGGCGATCATGCCGTCGTAGGCCGCCGTGTGTTCGAAGGCCTTGAGTGCCAGATCGAAGCGCTGGGCATAGGTCAGGCCGCCGGTCTTCAGCGCGTCGATGACCGATGCGTAATCGCCGGCGTTGACCACGATGGCGACGTCCTTGTGGTTCTTCGCGGCGCTGCGGACCATCGTCGGCCCGCCGATGTCGATGTTTTCGATCGCATCGGGCAGCGTGCAGCCGGGCTTGGCGACGGTGGCTGCGAACGGGTAGAGGTTGACCGCGACCAGGTCGATCGGCTTGATGCCGTGGGCGTCCATCACGGCGCCGTCCTGCGCGCGGCGGCCGAGAATGCCGCCGTGGATCTTCGGGTGCAGGGTCTTGACGCGACCGTCCATCATTTCCGGAAAGCCGGTGTAGTCGGCCACTTCCACCGCGGCGACGCCGTTGTCCTTGAGCAGCTTGTAGGTGCCGCCAGTGGACAGGATCTCGACACCGAGGTCGGCGAGTTCGCGGGCGAAGTCGAGGATGCCGGTCTTGTCGGAGACGCTGATCAGGGCGCGGCGAACGGGGAGGCGGGAGGTCTGGTCGGTCATTTCGGAGCCATTGGAGTGGGAAAGAAGAGAGACGGGTGAGCGGGAAGCGATGCTCGAAGCCTGGCATTGACGCACTGCCGGTGCTCGACGTGGCGCTCCCGGCTTCAGGCTTGCAGCGGCTTCAGAGCAGGTCGTACTGCTTGAGCTTCTTGCGCAGCGTGCCGCGGTTCAGGCCCAGCAGTTCGGAAGCCTTGGTCTGGTTGCCCTTGACGTAATCCATCACGGTTTCCAGCAGCGGGGCCTCGACTTCCGAAAGCACCAGGTCGTACACATCCGTGACTTCGGCGCCCTCGAGATGGGCAAAATAGTTGCGCAACGCCTTCTCCACGCTGCCGCGCAGGGTTTGCCCCGCTTCGCTCGGCGTGTTCAGGTGCTGCTTCAGGTTGATGTTGTCGCTCACGGATGTCGTTCCAGTTACCAGTGTGTCGGTCATCATTGTCGTCATGCGGCTACCTCGTCCCCTTCCCCTGAAACAGGGCCCGTCCGGCATTCGGAGAAAAAGGCCCGAACACTGGCGCATTGTGCTTCCCGCTCGTCCAGTCGATTGAACGTGCTGCGGAATGCCTTCGCCCCCGGCATCGTGGACAGGTACCAGCCCACATGCTTGCGCGCGATTCGCACGCCCATCACATCACCATAGAACCCATACAGCTGGTCGAGATGTTCGAGCAGAATGCCCTCGATCTCTTCCCGCGCCGGCGCCGGCAGCAATTCGCCGGTCGCCAGGAAATGGTCGATCTCGCGAAAGATCCACGGCCGCCCCTGGGCGGCCCGTCCGATCAGCAGGGCGTCTGCCCCGGTGTGCGCCAGGACCTGGCGGGCCTTCTGTGGCGAGTCGATGTCGCCATTGGCGAATACCGGGATGCCCACCGACTGCTTGATCTGCGCGATGGTCTCGTACTCGGCCTCGCCGGTGTAAAGGTCGGCGCGGGTCCGGCCATGCACCGCCAGCGCGGCGATTCCCGATTGCTCGGCGATCCGGGCAACGGTCACGCCGTTCCGGTTCTGCCGATCCCAGCCGGTGCGGATCTTGAGCGTCACCGGGACGTCCACCGCACCGACCACCGCTTCGAGTATCTGCGCCACCAGGCGCTCATCTTTCATCAGCGCCGAGCCGGCCGCCTTGTTGCAGACCTTCTTGGCCGGGCAACCCATGTTGATGTCGATGATCTGCGCCCCGAGCTCGACATTGCGGCGCGCCGCCTCGGCCAGCATCTGCGCGTCGCCGCCGGCGATCTGCACCGAACGAGGCTCCGGATCCCCCTCGTGCAGCAGCCTCAGGCGCGACTTGCGGCTGTTCCACAAGCGCACGTCGCTGGTCACCATCTCCGAAACCACCAGGCCCGCACCCAGGCGACGGCACAGCTGGCGAAACGGCTGATCGGTCACGCCGGCCATGGGCGCGAGGATCAGACGATTGGACAAGGTGTAAGGGCCGATACGTACCGCTGACATTGAGATTCCCTGGTTTGGGCCTGCTTGTTAGGTCGATCGGGGACAGCAAAAAAGGGTGGGCATAATACCCGCTCTGCATGACCGGATAAAGATTGTTTTGAACAAATTCTGAACAGTCGCAACCTTATCGCCAAAGGTTCGGATGCGGCCCGATGGCGCCCGAAAGCCCCGTCCCGATCACTCCGGCGAGTGGAAACTCAGGCTGTAATTGACGGCCCTCGGACCCGGGTCGAGGATGTCCAGCGAGATGTGGATGGGCGTCTGCGGGGGCATGTCCACCTGGCCGGCGAGCTCCCCGGCGAGGTATTCGCCGGGCTTGAAACGCCGGCTGGCGATGAGCTGGCCGTTGATGTCGGCAAAGCGCAGCTCGAGCATGGGGAAGGGCTGCGAGAAGGGCGCTCGGTTGTAGAGGATCGCGTCGACCACCAGCGCGCCGCTGAAATCGGGATGGCTGCGTACCACCAGGTTGCTGCTGCGGACCTGGGCGATGTCGACCTTGGCCGGCACCTCGCAACCCAGGGTCGGGCAGACCCATTCGAACCAGGGGCGATACCGATCCTGTCGCGCCAGTTCGTCAAAGTTATAGGTGGCGTACTGGGCGCCGAGGGCGAGCAGCGCAAGGAGCGTCAGCGCGCCCCAGCCGAGCCTGCTGCCCCAGGGGCTCTTGGGCTTCTGCCACTCCAGCTCCAGGGGTTCGTCGTCGAGATCGAACAGCCCCTCCCGGTCCGGTTCCGGATCGGCCTCATGCTTGGGGTTGTCGCCGGCGCGCCTGGACTTGCGGCGTTTCGGTGCGGGCTCCTCGGTCGCCAGGGCGGTCGGCGTTGCCGCCGCCTCGGCGGTGGGCTCCTCTGCCGCCGCGGTCCGCAAGGGCTGGGTCGAGGTCGTCAGTGGCGTCGGAGGGAGCGGTTCGTCGGCGGTGACCGGGGCAAAGCTCACCTCGCGCTGCGGGGCGGGCGACGGGGTGGCGGCGGGCGGAGTCGATTCGTCACGCAGCAGCTGCTCCGCCCAGGCCTCGTCGAGTGCGTCCTGTTCGCCCTGGTTCGGGCGCGTGAACGCGCCGGTGGTGGCGCGCTGCTCCAGCTCCATGAACTCGCGCGACAGCTGCAGTTCCTGTTGCTCGAGCTTGGCCAGCTCCTCGTCCAGGTCCAGGTGGTCGAGGTCCAGGTCGTCGTGAATCCACAGCGTATCCTGGTCGGCCTTGGGTTTGAGCGGGGCGGGCGGTGGAGGCGGGGCGGGCATCGCCCGGACGTTCTGGTTCACCAGCAGCTGGCGCGCGGCATTGAACACTTCCAGGCAGGCACCACAGCGGACCACCCCTTGCGCCGCGCCGAGCTGGGCGCGGCTGACGCGAAAGCTGGTGCGGCAATGGGGGCACTGGGTGACGAAGCTGCTCATGCGGTGGTCCGGCCAAAAACAGCCGCTAGTCTAGCGCATGCCCGCCGGCAGTCGGCAAGCGGCCGCCCGGCCCCCACATCCGGCAGCGGCCGGTTCCCGCTCAACGGCGTACGCCGCTGATGCGCACCCAGCCGTCCTTGATCGCGGTCGGGTCGAGTTCGAACGCCTGCGCGTAGGCTGCTCGGACGTCCTCGGCCTGCTCGGCGAGGATGCCCGACAGCGCGAGACGGCCGCTCGGGCGCACGCGTTCGGTGATCTGTCCGGCGAGGGCCACCAACGGCCCGGCGAGGATGTTGGCCACCACGACGTCGGCCTGGCCTGCGGGCAACTGCTCCGGCAGGAACAGCTCGAAGCGTTCGGCGGCGATGCGGTTGCGCTCGGCGTTGTCGCGCGAGGCTTCGAGCGCCTGCGGGTCGATGTCGGTGCCGACCGCGTGCTCGGCGCCGAGCAGCAGCGCGGCAATGGCGAGAATGCCCGAGCCGCATCCGAAGTCGAGCACGGTTGTGCCGGCCAGGTCCTGCGCGTCCAGCCATTCCAGGCACAGCGCGGTGGTCGGGTGGGTGCCGGTGCCGAAGGCGAGTCCCGGGTCGAGCAGCAGGTTCACGGCCTCGGGTTCCGGCGCGTCGTGCCAGCTGGGCACGATCCACAGCCGTCGACCGAAGCGCATGGGCTGGAAGTTGTCCATCCAGCTGCGTTCCCAGTCCTGGTCCTCGATCCGCTCGAGCTGGTGCTCCGGAAGGGTGCCGCCGGTGAGCAGCTGCAGGTGGGCCAGCAGCGCATCGGCATCGACGTCGGCCTCGAACAGGGCGAGCAGGTGGGTGTGAGTCCACAGCGGCGTGGTGCCCAGGTCCGGCTCGAAGATCGGCTGGTCCTCGGCATCCATGAAGGTTACCGATACGGCGCCGACCCCGAGCAGGGCGTCTTCGAGCGGCTCGGCCTGCTCAGGGCTGATGGCGATGCGCAATTGCAACCAGGGCATGGGGCGTCCTCTGCGGAGGCACCCTGCAAGCCCAGGGTGCGGAAAAGAAAAAGGAGCGGCAGGGCCGCTCCTTGTCAGGTGCACATGATAGCGCGTGGCGCTCAGTGCTTATCCATTCCCAGTTTCTTTTCCAGGTAGTGGATGTTAACGCCGCCCTTGCAGAAGCCGGGATCACGGACCAGATCGCGGTGCAGCGGCACGTTGGTCTTGATGCCGTCGACGACGATCTCGTCCAGCGCGTTGCGCATGCGCTGCATCGCTTCCTCGCGGGTCGCCCCGTAGGTGATCAGCTTGCCGATCAGCGAGTCGTAGTTCGGCGGTACCGTGTAACCGCTGTACAGATGCGAGTCGACGCGTACGCCGTTGCCGCCCGGTGCATGGAAGTGCTTGACCTTGCCGGGGCTCGGCAGGAAGGTCGACGGGTCTTCGGCGTTGATCCGGCATTCCACCGAGTGGCCGCGGATCACCACGTCGCTCTGCTTGACCGAGAGTTTGTCGCCGCCGGCGATGCGCAGCATCTCCTTGACGATGTCGACGCCGGTCACCATTTCGGTGACGGGGTGCTCGACCTGGACGCGGGTGTTCATCTCGATGAAATAGAAGTGGCCGTCTTCGTAGAGGAACTCGAAGGTGCCGGCACCGCGATAGCCGATCTCGATACAAGCGTCGACGCAGCGCTTGAGCACTTCGGCGCGGGCCTTCTCGTCGATGAAGGGGGCGGGCGCTTCCTCGATGACCTTCTGGTGGCGGCGCTGCAGCGAGCAGTCGCGGTCGCCGAGGTGGATCGCATTGCCCTGTCCGTCGGACAGCACCTGCACTTCCACGTGGCGCGGATTGCCGAGGAACTTCTCCAGGTAGACCATCGGGTTGCCGAACGCGGCACCGGCTTCGGTGCGGGTCAGCTTGGCCGACTTGATCAGGTCTTCCTCGTGGTGCACCACGCGCATGCCGCGACCACCGCCGCCGCCTGCCGCCTTGATGATGACCGGGTAGCCGACCTCGCGTGCGATCGCCAGGGCCGTTTCCTCGTCTTCCGGCAGCGGGCCGTCGGAACCGGGAACGGTCGGCACGCCGGCTTTCTTCATCGCATCCTTGGCCGAGACCTTGTCGCCCATCAGGCGGATGGTGTCGGCTTTCGGGCCGACGAAGACGAAGCCGGATTTCTCGACCTGCTCGGCGAAGTCGGCGTTCTCGGCGAGAAAGCCGTAGCCCGGATGGATCGCGGTCGCGCCGGTCACTTCCGCCGCTGCGATGATCGCCGGGATGTGCAGGTACGAGTTGGTCGCAAGGGCCGGGCCGATGCACACCGACTCGTCGGCCAGTGCCAGGTGCATGAGTTCACGGTCAGCGGTGGAGTGGACCGCGACCGTCTTGATGCCCAGCTCCTTGCATGCGCGCAGGATTCGCAGGGCGATCTCGCCACGGTTGGCGATCAGTACTTTTTCCAGCATCGCAGGCTCTCCGCGGTTCAAACGATGGTGAACAGCGGCTGGTCGTATTCGACCGGCTGACCATTCTCCGCAAGGATCGATTCGATGGTGCCGCTGGTTTCAGCTTCGATGTGGTTCATCATCTTCATGGCTTCGACGATGCAGAGAATGTCGCCTTTCTTGACGGTCTGGCCGACTTCGACGAAGTTCGCCGAGGTTGGCGAGGCGGCGCGGTAGAAGGTGCCGACCATGGGCGAACGCACCACGGTGCCGTTGAGCTGAGGGGCTGCAGCCGGAGCTTCGGCGGAGGCGGCGGGCGCAGCGGCGACCGGGGCCGGTGCGGGGGCCGGTGCGTACATCGGCTGCGACATCATCGGCTGCTTGCTGTGGCGGCTGATGCGCACCGATTCTTCACCTTCGTGGATCTCGAGCTCGTCGATGCCCGACTCTTCCAGCAGCTCGATCAGTTTTTTGACTTTGCGAATATCCATGAAGCAATGACTCCGGTGAGTTCAAAGGTTAGCAATCGCTTCCCGGGCGTCGCGATGCGCGTTGCGCGTCGCGCTCGTCTCTAGGAGGCGGCGAGTTGTTCCAGGGCAGCCTCCAGGGCGAGCCGATAACCGCTGGCGCCGAGGCCGCAGATCACCCCTACCGCCACGTCGGAAAAGTAGGAGTGATGACGGAAAGGTTCACGCTTGTGCACGTTGGACAGGTGCACTTCGATGAATGGGATGCTCACCGCCAGCAATGCGTCACGTAACGCCACGCTTGTATGTGTGAAGGCGGCCGGATTAATGAGAATGAAGTCCACGCCTTCGCCACGCGCCGCGTGGATGCGCTCGATTAGTTCGTACTCGGCGTTGGACTGCAGGTGCAGCAGGTGATGGCCCTGGTCGCGTGCGCGCTGCTCCAGATCCTGATTGATCTGGGCCAGGGTCACGGCGCCATATACGCCGGGCTCGCGGGTGCCGAGCATGTTCAGGTTGGGGCCGTGGAGGACCAGGATGGTGGCCATGGGGGTTCCTTGTTGTTCTGCTCGCGGGCCATGCGCAAGGGGCTGGCCAGTGAAGGGCAAAACTATGCCCGAACCCGGCGCTGACTGTCCAGTCGCTTACTGGATCGAAGTAAATGGCAGCAATATGTCTGGAGATTGGCGCAATGATCTATCGGGCGGCATCGACCACGGTCAAGCGTTCGGCAAATGCCGGCGCGTTGATCTCGCCGACGACGCGCGATCGCTCGAGTTCGCGGCCCCGGCCATCGAAAAACAGGATGGCCGGCGGCCCGAACAGCCGGTAACGATCCAGCAGGCGGCGCTGTTCGGCGTTGCTTTCGGTGATGTCGAAGCGCAGCAGGCGATAGTCGGCCAGGCGCGGCGCGATCTGCGGATCGGCGAACACCTCGCGCTCGATCACTTTGCAGCTGATGCACCAGTCGGCATACCAGTCGAGGATCACCGCCTGGCCTGCGGCGCTGGCCGCCGCCAGCTGGGCGTCGAGTTCGGCCGGGGTGGACAGGGTATGCCAGCCTTCGGCCGCGGATGCGGGCTGGCCGGTCTGGACC
This sequence comes from Stutzerimonas nosocomialis, assembly GCF_005876855.1. Classification (GTDB taxonomy): domain Bacteria; phylum Pseudomonadota; class Gammaproteobacteria; order Pseudomonadales; family Pseudomonadaceae; genus Stutzerimonas; species Stutzerimonas nosocomialis. Next base: position 52,892 of record NZ_QLAE01000006.1, on the reverse strand, counting down.
AGCCCCGCGCGGTGCAGTGGTCGGGTCGGGTCGCTGGCGCCCTGCAGCGCACCGACCCAGGCGGCCAGCGCGTATACCAGCAACGCGAGCCCGAGCAGTTGGGCGAGCTTCGCGCGCGGGCTCTTGACGGTGAACTCCAGGGCGCCGAGAAACAGCGCGCTACCGGCGGCGAGCAGGCCCCAGAGGGCAAGCGCAACCGGACCGGGCAGCACGCGCTCGAGCATCCACACCGAGACGCCCAGCAGCAGGACGCCGAAGGTGTTGCGCACCGCGATCATCCAGGCGCCGCTCTTGGGCAGCAGGGCTCCGCCGCCGGTAGCGAATACCACCAGCGGCGTGCCCATGCCCAGGCCCAGCGCGAGCAGCTGGACGCCGCCGCCCAGCGCATCGCCGCTGGCGCTGATGTACAGCAGCGCACCGGCCAGCGGGGCGGAGACGCAGGGCGACACCAGGAGGCTCGAGACCGCGCCCAGCATGGCGGCGCCGGTAAACGAGCCGCCGCGGGCGTTGCCGGCCAGGCGGTCGAGCGGGCCGGCGAGGGCTTGCGGCAGGCGCAGTTCGAACAGGCCGAACATGGCCATCGCGAAAGCGACGAAGAACAGGGCGAAGGGCACCAGCACCCAGGGCGATTGCAGACGAGCCTGCAGATTGAGCTCAGCGCCGAACACGCCCATCAGCGCGCCCAGGATGGCGAAGCCGCTGGCCATGGTGAGCACGTAGGTCAGGGCGAGCAGGAAGCTGCGCATTCCGCCGATCTTGCCGCGCAACACCAGGCCGGAAAGGATCGGCAGCATCGGCAGTACGCAGGGGGTGAACGTCAGGCCGACGCCGGCGAGGAAGAACAGCGCCACCGAGCGCCAGCTCAGACCCGCCGCACCGCTGGCATCCGTCCCGTCGCGGGCGGCCTGTGCGCCATTGCCGAGGCTGAGCGTCTCGGTCTCGGGGGGATAGCACAGGCCCTTGTCGGCGCAGCCCTGGTAGCCGACCTGCAGCGTGAACGGGCTGTCCTGGGGGTTGCTGATCGGCAGCTGCACGTCGAGCACGCCGTAATAGACCTCCACGTCGCCGAAGTACTCGTCGGTCTTGTGTACGCCCCCCGGCAGGACCGGATCCCCCAGGGTCACGCCTTCGGTCGAGGTCGCGAAGCTGAGCCTGTGCCGGTACAGGTAATAGCCGTCGGCGGCGACGAAGCGCAGGGTCACCTGCTCAGGGGCGGCTTCCACCAGCGTGAGCCGGAAGGCTTCGCGAACGGGCAGGAAGTCGGCGCTGTTGTTCAGGCCGCCCAGGGTCGGGCTCGGACGGCTGTCGAACAGCCCGGCGCTGGCGGGCAGCGCGATGATCAGGAGCAGCAGACTCAGCAGGCGTCGCATGGCGGCCTCGTTTCGGATGATCCGCCCATGATACCCGCCCGTTGCGTCCGCTGCCCGGGGTTAACCGTCACAGGGGGTATCGTGCAGCCAGATGCCGCCGTCTTCCTCGGTGCTCGGGACGGCGGTGAGGCTTTCGCCGGCGCAGGGGCCGGCCACGCACTCGCCGGACTCGATCAGAAACAGCGCGCCGTGGGTCGCGCACTGGATCAGGCTGCCGCTGTCGTCGAGGAAGCGGTCGGCTTCCCACTCCAGCGGGATGCCACGGTGCGGGCAGCGGTTGAGGTAGACGTGGACCCGGCCGTCGCGGCGCACCGCCAGCAGCCGGTCACCCTGCAAGACGAAGCCCCGGCTCTGGCCTTCCGGCAGCGCGGTCGTGGCGCATAGTCGTATCATCGGGTCCTCCGGGCGTTGGCCCGGCATTATCCGCCGATGCCTGCGTTTGCCAAGGGCTGCCCCCGAGGCCTTTCGGCACGATATCGAAGGGTCGAAGGCTGCGTTCCGCTGGCGGTCGAACCGAAGAGGAGGGTCAGGATGCGTCTGCTGTGCTGCTGGATCATCATCATGCTGGGTGGCTGCAAGACGCTGGCGCCACTGCCCGACTGGCAGGGCAGCGAAGGGCGCGACCACCCCGAGGTCGGCACGATCCTCGACCTGCGCAGCGGCGAGCGGCTGCAGCCGGACGAGCTGGTGGCCCGGTTGTCGCGCGCCGACCGGCTGCTGATCGGCGAGCGCCACGACAATCCCGACCACCATGCGTTGCAGGTGTGGTTGCTGCAGGCCCTGGGGCAGGTCCGCATGCCTGGCAGTCTGCTGCTGGAGATGTTCAACCCCGACCAGCAGGCGCGGGTAAGCCAGGTCCAGGCCGAGTTCCGGCGTGGCGAGCCGGTGGACCTGCCCTCGGCGCTGGGCTGGCAGGACGGCTGGGACTGGACGCTTTACGGGCCGTTGGTCCTCCATACCCTTGAGCAGCCCTACCCGTTGCTGGCCGCCAACCTGGACCGCGAGGAGATCGTCGCGCTCTATCGCAGCGGGGCGGCGCTCGAGGGGCAGGCCTCCACCGCCGAGGCGCCACGGCGGATGCTGCTGGCACAGATCGCCGAGTCGCACTGCGGCATGCTGCCCGAATCGCAGCTGCCCGCGATGCTGGCGGTGCAGCAGCACCGCGACCGACGCATGGCCGAGCGGCTGCTCGAGGCGCCGAGCCCGGCGGTGCTGATCGCCGGTGCCTTCCATGTGCGCCGCGACCTGGGCGTTCCGCTGCATCTGGACGACTTGCAGGCCCGGGGTGAAACCCGGGTGCTGATACTGGCGGAGCCGGGGGAGCCGATCGGTGCGCGGCAGGCGGATTTCGTCTGGTTTACGCCGGCGCCGCCGGCGCAGGACCATTGCGCATCCTTTCGGAAAGACTGAGCGCCAGGTTTTTGCGGTGAAACGAAAAAGCCAGGGCACCTGCCCTGGCTTTTTCGTACCGTGCCGGTCAGCCGCGATGGCGGCCGCGGAAGTAGTCGACCAGACCCTGGGTCGAGGCGTCTTCGGCCGGAGGGGAGTCGTAGCCGGTCAGGCGGTTGTAGACCGCCTTGCCCAGCTCCTTGCCGAGTTCCACGCCCCACTGGTCGAATGAGTTGATGCCCCAGATCACGCCCTGGACGAAGACCTTGTGCTCGTACAGGGCGATCAGCGCGCCCAATCGTCCGGGGCTGATGGTTTCCATCACCACCGTGTTGCTGGGGCGATTGCCCGGGATCACCTTGTGCGGCGCCAGGCGCTGCACTTCGGCTTCGTCCAGGCCCTTGGCGCGCAGCTCGGCTTCCGCCTCGGCGCGGCTCTTGCCGAGCATCAGCGCCTGGCTCTGGGACAGGCAGTTGGCATACAGCCATTCGTGGTGATCGGCGACCGGGTTGTGGCTGACGACCGGGACGATGAAGTCCGCCGGGATCAGCGGGGTGCCCTGGTGCAGCAGCTGGTGATAGGCGTGCTGGCCGTTCGCGCCGACGCCGCCCCAGATCACCGGGCCGGTACCGCAGGATACCGGCGTGCCGTCCTGGCGCACGCTCTTGCCGTTGGACTCCATGTCCATCTGCTGAAGGTGCTTGACGAAGTTGCGCAGGTAGTGGTCGTACGGCAGGAACGCGTAGCTCTGCGCGCCCCAGAAGTTGTGATACCAGACTCCGAGCATCGCCAGCAGCACCGGCATGTTGCGCTCGAACGGCTCGTTCTGGAAATGGCAGTCCATGCTGTAGGCGCCGGAAAGCAGGTCCTTGAAGTTGGACATGCCGATGGCCAGCGCGATGGGCAGGCCGATGGCCGACCAGAGCGAGTAGCGGCCGCCGACCCAGTCCCACATGGGGAAGATGTTCTTTTCGCGGATGCCGAAGTCGATCGCCGCCTGCTTGTTGCTCGTCACGGCGATGAAATGGCGATAGAGCTTTTCCTCGGTGCCGCCCTTGCCCAGATACCAGGTGCGCGCGGCCTGGGCATTCTTCAGGGTTTCGAGGGTGCCGAAGGTCTTGCTGGAGATGATGAACAGGGTGGTCTCGACGTTCAGCTTGGCGGTCACTTCGCGGAACTCGCTGCCGTCGATGTTGGCCAGGTAATGGGTGCGCACGCCATGCTGGGTGAACGGCAGCAGCGCTTCGGACACCAGCTGCGGGCCGAGGAAGGAGCCGCCGATGCCGATGTTCACCACGTCGGTGATGGTCTTGTCGCTGAAGCCGCGCCAGAGGTTGTTGTGGATGCGGCTGACGATGTCGGTCATCTGCGCCAGCGCCGTGTGGACGTCGCGCATGATGTTCTGCCCGTTCACCATCACGCTTTCGCCCATGGGGCGACGCAGCGCGGTATGGAGGACCGGGCGCTGTTCCGACGCGTTGACGGGCTCGCCGGACATCATCGCCCGTGTGGCCTGCTCGACGCCCGCTTCGCGTGCCAGGTTGAACAGCAGGTTCAGGGTCTCGGGCGTGACCAGGTTCTTCGAATAGTCGAGGAACAGGCCGCAGGCCGATACGGACATGGACTCGAAACGCCTGGGATCGCTGGCGAAGGCCTCGCGCATGCTGAAGTCCTGCATGGCCAGGCGGTGATCGCCCAGGGCTTTCCAGGACGACAGCTCAGTGACATCAAGGGGATTCTGGTAATGCGTCATGGTAGTGCGGCTTCCTTTGCATGACAGACCGTTGATCATGGGCTCCTGGCGACACCGTGCTGGCGCCGCCGCATTTCGGCCTGGTGTGTGCTGGCACGCCAGGCACTCTTCCTGAATGCGTCAGGCGCGAACCGCTCCGGCACTGCCGGAGCGGCGAAGGGCGCATCCTGCACCCGGAGAGACTGCTCTCAGACATGCAAAAAGCCCGGTACGTTCCGGCGCGCTGCAAACTCTGCGGGCACCGCGCTTGCCGCGCGTCCCGGGCTCGAATGAAAAAAGCCCGGAACGTCGGGACGGTCCGGGCTTGGTACTCATCGGTCGGCGGCCGTTCAGGCCACCTGTACCGGAATGGCGTTGCTGGTGTGGCTGAGGTCGCCGTCCGCCCCGATATAGAGGACGTGAGGCTTGAAATTGGCCAGCTCGGCTTCGCTGTAATGCGCATAGGCGCAGATGATCAGGCGATGCCCGACGCCGGCCTTGTGAGCGGCGGCCCCGTTGACCGAAATGATCTTCGAGCCTTCCTCTCCGCGAATCGCGTAGGTGGTGAAGCGCTCGCCGTTGTCGACGTTGTAGATCTGGATCTGCTCGTATTCGCGAATCCCGGCCAGGTCCAGCCAGTCCCCGTCGATGGCGCAAGAGCCTTCGTAATCGAGCACGGAGTGGGTAACCACGGCGCGGTGCAGTTTGGCCTTGAGCATGATGGCGTGCATGTCGGTTCCTCCGTGGGGCAGGGCGGCGCAGAGTGTGCCCGAAGCCCCGGTGGTGTTCAAGGTTGCGGGCGGGTCAGCAAGGGCGCCGCTCGACCACCAGGTTGTCGAGCAGGCGGGTCTTGCCGAGATGGGCCGCCACCACCAGCACCAGGCGGGCGGAGCCGGGCTGCGCGGCGCCGAGGGTATCGGCGTCGCGTATCTCCAGGTAGTCGGGGCGCAGCCCTGCGGCTTGCAGCTCGCCCAGGCCCCGAGCGATCAGTGCCGCGAAATCCTGTTGGCCGGATTCGATCGACTGGCCGAGCCCCTGCAACGTCCGGTAGATGGCCGGGGCGGTGGCGCGCTCCTGCTCGGTCAGGTAACCGTTGCGCGAAGACAGGGCCAGGCCGTCCTCGGCGCGGGCGGTGGGCTGGCCGATGATCTGCACGGGAATGTCGAGGTCGCGCACCATCGCGCGGATCACCGCCAACTGCTGGTAGTCCTTCTGGCCGAACACCGCGACGTCCGGCTGCACCATGTTGAACAGCTTGCTCACCACGGTCGAGACACCATCGAAGTGGCCCGGTCGGCTGGCGCCACAGAGCCCTTCGGACACGGCCGGCACGCTGACGACCGTCTGCAGCGTCATGCCGCGGGGGTACATCTCGTCGACGGACGGAGCGAACAGCAGGTCGCAGCCGGCCTCTTCGAGCTTTTCCTGGTCCGCCGCGAGGGTGCGCGGGTAGGTGGTCAGGTCTTCGTTGGGGCCGAACTGCAGCGGGTTGACGAAGACGCTCGCGACCACGAATCCGCACTGCTGGCGGGCGCGCTCGATCAGGGAAATGTGGCCGGCATGGAGGTTGCCCATGGTCGGCACGAAACCGATCGACGCCCCGTTGCGCCGGGCCTCGCCGACCGCCTGGCGCAGCTCGGCTACGCTATGCACTGTCTTCATGCGGAAAACCCATGTTCGGCCGCGGGAAATTCGACGGCCTTGACGGCCTTGACGTAGCCGGCGATGGCCGAGGCCACGTCGCCGTGCTCCTGCATGAAGTTCTTGACGAACTTGGGCGAGCGGCCGGTCAGCGACAGGCCGAGCATGTCGTGCAGCACCAGCACCTGGCCGTCGGTGGCGCTGCCGGCGCCGATGCCGATCACCGGAATGGCGACCGCCTGGGTGATGCGGGCAGCGAGTTCGCTGGGGACGCATTCGAGCAGCAGCATGGCCGCGCCGGCCTGTTCCAGCGCCTTGGCGTCCGCCAGCAGCTTCTGCGCCTGGGCATCCTGGCGCCCCTGCACCTTGTAGCCACCGAACAGGTTGACCGCCTGGGGCGTGAGGCCCAGGTGGGCGCAGACCGGAATGCCGCGCTCGGCCAGCAGGCTGATGGATTCGGCCAGCCAGGCGGCACCTTCGAGCTTGATCATGTGCGCGCCGGCCTGCATCAGCACGGCGGAATTGTTCAGCGTCTGTTCGGTGGTGGCGTTGGCCATGAACGGCAGGTCGGCGACGATCATCGCCCCGCGATTGCCTCGTTTGACGCAGGCGGTGTGGTAGGCCATCTCCGCGACGGTCACGGGCAGGGTGCTGTCGTGGCCCTGCAGGACCATGCCCAGGGAGTCGCCGATCAACAGCATTTCCACGCCCGCCTCGCTGGCGGTCTTGGCGAAGATGGCGTCGTAGCAGGTGAGCATGGCGATCTTCTCGCCTTTCTGCTTGAGCCCTTGCAGCGTGGTCAGGGTTACGTCTGGCATGGCGCCGTCCTCTGTGGACCCTTGGTCAGGGATCGAAAGTTGGCATCTGCTGCGTCACAGTGCAGGCTCGGGCGTTACGCCCCAAGACGATGCGTTACCGGGAGGGCGCTTATAGTCCCGATGGGAACGGGTGAAGTCAATCGCGACTGTTACTTGACTGTTACCGGGGCTCGTCCGTGGGGATCGCAGGCTCCTGATCGAGCCGGTCGAGGCCGGCGAAGGGGCATTCGGCAAGCAGTTGCGCGAGGCTTCGGCCGTCGGCCAGGCGCAGGTCGGCCGGGGCGACATCGGCCAGCGGGTAGAGCACGAAGGCGCGTGCGTGCAGGTGATAGTGCGGGACCTGCAGCCGCGGTTCCGCGATCAGCCGGTCGCCGAACAGGAGAATGTCCAGGTCCAGGGTGCGCGGCCCCCAGCGCTCGGCCTTGCGCTCGCGGCCCTGGGTCAGCTCGATGCGCTGCAGGGCATCGAGCAGGTCCAGCGGTTCCAGCGCGGTCGCCAGCGCCGCGACCGCATTGACGTAGCGCGGCTGATCGGGCGGACCGAGCGGGTCGCTGGCATAGAAAGGCGAGACGGCCAGCAGGGTCGACTGCTCCAGCGCGGCGATCGCCTGCACGGCCTCGCGCAGCTGGCGTTCGGGCTCGGCGAGGTTGCTGCCCAGGCCGATGTAGACCCTTTCCATCTCAGTCGGCCGCAGCCGGGGCGTCGGAGGCCGGCCCGCGGCGCTTGCGTCCGCTGCGGCGACGTTTGCGCGGGGCGCCGCTGCCATCGTCCTTGCTGCTGAGGTCACGGATCATGCTGCGACGTTCGCTGTCGCTGGCTTCCTGGTAGTCGGTCCACCAGTCGCCGAGGCCGTCGGTCTCCTCGCCGGCGCTTTCACGCAGCAGCAGGAAATCGTAGCCGGCCCGGAAGCGCGGGTTTTCCAGCAGCTGGTCGGCGCGGCGGCCATGGCGACGCGGCAGGCGCTCCTGCATGTCCCAGATTTCGCGGATAGGGATGGAGAACCGCTTGGGGATGGCGATGCGCTGGCATTGCTCCCAGATGATGTCGTGGGCCGCTTCCTGCATCGCCGGGATCGGCGGCATCCCGCGCTCCTGCAGTTCGAGCACGCGCGCCGGCAGTGCGGGCCAGAGCAGCGCGGCGAACAGGAACGCCGGGGTGACCGGCTTGCCCTGGCGGACGCGCAGGTCGGTGTTGGCCAGTGCCTGACGGATCAGGGTGCCGGTGTATTCGGGGTTGTGCTCCAGAGCTTCGGCGCTGGCCGGGAACAGCGGGGCGAACAGGTCGTATTCGAGCAGCAGTTCGAAGGTGCGCTCGGCGCGTCCGTTGAGGAAGAGCTTCAGCACTTCCTCGAACAGGCGGGCAGAGGGGATGTCGCGCAGCAGTGGTGCCAGCTGGCGAATCGGCGCGGCGCTGTGCTTCTCGATCTCGAAATCCAGCTTGGCGGCGAAACGCACGGCGCGAAGCATACGCACCGCATCTTCCTGGTAGCGCTGCGTGGGGTCGCCGATCAGTCGGATCAGGCGGTTGCGGATGTCGTGCACACCGTGGGTGTGATCGAGGATGCGCTCGGTGGACGGGTCGTAGTACAGGGCGTTGATGGTGAAGTCGCGGCGCTGCGCGTCGTCCTCGAGGGTGCCGTAGATGTTGTCCCGCAGGATGCGGCCGCTTTCGTGGCGCGAGGCCTGCTGGCCGGCGTCGGCATCCTCGTCCGGCTCCGGATGATTGGCGCGGAAGGTGGCGACCTCGATGATCTCACGGCCGAAATGCACGTGTACGAGCTTGAAGCGACGACCGATGACCCGCGCGTTGCGGAACTCCGCGCGAACCTGCTCGGGCGTCGCGCTGGTGGCCACGTCGTAGTCCTTCGGTTCGAGTTCCAGCAGCAGATCACGCACGCAACCGCCCACCACATAGGCCTCGTAGCCGGCGTGCTGGAGCCGTTCGACGACGCTCACGGCATAGCGGCTGATTTCGTTGCGTTTGAGGGAATGTTGCCGGCTGGTCAGTATTTCGGGCGTCCGGCGAGGGTGCGGGAAACGGCGCGAGGGTAAACGAAATGACTGGAACAGCTTTTTCAGCATGGGGGAGCACTGTGTGACGAAATGGCGGATCGGCCAGCGGACGGGGTCACGGCCGGAATGGATGGATGGTGAACGAAGCGAGGTGAGGTGTCAAAGCGAGGGGAGGGCGCAAAGCACTGGGGGGAGCCGAAGCTCCCCCCTAATGTGGTACGTGCTTTTTTATTATTGGTTTTACGGACGTGTTGTTTTTATTGGTCGTCCGTCCCGGTGCGTCACCAGGAAGCTCCCCATCCGGGAGCCAATAGCAAACGGATTGCTTTGGTCGCTGATATTGCCGTCATCCAACCAGTTCGGGCGCTGCCTGGGGGCAGTTTTATTGTTCTCGGTCTGGTCGTGGGGCAAGCCCCGCCGGCAAGTCGACTCCAAAAGAATCAGTTAGCTGCGTCTCTGCCTTCTTGTTGTTGTTCTGCTAGAGCCGTTACGTCTTATTCTTATTTGAGGACTGCTTGTTATTGTTGTTATGCAGGAGATATAGCAGGTGCCGTGCCAGCTTTTGTAAATCCTTTTAAATCAATGGGTTGAGGCGAGCGTGCGCGGCGCTGCCATAAAAAAACCGGGTTCCTCGTTACCGATGAACCCGGTTTTCTGTTACGTGATCGTGTCGAGGTAACACCGCTTCGCAATCGATCAGCCGGCGGCCGCGCTCGATTTGCGACGTGGGATTCCGAGGCGCTGGCGCCGTTCCCACAGGCACTTGCGGCTGATGCCGAGCTTGCGCGCCAGCTCGGTCTCGGTCATGTGATCCTGATGCTCGAGTACGAAGTGCTGGAAATAGTCTTCCAGCGAAAGGTCTTCCGTCGGTTCGTGGCTGTTGCCGAGGGGGGCGCTGGGCGTGGCGAGGCTGCTGTCGTCGAAGTCGTCCTCCAGGCCGTCGAGCTCGATGTCGATGCCCAGCAGGTCGGCGCCGATTTCCGGGCTCTCGCAGAGGATGGCGGCGCGCTCGATGGCGTTCTCCAGTTCCCGGACGTTGCCTGGCCAGGCGTAATGACGGATGGCCTGCTCGGCGTCGCGGCCGAAGCGCAGCTCCCGGTCCATTCGCTGGCATTGCCGAGCCAGGAAGGCTTCGGCGATTTCCAGGACGTCCCCGTCGCGCTCGCGCAGGGGCGGGAGCTTGAGCGCGATCACGTGCAGCCGGTAATAGAGGTCCTCGCGGAACTGCCCGGTCTTGGCCAGGCTTTTGAGGTCCCGGTGGGTGGCGGCGATCAGGCGGACATCCACCTTCTGGGAATGAACTGAGCCGACGCGTCGTATCTCGCCCTCCTGGAGCACGCGCAGCAGGCGCGCCTGGGCTTCCAGGGGCAGCTCGCCGATCTCGTCGAGGAACAGCGTGCCGCCGTCGGCGGCTTCCACGAGGCCGGCACGGCCGGCGCTGGCACCGGTGAAGGCGCCTTTCTCGTGGCCGAACAGTTCGGATTCGATCAGCGTTTCCGGGATCGCGGCGCAATTGACCGAGACCATGGTGGCTTTGGCGCGCCGGGACAGGTTGTGCAGCGCCCGCGCGACCAGCTCCTTGCCGGTGCCAGATTCGCCCTGGATCAGTACGTTCGAATCGGTCGGCGCGACCTTGCGGATCTTGCTGTAGAGGTCGAGCATCGGCGAGCAGCGGCCGATGATGCCGATTTCCCCGTTGGCGGGCGCGGCGCCGCTCGCGCCGCCTGCCTCCCGCGCGGGGGCCGCGGCGGCCGACTCCTGGCGGTCACGCAGGATGCGCGCGACGGTCTGCAGCATTTCGTCGTGGTCGAACGGCTTGGCGATGTAGTCGACGGCGCCCATCTTCATCGAATCGACCGCCGAGCGCAGGCTGGCATAGCTGGTCATGATCAGCACGGGCGTGCCTTCGGCATGCCTGATCAGCTCGGTGCCTGGTGCGCCGGGCAGTCGCAGGTCGCTGACGATCAGGTCGAAACCAGGGATGTTGAAGCGCTCCTGGGCTTCCTGCACGGAGCCGGCTTCGCTGACCTCGTACTGGTTGCGCTCGAGCAGCCTGCGCAGCGCGGAGCGAATGATGGTTTCGTCTTCGACGATAAGAATATGTGGCATCAAAACTCTCTCGACGTCTTTGCGGCGAGCCGGCCTGAAACACGGTCCGCCGCCTCATCAGATTAAGCGATTGTCGCCTCGACATACCGTGGCAGAGTCACCCTGATTCGGGTGCCGCGCTGAGTCTGCGGATCGGCCGGGCTGTCGATATTTATCTGGCCATAATGCTCTTCCACGATGGAATAGACCAGTGAAAGCCCCAAGCCGGTGCCTTCTCCGGGGTCCTTCGTGGTGAAGAACGGCTCGAACAGACGGTCCTGGATGGCCTTGGGAATCCCGCTGCCTTCGTCTTCGACGATCAGGTAGACGGTCTGTTCCGAGGCTTCGCTGCGCACCCGGATGGCCCCTCCCTGCGGGGAGGCGTCGCGGGCATTGGAGAGCAGGTTGATCAGTACCTGGGCGAGGCGCTGCGGGTCGCCCTCGGCCAGGTGGTCGGGGTCGCAGAGGTTGTAGTACTGCACCTCGGTCTGGCGTCGGTTGAGCGACAGCAGGCCGATGGCGTCGCGCGTCACCTCGGCCAGACTGACCGGGTAGAGCTGCTGCTGGCGCCCGCCGGCATGGGCGAAGCTCATCAGCGACTGGACGATGCGCGAGACGCGCTTGGTCTGCTCGATGATCTGGTTGCTGGTCTCGACGATTTCGCCGTCCGTTTCGCGCTCCTCGCGCAGGTTCTGCGCCAGGCAGGCGATGCCGGTGATCGGGTTGCCGATTTCGTGCGCCACGCCAGCGGCCAGGCGACCGATGCTGGCCAGGCGTTCGGAGTGGACCAGCCGGTCTTCCAGCACCTGGGTTTCGGTCAGGTCCTCGACCAGCAGGACCAGGCCGCTGTTGCCCGGTGCCAGCGGCTCGTCGATGGCCGCCTTGTGCAGGTTGAGCCAGCGGCTGCTGCTGTCGAGCGGCAGCTTCTGCTTGTGCAGGTGTTCCTCGGGCTGGCGGATGAAACCGAGCAGCAGGCTTTTCCAGGGATCGGCGATGGTCGACAGGCGCGAGCCCACCACCTGCAGCGCGGGGATACCGGTGAGTTCCTCCATGGCCCGGTTCCACATCAGGATCTCTTCGTCCTTGGCCAGGGAGCAGACCCCCATCGGCAGCTCCTGCAGGGTCTGACGATGGTAGCGGCGCAGGGCGTCGAGCTCGGCCGCAAGGCCGGTCAGGCGCGAGTGGTAGTCCTCCAGCCGGTTCTCGATGAAGTGGATGTCTTCGGTGACGTAGGCCTCGGTGCCGTGCTTGTAGGCCAGGAAGTTCTCGACGATGTCCTGGGCGACGCTCGGCCCCATCAGGCCGGACAGGTTGGCCTCGATCCGGTCGCGCAGGCGGCGCAGGGCGTAGGGGCGATGCTCGTCGAACGGCAGTTGCAGGTCATGGAGGGCCTGTTCCACCTCGCGCTGGGCGGTCTTGGCGCCCAGCGGCTTGGCCAGCTGCGCGGCGAATTCCTGCGGGGAGGCGGCCATCAGCTCGCGGCGCTGCGGGCGACGGACGTTTTCCACCGCGCAGGCTTCGGCGGCGCTCTTTTCCTCGGGGCTGGCCTCGGTGAACAGCGAGACGAGGGAGAAGGCCAGCACGTTGACCGCAAGCGAGGCGATGGCCGCCAGGTGCCAGCTGGTGTCGTCGAGCACGTAGACCACGTTGAACAGCGGGATGTAGAAGCCGTCGAGGTTGCCCACCAGCGGCAGCAGCATGGTCACCACCCACACGCCGATGCCGGCCAGCAGGCCGCAGATGTAGCCGCGCCGGTTGGCGGTCGGCCAGTAGAGCACCGAGAGCACGCCGGGCAGGAACTGCAGCGTGGCGACGAAGGCGACGATGCCCAGGTTCGACAGGTCCTGTTCGGCGCCCAGGAGCAGGTAGAAACCGTAGCCGGCCATGATGATGGCGAAGATCAGCCCGCGCCGGGTCCACTTCAGCCAGCGGTAGATGTTGCCTTCGGTCGGCGGCTGGTAGAGCGGCAGCACCAGGTGGTTGAGGGCCATGCCGGAGAGCGCCAGGGTGCTGACGATGATCAGCCCGCTGGAGGCGGACAGCCCGCCGATGAAGGCGATCAGCGCAAGGGTCTCGTTGCCCAGGGTGATGCCCAGGCCGAGCGTGAAGTATTCCGGATTGGTAGTCACGCCGAGCTTGAGGCCGGCCCAGAGGATCAGCGGCACCGCCAGGCTCATCAGCAACAGGTACAGCGGCAACCCCCAGCTGGCGCTGACCATGGCGCGCGGGTTGAGGTTCTCGGTGAAGGTCATGTGGTACATGTGCGGCATGACGATCGCCGAGGCGAAGAACACCAGCAGCAGGGTCCGCCACGGGCCTTCCTGCAGCGGCGTGTGCAGGGCGGCCAGCGCCGACTGGTTCTGCAGCAGCCAGGTTTCCAGCTCACCGAAGCCGCCAAAGACCGAATAGAGCGCATAGAGGCCGATGGCGCTGAAGGTGACCAGCTTGACCACCGATTCGAAGGCGATGGCGAACACCAGCCCCTCGTGCTTTTCCCGGGTGGCGATATGGCGGGCGCCGAACAGGATGGTGAAGAGCATGATCAGCACGCAGTAACCCAGGGCCACCCGCTCCTGCAGGGGTTCCAGGGTCATGATGCCGATGGCGTCGGCCACCGCCTGGATCTGCAGGGCCAGCAGCGGCAGCATGCCGACCAGCATGAACAGCGTGGTCAGCGCGCCGCTCCAGGTGCTGCGAAAGCGAAAGGCGAAGAGGTCGGCGAGCGAAGCCAGCTGGTAGGTGCGGGTGATCCGCAGGATCGGATAGAGCAGCACCGGCGCCAGCAGGAAGGCGCCGCAGACGCCGAGGTAGGACGCGAGGAAGCCGTAGCCGTACTGGTAGGCCAGGCCGACCGTGCCATAGAAGGCCCAGGCACTGGCGTACACGCCGAGCGAGAGGGTATAGACCAGCGGATGGCGGATGATCCAGCGTGGAATCTTTCCGCGTTCGCTGACCCAGGCGACGCCGAACAGCACGAACAGGTAGACCGCGCTGATCAGGATCAGGTAGCTCAGGTTAAAGCTCGTCAGCATCGCGTTGGCTCTGCAGGATGAAGGTCACCACGATCAGGATCAGCCACAGCAGGTAGGGGCGATACCAGGCCTCGTTGGGGTCGATCCACCAGTCCATGATCGCCGGCGAGAACAGATAGATCCCCACGACCAGAAGCAGTACCAGTCGGTAGATGTACATGGCGGGTCTCGGGATTGAAGTGCAGGGATGGTAGAAGCGGCAGGCCGCGAGCCGCAAGCTGCAAGTAAGGGCGGCAGGCAACCTCGGGTCGCGGACCGTCGCCTCAGCTCAGTTGCGCCTCGGCCAGGGTCGGGCTGCGGGGGATGGCGCCGGCGTCCCAGTGGGCGATCGCCCAGGCGAGGATTTCCCGCGGCGGCGCGCCGGTCAGTTCCGCGGGAGGGCGCTGGCCCAGCGCGCGCAGGGCCCGCAACAGCGAGGGCGGCGCCTCGTGGGCCTGCAGCGGCGGCGAGCGGTAGCTCTTGCCGAGCTTGTGGCCGTCGGGCTGGACGATCAGCGGCACGTGCAGGTAGCGCGGCTGCGGCAGGCCGAGCAGCTGCTGCAGGAACAGCTGGCGCGGCGTGGAGTCCAGCAGGTCGGCGCCGCGAACCACGTCCGTCACGCCCTGCCAGCCATCGTCGAGCACCACGGCCAGCTGGTAGGCGTAGAGCCCGTCGCGGCGGCGGATCACGAAGTCGCCGGCGTCGCGCGCCAGCTGCTGGCTGAACGGACCTTGCACGCGATCGGTGAAGCCGAACTCGCGCGCGGGCACCCGTACCCGGATGGCGGCCTGTTCGACGGATTTTCCGGCGTCACGGCAGAAGCCGGGATAGACGCTCGGGTAGGCTTCGAGCTGCTTGCGCGAGCAGGTGCAGGCGTAGGCATGGCCATCGGCGAGCAGCGTGTCGATGACGGCCTGGTAGCGATCATGCTGCTCGCTCTGCCTGACCAGCGTGCCGTCCCATTCGAAGCCGTAGGCCTGCAGCGCGTCGAGAATCGCCGTCTGTGCGCCGGGCATTTCCCTTGGTGGGTCGAGGTCCTCCATGCGCAGCAGCCAGCGGCCGTTCACCGCGCGGGCGTCGAGAAAGGAGGCCAGGGCCGCGACGAGCGAGCCGAAATGAAGGTAGCCACTGGGCGTGGGGGCGAAGCGGCCCACGTATGGATCAGCGGTAGGCGCGCGGGCTGGCTGATGGGGCATGGGAGCGGAACGGGGAGATATAAATGAAGCGGGGCGCCGAAGCGCCCCGTTCGGGATCAGGAACCGAGCTGCTTTTCCTTGATTTCCGCCAGGGTCTTGCAGTCGATGCAAAGGGTGGCGGTAGGACGAGCCTCGAGGCGGCGGATGCCGATCTCGACGCCGCAGGAGTCGCACCAGCCGTACTCGTTGTCTTCGAGCAGCTGGAGGGTTTCGTCGATCTTCTTGATCAGCTTGCGTTCGCGGTCACGGGCACGCAGTTCCAAGCTGAATTCTTCTTCCTGGCTGGCGCGGTCGGCAGGGTCCGGGAAGTTGGCCGCTTCATCCTGCATGTGATGGACGGTGCGATCGACCTCTTCCATCAGTTCCTGTTTCCACTTGTTCAGGATGGCGGAGAAGTGAGCGCGCATCTTGTCGCTCATGTACTCCTCGCCGGCGGTTTCCTTGTAGGGCTCGAAGGCGCGAATCAGTTGGTTGCTGGTTTGTGTTTCTTTAAGAATGGCCATTGGATGAACGCCTCTCGCTATGTCCATTGCGCAGGTGAGTGGTCCCTCGCCGACCCGTGCCGGCCCTGCGGCTGCAAGCGGGCGAACTTACCAGATCGAATCGGGGTGCGCTACTCCCGGCGATCACGGTGGCTGCGGCGTGTGAGAGACCTTCGGTAGAATTCAATTTTTATGTCTCAAGGACGGTCAGATGACCTCGTCTTACAGCGCTCGCAGCCGGGCAATCGAACCTTTTCATGTCATGGCATTGCTGGCGCGTGCCAATCAATTGCAGGCCCAGGGGCACGATGTGATTCACCTCGAAATCGGCGAGCCTGATTTCACCACCGCCGCCCCTATCATCGCTGCCGGACAGGCTGCGCTGGCCGCCGGACACACGCGTTACACGGCTGCCCGTGGGCTGCCGGAGCTGCGCGAGGCCATCGCGGGTTTCTACGCGCAGCGCTACAAGCTAGCTATTGACCCCGAACGGATCATGATTACTCCCGGAGGCTCGGGCGCCTTGCTGTTGACCAGCGGCCTGCTGGTCGATCCGGGCAAGCACTGGTTGCTCGCCGATCCCGGCTATCCCTGCAACCGGCACTTCCTGCGGCTGATCGAGGGGGCGGCGCAGCTGGTCCCGGTCGGACCGCAGACCCGCTACCAGCTCACGCCCGAGCTGGTGCAGCGGCACTGGGACCGCGACAGCGTCGGCGCGCTGGTCGCCTCGCCCGCCAACCCCACCGGAACGGTGCTTTCGCGCGACGAGTTGGCGGCCCTGGCCGCGTCGATCAAGGCCCGCGGTGGTCATCTGGTCGTCGACGAGATCTACCACGGGCTGACCTACGGCATGGACGCCGCCAGTGCGCTGGAGGTGGACGACTCGGCGTTCGTGCTCAACAGTTTCTCCAAATATTTCGGCATGACCGGCTGGCGCCTGGGCTGGCTGGTCGCGCCGCCCGAGGCGGTGCCGGAGCTGGAGAAGCTGGCGCAGAACCTCTACATCAGTGCGCCGACCATGGCGCAGCACGCGGCGCTGGCCTGTTTCGAGCCGCAGACGCTCGAGATCCTCGAGGCGCGCCGGGCCGAATTCGGGCGGCGCCGCGATTTTCTGCTGCCGGCGCTGCGCGAACTCGGATTCGGTATCGCCGTCGAGCCCGAAGGCGCCTTTTACCTGTATGCCGACATCAGCGCGTTCGGCGGGGACGCCTACCGTTTTTGCCAGCATTTTCTCGAGACCGAGCACGTGGCCTTTACCCCGGGCCTGGATTTCGGCCGCCACCTGGCCGGACACCATGTGCGCTTCGCCTACACCCAGCAGGTGCCGCGCCTGGAGCAGGCTGTCGAGCGCATCGCCCGCGGTCTGCAGAGCTGGGCCGGCTGATGCGTTTTTCCACACCCCTGGAGGAAGGGCGGCTGCTGCGCCGGTACAAGCGCTTTCTCGCCGATGTGGTGACCGCCGAAGGCGAGCACCTGTGCATTCACTGCCCCAATACCGGTTCGATGCTCAACTGCATGAGCGAGGGCGGGCGCGTCTGGTTTCAGCGCTCCAGCGACCCCAGGCGCAAGCTCGCGGCGACCTGGGAGCTGGCCGAGACGCCGCAGGGCCGGCTGGCCTGCGTGAATACCGCCCGGGCCAATTCATTGGTGGAAGAGGCCTTGCGTGGCGGGGTGATCGAGGAGCTGGCCGGGTTCACGGCGTTGCGACGTGAAGTGCCCTACGGCGCGGAGAACAGCCGGGTCGACTTCCGCCTCGAATTCCCCGAAGGCCCGGCCTATGTCGAGGTCAAGAGCGTCACGCTGGGGTTCGATGAAGGCCATGTGGCGGCCTTTCCCGATGCGGTGACCAGCCGGGGCACGCGCCATTTGCGCGAGCTGGCCGCGCTGGCGCGCGAGGGTGTCCGGGCCGTACTGCTGTACTGCGTGAACCTCAGCGGCATCGAAGCGGTGCGTCCGGCGGCGGAAATCGACCCCGCCTACGCCGCCGCCCTCGCCGAGGCCAGGGCGGCCGGCGTCGAGATCATCGCCTATGGCGTGACGCTCTCGACCGAGGAGATTCGCCTGGTTCGCCGCCTGCCCGTGGTGCTCTGAGCGGACGCCACGGGAGCTCCGGCTCGGCGTGCCGTCAGGGCGCCTCTTCCCGACCGCGGCGACGCTTGCGGCGTCGGCCGGCGCGACGCGCGGCGTGGCGTTCGAGTCCGGGCATGAGGATGAACACGGCGAGTGCGAGCAGCGTGCTGAAGACCGCCGTGGCCTCGTTGCCCAGCCCGGCCGCGACGCCGATCGCCGCCGTCAGCCAGATGCCGGCCGCGGTGGTCAGCCCCTGGACTTCCTGGATGGTGCTGCCCTTGAGAATGGTCCCCGCGCCGAGAAAGCCGATGCCGGTGACGATCCCCTGGATGATCCGGGAGACATCGTCGCGTGGCACGCCGCCCTGCAGGGCGGTGAGGACGAACAGGGCCGAGCCCAGCGAGACCAGCATGTGGGTCCGCAGGCCCGCCGCCTTGCCCTTGCGCTCGCGTTCGTAGCCGACCAGGCCGCCCAGCACGGCGGCGAAGGTCAGTCGCGTGACGACTCGCGTGGCTTCTTCCACGTCCGGAATGTCGGAAAACTCCGAAGCCAGCGTCGAGACGATGCGTTCCCAGTAGGTCATGCCGAGCTCCCCGGTCATGCTCTTATGAACCGCAACGGGCCCGAGGGTTCGGTCGGCCTATGGGGTGACTTCGAAGCGCAGCGTGCCGATCATCTGGCCTGCCTCGGTCACGACCCTGACGCGCCAGCGCCCCACCGGGTCCTGCGGGAAGTTGCGCTTGTGGCTCCAGGCGCGGTAGCCCTGCTTGCGGCCGCCGTTGATGTCCAGCGCGATGCGGTCGACGCGCCTGCCGTTGTGCATCCACTCATGGTAGATGCGTTCCTTGAGGCCGCGCGGGGCATTGATAGCGGTGTAGGCGTACAGCCCGTCGGCCTGGAGCTGCGCGCTGCCGAGGCGGCGCAGGCTCTGGCCCGGCTCGCGCCTGGCATTGTCCATGCTCCTGCTGACCGCGACGTCCGTCAGCCACAGGGTGGCGGGCGGCACCCACGCCCGGCCGTACCAGCCGGCCAGCCCCACCATGGCGGCCAGCGCGCAGATCGCCACGCCGCGTCGCCAGCCCCAGTCCGGAAACAGCGAGCTGAAGCTGGGCAGCGCCAGCAGGACGGCGATGCCCAGGGCAAGCTGGTAACTCTGCGGCGTCGACAGGTGCAGGATGATCGGCAGCGCGGTGAGCAGCACCGCGAACAGCGTCAGGGCATGGAAGGCCAGGTACACCCAGCGACGGGGCGCCAGCCACCTGTAGTACAGCGGGTCGACCAGCGAAACCAGCGCCGCGCAGCCGAGCAGCAGGGTGAATACCGCCTGACCGCTGTTCCAGGTCGTCGTGACGAAAAAGAAGGGAATGATGAAGAACAGGCTTTCCTGGTGAACCATCTGCGTCGCATAGCGCAGCAGCGGTGGCGGCAGCTGCCAGCCGAACCGGTGCTCGATGAAGCGGCGCAGGCTGTTCTCCAGCATCAGCCACACCCAGCTGACCAGCATCACCAGCGCCACGACCTTGGCCAGTCCGGCTTGCCGGTCCACCAGCACGAAACTGGCGAGGCCCGAGCAGAAGCCGAACACGGCGACGGTGCCCGGGTAGCGGCGGATGAGGGTGGAGACGAGTTCGAGCGTGCGGCTCAGGTAGCTTTTCCAGCGCATGGGCAGTTCGTTGCAGGTTGGCTAGTAGACAGCGGAGAGTCCAGGATGTGCCGGCCCTCCCGTCAGGGCCAGCGATCCAGCAGGTCATCCCAGCGCTGCAGATGTTCGGGCTTTTGCGCCGCGCCGACCGGCCCGAGGATCTGGGCGGGCTCGATGGTGCGCCTTCCCTGCTTGAACTTCATCTTTATCAGCACGCAGGCGCACTCGGCGCCCGCCACCTCAAAGCGGTGCTCGAAGTAGGCGAAGCGGGCATCGATGTACGCGACGCGGGAAGCAACGCTGACCCGGGACAAAAGCGTGATGGGCCTGGCGTAACGCACGGTCGCCGAGGCGTTGACGAAATTGTAGCGATGGCGCATCAGCGTGCCGATGAGCCCGGTACGCACCAGGAAGTCGAGCTGGGCCGCTTCGGTCAGCTGCAGGTAGCGATCGCTCTTGAGCCGCGACAGCCCGATATCCAGCGGGGTGACGCGAAACCGCGTGACGAGCCGGTCGGCCGGGCGGGCGCCGCCAGGGCGCAGCAGCGCCCACAGCAGGGTCAGGATATTGCGCAACAGGCCGGCCATGGCGGCTCCTGCAGTCGGAAGAGGGCGCCGAATCGCCGGCAGGCGGCGTCAGGCAGGCAGCACCGCTTCGAGTGCGTTCCGAACCTCGCTGAAGGAGCGCGCCCGCTCTGCGCTGAGCCTGACCAGTGGCAGGTCGATGCTCTGGCAGAGCTGCTCGATGAAGGGTTCCTGTTCCGCCGGGCTGGCGGTGTACTCGATGGCGCAGACCACGCCCAGGTCGTCCTTGCGGCAGAGCAGGAAGTCGAAATGGCCGGCGCCAATGCGGTTGACGGCATGATACCAGGGCGCCCGGCGCGGCACCGCGGTGACGTCCACCACGTCGGCGGCACGGACCTTGACCAGTATCCGGTAACGCTCGCCCACCGCTTTGCCGAGCAGCTCGTACAGCGCCAGCTCGTCGGCCGACAGGGGGCTGGCCTTGAGGCGATAGGGGAACTGCAGCGCCGGATGGTTCATCTGGCGATTCTTGATATAGAACACGGCGACGAAGCAGCCGAACACCACCAGGGTCAGGGCGAGCCAGCTCATTGGACGCGCCCCCGGCAGACGGCGGCGAGCTTGTTGCCGTCCGGGTCGCGCACGTAGGCGGCGTAGAAGTCCGCCGCATATTGGGGGCGCAGTCCCGGCGGGCCTTCGCAGCTTCCTCCGTGGGCCAGCGCTGCGCCATGGAAGCCCTGGACCTGTTCCCAGGTTTTCGCCACCAGCGCCACCATCGTCCCGTTCCCCGACGTGGCGGCATGACCATCGAACGGGCTTTGCAGCCAAAGCGCCAGTTCCCGCCGGCCTTCGTCCTCGTACTGTCCCCAGCCCACGCAGTCTTCCCATCCCGGCTCGTCGCCCGTCTCGCAGCGTGCATGTCCGAGCGCCGCCATCACTGGGTCATAGAAACGGATGGCGCGGGGCAGGTCGTTGGTACCGAGGCAGACATAGGTGAACATGGCGATCTCCTTGCGTTGGGCTCCGCGCCCGGTCAGGCGCGAAGACGCTGTGTAGCAGCTTGGACAGCGGCCGGCGCGACGCGTGCCGACCCTGCAAGAGCCTAGGGGCTGCCAGGCAGGCGCTCAAGGTTCGTTGCCGCGCAGGGCTGACCATTCGGGAAAGGTCCGTGCCAGCGTGGCGCGCATGCGCCGGGTATGCGAGCCGAGCCAGTAGAGACGGTCGCATACCGGGCAATGACGCATCGGCTCGGCAAAGGCGCGTGCCGACGGCGGGGCCTTGGCCACCTGCTCGTCACTGGCCTGCCGCAGCGGGCTGTTGCAGACCAGGCAGCGGCGAAACAGCGTCGGCGGCGGCGTGATCGCGCAGGCGTCGACCACCTGGCGCAGCTGCTGCAGCGGCGCGTCGTGGCGGATGCGCAGCGCCGACCGAGGGCGCAGGAAGGTCAGCAGGTGGCGGTCGCGGGTCAGCAGCGTGCGCGACTCGCGCGCGGCCAGCGCCACGAGCTCGGCATCGGTAAGGGCGGGGTCGTAGGCGGTGTCGCAATCGAGTACGCGCAACCAGCGCACGAGCCCGCCGAGCATGGCATCGGCAAGCAGGCGGGGCTGTTCCATGAAGCTGGGATCATGGCCGCCGCCCGGGGTTCCGGCCTCAGCGAGGCGCGCGGTCGTCCCACTTGGGTACCACCAGCGGTTCCCAGGCTTCGAGCTGTTGCAGCAGGCCCTCGGCTGTCTCGCTGCGCTGCAGCATGTCGCGATGGTGGGGGCGGACGAAGCCTTCTTCCACCAGGTGGTCGAGGAAATGGCTCAGCTTGGTATAGAAGTGGTTCACGTCGAGCAGGCCCAGCGGCTTGCCGTGGTAGCCCAGTTGTCCCCAGGTCCAGACTTCGAACAGCTCCTCGAGTGTGCCGAGTCCTCCTGGCAGGGCGATGAACGCGTCGGACAGCTCGGCCATGCGGGCCTTGCGGGCGTGCATGCCGTCCACCACTTCCAGGCGCGTCAGGCCCCGGTGGCCGATCTCGGCGTCCTGCAGGCTTTGCGGAATGATGCCGATCACCTCGCCACCGGCGGCCATCGCCGCATCGGCCACCACGCCCATCAGGCCTACCGCGCCGCCGCCATAGACCAGTGTCAGGCCTCGCCCGGCAAGGGCCTGGCCGAGGGCAACGGCGGCCTCACGATAGACCGGATTGGCACCGGTGCTGGCGCCGCAGAACACGCAGATTGAACGCAGGGGCATGATCGACTCCGAGGGTTGAAGAGCCAGGCAGGGTAGCGCCCGGGGCCCTACCTCGCCAGCGCGGCGGCGGACACGGGCGAAGGGTCGGCGCTGGCGGCGCCGCTGGCGGCACAGGCATAGGCGGCAAGCAGGCTGTGAAACAGGGAGAAAGACGGCATCAGCAGATCCTCGACTCAGGGGTGAGGGTGAGCTTATGCCGCTGCGCCTGTCGATTCATCGCAGCGGAACCAATCGGGCCGATAGCCTGCCTTGTGAACAACGCCGATAGTTATCCCCGATCGCTGTGCAAGGTTTTGTGGATAACCTTGGGGTGAGCGAACGAAACGCTGACGGCAGTAAGGCTGGAGTCGGGCGCTCAGTTTTTGATCGATACCGGTGAGGGCGTCTCGCACGCATGTTGAGGGCCGCCTAGTCAAGGGGAAGCTGTGGGAATTGATGCGGCGGCCGGTCCGCTTCGAATGGTTATCCCCGATCACTGTGCAATGTTCTGTGGATAACCTTGGGGTGGGCGAGCGAAACGCTGGCGCCAGTAGGTCTGGCGCGAGGCGTTCATTTTTTGATCGATGGCGGTCGGTGGCTCTGGAATGCATATCACGGGCCTTTCGGTCAAGGGCGCGCTTGCAGGGAATGGCGCAGCAGCCGATTCGTTTCGAGCGGTTTATCCACGAATGCTGTGGACGGGATTGTGGATAACATGAGTAAACACCGGCGCAGCGGTGAAACGGCGGGCCTTGCGTCAAGCTGGTTGAAAAACAGCCAGGTCGGCGCCCCTCAGGCGTCGTCCGGCTCGTCGGACAGGTCCCGGTCCTCGTCGGCGTTGTAGCGCAGGCGCAGCAGATGCAGGGCTCGGTCGGGGTAATCGGTGATCAGCCCATCGGCGCCCATGTCCAGCAGGCGCTGCATTTCGGGCTGCTCGTTGATGGTCCACAGCTGGGTGCGCAGGCCGCGTTCGGCGGCGGTGTCGAGCAGGCTGGGCGTGGCGACCTGGACGCCACTGTGACGGGCGGGAATCTGCAGGAGCTGGTAGCTGGGCGACAGGAGGCTGCCCAGCCCGATGCGGTCGAGCAGCACCAGCAGGCGCACCGAGCTGGCCCCGGCGGATGTCGCGACGGTCGGGCAGAGACTGCGAAAGCGTTGCAGGCTGCGGTCGTGAAAGCTGCCGACGATGATCCGGTCGCGCTGGCCGCTGTTCATGATCTGCTCGCACAGCCGCGCTTCCAGCGCCGGATCGGGGGCCTTGATCTCGACCACTTTGGGAATCTGCGGGAGCGCTTCGAGCACCTCGGCGAAGGTCGGGATGCCGATGCCCTGGTTGCGGTACGGGTAGCTTTCGCCACCGTCAGCCGTCCAGCGATAACCGGCGTCGAGCGCCTGCAACTCGGCCAGGTCGTGGTCGGCGACCTCGCCGAAGCCGTTGGTGGTGCGTTCGAGGGTCGAGTCGTGGATCACCACTGGTTCGCCGTCGCGCGACAGGTGCACGTCCATCTCCAGCATGTCCACCCCCAGCGCGGTGGCCCGCTCGAAGGCGAACAGGCTGTTCTCCGGCCACAGCCCCATGCCGCCGCGGTGAGCGATGACCAGCGGCGGGCCGCCTTCGAACGGGACGAGCACCCCCGGCAGGGTGGCGGGCTGGCTGGTCAGCAACAGCAGGCCGAGCACCGAGGCGATGAGCAAGACAGGCGCGAAGAGGAAGCGAAGCACACGCAGCATGGAGGGGTTCCAGCCCAAGGGGAATACCGGTCGGAGTATGCCCATCCCCTCCGACCCGCAACAAGGCGCGGGAGGGCGTCTGGCACGCTTTGCCTGCCGCCTTTTTGCAGATACTTGACGCAGGTCTTGTGCTTTTCACCGAAGAACCTTCGATGGCCCCCGGGATCGGCCCCGAGCGCTGGCCTGGGCATCGACTGTTCAGGACTGCTCCGGCTGCATGCTTATGCCGAGCCATTCATTGGCGACGCGGTGATTGCCCGGCACCGCATGCGAGGCGAGACTCGGCGCATCCAGAACCCATGACATTCGAGGAGCCTGCACATGACGGAAGCCATCCGCTTCGACGACAAGGTAGTGATCATCACCGGCGCCGGTGGCGGCCTGGGCCGCGCCCATGCCCTGGCCTTCGCCCGCCACGGCGCGCGGGTGGTGGTCAACGACCTGGGCGGCAGCGCCCAGGGCGAAGGGGCCAACGCTTCGGCGGCCGATCGGGTGGTCGAGGAGATCCGCCAGGCCGGCGGTACTGCGGTGGCCAACCACGACTCGGTAACCGATGGCGAGAAGATCGTGCAGCACGCGCTCGATGCCTTCGGCCGGGTCGACGTGGTGGTCAACAACGCCGGCATCCTGCGCGACAAGACCTTCCACAAGATGGAAGACGCCGATTGGGACCTGGTCTATCGGGTCCACGTGGAAGGCGCCTACAAGGTGACCCGTGCCGCCTGGCCGCTGATGCGCGAGCAGGGCTATGGCCGGGTGATCTTCACCGCCTCGACCTCCGGCATCTACGGCAACTTCGGCCAGTCCAACTACGGCATGGCCAAGCTCGGCCTCTACGGCCTGACCCGTACGCTGGCGCTCGAAGGCCGCAAGAACAACATCCTGGTCAACGCCATCGCGCCCACGGGCGGCACCCGCATGACCGAAGGCCTGATCCCGCCGCAGGTGTTCGAGCAGCTCAAGCCCGAGCTGGTCAGCCCGCTGGTGGTCTACCTCGCCAGCGAAGCCTGCCAGGAGACCTCGGGCCTGTTCGAGGTGGGCGGCGGCTGGATGGGCAAGGTGCGCTGGGAGCGCAGCCTGGGTGTCGGGTTCGATCCGAAGGCCGGCTTCGACGCCGAGGACGTGGCGGCGAGCTGGCAGCAGATCTGCAACTTCGAGAACGCGGCGCACCCGGCGGACAACATCGAGGCCCTGAGGGAAATGATGGCCAACCTGCAGAAGCACGCCGGCTGACCGGCACTCGGCGCCCCGGCAGGCGAGGCGGGCGGCGGCTCAGCGTCGCTCGCCCGCCTCGGCGGCGCGCCGGGGTGCCTGCAGCAGCTCCAGCGCCTTGCGCCGCGCCTGCTCCAGTCCGCTGGCGTAGAGCAGCCCCGGTTCGCGATGCACGCCCGCGCGGCGCAGCTTGAGCCTGACCCGCGCGTGACAGCCGCTGAGAATCAGCGCCACGTCGCGCTTGCGGTAGTCGTCCAGCACCGTCTCCAGGCTGGCCAGGGCGGTCATGTCCAGTAGCGGTACCGCGCTCATGTCGACGATCACCACCTTGATCTGCGGATTGAACCTGCGCAGCACCTGCAGGGCCTTTTCCGCCGCCCCGAAGAACAGCGGGCCGCGGATGGTATAGGCCGCCACGGAGCCCGGCAGGCCCTCGAGCGGCCCCTGCCGGTCGGCGGCCAGCGGCGTGGTGTCGGTCAGTTCGCTCATGCGTTTGACGAACAGCCCGGCGGCCAGCAGCAAGCCGACCCCTACCGCCAGCACCATGTCGAACAGCACCGTCAGCGACAGGCAGGTCAGCAGCACCAGCACGTCGCCCCTTGGGGCGATCCGCAGGATATGCACCACGTGCGGCGCCTCGCTCATGTTCCAGGCGACCATAAGCAGCAGCGCGGCCAGCGCTGCCATCGGCAGGTAGCTGAACAGTGGCGAGAGCCAGAGGATCGCCACCAGCACGACGCCAGCGTGAATGATGGCCGCCAGCGGCGAGAACGCCCCGGCGCGAACGTTGGCGGCGCTGCGGGCGATCGCGGCGGTGGCGGTGATGCCGCCGAACAGCGGTGCGACCAGGTTGCCGAGCCCCTGGCCGAGCAGCTCGGCGTTGGGGTCGTGCCGGGTGCCGGCCATGCCGTCGGACACCACCGCGCAGAGCAGCGACTCGATGGCGCCGAGCATGGCGATGGCAAGCGCCGGGGCCAGCAGTTCGCGCAGCAGGCCGTAGCTCAACGTCAGCGGTTGCCCGTCGGGCCCCGGCAGGTTCCAGGGCCAGTCGAACGACGGCAGCAGCGGTGGAATGCCCGGGTGGTCGACGCCTTCGAGACTGTAGTGGAAGCGCTCGCCGAGGGTCGCGACCGAGATGCCCCGCGACTCCAGCGCGAGGGCCGCCAGGGCGCCGAGGGTGAGGGCTACCAGATGGCCCGGCACGCGAGGGACCCAGCGTGGCCAGAGGATCAGCGTCGCCAGGCAAAGCAGGGCGATCAGCGTGTCGCCAAGGCTGACGGAGGGAAGGGCGCGAAACAGCAGGAGCAACTGCTCGCCGTAATGGCGCGGGTCGGCTTCGAGCTGGAGGCCGAGCAGGTCCTTGAGTTGCAGCGTGGCGATGACGATACCGATGCCGGCGGTGAAGCCGACGATCACCGGGTAAGGAATGAAGCTGATCAGTCGGCCGGCACGCAGCAGTCCGAGGACGATGAGGATCAGCCCGGCGAGCAGGGTGCACAGCAGCAGGCCGCCGAGCCCGAACTGCTGGGTGATCGGTAGCAGAATGACGACGAAGGCGGCGGTGGGGCCGGAGACGTTGAAGCGCGAGCCGCCGGTGAGTGCTATGAGCGGTGCGGCGATCAGCACGGTATAGAGGCCGTGCTGCGGCGGAACGCCGACGGCGATCGCCAGGGCCATGGCCAGGGGAATGGCGATGATGCCCACCGTCAGCCCGGCGGCGAGGTCGCCGCGCAGGGCGCGTCCGTCATAACCGACCTGCAGTACCTCGCGCCAGGCGGCAAACAGTGGCGGCAGCGACATGCGGATGACCCTCCAGTCTGGTCGGCATGCCCCAGTATAGGGCCGCCTGGCGTTTGCAGGCGCTGACCCGAATCGTCTCGATCGTCGCATTATCGACGCGCGTGCGGGAGGTCGTTCGCCGTACGACCTTCGTCGCAAGGCTCATCATCGCGTTGAGCGGGCCGCGCGGCGAGAGTAAACTGCCGGCCCCGTAACACCCGTTCCCCCGGAGGCAGCATGCGCAAAGACAAGAAACAGGTGATTGGCGAGGAAATCGGTGACGAGTCGATCAAGCTGTTTCTGCAACCGGAGCCGGCCGATGACACGCCCGCTTCCCTGCACAAGCTGATCAAGGCCTACCGTGGGCTGCGCATCGATGATTTTGAGCGATTCCTCGGATTCTTTGTCGAAGCCGGGTACGACCTCAACGCCCGTGATAGCCGAGGCCAGGATTTCGTCCAGCTGATCGCCGATCAGCGCCAGGCACAACCCTACATCGAGCTGGTCGAGGCCGCGCGCCGTTGAGTCGAGGTCCTTTTTCGCATCAAGAAGCCGCGCATCGGTGATATCGTGCGCGCCGTCGCCGCAGGCGATGGTGAAAATTGCTGAACGATTTCCCCCGCTTCGCTACCTGTTCAGAGCTGACCGGACCCTCGGGTTCCGCTCCGGGTGCCAAGGCGGGAAGAGGCAGGGCCAAAAGCCCTGCCTCTGAGCTGGCAGGCGACGATCGACCTGTCATGTCGAGCACCCGCTCGACCAACGGCACAGAATCCCCCTCCGGTTTCTGCCCGTCTGGCTGAAGGGTTTCACACGCACCGAATACGGCGGTCGTGACAGGTTTTTGCTGCGATTTTGGAGAAGGCGTTAATGGCGCAACACGATAGCGAAGCAGTGGATATGGTACTGGTGGGAGCCGGTATCATGAGCGCTACACTGGCGGTGCTGCTGAAGGAACTGGACCCCGAAA
Organism: Stutzerimonas nosocomialis; assembly: GCF_005876855.1. Lineage (GTDB taxonomy): Bacteria > Pseudomonadota > Gammaproteobacteria > Pseudomonadales > Pseudomonadaceae > Stutzerimonas > Stutzerimonas nosocomialis. The sequence continues at coordinate 25,011 of NZ_QLAE01000006.1, read as the reverse complement.
TCCGTCTTGAGATCGTCGAGCTCCAGGAGGCCGGAGCCGTCGAAAGCTCCAATCCCTGGAACAACGCCGGTACCGGTCACGCCGGTCTGTGCGAGCTGAACTACACCCCCGAGGCGGCCGACGGCTCGATCGACATCAAGAAAGCGGTCACCATCAACACCCAGTTCGAAGTCTCCAAGCAGTTCTGGGCTCACCTGTGCGATCGCGAAGGCTTCGGTTCGGCCAAGACCTTCATCAATGCCGTCCCGCACCTGAGCTTCGTTCGCGGAGCCAAGAACGTTCCCTATCTGCACAAGCGCTACGAGGCGCTGCGCAGCCATCACGCCTTCGCCGATATGGTCTACACCGAAGACCGTGCCACCATGGCCGACTGGATGCCGCTGATGATGCCGGGCCGCGCGGCCGACGAGCCGATCGCCGCGACCCGGGCCATGAACGGCACCGACGTCAATTTCGGCGCGCTGACCAACCAGCTGCTGCAGTACCTGGCCCTCAAGCCGGGCGTTAGCGTGAGCTACAACCAGCGTGTCACTGACCTCGAGCGCAGCGGCAAGGGCTGGCGGGTGAAGGTCAAGGACACCCGCGGCGGCGCCGAGCGCGACATCCAGGCCGGGTTCGTCTTCCTCGGCGCCGGTGGCGGTGCGCTGCCGCTGCTGCAGATGTCGGGCATCAAGGAAGGCAAGGGCTTCGGCGGTTTCCCGGTCAGCGGCCAGTGGCTGCGCTGCGACAATCAGGAAATCGTCAAACAGCACCAGGCGAAGGTCTACAGCCTCGCCGCGGTCGGCGCGCCGCCGATGTCGGTGCCTCACCTGGACACCCGGGTGGTCGACGGCAAGAAATCGCTGCTGTTCGGACCTTACGCGGGTTTCACCACCAAGTTCCTGAAGTACGGTTCGCCGCTCGACCTGCCGATGTCGATCCGGCCGGGCAACCTCAAGCCGATGCTGGCCGTGGCGCGCGACAACATGGACCTGACCCGCTACCTGATCCGGGAAGTCCGCCAGTCGATGCAGGATCGCCTGGAAACGCTGCGCGGCTTCTACCCCGAAGCCAAGGCCGAGGACTGGCGCCTGGAAGTGGCCGGTCAGCGTGTGCAGATCATCAAGAAGGACCCGAAGAAGGGCGGCATCCTGCAGTTCGGCACCGAGCTGGTGGCGGCCCGCGACGGCAGTATCGCGGCCCTGCTGGGCGCCTCCCCGGGTGCCTCGGTCACCGTCTCGATCATGCTCGAACTGATCGAGCGCTGCTTCCCGGAGAAAGCCCAGTCGCAAGCCTGGGCGAGCAAGCTGGCGGAGATCTTCCCGGCCCGCGAGAAGCTCCTGGCGGCCGATGCCGAGGTGTACCGCGAAGTCACCGCGCGCTCCGACGAGCGCCTGGGCCTGTCGTACTGAAGGCCGCCGGCGTTCCCGGGCGATTGGCCCGGGAACGCCGGGCCCCGCTGCGCTGGCGCCGCTTCGACTGCCAGCCCTCTGTCCGTTTCGGTTACGATCGGCTCGCTGTCAGCGGCCGGTCCGTCTGGCTATACTGCGGCCCGTTCCTTCTCAACCCTCACCTGGAGTAGACAGCATGCTGCAACGCCTGTTGTTCGGTCTTGTCACGGTAGCGGCGCTCGGCCTGGTCGGCTGCGCTCACAGCCCCCAGCAGCTTGATCCGCATCCCAAGCTCACCGGTACCATCAATCCCGTCGGGCAAGGCCAGCCGGTCATGGTACGCGTGGTGGATGGTCGTCCCTCGTCGACGCTCGGCACCCGCGGCGGCCTCTATCCCGAGACCAGCGCGGTCATCGTTCCGGCCAACAACGTGATCCCCAAGCTGCAGGCCCAGGCCGAAGCCGCGGTTCGCCTGCTCGGCTTCACGCCGTCGCCCAATGCCTTCAACGCGCCTCAACTGACCCTGACCCTGGCGGACCTGAAATACCAGTCGCCCAAGGAAGGTCTGTATGTCACCGAAGCCACGATCGGCGCCACCTTCCGCGTCGATGCGCAGAACGGGGGCCGGCGTTACAACGGTCGCTACGGGGCGACGCTGAACCAGCGCTTCGGCATGGCGCCGAACGAGCAGACCAACACCAAGCTGGTCAGCGAGGTGCTCAGCGATGCGCTGACCCGCGTCTTCAACGACCAGAACATCGGACAGCTGTTGGCCCAGTGATCCTCTGAGCCCGTCCTCGAAAGCCCGCTCCCGAGCGGGCTTTTTCATGGGCGGATTTTTTGCCGGCGCACAATGCAAAACGCCCCGCAGGGCGGGGCGTTTGCAGGGCGGGCGAGCGGTCAGCGCACGCCGGCGTTACGCAGCGCTGCCGGAGTGTACTGGTTGGAATGCGCCTTGTAGTTGTAGGTGTAGGGGTTGCGTTCCTCGTTCTTCATGCCCATCACCAGGTAGCGACCGGAGATCAGGTCGTACAGGGTTTCCATCGCGTACAGCGGAACCTGCACGTTATAGAAATACAGGGCATGCGCCTCGGCTACGCGCCAGAGCTGGCCGCGGCCGTCGTAATGGTCGACGATCGCTGCCTGCCAGGTGTCCTCGTCGATGAAGAAGTGGCGCTTGGCATAGATGTGGCGTTCGCCGCTCTTGAGCGTCGCTTCGACCTCCCACACACGGTGCAGCTCGTAGCGGGTCAGGTCCTGATTGATGTGGCCAGCCTTGACGATGTCGCTGTACTTGAGCTCCGGCGAATCCAGGCGGTAGGAGTTGTAGGGGATGTACAGCTCCTTCTTGCCTACCAGCTTCCAGTCGTAGCGATCCGGGGCGCCGTTGAACAGGTCGAGGTTGTCGGAGGTGCGCAGGCCGTCGGCCGCGGTGCCGGGGCCGTCGTAGGCCACCTGCGGGGCGCGGCGTACGCGGCGCTGGCCAGCGTTGTAGATCCACGCCATGCGCGGTTCCTTCACCTGATCCAGAGTCTCGTGGACCAGCAGCACGTTACCGGCCAGGCGCGAGGGTTCGGTGACCTGTTGCTTGAAGTAGAACAGCACGTTGCCGTGCTTCTCCGGGCTGTAGTCGGTCAGGGTGTTGGCGTAGATCACCTCGTCGACGAACTTGACCAGGCTGTAGTTGCCGTTGACCTGCGGGGTGGCCTGGGCGACCACGCGCCGCGCCGAGCCGCCGCGATAACGGGTGATGTGGTTCCAGATGACTTCCAGGCCGTCCTGGGGCATCGGGAAGGCGACGGCGGTGTCGAAGTTTTCCAGCCCATTGCCGCCGCGGACCAGGTTGGTGTGGGTCGCGTTGCGCTTGGCGGCGTCGTAGATGCTCTGCGGCATGGCGGCGCTGCGGCGGGTCTCGAACACCGGCATCCGGTAGGTGTCCGGATAGCGCTTGAACATGGCGATCTGGCCGGGCGAGAGGTTGTCCTTGTACTGGTCGACGTTCTCGGCGGTGATGACGAACTTGGGCTTGTCGTTCGGGAAGGGATCGGTCACGAAGCCGTTATCGGTGACGGGTGCGGCATTCTCCGGCAACCCGCCTGTCCATTCGGGGATGGTGCCTGCGGCATTGCCGGCCTTTTCCGCCCCTATCGGCGTGAGGCTGGCGCCCAGCTTGGCCGCATCGGAATCCGACACCGCCGCCATGGCGCTGGCAGCCAGCAAAGAGAGAGTGAGAGCCCCCGTTTTCAGCATTATTTGTTTCATTTGTTCTTATTCCTGTAATCCTGAAGCGCATTGACCATCGTGCGGCCGTCATTCAGGCGCAGGGTGGGTGGCGCCGATGGGGCGTCACGGGGTCCTGGCCTGATAGCGGGCGTTCCCGGGGCTTCTGGCTGTTCCGCCTGGCATGTCGTGCATGCTCTGGATAGGCCCTTCGGGGGTTTTGAGGGTGCAGCCGGGCGTCACTATAGTCAAGGACGCCACGGCTTAGGAACGACCATAAACGAGGCAAATGCTGCCTGAGTGGTCACGGCTGGCCTGCGGTACGGGAGGGCGGAGGTGCGCCCCGCGCGAGCGGGGCGGGGCGTCGGGATCAGCCGTGCTGGCGGATCTGGTACTGGTTGCGAACCGGGGTGGCGTATTGCTCGACGAGGTAGGGCTGCTGCACGCTCGGGCAGGCCGCCAGACGCTTGCTCCACTCGGCATGGGCGCGCTGCAGTTCCTGCTCGTTGAACAGGGTGGCGGCGTCCGGCACCTCCAGTGCCGGGTCCTTGCCGGCCCACATGTGATAGGCCAGGTAGTTCACCGGGAACAGGCGGTAGTTGCCAAGGATCTCGCGATCCAGCGCCACGGCGAACTGCTTGGCATCCTCGGGGACGCGCTCCATTGGAGCGCCGAAATGGACATGCACCCGTCCCTTGTAGCCGGTGATGCCCAGGGCGATGCTGGCGTCATCCTCGCCGGGCGCCTTGGTGTAACTGCCGGTGGTGGCGCGGATGTAGAGTTCGCGCGCCTTGGCCTGGTCGCACGGGTCGTACTCGTAGCTGATCGAGACCGGCGTGGGGCGCAGCTCGGCCATGGCCTGGGCGAAGGGTTCGTCCTTGCGGCTCATGTGCAGCATCTTCAGGATCGCCGAGTCGGTTCGATCGTCCCCGTCCTTGGCGCGTCCTTCGGCCTGGGCGATCCATACCGACTCGCCGTCATGGCGGATCGAGTGGTTGATGTAGGCCGACAACAGCTGGTAGGCCGCCAGCTTTTCACGCCGGCCGGTGATCGAGCGGTGGACGATGAAGCTCTTGTTCAGACGCATCAGGTCGCTGACGAAGGGGCGTTGCAGCAGGTTGTCGCCGATCGCGATGCGTGGCGTGCGCAGGCCCGCCTGGTACACCGCGTAGTTGACGAAGGCCGGGTCCATGACGATGTCACGGTGGTTGGCGAGGAACAGATAGGCGCGGCCACGCTGCAACTGCTCCAGGCCCGAATAGGTGATACCGTCGGTGGCGCGCTCGATGGTGCGGTCGATGTAGGGTTCGATCTTTTCCTGCAGCGCGTCGACCGTCTCAAGTCCGGCGAACTCCTTGCGCAGGTACCGGGCGATCAGCGGCTTGAGCGCCCAGCCGAGGGAGCCCGCCAGGCGGGGAAAGCGAAACCGCGCGAGGATCGCGAGGAAGGTCTGGTCGTCGAACAGACGCGCCATGACCGTGGGGACTTCGGCGTCGGCGTAGGGTCGGATGGCTTCGAATTCGTCCATCATGCTCTCTTGTGGGATAACGGCGTGGTCGGCGTGCATATCGGGCCGGTAACTAGACGGTCATTATACCGACAAGTCACATGGGAGACGGTGATGCTGGACACCCAGGACTATGCTTGCCCTTACTGCGGAGAGACGGTCGAAGCGGTGCTCGACCTGTCCGCAGGGGATCAGCAGTACATCGAGGATTGCCCGGTCTGCTGCCGGCCGATCGTCTTCGACCTTCGCACCTATGGCGTCGACTGGCAGCTGGTTGCGTTGCGGGAGGATGAGTGATGCAGCGTATCTACGAGCCGCGCGATCTGCTGGAAGCGCAGATGCTGGTCGGCATGCTGGCGGCCGAGGGAATCGTGGCCTTCGTGTCCGGGCAGCACCTGATCGGCGCGATAGGCGAGCTGCCCGCTGCCGGCCTGCTGGGTCTGCAGGTGGCCGAGGCGGATGCCGAGCGGGCGCGGTCACTGATCGCCGAGTACAATGGCGCCGACCTCTTGCCCGGCGACGAGCCGGACAGCTATCCGGGCGAGCTGATCTGCTGACGCCCCCGTTCACCCCCGCCCGACGAGTTCTGCCAAATGTGTGGCCGCTTCGCCTTTTTCCGCTGGAACCCCGACTTCGCACGCCTGCCGGGATTTCCCGCCGACCAGCAACCGCACTGGAGCCTGGCGCCGGGCGCTTCGGTCCTGTTGCTGCACGATGCCGGCGAGGGCCTGCGCGTGAGCCGGGTGCGCTGGGGGCTGACGCCCGCCTGGCTTTCCGATCTCTCCCGCACGCCGGCCCAGGCGCGTGCCGAAACCCTGGCCGAGCAGCCGATGTTTCGCGACGCCTTCCGCCAGCGGCGCGGCCTGCTGCCGGCCAATGGCTTCTACGAATGGCGCGGCAACCAGCGCAAGCGGCCGTTCTGGATGACCGGCGAGGGTTCGATTCTGTATTTCGCGGCGTTGTGGGAGGCCTACCCGGTACAGGGGCATACCTACCTGAGCGCGGCGGTGGTGACCCTGCCCGCGGCGAGCCTGCGCAGGCCGCTGATTCTCGATGCGGCAGGACAGGCCGCCTGGCTCGATCCGCAGACGCCTCTGGACGAACTCGAGGCTCTGCTCGCCGCCCCGCAGCAGCCGCTGCGCGAGCGGCCGCTGGCGACGCTGGTCAACGATCCGGGCCTCGACGGCCCGGAATGCCTGACGCCGGCCAATTAGCGCATCAGACCTTGAACTGATTGATCAGGCGGCGCTGCTGCTCGGCCAGCTTGGTCAGGCCGGCACTGGCACGGCTGGCTTCTTCGGCACCCCCGGCGACCTCGTGGGCGACCTGGCCGATGCTGCTGACGTTGCGGTTGATGTCCTCGGAGACCGCGCTCTGCTGTTCCGCGGCGCTGGCGATCTGGGTATTCATATCGTTGATCACCGACACCGCCTGGGTGATCGACTCCAGGGCGCGAGCCGCCTCGCTGGCCTGCTGCACGCTCTGCTGCGTGCGCGACTGGCTGTTTTCCATCACCTGAACCACGCCGCGGGTGCCTTCCTGCAACTGCTGGATCATGTTCTGGATTTCGCCCGTGGCCTGCTGTGTCTTCTGCGCCAGGTTGCGCACCTCGTCGGCCACCACGGCGAAGCCTCGGCCCTGCTCGCCGGCACGCGCGGCCTCGATCGCGGCGTTGAGGGCCAGCAGGTTGGTCTGCTCGGCGATGCTGCGGATGGTGATCAGAATGGTATCGATGTTCTCGCTGTTCCGGGCCAGCGTCTGCACCACGCCCACCGCGCGGCCGATCTCGCCGGCCAGGTCGCCGATGGTGCCGGCGGTTTCCTGGACGATCTGCTTGCCCTGGCGTGCGGCCCGGTCGGCATTGTTGGCCGCTTCGGCCGCCTGGGTGGCGTTGCGGGCCACGTCCTGGGCGGTGGCGGTCATCTCATGGACAGAGGTGGCGACCTGTTCGATCTCGGCCAGCTGCTTCTGTACGCCCTTGTCGGTGCGAATGGCGATGTCGGCGGTGTTTTCCGAGGCGTCGCTGACCTGCTGCACCGAGCCGACCACGTTGCCGATCATCGTCTGCAACTTGGCGAGAAACGCGTTGAAGCCCGTGGCGATCTGGCCCAGCTCGTTGCGGCTGTCGACGTTCAGGCGCTGCGTGAGGTCGCCGTCGCCCTGGGCGATGTCATCCAACATGACCACCATCTGACGCAGCGGTCGGGTCAGGCGATGGCTGATGATCCAGACCAGGGCCAGGCCGGCGGCGGCGATCAGCAGGCCGATCACCAGCATGCCGATCAGGTTGCTGTCGTGGTCGGAGGCGAGGGTGTCGATCAGTTGCTGGTGTTCCTGCATCACCACGGCGATGGGCAGTTCCAGCGCCAGGGTCCAGCGTGCGTCGGTGCCGGAGAAGCTGAACGGCAGGAACAGCTTGATCAGCCCGCGCGCCTGGTCGATCTGGTAGAGGTATTCCCCGGCCTTGAGCTGCTGCGCGCGCGCCAGGTCCTCGGGCTCGAGCACTTCGCTGGCGGGTTTGCCGATCATGGACTGGTCGCGCGAGTAGGCGGCCAGCCGGCCGTTGTTGGAGATCAGCGAGATCTCGCCGGCACCGCCGTAGAGCTGGCCGTTGGCTTCGATGAGCAGTTGCTGGATGAAGTCGACCTCGAGGTCGGCACCGATGATGCCTTGGAACTGGCCGTCGATCAGGATCGGGGCGTTGAAGGAGGCGAGCAGGGTCGTCTTGCCGCCTGCCTCGTAGGGGGCGGGGTCGACGACGCAGGGCTTGAGGGTTTCCTTCGGGCACAGGTAGTACTCGCCGGCGCGCACGCCGGTGGGCAGCATCGAGGTGTTCTCGATCTCGGTCAGGGTGTCGAGGGCGAGCTTGCCGCCGACGTCGCGGTGCAGCCAGGTGGCGAAACGGCCGTTGAGCATGCCGGGCGCATCGCGGCGGTACATGATGTCGTTGGCGTCGATGGCGTTCGGTTCCCAGGCGATGAAGATGCTCTGCAGCACCTGGTTCTGGACGAGGGTTTCGCGGGCCAGGTTGATCAGCTCTTCGCGGCGCAGGTTGGCCAGCGGCATGCCGTCGTCGCCGGTCTTGCCGGTCAGGGAGTTGACCCGGGCGAGCTCGGCGGTGATCAGCAGCGGTGTCTGCAACTGCGACTGGATACGGCTGATCTGCAGCTGGGCGAGGGCCGTGACGCGCTGCTCGACCATGGTCGTGGTGATCGCGCTGGTACGGGATTCGACGAGCGCCTGGGTACGGGCTCCGGAATACATCACATAAAGCAGCAGCGCCGCGATGATGGCGACGATGCTTGCGCCGGCGAGCGCGGCGAATGCGGTCTGGACGGATCGAAACATGGCAAACAGCCTTCTTATGGGTATGGCCCCGTTATCGGCTGCGGTCCGGAAAACTGAAATTTTGCGACACATGGGGCCGCTGGCGCGCTTGCCGGTGCCTCTGGCCGGTTCTAGCATACGCGCCACGTTTTTCGGAGAAGCACCATGTTCAAGCCACATTCCCTGTCGATGCTGGTCGGCGCTGCGCTGCTGGTGGGCTGCCAGGCCGTCAATACCACCAGCGGCGGAGCCATCGGCGTTGACCGCAAGCAGTACATGTTCAGCATGCTGTCGACCGAGCAGGTCAACCAGATGTACGCCCAGTCGTACCAGGAAACCCTCCAGGAAGCGTCGAAGAAAGGCGTGCTGGACAAGAACAGCGCCATTTCCAAGCGCGTCAACGCGATCGGCCAGCGCCTGATCGCCAAGGCGCCGGTGTTCCGCCCCGATGCGGCGCAGTGGGACTGGGAGGTCAACGTGATCGCCAGTCCGGAGCTGAACGCCAACTGTGGCCCCGGCGGCAAGATCATCTTCTACACCGGCCTGATCGAGAAGCTGAACCTCACCGACGACGAGATCGCGGCGGTGATGGGGCACGAGATCGCCCACGCCCTGCGCGAGCACGGACGAGAGGCGATGTCCAAGGCCTATGGGGTACAGATGGCCACTCAGCTGGGCTCGGCGTTCGGCCTCGGCGATGGCAGCCTGCAGCTGGCCAACATGGGCGTGGAATACCTGATGACGCTGCCCAACAGCCGCGCCAACGAGAACGAGGCCGATCTGATCGGCCTGGAGCTGGCCGCGCGTGGTGGTTACAACCCGAATGCAGCCATCACCCTGTGGGAGAAGATGAGTCAGGCTGGCGGCTCGGCTCCGCCGGAGTTCATGAGCACCCACCCGTCGTCCGGCAGCCGTATCGCCGCGTTGCAGGCGAACATTCCGAAAGTGATGCCCTTGTACGAGCAGGCCCGCTCGGGCCGCTGATCCTTCAGGCGAGCCGCTCAGGCCAGCGGCTGTGCCTGCGCCAGGGGCGCTTCCTGACAGGCCAGGGAACGCCCGCCATCGATATCGAAGAGCGAATTGAGTTCTTCGATGTCTCCCGCCGGATTGAGCGTCCAGATCGACATCGCGGCGATCGCCATGATCTTGTCGCTCGGCTGGCGCCCGAACGCCGGCTTGACCAGCGTGCCGATCAGGGTGCTGGAGGTGATGACCTTGTTGCCGTCGTTGAGGCACTCGTCGATCACCACTTCCAGATCCGGCATCGCCTCGCGGATGTCCCGCACGATCTGGGCGAACCCGGCGCTGTCGAGGGGTTGCTGGGCCAGCGAGCTCTTGTAGGTGAAATATTTGCTTTGTAGTTGTTCGGCCAGTGCCAGGCGACCCTTGTTCCAGCTCAGGTCGATGTGGGTACGGACACGTTTCTTGCAATCATCCGGTGACATTGCAGCTTCTCTCCTGGGTTTGGCTGCGGCGCGCCTCTTCGAGCATGCCGCAGCGGCCCTGGGTTCGGATAGTTGTGCCGGCAGTCAGAAAGGCAGCATTCCGCTGAGGCTCAACGCTTTATAGGTGGCATACAAGGCCAGTCCGGCGAACGCTGCAGCTGCTACGCGACGAATGAGCGTCAGCGGCAGACGATCGGCCGCAAAGTTGCCCGCCAGGACCACGGGCACATTGGCGATCAACATGCCCAGTGTGGTGCCGAGGATAACCAGAACGAACTGCGGATACTGTGCGGCCAGCATCACAGTTGCGACCTGGGTCTTGTCGCCCATCTCGGCGAGGAAAAAAGCGATCAGCGTGGCGAAGAACGGGCCGTAGCGGCGTCCGCGCGAGGCTTCGTCTTCGTCGAGCTTGTCGGGGATCAGGCTCCACACGGCGACCGCGGCGAAGGCCGCCGCCAGGATCCAGCTCAGGGTGACTTCCGACAGTGTGCTCGATACCCAGCTGCCGATCAGGCCGGCAAAAAGGTGGTTGGCCAGGGTGGCGACGACCATCCCGCCGATGATGGGCCAGGGTTGCCGGTAGCGGGCGGCCAGGAGCAGGGCGAGCAGCTGGGTCTTGTCGCCGATTTCGGCGAGGGCGACGACCAGCGTGGGGATGAAGAACGATTCCAAGCGGGTTCCGAAAGGGGCGGGCCGACGTTTCACCATGGCATGCACGACCTGCCCGCCCCCGGGTCAGGTGTTCATGCCATGGGTCTTGTCAGGCCGGCGAAGGCTGCGTGACAGCTTCGCTGGTCGCGGGCGCCATGGTCTGTGGACCAAGTATGTTGACGCACGCCGGGCGGGCAGGGTGCTCGCCGAGACTACTCCCCCAGGACGGGCGCGAGTTTGCCCAAGCGGACCCGGTTGTGCAACAGGCTAACGCCGTTTGGCCCGGTAAATCCGAAAGCCATCGGCCTCGCTCAGTGTCTGGCAGGGGCCCAGCGCCGCCTCGATCAAGGCGGGGTACTTGAGGAACGCATTGGCCACCAGGCGCAGTTCGCCGTTCGGCACCAGATGCGACGCGGCGCGCTGGAACAGGGTTTCGCTGGCCTGGTAGTCGGTGTGTACACCCTGGTGGAAGGGCGGGTTGCTGACGATGGCGGCAAGGCCGGTCGGCGCGCCGTCGATCCCGTCGGCGGCGATGACTTCCGCTTGCAGCTGGTTGGCGGCAAGGGTCATGCGGCTGCTCTGCACGGCAAAGGCGTCGACGTCCAGCAGCACCAGTTCGCTTTCGGGGTAGCGTCGCTTCAGGGCGCTGCCGAGCACGCCGGCTCCGCAGCCGAAGTCCAGCACCCGGCCGCGCGGAACGTCATCGAGCTGGGTCAGCAGCAAGGCGCTGCCGCGGTCCAGGCGTCCATGGCTGAACACGCCCGGCAGGCTCACGATTTCCAGCGGGCCGTCGGGCAGGTCGAGGGTGAAACGCTGCGCGAGGTCCTCGAGCACCGGGGCGTCGGGAGCGTCTCTGACCGTCAGCTGCCAGAGCTGGCAATGGCGCGCGCTGTCGAGCTTGCGCGGGGTGCCGAATGCCTCGAGCTGGCGGGCGGCGCGTTCGATACCGCCGCGCTTTTCGCCCACCAGATAGAGCGGCTTGTCCGCCAGCCGGCTGGCCAGCGCGCGCAGCAGGTAGTCGCTCAGCTCGCGCGATTTGGGCAGGAACAGCACGGCGGCGTCGAAGGGCTGCGGCGGCGGGGTCACGCCGAACAGGCAGCGCTCCCCGAAGCGCGCCTGCAGGCGCTGCTGGTCGCCGGCATGCCAGCTCCAGCCGCGGGCGTTCGGCAGATGGCCGAGCAGGTCGTCGGCCGGCAGGCCCGCCAGCAGCAGGTTGCCGCCGAACAGCTCGGCCTGGCGCAAGATGACTTCGCTGCGCGGATCCATGACGACTCCTCTGAAAAAGCGGCGAAGCTTATCAGCCTTGCCGCCGCTGCGGCATGCCTGCCCGCGCGATCAGCCGACCTGGCGCTTGGGCGTGCCGGCGAAGAAGGCGCTGGCGTTCTCGGCCAACTGCCCGACGATGCGCTGGCGCGCTTCGCGGCTGCCCCAGGCGCTGTGGGGGGTGATGATCAGGCGCGGGATGTCGCCGGCCAGCAGCGGGTTGCCGTTGACCGGCGGCTCCACCGTGAGCACGTCGGTCGCCGCGCCGCCCAGGTGCCCGCTGCGCAGGCTGTCGGCCAGCGCCTGTTCGTCGATCAGCCCGCCGCGCGCGGCATTGATGACGAATGCGGTGGGTTTGAGCAGCGCCAGCTCGCGCGCGCCGATCAGGTTGCGGGTCGCATCGGTCAGGGGGCAGTGAAGGGTCAGGGCGTCGACCTGCGGCAGCAGTTCGTCCAGCGAAAGCCGGCCGGCGCGCTCCGGACGGCCCGGCAGGTTGCCGATCAGTACGCGCATGCCGAGCGCCTCGGCCAGTCGCGCGACGGCACTGCCCAGTTCGCCGTGGCCGAGCAGGCCCAGGGTCTTGCCTTCGAGCTCGACGATGGGAAAGTCCAGCAGGCAGAAGTGGCCGGTCTCCTGCCAGCGACCGGCCTCTACGGCGCGCTGGTAGTCGGGCAGCCGTATGGCCAGCGCCAGCAGCAGGGCGAGGGTGTGCTGGGCCACCGTCGCGGTGCCATAGCCCTGGCAGTTGCACACGGTGATCCCGTGCTCGCGCGCCGCGTTCAGGTCGATGTTGTTCACGCCCGTGGCGCTGACCAGGATCAGCTCGAGCGACGGGCAGGCGGCCAGCGCCTCGGCATCGAGCGCGACCTTGTTGACGATCGCCACCTGAGCGCCCTGCAGCCGTTCGACGATGTCCTGCGGGGCGGTGTGCTCATGGCAGGTCAGCTCGTCGAATACGCCCTGTAGCGATGACAGGTCGAGGTCGCCCTGGTCCAGCGGGGCGAGGTCGAGGAAAACGGCGCGGCGATTGGTCATGACTGTACCTTTTGTTGTGGCCCTGGCTGGTCGAGAATGCCAGCCGGCATTGAGCGGAGCATGAGACATGTACTGGATGGAGTTTCTGACCGTGGCCCTGGTGCATCTGCTGGCGGTCGCCAGCCCGGGCCCGGATTTCGCGGTGGTGGTGCGTGAAAGCGTCACCCAGGGGCGGCGCGTGGGCAGCTGGACGGCCCTGGGTGTGGGCAGCGGCATCCTCGTGCACGTCGCGTATTCGCTTCTGGGTATCGGCCTGATCGTCTCGCAGTCGGTGATGCTGTTCAACCTCTTCAAATGGCTGGCCGCCGGTTATCTGTTGTATCTGGGCGTGCGTGCCCTGCGCGCCCGGCCCATGGGCGTCGCTGCGTTGGAGCCCGAGGCGCAGCAGTCCCGGGTGTCGTGGCGGCGGGCCTTCGTCACCGGCTTCGTCACCAACGGATTGAATCCGAAGGCGACGCTGTTCTTCCTCTCGCTGTTCACCGTGGTGATCAGCCCGCAGACGCCGCTTGCGGTGCAGGCCGGGTACGGCCTCTACCTCGCCTTGGCCACGGCACTCTGGTTCTGTTTGGTCGCCTGGCTGTTCAGTCGGCGGCGCGTGCGGGCGGGTTTCGCCCGCATGGGGCACTGGTTCGATCGCCTGATGGGGGCGGTGCTGGTGGGGCTGGGCGCGCGGCTGGCGCTGACCGAACTGGGCTGAAAGTTCTACAACCTGTGTCGGTGGGGAATCGCACGGCGAGCCTCGGGGTCGAGATGGCTGCTGGCCAAAATCGCACTTTCGACGGGTTCTACGGTTTTCCGCCGCCCTCTAGAGTGCGGGCAACAACTCCAATAACAAAGGAATGCCCCCGATGCTCCAGACCCGAATCCTCAAACCAGCGGACAACGCCTACCAGTACCCGCTGCTGATCAAGCAGCTGCTGCTATCCGGAAAGCGTTACGAGCGCACCCGCGAGATCGTCTACCGCGACCAGCTCCGCTTCGATTACCCCACGCTCAACCAGCGCATCGCGCGGCTGGCCAACGTGCTCACCGCCGCCGGGGTCAAGGCCGGCGATACCGTGGCGGTGATGGACTGGGACAGTCACCGCTACCTGGAGTGCATGTTCGCCATCCCGATGATCGGGGCGGTGGTGCATACCATCAACGTGCGCCTGTCGCCGGAACAGATTCTCTACACCATGAACCACGCCGACGACCGCTTCGTGCTGGTCAATGCCGAGTTCGCCCCCCTGTATCAGGCCATTGCCGGTCAGCTGACCTGCGTGCAGAAGACCATCCTGCTGGCCGACCAGGGCGCGGCCGATGCAGAGCTGCCCGATTGCCTCGGCGAGTACGAGCAGCTGCTGGCCGAGGCCGAGCCGCACTACGACTTCCCCGATTTCGACGAGGATTCGGTCGCGACCACCTTCTACACCACCGGCACCACCGGCAACCCGAAGGGCGTGTATTTCACCCATCGGCAGCTGGTGCTCCATACCCTGGCCGCGGCGGTCACGGTGACCGGCAAGGAAGACCCGGAGCTGATGCGTACCGGTGACGTCTACATGCCGATCACCCCGATGTTTCATGTGCACGCCTGGGGCATGCCGTACGTGGCGACCATGCTCGGGGTCAAACAGGTCTATCCGGGTCGATACGACCCGCAATTGCTGATCGAGCTGTGGCGCCGGGAGAAGGTCACCTTCTCCCACTGCGTGCCGACCATCGTGCAGATGCTGCTCAACGCCGGCGCCGCCCAGGACATCGACTTCGCCGGCTGGAAGATCATCGTCGGCGGCAGCGCGCTCAACCGGGGTTGCTACGAGGCCGCCAAGGCGCGCGGCATGCGCCTGTCGGCGGCCTACGGCATGTCGGAGACCTGCCCGCTGATTTCCGGCGCGCATATCAGCGACGAACTGCGCGACGCCGGCGAGGAGGCGCAGACCCGGGCCTACCTGAAGGCCGGCGTGCCGGTGGTGCTGGTCGACGCGGCGATCCAGGGGGCGGACGGGCGCTTCCTGCCCGCCGACGGCGTTGCCCAGGGCGAGCTGGTGTTGCGTGCGCCCTGGCTGACGCAAAGCTACTTTCGCGAGCCGGAAAAGGGCGAAGAGCTCTGGCAGGGCGGCTGGCTGCATACCGGCGACGTCGCCTCGATCGATCCCGGCGGCGCCATCGACATCCGCGACCGTATAAAGGATGTGATCAAGACCGGCGGGGAGTGGCTGTCGTCGCTGGCCCTCGAAGACCTCATCAGCCGTCATCCGGCGGTGCGCGAAGTGGCCGTGGTCGGCGTGCCCGACGAGCGCTGGGGCGAGCGTCCGTTCGCGCTGCTGGTGCTCGCGCAAGGCCAGTCGCTAGACGCCCGCGCCCTGCAGGACTTCCTCCAGCCCGCCGTGGACGCGGGGCAGATCAACAAATGGGCGATCCCCTCGCAGATCGCCCTGGTCTCGGAGATTCCCAAGACCAGCGTCGGCAAGCTCGACAAGAAGCGCATCCGCGTCGACATCGCCCGCTGGCAGGAAGAGGGAGGCGTGGAACTGTCGTCGCTCTGAGGCTGCGCCAGCGTCGCGACGGGCATGCCGCGCCAGGTCTTTGATAACCTGCGCGGCATGACACCACCGCAGCGAGGCTCTCCGTGTCGAACTCCGCTTCCCTGATTCGCGAAACCTTTCCCGTCGGGCCTTTGCAGTGCAACTGCACCCTCATCGGTGATCCGCTGACCAAGAAGGCCATCGTCGTCGATCCCGGCGGCGATCCGGAACTGATCCTGTCGCGCCTGGAGGCCCATGGGCTGAAGCTGGTAAGCATCGTTCACACCCATGCGCACCTGGACCACTTCCTCGCGTCCGGCCAGATGAAGGAGCGGACCGGCGCCACCTTGCACCTGCACAAGGACGACCAGTTCCTCTGGGACAACCTGGAAATGCAGTGCCGGATGTTCGGCGTGCCCTACGTGCCGGTGCCTGCGCCGGACCAGTGGTTGGCCGACGACCAGGCGCTGGACTGTGGCTGTGGCGTTGCGCTGCACACGCCCGGACATACGCCGGGCTCGATGAGCTTCTGGTTTCCCGAGGCGAAGCTGCTGATCGCCGGCGATACGCTGTTTCGTCGTGGCGTCGGCAGGACCGACCTGTGGGGCGGCGACCGGGCTGCCCTGGAGCGTTCGATCAGGCAGCGTCTTTACCGGCTGGACGAGGACGCGAAGGTGGTCGCCGGGCACGGTGCCGACACCCGCCTGGGCGACGAGATGCGGGAAAACCCCTTCGTGCGCGCCTGATCCGGCAGTGCCTACCGATCATCGTTCTGATGGCCGGTTCCCACTCCGCTGCGCTTCATCTTGTTAATCTTGCCGCGCCCTGCAGGAGCCTGCTCCGTCGGGGCGGCCAGTTTGATAACCGAACATGATCGAAGGAAGTACATATGAAGATGCTGGGTAACCTGACCGCCGTGGCTGCAGGCCTCGTACTGCTTGCCGGTTGCACCACCAATCCCTACACCGGTGAGTCCCAGGCGGGCAAGGCCGGCATTTATGGCGGCGTTGGCGCGGTGAGCGGCGCGGTCATCGGCGCGGCCACCTCGAGCAAGAAGGACCGTACCAAGGGCGCGCTGATCGGTGCTGCCGTCGGCGGCGCCGCCGGTGGCGGCTACGGCTACTACGTCGACACCCAGGAAGCCAAGCTGCGCCAGACGCTGCAGGGCACTGGCGTGCAGGTGCAGCGCAACGGCGATCAGCTGACCCTGATCATGCCGGGCAACATCACCTTCGGCAGCAACTCCTCCGACATTTCCTCGAGCTTCTACCCGACGCTGAACTCGCTGGTGCTGGTGTTCAAGGAATTCAACAAGAACGGCGTGAACATCGTCGGCCACACCGACAGCACCGGCTCGGCGCAGCTGAACCAGGACCTGTCCAATCGTCGCGCGCAGAGCGTGGCGTCCTACCTGATGTCCAACGGCATTCCGTCCAACCGCATCTCGGCCTATGGCGCCGGTCCGAGCCAGCCGATCGCCAGCAACAGCACCGAGGCGGGCCGTGCGCAGAACCGTCGTGTCGAGATCAACCTGATCCAGATGTAAGACACGCGACCTCCCTCCGTCTGCTTGCTGGTTTTTTGTCGCCAATAATGTGACAAGTTTGGAGGTTCTGATCGAAACGATCGGAACCTCTGGGGCGCCTGAAGACTCTCACAATGCTGATAGTGCGCCAGCAAGTGGCTGAGGAGGTCGGATGGATCGTCGCCCCGCTTTCCATTCGCGTAGAGCCTGGCTGCCTGTATTGGTCACCCTGACCTTGCTGGCGGGGCTGTGTGGATGGGTCGGCTGGCAATGGCAAGCCCTTGAAAAGCGCAGTGCTGCCGAAGACGAGCGGCGCTTCGTCTTCGCCGTCAATGACATCGAGCACACCCTCAAGGAGCGCATGCGCGCCTACGAGATGGTGTTGCGTGGCTTGTCCGGCTTCGTCGCAGGCAGTGGCGAGGTCACGCCCGAGGACTGGACCCGCGCCACCGACCAGTTGCAGCTCCAGGACCTCTATCCCGGTATCCAGGCGGTCAGCCTGGCACGCTATGCCACCCCCGAGACACTGACCCAGCTCGTTGCCGATATCCGCCGCAACGGCCGCCCCGGCTTTCGCATGTATCCCGAAGGGGAGCGGGACGAGTATCTGGTCGTCGACTTCATTCACCCCACCGACTGGCGCAACCGCAGGGTGGTCGGCTACGACATGCTCAGCGAGCCGGGCCGTCGGGAGGCCATCGAGAACGCACGCGAGAAGGGTGTGCCGGTCATGACCGGGCCGCTGCGGCTGAAGCAGGAGACGGAGCAGCACGTGCAGGTCGGCGTGCTGCTGTACCTGCCGGTGTACCTGCCCAATGCACCCACCACCACCCGCGACGAGCGCCGGGCCGCCTTTGCCGGCACCCTGCATGGCGCCTTTCGGCTGAACGACCTGCTCGAGGGCATCCTCGGCTCGCGCAGCGGCCTGTTCCAGCTGCAACTCTACGATGCGACCGACCCGGACGCGGCCCTGCTCACCGAGCGCCAGCCGGTATCAGAAAGCGCGCAGTTCAAGCGCACCCGCAACCTATACATGTATGGCCGCAGCTGGCAGCTGGTGGTTGCCAGCACGCCGGAGTACGAAGCCATCCTGCGTGGCAACCGGCAACCGTTCAGCCTCCTCGGCGCGCTGACGGCGGCCCTGCTGTTCTCGCTGATGGTCGGCAGCTACCTCTATCTGCGCGAACGCACCCTGCGCGAGAGTCGTGCCCTCAGTCTCAAGCTGCAGGAGCGCGAGTCGCGGTTCCGCCAGCTGATCGAAAAGCTGCCCGTCGCGACCTTGCTGTGCAATGACCGCGGCCGTATCGAGCTCGCCAACCAGAGCGCGGCGAGCCTGCTTGGCACGTCCATCGAAGGGCTGCTCGACGAGCGCGTCAGCCGCTACGTTCCCGGCGTGCTGATCGACGAGAGCCGCGCCGGCCCGATGGCGGCCAATCAGGAGGAATTCCAGGCCCAGCGCGACGATGGATCGCTGGTGCCGGTGGCCGTCAGCCTGACCCAGCTGAGCCGTGAAGACGGCCTGCATCACGTGATCAACCTGGTCGACCTGCAGGCTCGCAAAAGCGCCGAGGAGCGCTTTCGCAACGTGGTGGAGGCCTCGCCCAACGCGCTGGCGCTGGTCGACGAGCGCGGGATCATCGCGATGGTCAATCGGCAGACCGAAGCCATGTTCGGCTACGATCGCCAGCAACTGCTCGGCCAGCCGGTCGAGATGCTGTTGCCCGATGTGTTGCGCGAAACCCACCGGGAGCTCCTGCAGGGCTACATGAAGAACGCCGAACCGCGGCGGATGGGCAGCAACCGCGAGCTGTTCGGCCAGCATGCCGACGGCCGGCCCCTGCCGCTGGAGGTCGGGCTGTCGCCGATGCGCGCCGGCGACAAGCTGATGGTGCAGGCGGTGATCATCGACATCAGTCACCGCAAGGCCGCGGAACGGCGCCTGCGCGATCAGGCCGACGAACTGGCGCTGGCCAACCGCTACAAGTCCGAGTTCCTCGCCAACATGTCCCACGAGCTGCGCACGCCGCTCAACAGCATCCTGATCCTCAGCGACCAGATGCGGCAGAACACGGCGGGCAACCTGACCGAGAAGCAGGTTCGCCACGCCGACATCATGCACCGGGCCGGCAACGACCTGCTTCAGCTGATCAACGACGTCCTGGACCTGGCCAAGATCGAGGCCGGGCGGATGCAGTTGGATGTCGAACCGCTCGACCTCGAGGACCTGCTCGGCGAGGTCGAGGCAAGCCTGCGGCCGATGGCCGAGCAGAAAGGGCTGGCGCTCAGCGTGCGGATCGAGCCCGGCGTATGTACCGCGATACGCAGCGACCGCGCCCGCCTGGAGCAGATCCTGCGCAACCTGCTGTCCAACGCGCTGAAGTTCACCGAGCGCGGCAGCGTGGAGATCCTCGTCGACCGGGTCGCCGAGGGCGAGGACGAGACGCCGGACCGCGAGACGCTCCGCATCCGCGTGTGCGACACCGGCATCGGCATCCCCGCCGAGCAGCACGAGCGCATCTTTCAGGCCTTCCAGCAGATCGACGGTTCGATCAGCCGGCACTACGGCGGGACCGGTCTGGGGCTGGCCATCACCCGGCAGCTGGTCGAGGTGCTCGACGGCCGCGTGACGCTCACCAGCGCGCCGGGAGAGGGTTCCTGCTTCGCCGTGCAGATTCCGGTGACCCTGGCCAGCCCGGCCGAACCCCGGGGCGAGCCGCGCCCCGAAAGCCGACCGATGCCGCGGGTGGCCCAGCAGCGGCCCCGGGTGCTGATCGTCGAGAGCGACGCCGCATTCGCCAGGGAAGTGGCCGAGGCGGCCGGCAACCATGGGTTCGACAGCCTGGTCTGCCACAGCGCCGAGGAGGCGCAGCAGGCGCTGAAGAACAATCGCTTCGCCGCCATCGTGCTGGATGTGCTGTTGCCCGATCACAGTGGCTGGCAGGTCCTCGCCAGCGTGCGTGGCGAAGAGCGGCACCATGACGTGTCGGTGATCGTCATCAGCAGCGTGCCCCAGCCCCACGACTGGCACGATGAGGACAGCCGCTACCTGGTCAAGCCGGTGCCACGGGCGGAGCTGGAGCGCCTGTTCATCGAGCTGGCCCGGCAGAAACACAACCCGCTTCGCCTGCTCCTGCTGGAAACGGACCGCAGCCTGCGCCAGGCGCTGCGGGACCATCTGGAACGCCTCGGCTACAGCGTGACGGTCGTGCGCAACAGCGACGAGGCGCGCCTGGCGTATGCCGAGCAGTCCTACAGCGCGATGGTCATCGACCACGGCGCGAACGGACTGGACCTGCTCGCCGCGCTGGACCGCCTGCGGCCCCTGGGCGGGACGCGCGTGGTACTCGGCATCGATCATCCGCTCGACGGCGAAGAACTTCGCCGGCTCGAGCGGTATGCTGGCGTGACCTTGTCCAGGGAGCGGGCCATCGAGCAGATCGGACCGCTGCTCCGGCCGCAGGAATACAACAGCCCGGTCTCGCGTGGCGCGGTGGAGCAGCCGCTCCTGGGGCAGCGCGTGCTGCTGGTGGATGACGACGTGCGCACCATCTACACCATGACCGCTCAGCTGGACGAGCTCGGCTTGCAGGTGGTGCCGGCCACCGATGCCGAGGAGGCGCTGGACTATTTCGATGACGAGCCCATCGACCTGGTGTTGCTGGACATGAGCGCGGCGAAGCTCGATGGACGCACACTTATTCGTCGGTTGAGGAACGAACACGGCTGTCAGGTGCCTATCATTGCCCTTACGGCGCATGCGATGAAGGAAGACAAGGAGCGCTGCGTCGAGGCGGGGGCCGATGATC
Source organism: Stutzerimonas nosocomialis (assembly GCF_005876855.1). Lineage (GTDB taxonomy): Bacteria > Pseudomonadota > Gammaproteobacteria > Pseudomonadales > Pseudomonadaceae > Stutzerimonas > Stutzerimonas nosocomialis. The sequence continues at coordinate 4,352 of NZ_QLAE01000006.1, read as the reverse complement.
ATCTGCCCAAGCCGGTGGCACAGAGCGAGCTGGCCGAGCGACTGGAGCATTGGCTCGGTGTAGCGGTGACGCGCTCCGCAGACAAATAAGGAGAAGGTGGATTGCACCCATTATTGAGGTCCTGCGCGCGGCAGGACGCCAAGCCCGAACAGGGGCTGCTCCAGGCAGGCCCGGCCCTGCGGCCGATGCACTCGATCGGGGTGCTGACCCTGGTCATGCCCTCGATGGCAGTGGAGGTGGCACATGGCGCGCCCGCAGCTTAAGTCGGAGCCCCGCACCCGCACCTTGCTGGTCGTAGACGACCGGGAGGCGAACCTGGTTGCGATGGAAGCTCTGCTGGGCGACGGCGACTGGCAGGTGCACACCGTCAATTCCGGCGAGGCGGCGCTGCAGGCGCTGCTCGAACTGGATGTGGAGCTGGTCCTGCTCGACGTGCAGATGCCCGGCATGGACGGCTTCGAGGTGGCGCGGCTGATGCGCGGCAGCCCGCACACCCGCTACACGCCCATCATCTTCGTCTCGGCCATCGCCCACACGCGCGATTCGGTGCTGCGCGGCTACGCCACCGGTGCCGTGGACTTCATCCTCAAGCCGTTCGATCCGCAGGTTCTCAAGCACAAGATCAACACGCTGCTGGCCCACGAACACAACCGTCGCGACCTGCAGCTGCTCAGCCAGCAGCTCGACAGCGCCCGCGCATTCAACGCCTCGGTGCTGAACAATGCCGCCGAGGGGATTCTGGTGGTCGGCGAGGACGGCATCATCAGCTTCGCCAACCCGGCCATCGCGCAAATGCTGCACACCACCGTCGATGCGCTCAAGGGCACCCCCTTGCTGGCGCACCTGGAGGCGCCGGAGATGCCCGAGGCCTGGCGCGAGACCGACTTCTACCTGCACTGGCGCAGCGGCGCGACCTATCGCGTCCACGAGGCGCAGCTGCGCACCGGCAACGGCGGCTCGCTCCCGGTGGCGCTGAGCTGCTCGCCGCTGCCGCGCCAGCAGCGCTCGATGGTGGTGATCGCGCTGGACATGTCGGTGGTGCGCAACCTCCACGTGCAGCTCGAGACCCAGGCGGTGACCGACTCGCTCACCGGGCTGCTCAATCGCCGCGGCTTTCACCAGGCGCTGGACTCGGCCCTGGCGCGGGTCGATCGCAACGGCAAGCGCATGGCGATCCTCTACATCGACCTGGACGGCTTCAAGCGCATCAACGACTCGCTGGGGCACGAGGCGGGTGACGCGATCCTGTGCAAGGTGGCGCGCCTGCTGGAAACCTGCATGCGGCCCTACGACATCCTCGCGCGCATGGGCGGCGACGAATTCACCGCGTTGCTCGACTCGCTGGACCATCCCGAGGACGCGGCCAAGGTCGCGGAAAAGCTCATCGAGCTGATCTCGGTGCGCCACAGCATCGAGGGCACCGAGGTGACGCTGGGGGCGAGCATCGGCATCGCCAGCTTCCCCGATTGCGGGCAGAACGTCGAAGACCTGCTGCGCTCGGCGGACATGGCGATGTACGAGGCCAAGCGTGCCGGGCGCCAGCAGTTCCGCTTCTTCTCCAGGGAAATGAACGGCCGTGCCCACGCCCGGCTGATCATGGAGGAGAACCTGCGCAGCGCGATCGACCGCAACGATTTCGGCCTGGTCTACCAGCCGCAGATCCAGCTCGACACCGGCCGCCTGCGGGGCTTCGAGGCGCTGTTGCGCTGGGATGGCAACGGCAGCGGGCAGGTGATGCCGGGCGTGTTCATCCCCCTGCTCGAAGAGACGCGGCTGATAAACCGGGTGGGCGAGTGGGTGATGCGCGAGAGCCTGAGCCAGTGCCAGGAATGGCTGCCCCGCCTGGGCGACGACCTGGTCCTGAGCATCAACGTCAGCCCGGTCCAGTTCGCCATGGCCGGGCTGTTGGACACGCTCAGCCGGTTGCTCGACGATTACCGGCTGAAGCCTTCGCAGCTGGAGCTGGAAGTCACCGAAGGGACACTGATGCAGGACCTCGACCTCAGCTGCGAGAAGCTCAGCAAGCTGCGCAAGCTGGGCGTCCGGGTGGCGATCGACGACTTCGGCACCGGTTACTCGTCGCTCGCCTACCTCAGGCACTTCGAACTCGATACGCTGAAGATCGACCGACTGTTCGTGTCCAACATGCTCGATTCACCCCGCGATGCGGCGGTGGTCAGCACCATCATCGATCTGGGGCGCAACCTGGGGCTGGAAGTGATTGCCGAGGGCGTCGAAACCATGGCCCAGCGCGACTGGCTGATCGCCCACGACTGCCACGTGATGCAGGGGTTTCTGGTCGCGCCCGGGCTCAGCCACGAGCAGGCCAGCCGCTTTCCGCAGCAGGTCGACTGGAGCCGCCTGCCGGTGGTGGGCGCCGGGGCGCATTGAGCTGCGGCGGCCCGTCAGGGCCTCGCCTGTTCAGCGGTCGTCGGAGGGGCTTCGGGCGGAGCCCGGGTATTCCCGGTGCAGCGCCTCGAGCTGGGCGTCCTTGTCCTGCCAGAGCTGGTTCACCCACTGCTGGAAGCTGAGCCGGTACTGCTCGTCCTGGTCATAGCTCCTGCAGATGAATTCGGCGGGAATCGGTAGCGTCTCGATGCGCATCACCACGTGGCGTATGCGCCCGCACAGCAGGTCCCAGAAGCTCGGATTGCCGTCCGGATAGTGGATGGTGATGTTGATCATGGCGGTCAGCTGCTCGCCCATGGCGTCCAGCACGAAGGCGATGCCGCCCGCGCGGGGCTTGAGCAGATGCGTGAACGGCGAATTCTGTTCGTCGTGCTTGGCCGGGGTGAAGCGCGTGCCTTCCAGGAAGTTGAACACCGACACCGGGTTGGTCCGGTAGCGTTCGCAGGCCTTGCGCGTGGTGGCCAGGTCCTGGCCGCGCTTTTCCGGGTGCTTGGCCAGGTATTCCTTGCTGAAGCGCTTCATGAAGGGAAACTCCAGCGCCCACCAGCAGAGGCCGATCACCGGCACCCAGATCAGTTCCTGCTTCAGGAAGAACTTGAGGATGGGCATGCGCCGGTTGAGCTGGTACTGCAGCATCAGGATGTCGGCCCAGCTCTGGTGGTTGCTGGTGACCAGGTAGGAGTGGCTCATGTCCACCTTCTCAAGCCCCTGCACGTCCCAACGGGTGCGCTGCACCAGATCCATCCAGAAGCTGTTCACCGATATCCAGGACTCGGCGATCCAGTGCATGGCGGTGCGCAGCGGCCGTTGCGCCAGCGGGAAGGGCAGCACCAGCTTGAGCAGCGACAGGGCGAACAGCGGCCAGCACCAGAAGAGCGTGTTGAGGATCAGTAACAGGCCGGCGAGGGCGCCGCGAAGGACGTGGGGCAGAAAGCTCAGCATCGTGCGATGTCTCGAAAAATGCGCAGGGCGAAGGCCCCGTGTTTGGCGCTTGGGTCATTATTTGGGCGCCAAGGGTAACGATTGTGGGTAGAACTGCAAGCTATTGCCGAGATCGTCGCCAGATGCGGCGGGCGCCGGGCAGCCCGCGCGCCACCGCCCCGGGAGACGATGGCGCGCGGGGATCAGGCTTCGCTGCTGGCGGCCTGGATGGCGGTGAGGGCGATGGTGAAGACGATGTCATCGACCAGCGCGCCGCGCGACAGGTCGTTCACCGGCTTGCGCAGGCCCTGCAACATCGGCCCGACGCTGATCACGTTGGCGCTTCTCTGCACGGCCTTGTAGGTCGTGTTGCCGGTGTTGAGGTCGGGGAAGATGAACACCGTGGCGTTGCCCGCGACCTTGCTGTTGGGCGCCTTCTGCCGGCCGACGCTTTCGATGGCGGCGGCGTCGTACTGCAGCGGGCCGTCGAGGGCGAGGTCGGGGCGCAGCTCGCGAGCCAGGCGGGTGGCTTCGCGCACCTTTTCCACTTCCTCGCCGCTGCCCGAATCGCCGGTGGAGTAGCTGATCATCGCCACCCGCGGGGGGATGCCGAAGGCGGCGGCCGAGTCGGCGCTCTGAATGGCGATTTCCGCGAGTTCGGCGGCAGTCGGGTCGGGATTGACCGCGCAGTCGCCGTAGACCACCACCTGGTCGGGCAGCAGCATGAAGAACACCGAGGAAACGAGCTTGTAGCCCGGCGCGGTCTTGATCAGCTGCAGGGCGGGGCGGATGGTGTTGGCGGTGGTGTGGACGGCGCCGGACACCAGGCCGTCCACTTCGTCCAGGGCCAGCATCATGGTGCCCAGCACCACCGAGTCCTCCAGCTGTGCGCTGGCCATGGGGGCATTGAGGCCCTTGCCCTTGCGCAGTTCCACCATCGGCGGCACGTAGCGCTCGCGGATCAGGTCCGGGTCGAGGATCTCCAGCCCTTCCGGCAGGTCGATGCCCTGCGCCTGGGCGAC